>JBDHYI010000003.1:0-172732 GCA_039811265.1 Chitinophagaceae bacterium | reverse complement strand
CCCAAAGAAGGAACAGATGTGGACGAAGAAGATTTGGCAATCATTGACACCTACAAATTATTTGGTTGCGAAACAGGCGAACCAGATTATCAATTTGATATGGAACGGGGAATCAGCGAAGGCTTTCTTGCACCATACAAACCCATTGAATTACTTTCTTCACTCATTCAAGAAGCCGAAGAAAACGGAATTTCATTTGACCACATTTTAGACCCACAAGGAAAATATACCATTCCACTCGGGAAAGAAAAGAAACTGAAATTAGAGCAACTCAACCGCAAATACATTTCAGAAGAAAACTGTTTACGCATTGCCGAAGAACTCAAAAAGAATACTCAATACGGTGAGAAAGTAATTCTGTTTGGCGTTAGTCAGGCACATTGTATGGAACTAACCAAGGCCATCAATAAAGTTTTTGAAAATGATTATGAAGGGGGCACTCATTACTGTGAATACGTGATTTCTGAAAACAATGAACTGAACGAAACGCTGAAATCTTGGTTTAAGAAACCTTATCAAAAGCCATACATAGTTACTTCAGTGGATATTTTAAGTACAGGAGTTGACATTCCTTGTGTTCGTTACATTGCATTTGCAAGTCTAACAAAATCAGTTGGCAAATACATTCAAATGGTTGGACGTGGGACACGCCTTGACCCCAAAACAGGGAAGTTTAGTTTCACAATTTTGGATTTTGTAGGCTTGTGCAGACGAATGGAGGATAACGGAAAAGGAACGCTGAAAGAAAATAAGAAAGTTGTAAAACCAGGCGACCAAAAACCAAAAGTGCCAGGAACACCACAACCAAAAGGCGACTACTTTTTAATTGACAATCCCGACCCTGCTCATTTGATTCAGCGAGTAGAAATTCACGGAGATTCAATCATTGTAAAAGACAATATTCCAATTGAAGAAGCCAAGCGTATTTTTGAAGAAGAATTAAAGAAAACCCAAGAGCCACTAATGGCAGACTTGAAAACAAAAGCAGAACAAGCCGACTATCAGCCGACAGACGAAGAAATGGCTAAACTGCTTGACTGGTTAAGCAAACCAAATACATTTTTGGACGAAGGGCATTTACAAAAAATGTACGATTTCCCCGAAGGTTCAGCTTGGGACTTTTTACTTCACGCCTTGGGTAAAAAGAAAATCCCGACACCAAAAGAACGCATTGAGAAAAATTATCTTTCCTACATACACACTTACGACTTCACAGACGAACAAATAATTGTATTGAAGAAAATCAAAGATTTATTTGTTTCAAACATTGCATTAAATAAAACCATAGATGTAAAAACAATTTTTGGTAATCCAATTTATGAAAATCTTATTGGTAATTACATTTCAGTAAATAAAAAGTTTGACGGGAAATTTAACTTAGTAATTAACGACTTAAAGACAACATTTGGTAACAGACTAAAAGCATAGCCAACGCATTTGGCAATTGATTTATTGTTAAACAAATATTTGTTTTCTATTACCTTTTTTTATGCTTTTACGATTTACTTTCGCCATTAAAATTACTAACATGTATTATCACTTAAAATCAACGCACAATATTTGGGGAATGCTTGTTTTATTTATTTTACTTTTTACTCTTATTGTTGCTCTAATTCGCTTGTTAAGCAAAAAGTCTTTTAATAAATTTTCAAAAATAACTGCTCTTATTGGTTTGATAATAGTGCATACTCAAATAGCATTTGGACTTTTACTATATTTTTTATCTCCTTTGGGTCTGAATAATTTTAATGCAGAAGCCATGAAAATTAAAATTTCCAGATTTTACATTGTAGAACATCCTATTGGAATGATATTAGCTGCTATCTTAATTACAATTGGTTATAAAAAATCTAAAAAAATTGACTATTCTGATGTCAAAAAACATACGCAAATACTGATTTATTACGGTCTTGGATTTATAATTATTAATTATCTTATACCTTGGTTCCTTTGGTATTAAAATCCAAACTACACATTCAAATCTTAATTATAAAATTCGATTTTTAATTTCTTTCCCCTTTGATAAAATAAATTAGTAACAAAATAGAGAGCATTAAAAACATCGGGGTAATTTGATGAATTTGCGCTAATGTTTCAAAAGTTCCAAAGCCATTACGAACGGTATTATTCGCTTTTAAAATTGTAAAAATTCCAATTATAATTTGAACAATCACCAAAAACAAAGGGTAATATTTGAATCGGTTGAACAACTCAGATTCTTTATATTTTCGGGCAACTATTGTAAAGTACGTTATTAAAACAAGTAACAAATAAGCTATCGTTCTATGAATAAAATGAATATTGATTTTATCATAAATAAAATCGCCATTTCCTAATGTACTAGGCAAATATTCTCCATTAATTGAAGGCCATGTTGTGGCTGCTGTTGCTGCTTTTAAACCTGCCATAAAAGCTCCATAGGTAAACTGAACAGCTAAAATAATTAAAATAAAAACCAGTATATTTTTTAATCTTATATTATTCGAAATTTTATTTTTGGGTATCATCAATGTCAATGCAAACCAAAAAGTAAATGATACTAATATTAATGCTGAAATAAAATGGACTGCCAATCGAATATGGCTCACGTAAAGGTTATCATCATTCAACCCGCTTTTAACCATAATCCAACCAATTAAGCCCTGCCCTACTCCCAACAAAAACAAAGCAAATAGTTTTATACTAATTTCTTTATAAAATGCTTTTTTATAAATAAAATAGAAAAACGGAATCAGAAATACCACACCGATAAATCTTGCCCACGCTCTATGAAACCATTCCCAAAAATATATAAACTTAAATTGAGCCATTGTAAAATCGCTATTCAAATATTTAAACTGTCCTGTTTTTTCTTGATACATTTGAAAAGCTTGATTCCATTGAGTTTCATTTGTAGGAGGTATCAAACCTAATATGGGTTTCCATTCAGTAATGGATAGACCTGAGCCGGTCAATCTTGTTACACCTCCAATTAATATTTGAACAATTAACATTCCAACTCCTATCATTAACCATATTGCAACTTGTTTATTTTTTTGTTCTCTTGTCGATTCCATATTTGCAAATTTAATCTGTTTGTTATTAGTTTTTAATTTATTCAGAAGAAGAGTTTTAAACTGCATTTTTCAAAAGGCAATTTATGATATTCAAATAATTTCTTTCTGTCAAAATTTCAAATTATTAATTTGGATTTAAGAGTAAAAAATATTCTTAATTGATTTTGTTTTTTTGTGTTTTACTTTTGATGCTGTATAATATGTTAAAATCCTATTTGAATAAGCATGAAACAGAAGCAGGTTGTGACGAGGCCGGCAGAGGTTGTATTGCAGGACCTGTCTGTGCTGCAGCCGTTATTTTACCGAATGATTTTTATCATCCTCTTTTAAATGATTCTAAAACGCTTTCTGAAAAAAATCGTTATGCTTTGAGACCAATTATAGAGTCACAGGCTATTAGTTTTGGCGTTGCTTTTTTAAATGCAGAAACGATTGATAAAATAAATATTTTAAATGCTTCTTTTACTGCAATGCACCATGCTTTAGACAAATTAAGCGTTGTACCTTCGCAAATATTAGTTGATGGTAATCGTTTTATTCCTTATAAAAATATAAAACATACTTGTATCGTGAAAGGTGATAGCAAGTTTGCTTCTATAGCAGCTGCAAGTATTTTAGCTAAAACATATCGAGATGACCTTATGAATAAAATTCATAATGAATATCCGATATATCAATGGAATCAGAACAAAGGATACCCAACTAAATTACATAGGAGTATTGTTTTAGAAAATGGTTTATGCCCTTATCATAGAAAAACATTTGCTTGTTTTCCTAAATAAAAAATTAGCCATTAGTAAACATGCTGCCCTCCGTTGATGCTGTAATTTGCTCCTGTAATGAAACTTGTTTTATCACTTGCTAAAAATGCAACAAGGTGAGCGACCTCATGTGTACCTCCTAAACGCCCAACCGGAATTTGTGCCACAATTTGATCCCTTACTTTTTCCGGCACTGCCATCACCATATCGGTTGCAATATATCCCGGTGATATTGTATTAACTGTAATCCCATATTTTGCTACCTCCATAGCCAGTGTTTTGGTAAAACCATGAATGCCGGCTTTTGCAGCAGAATAATTAGTTTGCCCGAATTGACCACGTTGACCATTCACTGATGATATATTGATTATTCTTCCAAAACTTCTTTCAATCATCCCTTCAATAACATTACGTGTACAATTAAATACACTATTCAAATTTGTGTTAATCACATCATTCCAATCTTGCAAACTCATTCTTGCCAAACGTCCGTCACGAGTGATACCGGCATTATTGACTAAAATATCAATTGGTCCAATATTTTTTTCAACATCTTCTATCATTTTTTTACAAGAATCAAAATTGCAAACATCGCCTTCTACAATATCAACTTTATAACCTTCATCGAGTAGTTTTTGTTGCCATTCTTCAGCTTTAGTTTTATTTCTGTAATTTCCAATAACATGATAACCATTTTCAAAAAGTGTTTTACACATTGCAGTGCCTAAACCACCTGTAGCACCGGTTACTAATACGATTCTTTTATTTTGACTATCCATAAAATATTAAATTTTGACATAAAAATAATTAATATTTTAATCAAAAAACATTTTAATGAATTCTATTTATTTTTTTAGTATTAAACTAATATCAACTGAAACATAATCGCTTAAGATAAAGCTATTCTCTCCCACATCCCATTTACGCCGATTAATATCAAGATGCGTTTTTAAAATCAGTGTTTCATTTTCATAGATTGCATTCACTATACTTTCTATTTTTTTTGAAACACCTTTCATTGTCAAATTCCATTCTACCAAATATTCATTTGAATTATTTTTTTTAATTAAAATTGAGTTAAGTGTTATTCTGGGGTATTTTATCGAATAAAAAAAATCTTGTTTTTCATTTAAATGCAAATCTCGTTTTTCATTTTTTGTATTGATGTAATTAACTAAAGCATTTCCTTGAAATGAAGATTTCTCTAAATTATTTTCATCAAAAAATATATTTGCTTCCGTCCTTGCAAAAGTTCCATAAACATAACGACCAAAGTTTTTAATTTTAAAAACAACCTCTATGTTTTTTACTTGAGTCCATTGTGCAAACAATGAAATATGAACAAAAGAAAAAAGCAATATGAAACTCATTCTTTTCATATTGCAATGCTAAAAAAATTATTTGATTTTATCCTTAAATACTTTTTTAAACTTCTCAATTTTGGGAGTGATTACATATTTGCAATATGACTGCTCTGTATTTCCTTCATAATAATTTTGATGATAATTTTCGGCCGGGTAAAACGCATTTAAGGGCTCTATGGCTGTAACTACTTCCTTATCGTAAATTTGATTTTTAATTAATTCTTCTTTTAGTTTTTCTGCAATCTCTTTTTGTTTTTCGTTTTGATAAAAAATCACAGAGCGATATTGCGTACCGATATCATTTCCTTGTCTATTGAGTTGTGTAGGATCATGTGATTGCCAAAATGCTTCAAAAATTTTTTCTAAATTAATTTCATCCGGATTATAAATAATTTTCACTACCTCTGCATGTCCTGTCAACCCTGTACAAACTTCTTTATAAGTAGGGTTGATGGTAGTGCCCCCGGCATATCCTGATATAACGGAATCAACCCCATTCAGCATTTTGAATTGTGCTTCTACACACCAAAAACATCCACCACCCAATACTATTGAATCTGTTTTATGATTATTTGTTTGTTCGTTCATTGTATTTTTATTGTTGTTATCAACTATATTATTGTTTGAAGAATTGCAAGTTTGTAATATAAAAAGTAAAAATATGAAATGTAAAATTTTCAACATGTATTATTTTTTCTCAAAATCTAAAATAACTGAATTGATACAATAACGTTTATATGTTGGTGGTGGTCCATCATCAAAAACATGACCTAAATGTGCTTCGCATCTGCCACACATCACTTCAATTCTATCCATGCCATAAGATTTGTCATCTTTGTAAATCATACTTTTCTCATTGATAGGTTCAAAAAAGGAAGGCCAGCCACAACTGCTTTCAAATTTTGCATCTGATAAAAACAAAGGATTACCACATGCTTTACAGCGATATAAGCCTTTTTCAAAAAAATCCCAATATTGTCCTGTAAAGGCTCGTTCAGTACCTTTTTGTCTTGCAATATAATATTCTTCGTCTGTAAGGTTTTGTTTCCAAACTTCGTTGCTTAGTTTTATTTTTTCTTGATTTGTTTTTGAAAATATTGTATTCTTTTTAGAAGTCATCTCGTTTGATTTTATTTGGCTTTTTGTGGTGCATTGCTGACTAAATATAAATACAAATAAAAAAAAGATGATATGTATTGTTTTCTTAATCATGAACAATTTGCACGTAAGCAAAATTGCGATTAAATCAATTCAAATTTTATAAAGAATTTTTAATGACAATAATTGGAACAAATAGAAATCGTTTTTTATTTACAATGCTTTCAATTAGTCATTTTAGTTTTTCTTTTAAATGGACTATCGCATGAATAAAAGTTCTCTATACTTAGGCAAGGTCCATAAATTATCGTCAACAATCAATTCTAATTTATCGGCATGGTAGCGAATTTTATCAAAATAAGGTTTCACCGCATCACAATATTCCATTGCCCTTTTATGCATAGATTCTATGTTGTTAGCGACTTTTCGAGCTTCAATCATTGCTTCTACATTTTTGCTAATTTCATTGATATGTTTTGAAATAATAGAAATAATTTCAAGTTGGGCACTATAAGCTTCTTCCGAAAAATTTAATTCTTTAAGTCCTTTTATATTTTTGATTAATTGATTTTGATAAGCAATCGCCGGTGGTAAAATATAATTGCTTGCCATATTTCCAACTAACCTAGCCTCGATTTGTACTTTCTTTACATAATCTTCCAACATAATTTCATGTCTTGCCTCTAACTCTACGGCAGAAAATATTTTATGATTTTCAAAAAGTTGTTTAGCCTTTTTTGCACTAAAAGTATCTAAGGCTCTTGGCGTGTCTTTGAAATTACTGAGCCCCCTTTTTTTAGCTTCTTCTACCCATTGCTCTGAATAATTATCTCCTTCGAAACGAATTGGTTTACTTTCACGAATATATTTTTTAATGATATGTAAAATGGCTATTTCTTTCTTTTCTCCTTTTTGAATCAAAGCATCTACTTCTTTTTTAAATTCAATAAGCGTATCTGCCATGATAGTATTCAAAATCGTCATTGGCCATGCACAATTAGCAGATGCTCCTACTGCTCTGAATTCAAATTTATTTCCGGTAAATGCGAATGGACTTGTTCTATTTCGGTCTGTATTATCTAAAAGTAATTCCGGAATATTTTTATGAATATCCATTTTTAAAATCACCTCATCTTGCTCTGAAAATTTACCGATAACCCTTTCTTCAACTTCATCTAATACATTTGATAATTCAGAACCAATAAACACAGAGATAATTGCAGGTGGCGCCTCACCGGCACCTAAACGATGGTCATTACCCGATGATGCTATACAAGCTCTTAATAAGTCTGCGTGATTATGAACTGCTTTCAGGACATTTACAAAAAATGTCAGAAACATCAAATTGGTTCTGGGCGTTTTTCCCGGAGCTAATAAATTTACTCCGGTATCGGTTGAAAGGCTCCAGTTATTGTGTTTTCCACTCCCATTCACTCCTTTAAATGGCTTTTCGTGTGTAAGGACTTTCAATTTGTGTCTTTTTGCAACACGTTGCATAATATCCATCAAAAGGGAATTATGATCAACGGCAATATTTACTTCTTCAAAAATGGGAGCACATTCAAACTGAGATGGCGCCACTTCATTGTGTCTTGTTCTCAAAGGAATACCGAATTTATATGCCTCTTGTTCAAAATCTTGCATATAGGCAAAAACCCTATCCGGAATTGCTCCAAAATAATGGTCTTCTAATTGCTGACCTTTTGCCGGAGTATGCCCAAAGAGAGTTCTTCCGGTAGCCAAAATATCCGGCCTTGCATTTGCAAAACTTTCATCAATGACGAAATATTCTTGCTCCCATCCAAGTGTTGGCGTTACTTTAGTAATATTTTTATCAAAATAATTACATACATCCAATGTTGCTTTATTAACTAATTCAAGTGCTCTTAATAAAGGCGTTTTGGTGTCTAATGATTCTCCGCTATAAGAGATAAAAATGGTAGGGATGCAAAGTGTTTTTCCGGCTGCTTGTTCAAATATAAAAGCAGGTGAACTTGGATCCCATGCAGTGTAACCTCGTGCTTCAAAGGTTGCACGGATACCCCCATTCGGGAAACTGGACGCATCTGGTTCTTGTTGAATTAATGCATCGCCATCAAAAAGTTCTAGTGCTGAGCCATCTCCTTTTAATGTAAAAAAAGAATCATGCTTTTCTGCAGTAGCTCCCGTTAAAGGTTGAAACCAATGCGTATAGTGAGTAACCCCTCTATCCATTGCCCAAGCTTTCATTCCACTGGAAATTTGATCAGCCATTTTCCGATCTATTTTACTTCCGGTTTTTATGGAGTTCATTAAACTTTTATAAGCTTCTTCGCTTAAATATTCACGTTGAACTTTACCGGTAAAAACATTACTGGCAAAAAAGGAAGTTACTTTTTTGCCATCATAATTTTGAATTTTAAATTCATTGTCAGTAAAACTTTTGATGGCTGAAAACCTTAAATTAGACATATTATGTTTTTTATTAATATATATTTATTTTCCAAAAGTATATTAATTTTTTATTGGAGAGTAATAATTTAATATATTTATTTTTTTATAATATGTAAAGTGAGTGCTGAGTAAACGTAAATTTTTATTTAATATCAATTAATTATGAATGATTTTAAAAATAAAAGGGGCTTAATTGCCCCTCCTACTTTTTTTAAATTATTCAATATTTATTTTTTAATTAGTTTTTCTTTATAAACCATTTTTTTATCCATATCAAACAAGAATACAATATAAGCACCGGAACTTAATGAAGAAATATTGATAGATTTAGTGTTTTGATTTTTATTGAACTCTACCATTTCTCTATGAACTATTTTTCCTTCCAAATTACATAAAACAACTTCATATTTTCCCGCATTTGCTAATGTTGCACTTATATTAAATTGATTGTTTGACGGATTTGGAAATATTTTTATTTCTTTAATATTGTGATTAATTTCGTCTATACTTAATGCTATTTGTGGTATAAATAAAGTATCGTCATCTGAACCATTAATTCCATTATCAACATAAATAACTGTTTGAAAACCATTTACGCCACTATAATATGGGTCTATAATATGAGAGGTATTTGGGTCGAGCGGTAAAGTATTTGCTTTGAAATGCTTAACTGTATCTGTATATAAAACATAAAGATCTAAATTATATGTTACATTGTTTGTTCCGGTTGGGTGAATGATTTGATATGCATAATTATATGGATTTTTTGTAATCAAAGAATCATTTGCACTTAATTTAATACTATCTACCAACATGTTTACAGCTTGTGTTGAGTTATCGGATGTCTGTACGAAGGAACAAGTAAGTTCTTTAGGTGTGTTTTCTGGGTTACCATAGGCTATATATTTATTCTTTATAGAAAAATTATCAAATTCAGCAGGTAATGCCTTTCTACTAATAACCATAGAAATATCATCAATGGTTTGAGTAATTGACATTACGGAATCTTTATATTTACTCTGTTGAATATTCATCAAATTGGTAGTGTCCGTATTAAAAAATAAAGGATAAAAACTTGAAGCGTCTTCATTTATGAAAGGAAGTAATTCAGGGATATTATTTGAATAAATAGTATCTACTAATGAACACGTTTTTCCATTATAATGGATTGAATAGTTACTTTTTTTACTTAAAGAAAAACTATAAATAGTGTCATTACCTCTGGTTGGTTTTAATGCAGCAAAAGGAGTATTCATCAATTCTGTATAAGTTGGTCGATTAAAAAATACTCTTTCGCTATAATAAATATCAGACCAACTACCTGTTGTATAAAACAAATCGTCCACAACAATAGCAATGTATTGAGTATTATCTAATGGGAAATTACTATCATAAATCATAATTGTATCCTTTAAATTCACTCCATTATAAGTAAAAGGAAGTTTTTTAGGCGTTTTGATAGCATAAGGAAATACCGCATGTCGCCCTATTTTACCATTATTGTTTAATTCAAAACCTAAAGTTCTGTAATCTACGTATTGTTGTGGGTCACTCATATATGTTTTTGTTCGATATGAGCCTAACCATTGAGAGAAATTTTCTGAATAATTGTTTCTATATTTAGTTAAAAGCGCTTTATCACTTTGTTGCAAAAAAGCTCTCGTAACACATGTTTTGGCAACAGAATCCCAATTGGTATAAGTGTCAAAATTAGGAAAAAAAGGCATATTAAATTTCTGAAGAATAGAACTGTCTTTTGCATATTTCATCATACTTAAAACTGCAAATCCATAACATGCACCTCCGAATTTGCCGTAATATTTTTTATATGTATCAAAAAGTAAATACTTTTTAAAATATTTATATTTCAACTTATCTAATGCAGTTCCATTTAAAGTAAAATTTTTATCAGCTTCAATCACAAAACTTTTCCAATCAGGAAAAACATAATTAGATAATGTATTTATATTATATTTCGCTTTAATACAATCATCTATCAAGGGATCTCCATTAAACACATAATTATCAAATTGCATATAATCAATATATTGATCTAAATAACTATGATTCCAAAATGGGCTTACAACGAATGGATCGTCAGAATTTGTCATCCCAAATGAATGTTTATTAAAATCCCAACCATTAAAGCGGTATTCACTTTGTCCCGGTCTATATATAAAACCTTTCCAAACATTATCTACGGGGTCTAAGAAATTACCAACTATCATCCCATTTTCGCTAATACCATTTGCTACAGATTGAATTGTATTTGTATGGAAAATATTACTTAAAGAAGTTACATTTAAGGTATTGCCACTCACTGTTCCAAAAAATGCCATATAATAACCATTTGGCTGTTGAAACTCACCTACCAATGTATTATTACCATTCATATCCCACACTTTTGTCTTGGCCGGTGCTGTCAATATTTGATAAGTGTTATTTGAAACATTACAAATAAACGGGTAATAATTAGGAGCATCTAAATAAAATCCAGCTACTCTATTTGTAATATCTGAACCGCTTCCCCATGTATTAAAGTAATTTGCTCCGGGCATATAACGGCTCGCTTGCCATGCGGGTTGAGCCGGAGGTACAATACTATCATGCAAAATAAATAACCATCTGCTATTCACACCTTGATACCAGCCGCTTATATCATTTTTATTATTTATTTTAAGAGCATTTACCGGATTTTGCCCTAATCCATTTACCTGCGCAAAGCTTGAGTATCCTTCATCTTCGCAATATATTTTCCATAAAGTTGTTTGTCCCCCACTTGTAGAGCTTACTAGTGCAACATCATTATCATTGATTGATACAACCTTATTATCATTTGAACCAGTTAATGTTTGATCAACAATTAATACAACTCCTTTCCGCGTAATCACAAAGCCAATATTATTTCCCAAGCTATCTGTATAGTATCCGCAAGAATAGGCACGATTATTGATATCAGTCATGTAAGTATTTACATGGGATGTAGCTCCGGTAGGTGTTAAATCTACTTGTTCTAATGTATATTGTTGTGCAAGTGCAAATTTGTGTAATATTATTATACACATTAAAGTTAAAAGTTTTTTCATAGTTTAAGGTTTTTGTAATACAAATTTAAAATTTACTTTTTACATTTTATAATATTTAACATTTGTTAATATTGATAAAGATTGAAATGTATTTAACCTAAATTGCTCACTTGATTTTTTGTTGTATAAAAATTCTATTTCAAATTTTGAATAACTTATTTGAGTTTAATTTTTATTTTTAAAAATCAAATTACTTTTTATTTACTTTTTTATTTTCGTTAAATGGAAAAAATAATTTTAGCTTCAAAATCTCCAAGAAGAAAACAGATATTGGAATTAGCCGAAATCAAATTTGAAATAGCTAGTTTGGACACAGACGAAACTTTTCCTTCAACTTTATCTGTCAAAGAAGTTCCGGGTTTTATTGCTCAAAAAAAAGCTCAAGCCATGCATGATTTATATTCAAATTGTATTATAATATCTGCTGATACAATAGTCACTATAGATGAAAAAATTATTGGGAAACCTAAGAACAAAGAAGATGCCATACAAATTTTAAAAACACTTTCCGGAAGAACTCATCATGTTATTACCGGAGTATGTATTAAAAAAGAAGAGAAAGAAATTATTTTTTCTGAAACAACAGCCGTTGAGTTTGATGTTTTAACACTAGAAGAAATCGAGCATTATGTTGAAAAATATAGACCTTATGACAAAGCCGGCGCTTATGCTATTCAAGAATGGATAGGTGTAATTGGCATCAAAAATATAAATGGATGTTACTATAATGTCATGGGACTACCGATGAATAAGTTATTGAAATATTTGGCTAAATAATATCTTTTTCTATTTTTTTTAATTCTAGAAAGGATAGCCAAATGCAATATTCCAAATACCGTCTCTAAATCTAAGATTTTGAATATTAAATCCGTAGTTATTAGTTACTATAGGATTCTTAATTGGAAATCCCAAATCAATACGAAAAACTATAAATGAAAAATCAAGCCTTAAACCGGCGCCGGTTGATATTGCAAAATCATTTAAAAGGTATTTCAAGTTAAATTCACCACCCGGGACATCTTTTGTTTTATTGAAAAGCCAAATATTTCCGGCATCGGCGAAAACCGCACCTTTTATATTGATAAAGCCTGATAATAGTTTCAACAAATTCATACGATACTCAGTATTCAATTCTAATTTCATATCGCCTGTATGGTCTATGTAAGTTAGCCTTGAAGAAGTATCAATATACCTACCCGGTCCCAAACTTCTGGGATTAAAACCTCTGTTACTAAAAGCTCCTCCGGCAGAATAACTTTTAATGTAAGGCAAAGTGCTACTACGTCCTAATGGCATACCAACTCCTATCATCGCCCGATTTGCCCATTCGCTTTTTGCATATTTCAAATATCTTCTTGCGTCTGTTTCAAACTTAATATATTGAGCTATCGGATAAATATTTCGATTTAAGATTTTATTATAAGCCCAATCAATTCCACGTAAAATTGTACCTGCTTCTTCAAATCGGACATTAACGGTAGTGGTATTTTTTAATGTATTGTCGGGATTGCTTTTAAATTCAAATGAAACATTTTCTCCAAATATGGTATTATCTGTGAATATATTTTTTAAATAATTGTTGTTATTAATTTTTTCTTTAAAAGCTAAGCTTAATTTGTCTTGAGGCACTTTTGATATTGTTAAAAAGGCAGGGTTAAGTCGCCAATATTTTTTCTTTGTTTCCCGCCAAACATAGCCGTAGGAACCTGTCGCGTTGGTAATACTATAATTTTGTTTTCTTTCGATAAAAGTATAGTTTGCTGAAAAAACGGTATAAGGAATTGTTTTTTTATTAAATGATTTTGTTGAAAATGGAACTATAAATTTTGGAAAAGTAAATTCAGCTGTTGCACTTGCATTATTACCCGATAGATAAAAACGTTTTATTCCATCTTGCATTGCATCATTTCTAAACTCAGCCGTGTAAGATGCCTTGAGTTGCATTTGATTTGCACCTTTAAAAATATTTTTATTTTTATAAACTAAACTTCCTCCAAATCCGACAAAATAATCGCCTCCGCTTGAGCTTACGTCTGTTGCTGCTGTAAAATCCATTTTAGAAGATGTGCTCAACGTAATGAATACATTTAATTTCCCCGGTAATTCATTAGACTTTTCAATATTAACATTCACTAATTGAAAGACTCCTAATTGGTTTAATCGATTAATACTGGCTTCTACATCATCAAGATTAAAAAATTTTCCCTGTTCTATAAAAATATTTCTTGTAATAACTTTTTTATTTACAGGTAGGTTTTTATAGGTAAATTCGATTCCGTCATAAACCGAGTGATTGATTGGTATATTTTTTTTATAAAATGGGTCAATTATTTCAACATAAATTTGATTAAATTTATAAATCTTATTGTATGTGCTGTCTTTTGATTGGTCAACAATCATAGTAATATCTATATTTTTATTGTCAATTTTTTTCTGATTATAATTTAGTGATTGTTCAAATATATCTTCGGATAAATTTAATAAGGCTTGTTTGTCTGTAGTATCCAAAACATAAGATATATTATCCATTTTAAAATCAAAATAGCCATTATTTCGCATAATCTTATAAATTCTTTCCCTCTCTAATCCGCAACTATAATTGGTAAAAGGTGTTCCACTTTTAATAAAACTATTTTTCAAATGATAATTTATCAACGCTCTCATTTTTTCATCTTTAATATCGAATTCTAATTTTTTGATAATATAATTCTTACCCATGTCAATGGAATATTCTACATTTTGAATTTTAGCGTTTTTAGTTGGTATGATTTTGCTTTTTACATCTGCATAAAAATAGCCTTGATTGATCATGAATTGTTTCATGTTCATTTCTGTTTTTCTTATTAAAAAAGTATCAATAAGGCTAGGTTTTTCAACTTTGTGTTTTACAATTTTTTCATGTAATGAATCTTTCTTATACAACCTGTAATTATTATTGTATTTCCATAATTTAAATTTTGGCAAAAAATCCAAATCCAACAAATGACTATTAGGTTGAGGTTGGGCATAAGACAGCACAGCGCTTTCTAATTCCCCCTTGTACTTAATAGGTGCTTGTGATTTTAAAATCAATTGATTTTTCCCTAACAAAGCTTCATTTTTTGATAAATATTTTGTGTAATTACAAGCATTAAAAGCTATTGTAACAATTATTAAAAAATAATAAAACAGTATCTTATTTTTGAAAATGATCACTATCTTTATACACTATGATTACAAAGTTGCAAATTAAGCATATTCGTTCATTAGATGATAAAAAAAATAGAAACGAATGTAAACAATTTGTTGTTGAAGGGGATAAAATGGTAAAAGAATTATTGCAAACAAATTTAAAAATCTTCACATTATACTATAAGAACAATTGGATAAATAATAATTTAAGCAATAAACCATACCCTTTTGATATTATTGAATTGGACGAAAGTCGCTTTAGGCAAATTAGTTCTTTAAATACGCCACAAGATGTTTTGGCATTAGTTGAATTACCTGACTCATCTATTTTGCCCAAATATAAAATCGCCTTAGCTCTCGATAATATCCAAGACCCCGGTAATTTAGGTAGCATAATTCGAATTGCAGATTGGTTTGGCATATCAACAATTTTATGCAATCTCAATACTGTAGATTGTTTTAACCCTAAAGTGATGAGAGCAACTATGGGTAGTTTATTCAGAGTACAATGTTTTTATTTGGACTTACTAAAATATTTCAAAGAAAAAAAAGCACCTAAGTTATATGCAAGTGTGTTAGACGGAAAGCCAATAGAGAATATAAAAAAAATAAATGAAGGTGTTATATTGATAGGTAATGAATCTGTAGGGTTATCGCCTGAGTTAATCAATATTTGTAACGAAAAAATTACTATTTCGAAAATAGGTAAAGCCGAAAGCCTAAATGCTGCAGTAGCAACCGGCATTCTCTGTCATTCATTGATTGCTTTAAAATAATTTTTACTTTACAAAAATCAAGCTATAAAAAATGAATTATAAAAGTTATTTTTGTAAGCTAAATATTACTCAATGAAAAAAGTTTTGTCCCTTTTACTATTATTAATTAACGTGCAAGTTTTTGCTGCTTGGAATGATGGTATGCTAAGAATTCGAGAAGAAAGAGGAAGAAGTATTTCAGTTTCTGTTGATGGAATTCGTTTTGATAAAATTGGACGTACTGTTACCGTACCAAATGTTGCCCCCGGAAAACACCGATTAAAAGTATATACATATAATATTAATGGTTATGGATACCGAAATGGAACTATGATTTATGATGGCGAAATTGTAGTCAAACCTCAAATCATATTGTATGGTACCGTATTTGAAAAAGGAATTAATTTAGAAGAGTATTGCTGTGTAGATCAATATCGAAATTGGAATAATAATGACAACTGGGATAATTGGGATATCGAAACAGAAACATGGAATAATAATCGAAGATGGAATGATAGAGATCGCTATGAGTCATGGAATAGAAATTATCAAGAAAATCAATGGAATTCTTATCAAGGGAACTTAAGTATAGGACGCTATCAAGAGTTAATAAAATTGCTTAGAAACGCAAGCTTTGAATCCGCAAAAACTGATTTAATCTATACAACATTAAAGTATTATAGTATTTCTACAGAACAACTCATCGGCTTGATGAAAGAACTTAGTTTTGAAAGCACAAAATTAGATTTGGCAAAAACGCTTTATTCTAAATTAATTGATAAAAGAAATGCTTTTAAAATCGTATCACAGTTTACATTCCAAAGTAATAGAGATGAATTTATTGACTTTTTAAACAGACAATAAAAAACAATAAAAATCCAAATTACGCATTAGAAACTCAAGTTAAAAATAACTTTTAAAAACTCTTTCGTTTCTACTTATTGAGCTATACTATTTAGATTGATGTTTATATTTTTTAATACTTTTTACAAACAAAGAATGTATTGATTTGTTTTCATGAGTATTTCTAATAGCTACTGAGAATAACTCGGCAGTACTCAAAACTTTAATTTTACTACTTTCTTGTTTTAAAGGAATCGTATCACAAACTACCAACTCCGTCAATACAGATTTTTCAATATTTTCATAAGCCTTCCCACTTAGCACCGGATGCGTACAAAATGCTCTAACGCTTTTAGCACCTTTTTCCATAAGCATTGCAGCGCTTTTGGTTAGCGTGCCGGCCGTATCACAAATATCATCAATCAATACAATGTTCCTATCTTTTACATCACCAATAACAGTCATACCGGCAATTTCATTAGCTCTTTTACGTTGCTTATCACATATAACCATATCTGCTTCAAAAAAACTTGCCACTTCTCTAACTCTATTTGTACTACCTACATCAGGAGAAGCAAACGTCAAGTCTTCAATTTTCAATTTATCAATGTATGGTATAAAAATAGCAGCACTGTCTAAATGGTCAACCGGAATATCAAAGAATCCTTGAATTTGCGGAGCATGCAAATCCATAGTCATAATACGATTAGCACCGGATTTCGCAATTAAATTAGCAACTAATTTTGAAGCAATTGACACTCTTGGTTTGTCTTTTCTATCTTGTCGGGCATAACCAAAATAAGGAATCACGGCAGTAATATAACCTGCCGATGCTCGGCGTGCTGCATCTATCATCATTAATAACTCCATCAAATTATCACTGGGTGCATAAGTGCTTTGTACTAAAAAAACATAGTCACCTCTTATACTTTCATTAAATACCGGTTGAAACTCGCCATCACTAAATTTTTGTATTGTGCAATCGCCGAGGTCTTCACCATATAAATTTGCAATTTTATTTGCAAGTACAATAGATGCATTCCCTGAAAATATTTTTACTGTTGGCTTTGACATAGTTTTTAATTATTGTGCCAAAGGTAATTTGCATAATTTGATTTTTTATTATTATTTAATTCACATTGTGAATAATATTTATTTTAAAATTATTTTTTTAATTTTTGATTATTTACCCCATAAAAAAAAGACTGTATCACAATTTGATACAGTCTTTAACAAAAGAGAATATTTTTTATTTATTGAAAAATATCATCTTTTACACCGGTATTAATTTCAACACTTTTAAGTTTCATTTCCATTGTTTGAGGCCCAACTGTTTGTTTTATCATATTAGGAAATTTAAGTCCATTAGGACCGTCTTTATAATCCATGTAATAAGTAGTTTGAGTCATTGCTCCTTGTGGAGTAGTTTCGCTTTGTTCAGATTTTACTTTTAATCCTGATCTCAAATCATAATATTCATTTACAATACTACCATCTTCTGATTTGATTTCAATTTGATATGCTGCATTATCAATAACTTTTTCTACACCTCTCAAAGATATTGTGTGCTTACCATCTAAGTAATTCAAATCTCTCATCATAGCAGCTTCTCCTACATATTGTTTAGCCTCTTCGGCTTCCATATCTTTTCTTTGTCCTTGCATGGTCATGTACCCTTTAGTACCATCAAAAACAATTTTTTGGAAGCTTTGTCCCATTGCATTAACATCTAAAAGGAGTTTATTAGGTGCTTTTTTAATTGTTTTAATATTGATGGTCATGCCTTGCATATCAGTCGTCATTGTCATTGTCATATCTTTTACTTCTTTCCATTTCGCTTCACCTCCAGTGGCTGCAATATATTTACGAACGACATCTTCGGGTGTAAAATCCGCAGGGACAGCCGGTGCCGGTTCATCTTTTTGCTCATTTCCATAAAGATCATAAATGGATACCGGGCCAAATTGTTTTAATTTATCCGCTATTTGTTTTTTATCTCCTGCAACGGTTATATGAGCGACTTCAGGAGCAATATATTTTTGCGATACAGTCATTACGTCTTCGAGTGTAACAGCCTCTACATTTTTTAAATAATTTTTGTAGTAGTCTTTAGGCATATTATACATTTTTTCTTGAATGGCGAATCGTGCTAATGTTTTGGGGTCTTCTAAGCTCAATGCAAATGTTCCGGACATATAATTTTTATAACCGTTTAATTCTTCTTGAGAAACTTTTTCAGCACTCATTTTTTTCATTTCTTTCAATATTTCTGCTATCGAGCTATCAGTTGCTGATGTTGTGCTGTTACAAGATGCGGAAAAATGTCCTGCTCCTACTAATTCATCTGATTGAAATGAAGAATAGGCTCCATAGGTCCAAGCATGTTTTTCTCTAAGGTTCTGGAATAAACGCCCTGTACTTCCACCACCTAAAATTCCATTTGCTACTTTGAGTTTAATTTCATCAGGATGTCCTTTACTCATATTGATTGGATAGGTAACATCAATAACACTTTGCACTGCTCCAGATTTATTTACAATAGCCACTGTTGGTGATTTTTGTGCTTCAGGCGTTGGATAAGTAGCACGCTGAACGTCTTTCTTTTGCCATTTTCCTAAGTTCTTTTCTAGCTGAGCTTTAGCTTCTTCCAATGTGATATCTCCTACTATTGCCATATAAGCCACATTGGGTCTAAAGTAAGTTTCAAAATAGTTTTTACATTTATCCAAAGTAATATTCTCCACCGTTTTTTCTGTAGTGATTTCACCATAAGGATGATTTTTTCCAAAATTTAAAACACGAGTGATATTACTACTCATTGCTTCCGGGTCATCTTGTTGCTGAGCTAAAGCAGATTTTGTTTGTTTTTTTAATTTTTCCAATTCTGTTTGGGTAAAATTGGGTTGCGTAAGCATTTCTCCGGCTAATGCAAGTAATTTATCGCTATTTTTCTTTAATGCTTGCATATAAATTCCTTCACTTCCTACATTAAGAGTTGCTCCCAATTGATCTAACTCTTCATTGAATTTATCTTTTGATTTTGTTTTGGTTCCGGAAGTCAATAACTCTCCTATCATATCATGGTAGCCTGTCATATCGCCTTGCAATTCAGGTCTGATATCAAAGTCTATAGAGTAATTTACAATAGGGAGTTTATGATTTTCAACAACAAAAACTTTTATACCATTGCTGGAAACGAATGATTGTGGTGTCCCCATTTGTACTTCGGGAGCCGGTCCTGCTTTAGGTCGGATACTTCTGTCAAGCTTTTGTGAATTGGATGTTTGACTAAAAAGAAGTAAACTGAATATTGAGAAAATGATTTTATGTTTCATGAATATTTTTATTTTAAGTTTATTTTATGGATATTTTCAAATTTTATTTTTTACTGCTTTCAGGTAAATAATACAATACAAGTCTATTTGTTTTCGTAAAATATTTTTTGGCAGCTGCTTGCAAATCGGCAGTTGTAAGTTTCATGTATCTTTCAAGCTCTGTATTTATCAGATTTGTATTTCCATAATACACATGATAATTTGCTAAATTTTCAACAATCCCTAAAACTCTTTGGTTTTGTGATACAAAATCTTTTTCTATTTGGTTTCTACATTTGTTCAATTCTTCTTGTGTAACTCCTTTAGTAAGAATTTTTTCCACTTCATCATTCATTGCTTTTTCAAGTTCTTCTGCGCTTACACCCATATTGGCAATTCCAAACATCATAGCTAAGCCCGGATCTTCTGATGGTAAATTAAAAGCGCCGGCAGCCACTGCTTTTTGTTGTTTATCTACTACTTGTTTTTGTAATCTGGAACTTTTTCCGTCAGATAAAATTTTTGCAACCATTTCTAAAGCATAAGATTCAGGTGTGCCTTGAGCCGGTGCGTGATAAGCAAAAACAACGGCAGGAAGTTGAACTTTGTCATAATAAGTTACTCTTTTTTCTTCTGTTTGTTTAGGCTCAACAATATTCGGACGTGGTATTGGTTTAACGCCTCTTGGAATATCCCCAAAGTATTTTTCAACCCAAGCTTTAGTTTGTTCTATATTAATATCGCCACCTATACTAAGTGTTGCATTATTAGGAACATAAAATGTTTTATAAAAATCGATAAATTCTGGAAGAGTGGCTTGGTCTATATATTGAGCTTCCCCAATTGGTGTCCACTGATAAGGGTGTTTTGTGTAGGCATTTTTGAAAATTTGCTCAAGAAGATGCCCATAGGGAGTATTTTCATAACGTTGTTTTTTCTCTTCTTTTACAACTTTTCTTTGTGTTTCTAAACCTATTTCATCAATTTTTGCATGTAGCATACGCTCACTTTCCATCCATAATCCTTGTTCTAATTTATTAGAAGGTAAGGTTTCGAAGTAAAAAGTTCTGTCAAAAGTTGTATTTGCATTAATAACGCCTCCGTTATTTTGTATAAGTTTCATGTATTCGCCTCTTTGAATATTTTCTGAACCTTCAAATAATAAGTGTTCAAAAAAGTGAGCAAATCCTGTTCTGCTAGGGTCTTCATTTTTAGAACCTACATGGTAAAGAACAGAAATAGCAACGGTAGGTATGGTGTGATCTTCATGAAGAATAACATGGAGTCCGTTGGGCAAGTCATACTCTGTAAATTTAATATTTACAGATTGCCCAAACACTGCTTTAATAGAGCATAAAGCAAGTAAGGATAAAAAAATCTTTCGCATATTTAAATTTTTTATTTTAAAAGTCAAAATTAATAGTAAACACAAAACTTTTCAAGTGTTTTTTATAAATGGTATTAATAGTAAGTTAAAAGGACTTTTTTTTATTTATAAAATTCAAAGTGAATTATTTTAATTTATTTTGCAAAATGAAAAATTTTACTTGGCTTTTATTATTTATCATTCCATTTTCTTTTATTTCATGTGAAAATAGCCATATCGCTTATGAAGATCAATGGGGTGATTTTTTTAAAAAATATGGAATTGACTCAGCTTGCTTTGAATTAGCAGATAATAACCACGATATTGTTCATGTTTATAACTTAGATAGAGCCAGTACTCGATATACTCCGGCTTCTACTTTTAAAATTTTGAATTCTTTAATTGCTCTGGAAACAGGTGTTGCTCCCGATGAAAAATTTGTCATTAATTGGGACGGCAAAGAACGTAAACCCGAATGGGATAAAGATATGGATATGAGAGAGGCTTTCAATGTAAGCAATGTACCTTATTTTCAAGAATTGGCAAGAAAAATAGGAAGAGAAAATATGCAAAAATATATAGATACCATTCGCTACGGAAATAAAAATATAGGTAATGAATTAGATAATTTTTGGCTAAATGACTCTTTAAAAATATCAGCCGATGAGCAAGTTGGATTTATGAAAAAATTGTATTTTGACAAACTTCCAATGTCACAGCGATCTCAACGTATAGTGCGTTCAATGCTTTTGAAGGAAGATGAACCTTTGTTTAAACTTTATTATAAAACCGGTACTAATGACTTTTTCCAAAATAATAAAAAATTCTATATTGCATGGATAGTTGGCTTTGTTGAAAGAAAAGAAACGCAAAAAACTATAATGGAAGGAAAAGAAGAAACAAATTTTAAACCTTATTTTTTTGCCATGAATTTTGCAAGCCCTTATGATATTGATAAAACAAGTGAAGTAAGATTGAATATTTTAAAAGACATTTTAAAACAACAACAGATTCTTCCATAGTCATTTTTTATTTAACATCGGATAATTATTTTTTATTATTTTCGTTTTCTTGATTATGAATTTTAAAGTCAGACTATGGATTTTTAGCTTAATGCTTTTGGTTTTTTCTTCACATGCTCAAAATCAAACTGCTTTTATCAAAGGAAAAGTTGTTGATGAACATAATGTCCCTATTGATCATGTTACTGTAATTATTAAGAACACTGCCATAGGTACTCATACTGATGAAAATGGACGTTTTTCGTTAGCTGTACCCGCCGGTAAAAATATTGCAATCTCTTTTTCTTCTATCTCTTATGAGAATCAAACAATTTATAAAAAGCTTGCTGAAGGAGAAACCATTTCAATGACTATTTCTCTCAAACCAAATATTATCAATATTAAAACCATTGTAAAAAAAGACGATCGGAAAAGAGGTGAAGCCGGCATGGTGAGAATTGACCCTAAACTTTACGATAAAATGCCTAGCATTGTGGGTGGAATTGAAGGGCAATTAAAAATATTTTTAAGTAATAATAACGAATTAACTTCCCAATATAATGTGCGTGGAGGTAATTTCGATGAAAACTTAGTTTACATTAATGATTTTGAAGTATATAGACCTTTTTTAGTTCGTAGCGGACAACAAGAAGGACTTAGTATTATCAACCCTGAATTGGTGAGTGGTGTAAGTTTTTCTACAGGCGGCTTTCAAGCTAAATATGGTGACAAAATGAGTAGCGTATTGGATATAACTTACAAAAGACCAAAAGAATTTGCAGGGAGTGTAACTCTTAGTCTATTAGGCTTGGGTGCTCATATTGAAGGGGTTGGCCTTCAAAAAAAATTTTCATACATGATTGGATTAAGACAAAAATCAAATCAATATCTCTTACAATCTCAACAAACTAAAGGCGTTTACAATCCGACTTTTACTGATATTCAATGGTATTTTAATTATATTATCAATCCTAAATGGCAAACTGATTTGTTTTTAAATTATGCGCGAAATCGCTTTGACTTTCAACCGGAACAATCCACTCAAAGTTTTGGATTAGTCAATAAAGCGTTTCAATTAAGAACTTATTTTGATGGTGCCGAAACAGATAAATTTGATTCACGCTATGGTGGAATTTCTTTTTCCAATACCCCCAATTCAAAAACAACATTAAAATTTATTGCCTCCGGATTTCAAACAAACGAATCAGAAACGTATGATATACAAGGTGAATACTTATTAGGAGAATTGGAAACCGATTTAGGAAAAAATAATTTCGGTGATTTAAAATATGCTATCGGAACCGGCATTATACATAATTATGCTCGAAATTTCCTAAATGTAATTGTTGGGAATATAGGACATAAAGGTTCTTATGATGCAAACAGGCATTTTATTCAATGGGGAGTAAATGCTGAATTTGTAGGTATTACAGATAAATTAAACGAATGGGAACGTCGTGATAGTGCCGGATATTCTCAACCATACTCCGACACTTCATTATATATGGCTAAACGGTATAAGTCATCTCAAAACTTTTCTTATACTCGATATACTGCATTTTTACAAGATAATATTGCATTCGACTCTATCGGACTCGTTCTTACAGGAGGCATAAGATTTAATTATAATCAACTAAATAAAGAATTTATTGTTAGTCCTCGCCTTCAACTTTCTTGGAAACCAAAATGGGAAAAAGATATTATATTTAGAGGCGCAACCGGAATATATAATCAACCTCCTTTTTATAGAGAGATGCGGGATATGAACGGCATTGTGAATTTTAATATTAAATCTCAAAAATCTTACCATGCTGTTCTTGGAATGGATTATAACTTTAAAGCATTTAAAGACAGACCTTTCAAATTCACAAGCGAATTGTATTATAAATACCTATGGGATCTCGTTCCTTATGAGTATGACAATGTACGGATACGATATTTTGGAAAAAATGATGCAATCGGATATGCTTACGGCGCTGAATTTCGTTTATATGGAGATATAGTAAAAGATGCCGAGTCATGGATAAGTCTTGGTTTAATGAAAACTGCCGAAAATATTTTAGACGATAAAATTACATATCAGAATGTTGGCGGTGCTGACAGTGCTGTTATATATCCGGGTTATATTCCAAGACCTACTGATTCACGTGTTAGTTTCGGCTTGTTTTTTTCTGATTATTTGCCAAGAAATAAAAATTTCAAATTGTTTCTGAATGGATTATTTTCAACAGGACTTCCTTTTGGACCACCCGATCAAAAACGTTATGAAGACACGTTGCGTTTGCCAAGTTACAAACGGGTAGATGTTGGCTTTATGGCTCTTCTTTTAGATGCTGAAAAGAAAGAAAGACCTCGTTACAGTTATTTCAAAAATATAAAAACGATGTGGCTAAGTTTAGAAGTTTTTAATTTATTAGGTATTCAAAATACCATTTCGTATTTATGGATTCAAGACCAAACAAGTAATAAAGTTTATGCGGTTCCAAATAGGCTCACTTCCCGATTGATAAATTTAAAATTAGTTACAAGGTTTTAATTTTTCTTATGAAAAAAAAACAAAAATTTTATGTGGTTTGGTATGGCATTGAACCCGGAATTTATAAAAGTTGGGATGAGTGCAAAAAACAAATTGAAGGCTATCCCGGTGCTGCTTACAAATCATTTGAGTCACTAAAAGAAGCGGAAGATGCTTTTGAAAAGTCCCCATTTGAATATATTGGTAAAAATGCTAAAATAAACAATAACCCTCCCCGTCCAAAACATATACCCGAAAAGCCTTTAGATGATAGTATTTGTGTTGATGGAGCTTGCAGTGGCAACCCCGGCAAGGCAGAATATAGAGGCGTAGATACAATGACAGGTGCCGAAATTTTCAGACAAGGTCCTTTTGAACAAGGTACTAATAATATCATGGAGTTTTTAGCAATTGTTCACGCTCTTGCTTTTTGCAAACAACGAAATTTGAATTTATCCATTTATTCTGACAGTAAAATTGCTATTAATTGGGTGAAAAGAAAGCAGATTAAAACTAAGCTTAATAAAACGAATCAAAATGAGAAAATTTTTGAGTTGATAAATAGGGCAATCAAATGGTTAAATGAAAATGCTTATCCTAACCAAATTCTAAAATGGGAAACTGCCTATTGGGGCGAAAACCCTGCTGATTTTGGGAGAAAATAAAATTTGGTAGTACCACAAAGTCTTTTTTTTAAACAGTTACCTTAGCATTATTACTTGGTTTTTATATGTTATTTTTTATTAAGGAAATTTAATTCCATCATATTTATTTGCGTCAACTAATGGAATATTTGAGCCAAATTTTTGATTAATGGTTCTTATAAATTCATTAGCTACCAATGCATAACCTTTGGGGTTAGGATGCACTCCATCTAAACTAAAACAACCACCTGAAACAAATATTGCATTATACGAAACACCATTGTAAACAATCCCTGATTTTAATGTTTTCATATAACTATTCATATCCACTAGTGCCAAATCATAAGCAATTGCTAATTCTTGTATAATTGCGTTTAGTTTGTTGGTATGATTCACTATTACTGAAATTTCTTTTTCGTCTAAAACATATTCATCTTTAATCGCCTTGAGTGGATGTATGCCCCATTGTCCGCATTTTAAAGAATCAGCTGGAGTTGTTATGAGAATCAAATCTTTTTCGGTAGCTTTTCTGATAATTTTTGGATCTGTGCTATCTATTATTACAAAACCATTTTTGCCTTCATTCCAAACAATATGCCCTAAACCATATTGAGCATATAAAGCATTTAATGTATCAGCTTTACCTTGAGTTAGAGTGACTCCATTCCATGGAATTGTTGTAAAATAAGGAATGGAAGTAACATCAGGAATATTAGCAATTGCACCTTTTGCTCCATTCTTTGTTAAAGAATCTAAAGCAGTTTTTATAGACTGCCTAAATAAATTTACATCAGATAATGAAGGACTAAAAATATTTTGGGGAGTTACTGCTCCACCGGTTGCATAACCTAACACATCATTATTCCCGAGCCAAAATGTGAAAAAAGTTGCATTGATACGCATCGCCTCCGAAATAATAGAGCTTACGCCCGGTGTAGCACAAAATCTATTAAGAAAAGGATTTAACAAACTATACAAACCTAAATTGGCATCAATTGCTCTTGCACCGGGTACCCCTACTAAATTATAAGGTCCGGCAGCCTTTACATTGTTTAATGGTGTAAAGTTTTCTTTAGAAATCAAAGGACTTAATGAGGTTTCTCCTGAACAAGAAGTAGCATATCCCAATACTCTTCGTGGTGTGTTAGAACCGTCATTTCCTGCACCATCTCCTAAATATGGAATTTTAAAGGCTCCACCTCCTACCAAAGCAAATTGCTCTGCAAGCATTTTGGGGTAAGAGTTTTGTTGCCCTTCTCTATACAATGCACCATCGGCATATCCTGACGTTAATGAATTTCCCACAGCCACATATCTGGTAAAATCAGCATTACCTGCTTTAATATTCTTTTCTTTTAATATTGGCTTACAAGAAAAAAGGTGTAAGCATGAACCTAAAATGATGAATGATAAAATTTTATTTTTCATTAGTATCTTTTTCTTTTATATGTTCTTTTTTGAAATAAATAAGTTATCCCAATTCCCGGAGCTAGAACTTTTGTATGGTAAGTTCCTTCAAGTTGAGTTTCTAAATTTTTTTGAGTTCTTTTAAAAACGTTTTCATAAAGCAGTGAGCAATCAATATGGCAACGTTCCCACACTCTAAAAGTAGCACCACAAGTTAAACCCATTTTATTATTATCCGGTAATTCTGGTGAAACATATCCATCTTTTACCGGAGTTTGATCGCAGAAACCTCCTAATCTTAAAGTTGTATTTTTAGTTGCATCATATTGGATTCCCACTTTAAATGAATAGGCATTTTTATATAATTTTGGTGATTTTGTATCGCTTAAAGATGCCGTATTTACTCCATAATCAAATCCTAAAGAATCAAACGATTTCCAAAAAGTGTAATTAAAATCTAAGGCTGCAATAGTGCGTTTAGATAATTTGTATGATGCTCCAATTGCCAACTCTGAAGGTAAAGGGAGTTTCGTTGTAAACGTATTTTTTTCAGGGAAATTTTGACTTAAACTATTTGGAATATTTAAAAATCTTGCAGTACCATTTTTTACTTGCATATTCACCTTTGAATGATAAGCAATACCCAAAGCAACTTTATGGCCTTTAAAATAGGCTCCTAAGTTATATCCTATTCCACTAGCTTTTCCATTCAATACTGCATGAGGTTGAGATTGATTGTTAGCACTTTGAATTGGCAAATCGCGTTCAAGTGTGACACTTCCTTTGCTATATACAAAACCACCTCCAACAGAAAAATTGTTTGATAATTTAATTGCAAGAGAAGGTTGAATATATATATTTTGCATATCAATACTTGTTAAGATATAACGACCGATCCATTCTTTTGGATATAGAACACCACTACCAAAAGGAGTATAAGCTCCTATCCCCAAGCTAAACCGATTATTAATTTTTGCATTGCCATATAAAGCGAATGGAGTGAATACTTGAGTAGCAGTATTTGTGACTAAATTTGTGTTCAAGTCAAAATAACTTGTATTGGGTATGAGTGCATTAAAACCTCCGCAAAATTGGGAGCCAATAAAACTCATACCGGCAGGATTAAAATAAATAGTCGCTGCATCTTGCACAAAGCCAACACCTGTATGTCCCATACCTAACTGTTTTTGGCCTTGTAATCCTAATTTAAAACCACCAGCAAGACTGGTTTGGAATGCCCAAAGACTCAATAAAAGAATCAGATAATTTTTTTTCATGTATATAAATGCAAGTTTATAAGTGTAATATTAGTAAAAAATTATTTCTTTATATCTTTATTTTTTTTTAATAAAGAGAAGTAAATTTTTGATTTAGAAACTGAAAGCATATAATATTTTGGATTTTTTTATAATTAAGTTAGCAATAATTAAAAAAAATATTACCTTAGTGCTTTGATTTAGATAAAATATGAAAAGAATCATACAATTATTTTTAATTTTAGGGATAGTTATCATTAGTGTTTCGGCTTGTAGAAAATATGAAGAAGGACCTAATGTCAGTTTTAGGACAAAAGCTGCAAGGGTTACAAATAATTGGAAAATAGAAGGTGCCTTAGTGGATGGTGTTGATGTAACCTCAGATCCTTTATGGGCAAAACAAAAACATTATATGTATCGAAATGGTTCATATATTATAACGATTGTGAATCCCATTACCTTAGAAGCACGTAACTTACAAGGAAATTGGAAATTATATGATCATAATACAAAAATTGCTTTGACTACAAAAAACTTCTCAGGTAATATTGATAGTACAAATGAATTTAACATTTTGAAATTATACGAAAATAAATTTTGGATAAGGAAAATAGACAATTCAGTAGAATTACATTTTGCACCTTTTGAGTAAAAAGTTTTTACTTTATTTTAAAGAATGCTAAAAAAAGCGATTAACCAATTTATTGAGTTTTTTTACTTTGATTTTTTAAAATTTATTCCGCTACAAACATTTAAATATTTAGCTTGCGGTAGCACTACCGTATTAGTTGATTATCTTGTTTATTATTTTTCATATTATTTTTTACTGAAAGGGAATTTACTTATTATATTTGGAAAAACGATTAGCCCACATGTTGCATCTTCTATATTAAGTTTTATTATTAGTTTCCCTTTGGGTTTTGCACTCAATAAATATATTGCATTCTCTGATAGTGCTCTAAGAGGTCGTGTACAACTTTTCCGATATGGATTAATTGTATTAAGCTGTTTTATTTTTAGTTTGTTTTTCATTAAACTATTTGTTGATTTTTTTCATTTAAATCCTTATTTATCTAAGGTTTTAACAATTATTACCGTAGCTATATACAGCTATTACTCCCAACTATATTTTTCATTCAAAGTCAGAAGTATTTCAAAAAAATAAGATTCATATCTAGTTTCATCATTTTTTAAGCTAAATTTATTTTTCATTTTAATGATAAAAACAAATGAAAAAGTCATTCAGTTTTGCTGATAAAGTAATCGCATTTTATAATCAAAATGACTATAACGGAGAAATGCCTAAAAATTTTTCAGTTATTAATCCTTTTACTTTAAACCCTGAAACGAAAGAAGTGTCGGAAGCGTTTTATAAAAAATTTTATAATGATAATAAAACACGGAAATTTATAATTGGGATTAATCCAAGTCGGCATGGTGCAGGTGTTACAGGCGTTCCTTTTACTGATACCAAACGTTTGCAAAGTGAATGTGGTATCACAATGAAGTCATCGCATACACATGAAATTTCTTCCCTTTTCATGTATGATATGATTACGCAATTTGGTGGTGTTAAAAAATTTTATTCAAAATTTTATATTAATTCTCCTTTCCCCTTTGCTATTGTAAAAAAAACAAATGATGACAATTGGCTTAATGCAAATTATTATGATGACAAAGATTTATTTAATGTTGTCAAAAGTTATATGATACATTCTTTGAAAACACAAATTCAAATCGGGCTTAATACAGAAGAAGTGTTTGTTTTAGGGAAAAAAAATGCAACATTTATTCAACAAATAAATAAAACTGAAAAATTATTTAGAAAAATAAGTATTCTCGAACATCCACGATTTATTCAACAATATAAGTCTAAAGAAAAGCAATTGTATATTAATAAATATTTACAAACACTTACGCAAATCTAATTCCTTTTCAAAAAAGGGATATTACTTAATGATATCACAGAAGCAAGTAACAATACCGTAAATTCACTTTTGTAACGAACCAATGCACCACAATTTGGAATAGTGTAGCCTATAAAAATATACATGGACAATGCAAAAAGGAATATAGAAATATACATCGAGTTTTGAAAATACTTTGCTTTTATAAAAAAGAAAGAAAAAATTAAAATAAAAAGGATTAGATAATTATCTAGAGCTGAGATATTATACTTGAAAGGATTATTGAATGAAAAAGATGGGTTAAAAAAAATATGATCCAATGCAGTTGGTAGATTTTTAAAATAACTTTTGATATTGTTTTCAAGTATTGGAGTTTGCATATCCGAATATCCGATCTGATTTAAAAATTCAGCTTGTCTATTTTGTACAACTTTCATCGGGTTAATGGACGGAATAACTTTTTGAACATTAAAAAATAAGATAAAAGTTAAAATAAATGTACCTAAATAATAATAAGCTTTTTTCTGTTTCTTATTTGTATAATACCAAAGAAATAACAATGGCAACAAACTTATAAAATAAAAATATCGGACAATCAAAAGAAGTAAGCAACTAAAAAGGAATGCTATCAAATATGAACGCTTGGCTATTTGAATGTAATAGTAAAATGAATAGAATATAAATCCAAAAGCAGCTAATACCCAGCCATCTTTATGAATACCACTATTCCAAAAAAGAACGGAAGGAATTAAAAATATAACCAATACATATTGCCATTTTTTTTCAGGTTGCTGAATATAAAAGGTTTTATAAAGATATAATTGTCCTATAAAAAATAAAAAGTTATAAAACTGCACATTCACATATGGATTACCTAAAGAAAAAATATTTGCCAACACCATGTATTTTGTATGAATCTGCACGCCAATATCTTTATAAAAAAGATAAGATTCATGGCTTGTAACATCAACTGCATTTTTTAAACTCCCCCAATTAAAAAGCCAATTCATAAAAAAAACTTTTGGATTGGTTTGTAATTGAGACAAATCTTGTAATGCTTGTGCATGATAAAATCCAACATCATTTTTTACATACCATACAAAATGTATATACATATTGGCTACACCTGCCAATACTTTCAAAATAAACAATAGCAATATCCAATAATAACTCAACCCTGTGTTTTTTTCCAGGTGATAATGTCTGATAACAAGGCTAAATAATATAAGATAAAAAAGAAAAATTAGTATTTGCAATCGCTAAATTTTGGTACAATAATAATACTATTTTATTATACATGTATCGGCAGCTCCGGTGCGGCTATTGTAATCCACGTAAATAACAGAAGTTATTTTCTTCTCTTTTGGTGTTATATTTTCATTTGATTCTTCATTTGATTGAATAGCCATTTCTTTATTAGAAGATTCCTCCATTTGGTTTACATCGTTTGATGGATTATTTCTAACTTCTTCAAATTGAATATCCATTAAATCTGCTTCTTTAGGTAAATAATTTAAAGGAGAATTCAACCATTTAGACTTACTGAGATAATTATTTGCAGTATGATAAATAAAAAGGCAAGTACCATTTTTAATTTTATCAATCACATGAGGAGCAATATCTAAGGGCAATGCGGGACAACCATGACTCCTTCCTAATCTATTGTTTGCTTTTGCAAATTGTTCAGATACATATTCGGCACCATGCACAACTATCGCTCTGTCATAAGCATTACTATTAAATGTACCATCTACTCCAATTAATTTAAGAGAGTAACCATTATTACCTGTATAGGTTTCTTGTGTGATATAAAATCCTAAACTACTTTGATGTGAATCTTCTGTATTAGAAAATAAAGTTGCAAACTCCTCTCCGGTACCCATTCCGTGTGCTACCAATGAATGAAATAATATTTTTTTATTCTTCAAATCAATTACCCAAAGTCTTTTTTTGTTACTGGATAATGTAAAATCACAAACCGTTAAAATATTTTCTCTGTTTATTTTTCCGGCCTGTAATAAATTCAAATAACCGTAATAAGCATTTTTAAAAACCGAGTATGATAATTTTCCGTTTTGTGGGAATTTTATTTTTTCATAAGTATAAGCAATGTACTTTTCTGCTTTTGTTTTTATGTTAGTATTTAATTCATCCACAATAGACCTTGCTTGTGTAATACTTACTAAAACAAAAGACAAATAGAAAATTCCTATTAATATGAGTAGTGTTTTTTTCAATTAAAGAATTTTACGAAATAATATTTGATTCGTAAAAATAGAATTTTTATTTAACTCATGAAAATTGTAAATGTTAAAAAAAATAATTTTCTTTTAATTTATTAAATATTGAGGGTAAAAGATTAATTGTTTTTCCTGTTAATTGATCTTTTCACTGCCTCAATAATGGCTTCGCTACTTAATCCGTATTTTTTTAATAAATCAATGGGTTTACCACTTTCACCAAAAGTATCATTTACGGCAACATACTCATGCGGACATGGAAAATGAGTTGATGCAACTTGTGCAATACTGTCGCCCAATCCTCCATTTTTTTGATGTTCTTCAGCAGTAACAATACATTTCGTTTTAGTAATAGAACGAATCACTGATTCTACATCTAACGGTTTTATTGTGTGGATATTAATGAGGTCGCATGAAATATTTTCTTTTTCTAATTGTTCCACTGCTTTCATGGCTTCCCATACTAAATGCCCGCAGGCAAAAATACTCACATCTGTTCCTTCATGAATTTGTTGCGCTTTCCCGATTTCAAAAGGAGCATCTAATGGTGTAAAATTAGGCCACTTTGGTCTGCCAAATCTTAAATATACAGGTCCTTCGTAATTTGCAATAGCAATAGTTGCTGCTTTCGTTTGATTAAAATCACAAGGCACAATGACGGTCATGCCCGGCAACATTTTCATCATACCGATATCTTCCAAAACCTGGTGAGTAGCTCCGTCTTCTCCTAAAGTAAGCCCTGCGTGAGATGCGCAGATTTTTACATTTTTACCGCTGTAAGCAATACTTTGTCTAATTTGGTCATAAACTCGTGAAGTGCTAAAATTTGCAAATGTTGTTGTATAAGGAATTTTGCCGCCTATCGTCATTCCGGCTGCAATACCCATCATGTTTGCTTCTGCTATGCCACATTGGAAAAATCGCTCAGGGAAATCTTTTATAAACGCATTTAGTTTTAATGAGCCGGCCAAATCAGCAGTTAATGCAACTACTTGAGGATTGTTTTTAGCCACTTCATATATCCCTTCGCCAAATCCGGCACGGGTTTCTTTTTCGTTTTGTACGGGAAAATCTGAAAGCATAGGCAAATGTATGATAAGTTTTTTTTAGTATTCAAGTTTAATTAAAAATAAATTTCAATTAAAACTTATTTTACAGAAGAAATTATAAATAGAAAAAATAGAATGAGATGTTTTGATATTATTTTAAAACATCTTGAATGGCTGAACCAATACACGCATTTGGCATTTGTATATGCAGTAAAGTAGCAAGGGTTGCCGCTATATCGGTCATATAAACTTCTTTTGTTGTTTGTCCCTGTTTGATACCCCAACCATACCACAATAGTGGGATATGTGTGTCATAAGGATTCCACGCACCATGAGTTGTACCGGTTTTGCTATAAGCATCTAACCAAGCCGGTTTTAAAATAAGTATAAGATCGCCACTTCTTTTTTCAACAAATCCATTAATGATTTTTTGTTTTATTTTATAGGGGATCGCAGTTGTTTCAGTATTTTGCAAATCAACAACGTATTGTATTTCATCTCGATATTTCAAAACATCTATGATATATTTTTTAATTTCGTTTTTGTCTAAATTACGAGTTTGAATCAAAGAATCATTCAACCAGATATAATTATCATAAACATTACTTAATATATTTTTCTCTCCATATTTTTTTTCAAGTTTTGAATATAAATCATTTTTTATCGTAGAAGCGAATAAAAACCCGGCCGGTACTTTTTGGTCTAATAAAAATTGAGGATTATGAGCTGCAGCATGATCAGCAGTTAAAAACATAGTGTAATTACCCTCTCCTATTTCTCGGTCTAATAATTCAAAAAGGGAACTTATGTTTTTATCTAATCTTAAATAAGTATCTTCAACTTCAATTGAATTAGGTCCAAAATAATGCCCTACATAATCCGTTGAAGAAAAACTTATTGCTAAGAAATCAGTTTCTTGTCCTTTTCCTAAATGCTCATTAAGCAAAGCTTCTTTTGCGAAATCCAATACAATATCATTTCCATAAGGTACTTTTTTTATATCATTTAGTGGCCATGTTGAAGTTTTATGCGGAAAAGATGTATTGGTTTCGTTTCTTAATTTTGATTCATAAGCATTATCATCAACAGTACTTTCTATATAAGTTTCAATCGGGTAAAGTGGCTCCCAATCTTTTTGCATATAGAATTTTGCTCTGTTTTTTTTATTAAAATCAATCACCCAATCGGGTAACTGTTTCATGTAAAAATCACTACTCATAAACACACCATTGCTATCATCCATCCAATATGAACCATTAGAAGTATGTCCACCGGGCAAAATAGCACCTCTATCTTTCACAGATACTGCAATCACTTTTGACTTAAAATTAGTTGCTAAACGCAATTCATCTGTAATCGTATTTGCCCATAAATTCTTTGGGCTCATTTTCCCTGCCTTTATTGTTCCCCCTACGTTATTTGCTGTTTTGTCTTCTACACAATAATTGTGTGTATTACTTTCTCTTTCAGTCCAATCATTACTGGCTATCCCATGTAAAGAAGGAACAGATCCGGTATAAACACATGCATGCCCAGGAGCTGTGAAAGATGGCAAATAATTAATAAATGTATTTTCACAAACATTTCCTTCTTCCATCATTCTTAAAAAACCATCTTTACTAAAACGGTTAGCAAAGCGATAAAGGTAGTCCGGTCTCATTTGATCTACTACTATACCAACAACCAATTTAGGTCTTTCTACTTTATTCTTTTTTGATTGTGAGAATGTAATGAGTGTGCCTAAAACATAAAAAATTGTCAATATTGATTTTTTCATTTGCTAAGATTTTGAAGTGTAAAGATAATTTTTATGATGAGTATGTCTAAGTAATTCTTTATTTTTAATAATAAATGATGAGTAAAAATTAAATCATTATTCATTTTTTTCTAACTTAAAATAGAGTTTTAAATTTGATTTCTTTTTAAATGTTTTTAAATAGCAAAAATAGTTTATCAACCCCCATTGAATATCTCAAAGGTGTTGGACCGCAGAAAGGTGAGTTATTAAAAAAAGAATTAAATATCCATACTTTCGGAGATATGCTTTTGCATTATCCGTTTCGCTATTTAGACAGAAGCAATATCACAAAAGTTAAAGACATTAAAGATGGTGATATTGTACAACTAATCGGCAGGATTACGCATAGCGAAGTTATCGGCACAAAAAGAGCTAAACGCTTGAGTGCCATTTTCAAGGATGAAAGCGGAGGTATAGAACTTGTCTGGTTTCAAGGTATTTCTTGGTTAGAAAAATTAATAGAGCAAGGTAGTCTTTTTTTGATTTTTGGGAAAGTAAGTCTTTTCAATAAATATTTAAATATAACTCATCCTGAAATAGAACGAATAGATCAAATTGACTTAGAACAATTACCTCCATTTCAACCCGTGTACTCCTCTACTGAAAAATTAAAAGCAAAATATCTTTCCGGCAGGCCTTATGTCAAACTAGTTGCACAAGTCTTTTCTTCTATTCGAGAACATGATGTCATAGATATTTTACCACAAACCATAAGAGAGCAGTTCCATTTGATTTCTTATTTAGATGCATTGAAAAATATTCATTTTCCCATAAATAATGAATTACTTCAACAAGCCACTTATCGTTTGAAATTTGAAGAATTATTTTTACATCAAATCAATATTTGTAAACTCAAATTAAATCATAAAAAAACTAAAGGATTTGTTTTTGAAATAGTAGGCAATCTCTTTAATACTTTTTACAAATCAAATTTACCTTTTGAACTTACAAATGACCAAAAAAATGTTTTAAGAGAAATCAGACAAGACACTCTGACTTCATATCAAATGAATCGTTTGTTGCAAGGTGATGTTGGTAGTGGCAAAACGATAGTTGCCTTGTTGAGTATGTTGCTTGCACTCGACAATGGATTTCAGGCTTGTTTAATGGCCCCAACGGAGATTTTAGCACAACAACATTTTGAAGGTATAAAAAATTTACTACTCCCTTTAGAATTAGAAGTAGGGCTTTTAACCGGCAAAACTAAAGCAAAAGAAAAACGACAAATTTTAGAAAAATTAGAAAACGGTAGTTTGAAAATTATCATCGGGACGCATGCACTCATTGAAGACAAAGTTGTATTTCAAAATTTAGGATTGAGTATTATTGATGAGCAGCATCGTTTTGGTGTTGCTCAAAGGGCCAAGCTTTGGAGTAAAAACACTTTACCTCCGCACGTTCTTGTAATGACTGCCACTCCTATTCCACGAACTTTAGCAATGACAAGCTATGGTGATTTAGAAATTTCAGTTATAAAAGAATTACCTCCCGGTCGTAAACCCATTCAAACTATTCATCGCTCCGAAAACTACAGGGCTAAAATTATGGATTTTCTTAAAACAGAAATTGCAGCAGGAAGGCAAGCCTACATTGTATATCCTTTAATTGAGGAAAGTGAAAAAATGGATTATGAAAATCTATATGCAGGTTATGAACAAGTGAAACAATTTTTCCCCTCTCACACATATAATATTGTAATGGTACATGGGAAACAAAATTCAGAAGAGCGTGAACAAAATATGCAACTATTTGTAAAAGGACAAGCTCATATAATGGTTGCAACAACTGTCATTGAAGTAGGTGTAAATGTCCCCAATGCAAGTGTAATGATAATCGAAAGTGCTGAACGATTTGGCTTAGCCCAGTTACACCAATTGAGAGGGCGTGTTGGCAGAGGCGCTGAAAAATCATATTGCATTTTATTAACCGGTTTTAAAGTATCAGAAATAGGGAAGCAACGTATTAAGACTATGGTTGAAGAATCCAGCGGGTTTGTAATTTCTGAAAAAGACTTAGAATTAAGAGGTCCCGGCGATATAGATGGCATAAGACAAAGCGGCGATATGGAATTAAAAATAGCAGATATAGTGAAAGATGTTGAATTGATGGCAATAACACGTAAAGTAGCTATTGAACTCTTACGTAAAGACCCGGAGTTGAACCTCCCCGAGCATCAATTTTTAAAAGCTTATTTACTTAGCAAAAAAGATAAAGAGATTTGGAGTAGGATTTCTTAATGTTGAATTTAGTCTTATCTTAAATTTTCAGGGCATTTATAAGTAGGGATTCTTAATGAAATACCAATTTGAAACAACATATAATGGTCTTTTGTTGTACTCGTGCCTCTTTGCCTTCCTTTAATTCCAATAGGTGTATCCGTCACTTCTATTGAACGATCTTGCAAAAGATAAGCCGGAGATGGGTAAGGCGAAGGTGTTTGGTTTTCAAAATTTTCTTTGCCAATATAAGTTGTGCTCACATCGTCTAAATAATCAGTTGTAGTGTAACGATTGGCAATTTCAAAATTAAATGTCATTCCTTTCGACATCCAAAATTTAATTCCTAAACCAATAGGAAATGCAAAAGCATAGTTTTTGTACCTTCTGTCTTTATACTCATCTAAATTTTGCCCCTCGGTTCCCTGAGGTCTCAAGAAATAATTTTTATTATCTAATGTCGTATAAGGGTCATAAAAAAAGATAGCCGCCCCTAAAGTTACATAAGGTGTAAAACGTCTATCGTAATCTCCAATTGCATAATCAAAAAAGTTAAAATCAGCCATCATGCCACCTTCTAATATATTCGATTTGAAATCTAAATTTCTTTTTCTTTGAAATTCATTTTTAGAGAATTTATCACTATATCCAACGTGAGCAAAATTTCCACCTAAACGAAGAGCTATATAATGATTAAAATTATATTTATAAAAAAGTCCGCCACTGTATCTAAAATATTGAAATCCGTAATTGTTATTTAAATCTCCAAAATAATTAGCTCCACCGCCCATTACCCCAAACTCTGAACGTCTATAAAAAACTTGAGCATCCACAAATGTGCTAATAAGTAAAAACAATATAATGAAACTTTTTTTCATTAAAGTATATGATGTTTAAAAAAAAGAAACACAAAATTATAAAAAATATTGCAGTTCAAGTTGATTTATTGTATTAATGCTTAAGTGGGCGTTTTTTTATCATACCGCCTTTAGTATCTTTTACACTACTCATAACTATAAAAGCATTTGGGTCAATATTTTCCATTTCATTTTTAATTTTATTAAGTTCAAGCCTTGTAATAACAGAATAAATAATATCAATATCGCCCAAAGCACCACGCTTACCATAGCCTCTTTTACCATTGTAAATAGTAACTCCCCTTCCCATATCATTTAAAATCATATCTCTTATTTTTTCACACTCAGTAGAAATAATAGTAACTCCAATATATTCTTCTATACCCTCTACAATAAAGTCTAATGTTTTAGATGCAGCCAAATAGGTAATCATTGAGTAGAGAGCGATTTCAATACTTAAAAAATAGGCAGCTGCACTAAAAATAATTACATTAATTCCCATTACAATATCGCCCAATGTTGTGCCTAATTTTTTACTAAGATATACAGCTAAAACTTCAGTCCCATCAATTACAGCCCCTCCTCTAACAGCAAAACCAATACCCGCCCCTAAAAAGAAACCACCAAATACAGCTACTAACAAATTATCGTCTGTTATATTGGGGATTTCTAAAACAGCAAGACTTATAGACAATCCGGTAATAGCCAAACTAGTTTTAATGGCGAATTCTTTATCAATTGTCTTTATTCCTAAAAATACAAAAGGAGCATTCAAACAAACAATTAAAATTGATAATGGTATATTGGTTAAAGTTGTTACCAATAATGAAATTCCTGTCACTCCACCATCAATAAATCGATTTGTCAATAAAAAACCTTTTAAACCAATGGTTGCTGAAATGATTCCTAAAATAATTAAAAATACATCTTTAAAAATTCGTTTGCTTTTATTGTAAATTTTAACCCTCATTTTAATATCAAAATTTAATATTTATTCCTAAAAATCATTCATAATACACTCTCTAATAAACATACTTATTTCACAAATATAAATCATAAGGCATTTTAATTTTTAAAAATATAATTAGAAAAATCAGCTAAATTTTTTATATTCATTAAAAAAACTAATTTTACTCGCGAAACAGCCTCTGTCATAATAAATGAATATAATTAATCCTGCTTTAAAGGGAATCATAAAACTTCGATGGAGTTCGATTGACAATTTCCTATTAAATCCCGATTCTACTCAAATAAAAGTTTTCAATTCATTAATCAGCGCAGGGCAATTCACTGAATATGGCAAAAAATATCATTTTTCTACAATAAATCATATAAATGATTTCAAATCAAAAGTTCCGGTAAATGAATACAATGATCTAAAGCCTTACATCGAGCGTATGATGTCCGGTGAGCAAAACATTTTATGGAACACACCTATTACTTGGTATGCCAAATCAAGCGGCACTACGTCTGACAAAAGCAAATTTATTCCGGTAAGTAATGAATCCTTAACAGAATGTCATTATAAAGCAGCCAAAGATATTTTAGCTCTTTATTATCACAACTTTCCACAATCCGGTATTTTATCGGGTAAATGTTTAACTCTTGGAGGTAGCCACCAAATCAATCAACTTAACCAAGAATGTTATTATGGTGACTTATCGGCTGTGATGATTCAAAATTTATCTTACTTCACTCATCTTATCAGGACACCCGATATTTCAATTGCTTTAATGGAAGAGTGGGAAGAAAAAATCCAGAAAATGGCAGAAAGCACAATTCAAGTAGATGTCACAATGATTGCCGGAGTGCCCACTTGGACTATTGTGCTTATTAAAAAAATATTTGAAATAACAGGTAAAAATAATATTCATGACATTTGGCCTAATTTGGAATTATATATGCACGGCGGTGTAAACTTTGCACCTTATGAATCACAATTTAAGAAATTGATTCCTTCAGCAAAAATGAATTATTTGGAAAACTACAATGCCTCTGAAGGTTTCTTTGCAGCACAAGATGTCATAGGGAGAAGTGGAATGCTTTTATTTTTAAATCATGGTATTTTTTATGAATTTATGCCTATTGAAGAATATGGCAGTAAATTCCCTAAAACATTGCAATTAGATGAAGTAGAAGTAGGAAAAAATTATGCTATCGTTATTACTACCAATGCAGGTCTATGGAGATATATCGTTGGTGATACCGTTCAATTTGTATCAATCAATCCTTTCAGGATAAAAGTTAGTGGAAGACTAAAACATTTTATAAATGCTTTTGGTGAAGAAGTAATTGTTGATAATGCTGATTATGCAATTGCTCAAGCTTGTAAAGCCACTCAATCTATTGTCAATGATTACACAGCTGCCCCTGTTTATTTCTCAGATGAAGGAAATGGATGTCATGAGTGGGCAATCGAATTTGATATTGAACCAAATGATTTAACACAATTCAGAGATTTACTCGATTCGAATTTAAAATCAATCAATTCAGATTATGAAGCTAAAAGACATAAAAATATTGCATTAAGAAAGCCTATCTTACATTGTTTACCTAAGGGTTCATTTAATAATTGGCTTAAAAGCAAAGGTAAACTTGGTGGGCAACACAAAGTACCAAGATTAAATAATGATAGAACTATTATTGATGAAATATTAAGCTTTTCAATAGACAAGAAGGCAATTCAATAAATAGTTTTTAAACATTCAAAAAAATTATAAAAAATCAAAACATGTGTTGGGTTATATTTGCACATCATGTCTAAATTGCAAATATATAATTCACTTACACGAACAAAAGAAACTTTTGAGCCAATCAATCCACCTTATGTAGGCTTATATGTGTGTGGTCCGACCGTTTATAGCAATGTACATTTAGGAAACGTAAGAACATTTAGTTCCTTTGATATGATTTATCGCTATTTACTTTTTAGTGGATATAAAGTGCGTTATGTAAGGAATATAACAGATGCAGGACATCTGACAAACGAACAAGGAGAAGGAGTGAATCGTATGGAATCTCAAGCTAAATTGGAACTTTTAGAACCAATGGAAATTGTACAAAAATATACAGTAGGATTTCATCAGATCTGTCAATTATTCAATTTACTTCCACCCAATATTGAACCTACAGCAACCGGACATATAATTGAACAAATTGAGATGATAGAGCAACTTTTGAAAAACGATTTAGCTTATGAAGTAAATGGCTCTGTTTATTTTGATGTAAAAAAATATAATGAGAACAAACACCCTTACGGTATTCTTTCAGGAAGAAATATTGAAGAGCTTATTGCAGGATATAGAGATTTAGACGGACAAGATGAAAAAAGAAACAGTATCGATTTTGCACTTTGGAAAGCCGCAAGTCCCGAGCATATTATGCAATGGCGATCTCCGTGGGGAATGGGCTTTCCCGGTTGGCACTTGGAATGTTCAGTGATGAGTACAAAATATTTAGGAAAAACATTCGATATTCACGGTGGTGGTATGGATTTAAAATTCCCACACCATGAATGTGAAATCGCTCAAAATATTGGTACTTATAACCATCAACCCGCCAAAATTTGGATGCATACCAATATGCTCAATTTTAATGGTCAAAAAATGAGCAAATCTTTTGGAAATTCTATTTTACCTATTGAATTGATTACCGGTAATCACCCTCTTTTAGACAAGGGATACTCTCCAATGGCGGTCAAATTTTTATTTTTACAATCTCATTATTCTTCCGAACTAGACATAAATATAAAAGGTCTTCAAGATGCCGAGAAAGGATTAAAGAAGATGATGGAATCAAGAAGTAATATAGACAAATTAGTTGCAAAAGGGAGTGATTATTCTGATATAGACAATCAAATAAAATCATTAGTTACTTCCTGCAAAGCTAACATGGATGATGATTTCAATACAGCAAAGACAATTGCCAATCTGTTTGAACTTTGTGGCATAATCAATTCGTTAAAAGATAATTTTCTGAAAAGTGAAATGCTGCATAATGATTCTCTGCAATTATTAAAACAAACATTTGATGCTTATCTCATTGATGTTTTCGGGCTTAAACCTATTGAAGAAAATTCAAGTAAAACATTAGACGATGTTATAGACTTAATCATTCAATTAAGAAAAGAAGCTAAAATCAAAAAAGATTTTATTACCAGTGATAAAATTAGAAATGAACTTCTTGAAAAAGGCATTCAGTTGAAAGATGAAAAAAACGGCGATACAACATGGACTTTACAATAATTCCAAATTACTTATTTAGGCTTTAAAAAAATTTAAAGCACCATTTGAATTAAAACATAAAACCTATTCCCCATTCTGCATAATCAGCAGTAGCAAAATGTGTTTTAAGTACTAAAGAGAAATACAAATCTTTAATTTTTGATTTTTCATTTTTGATAAAGTGGTAATTGATTCCCAGTTTTTCATAAATAGAATAGCCGGCATTGGGCTTATTTAAATAATATCCAAAATACATTGGAAAGCCAATTTTTCCAAATACAAATTCGTGCATAGCATATACTGAATATTGCCATGATGCTTGTCTTTCTCTGCCGACATTCATTGCTTTATTTTTAAACAATGAATACAATTTTGATTGGTAAGTACCTTCTATTCCCAATCCGGCTCTACTTTTTCCTTTATACATTTTACACGCAAATAAACCTACACCATAATTGTAATAAATTGGGCCACCAACAGTTTTATCTTCAGCAAATGAGCCCATAGTATGAACACCAACATTGAAAGGATTATAGCGTGCTTTATCTTCTACTTTTACAAATTGATTTTGAAAATGATTAAGATGATAATTAAGCCCTAAAAAAGCTCCAAAAGTATTAATTCCAAAATTAGGCTTTCTTGCTCCTGCATTAGAAATATGATAAAAATCTACTCCTATTTGCATACTCAATTTTTCTTTCACTTTTGCACGATACGCTACTTGCATCATCGTAAAATTATTAATTGCACTCCCTAAAATATTATTTAAAGAATCTGAACTTGGAACTCTTTTCCAATGCTTAGAATTGTATCCTATACCACCTCCAATTTTATAATAGACATAAGAATTTTTTAAATTTACCAAACGGAACAAAATACTTGGATATACCCCAATTGCATATCCATAACTACGTTCACCATGAGATGCAATGGTGATATTTAACGCTGTTTCGGGAAAACCAAAACGTTGTTGCCAAATCGAATTGCCGTTTGTTTGTTTATTATAACTTAACTCAACTGCTTGTGAATAAGGGGGTACATTCGCATGAATTTTTGGTGTATGCAAAAAAACTTTCCCACCAAAATAGTTCAACCCAAATGAAATATTTTTCAAACTATCTTGCTTCGCATTTACAAATATTGAAATAAAAATACCAAACAATAAAAAGCCCACTCTCATAGTGTAAAAATAAAAAAGAAAATAAGTTTTTATCAAAACGAAAAAATATCTTTACAACATGGCAAAAAAAATATTGATTTTAATATTCAGTTTTTTAATATTCAGTAGTTTAAACAATACACAATGCGCACCTAAAAGAGAATTCAGGGCTGTTTGGATTGCTACAGTCGGTAATATTGATTGGCCAAGCAAACAAGGGTTAAGTGCCGATATTCAAAAACAAGAATTTATTGACCTTTTAAATACTATCCATGCTAATAACATGAATGCTGTTATTGTACAAATCAGACCTGCTGCAGATGCACTTTATAAGTCAAATTACGAAGATTGGAGTCGTTATCTAAGTGGAAAACAAGGCGTGCCACCAACACCTTATTATGACCCATTAGAATTTATGATTGAAGAATGTCATAAAAGATGTATCGAATTTCACGCATGGTTTAATCCTTATAGAGCATTGGTAGATGCCAATAAAAATCCAAATAGCGCTCAGCACATTACAAATACTCACCCGGAGTGGTTTGTCAATTATGGTGGTAAAAAATATTTTGACCCGGGCATACCGGAAGTCCGCGACTACTTTACTAATATTGTTATGGATGTTGTAAAAAGATATGATATTGACGCTGTTCATTTTGATGATTATTTTTACCCTTACAGAATTCCAAATGTTGAGTTCCCTGATTTTAAATCTTATACCATGTATGGAAAAGGGTTTGCAACAAAAGATGATTGGAGAAGAAATAATGTAGATTTATTAATCGAGAAAATTAGTAAAGAGATTAAAAATAAAAAAACTTATGTAAAATTTGGCATCAGCCCTTTTGGTGTTTGGAGAAACTACAGCAAAGACCCTGAAGGCAGTAATACAAATGGTGGACAAACTAATTATGATGATTTATTTGCGAATGTTATTATGTGGCAACAAAAGGGTTGGATTGATTATTTACTCCCACAACTTTATTGGGAAATAGGTCATCGTTCGGTTGATTATATTACTTTATTAAATTGGTGGGGAAATCATGCTTACAAGAGGCACGTATATATTGGGCATGGAGTATATCGTTTAGCAACAGATAAAAAAGAATGTTGGAAAAGTTTATCAGAAATAGAAAATCAAATTAATTATCTTAGAAAAAATCAATTTGTTCAAGGCAGTGCTTTTTATAGTGCAAAAACTTTTAAATATGATACATACCACATCAATGAAACTATGCGTAAAAAATGGTATAATACTCCTGCCCTTTTACCCGTTATGGATTGGCTACCAAAAGAAAAAATTCCGACACCTAAATTAAATTTATCCATCAAGGATAATAACTCTATATTACTTACTTGGTCAATTGAAAATAATACAAATAAGAGTTTTCAATATGTCATTTATCGATTTGAAAAAAATGAGAGAATTGACATTTCTAATCCTGAAAAAATTGTTTCTATCACTAAAAATCTTTTTTATAAAGAAAATTTAAGTCAATCAAAATATAAATATGTAGTAACTGCATTAGATAGACTTCACAATGAAGGCGAAATAAGTAATAGTGTTGACTAATTATCATTACAATAATATTTCATAAAATAAAAACTGCTCAAAATTTGAGCAGTTTTTATTTTATGAAACTATGCAAACAAAAAATACTAGTGATTAATTCTTTTGAAACTTAATTGTGCTGGACTCAGAATTATAAAATATTTTAATAAAATATAATCCTTTAGATAAATCTTTTAATTGAATGGTAGTACTTTCATTAAATTGGATACCCCTTCCTTTAACAACTACTTTTCCATCAATTGAAATAATATCATAATTTATGGTTTCATTATTCATTTTCACATTTTTTATAGTAATAACATCTGAAGTTGGGTTAGGATATAAAATAAAATCATTTAACTGAAGTATTTTATCAAGCTCATTTTCAGGATAGTTGTTGTTGTTATTAACTTGCGGTTTTGAAGGTAATAATCCACCACATCCATCTTCCGATTTTGCTAAAAAGTAACTACTACCAACTGTAGGCTGTAAAGTAAGTGATACACTTCCATTACTTGGTATATATTGGAAATATCCTCCATTTGGATTTGGGTCCACTTTTACTACTGCACTTGAGCTCATTGATGTATTTCCATTTGCTTTTACCCATGTATCTGATTGAATTAAAGTATCATTTATTACTCCTGTGATTGTAATGTCTGAAGGACAATTTTGGCATGTAGATAAACAAGCGGCACTATTTATTGTATTTCTTATTAAAGTGCCGGGCTGAGGCCCAAATCCATTTGCAAAATTAATTCCTACGGGCCTTAAATGACAATAACTCATAATAGTTCCTCCTGCAGGAGGGTCAACTGGGTCATCTGCACAATTATTATCTTGATATGCTACGTTGTAATGCCCTGCACAATTATCAATTTTCGTATTATTTCCATTCCAAGCACAAGAATGTGTATGCGGTGAAGCTATATTATGCCCACATTCATGTGTTACTACTTCGCTATTCCATGAATAAGTTGGTAATGGCGTTAAATTAGTACCTAAACTTGCTGAAACGCCCGTTTGATAATAATAATATGGTGCAAGACATAATACATCGAGCCATGCAATACCTCCACCTAATGAACGACGGGATAATAGATGTGCCAAATCTCCATTAAAACCATTTGACATTTGGTTGCTAAATAAATCTAACGCATCTCCGGTATTAGCCGCTGTGGCATAAGGGTCTGTAGTCGTCCAAACATTTACTTCATTAAGTGAAATTTTAATAGAATCATTGTAATATAAAGTTCCAACAATATTAAATAAGCCGTTTGCGTAGTTAATTACATTATTTACATTATTGCTAAAATCTTGATAGAATTTATAGTCAAACTCTGTATAAAACTTAACACACTTTGTAGTGTAGGCTCTTGTTTTTTTCATTTCACTTTTCTTCTGAAAAACATCTTGTTTCAATTGTTCAACTCCACAAGTAAAATTGTTTTGATAGTTTAAATCTTTATCGTTGTAAATTATATATTCTTCACTTTCAAAATTCGTTTCAATACTTTTTCCGATTACTATATTTCCTTCTTCTAAAGTGGACACTACTCCTATAATATTATTATTAAAGAAACTGATTGCAGCAACTGAATTATATGAATTTTCAACAACTCCATAATAATATACACCGGTTTTATAATCACTCACTCTTGTCTTTCCTAGGTTATCTAAAGTATTATAAACGGTATTATCAATAATATCACTTTTTAGAAGTAGAATTGGTAATATGCCATTTTTGTATGGAATTTCTATTTTAATTGCAAAATAGTTTTTATTGACCAAATCAATCAAAGATGGATTAGGAACATCTGCCAACATAAAGTTTTTCAAATCTTTTGAAAAATCATGATTTTGTGTTGTTGTTGTTTTCTTATTAAACAATTCAACCTCTACAAAGTCATTTTTCGGATGTTCATTAATTATCCTTTGGATGTTCCTTGTTTGAGCATCAATAAAAAATACAGAAAATAGAATTCCGATTAATAAAATAATCCTTTTCATAATTCTATATTTTATTTATTTAAGTTTGATTTTAATGCTGTATTTTCTTTAGAGAGTTCATCTACTCTTTTTTCTAAATTAATCATGTGTAGTGTTAACTCTTCAATTTTTTCTAACAATTTTGCATTCATAGTTGCTACATCAATTCCATTTTCTACGACTTCATTTGCAGATGGAACACCCGGTAAATGCTTATGTTCTTTGACATATTTTTCTACTTCATGTAATGGTTGTAATTCATAATTTTCATCAAAAACATAATCTGCCCAATTTGCACCTGATTTAATAGCCACTTTAATTTTTTCTGTTAGTATGCCGGTTTCAACATAAAGTTTATATCCGCTTGGAGTACTTGTATTTCCGATAGACACTCCCCCATTTGCTAAAATTGTCATTGCTTTTGTATTATTTGTTCCAAAAGTCAAAGTACTATTTTCTCTATTAAATATTTCAGCAGCATTACCTGTCATTCTGATTTCCATACCATCATTTTTTAAATGTCCGGTAGTACTATTAGTAATTTTTAAAGTGTCTCCGGTATTGGCTGAATTAAAATGTATATCGGCTGTCGGCGTACTATTGCCTCCCAATCCTAAATACCCGGTTGTATAATTTGCATTAAACTTTAGTGACGTATTCCCTCCGCTATAAAGCCCAATGCCAACATTTCCTGAATTGGCTAACAAAAATGCACCTCCATTATTTCCAAATGCTAATAAATTAGCGTAAGGGTATTGTCCTGAAATACCGCCATAACCACCGGCATAAGTGCTGCCATATTTAGTAAATGTTGCATAATTATTAGGATTGTCATTATACATGATAAATTTTCCTGTCCCATTTGCATTTGTGTTTTCCATTCTTAAATGTTCAACTGAGCCGGTCAAATTTTGTTTAATATGTAACTTGCAAGCCGGTGCATTTGTTCCAATACCAACATTTGAGCCCGCAATTACATTGTTTCCACTTGAATATAGTTGTGCGTTGAGTGCGTTGCTTATTATTAGAAACGCAAAAGATGATAGAAATAATTTTTTCATAATAAATATTTTTTAATTTAATAACAAGAATTATGCCTTAAACCTAATAATTATTTATTGAAATAAAAAAATTATATTTAATTATTTCTTAAGTACCCACTTCTTAACAACTTTTCTACTTGGAGTTTCTATTTTTAAAAAATACACACCATCTTTTTGAGAGCTCATATCAAATAAGCATTCTTTTGAATTAATACTATTTCTATTGGCAATTTTTCTACCCATTATATCTATAACGGAAACATTTAGGATATTTTCATTATATACTCTCACTATAAATTGCTCACTACCGGGGTTTGGTATAATATTTATAAAATCTTCAGGGATATAATCATTTTCATATAGGCATTTGACAATTGCTTTCCAACCTTTCCCTACTGAACCTTCGTCTGAATGAAACTTAATTGTGATTGCACCACTTTTATCTGATGATATTATTTTATCCGGTTTGTTATTTCCACAAAACTTACCAATTAATTCAGCTTGCGTATTTTCACCATTATAAATTTCCAAGTAGTCATACATACAATTATCACTATGTTCTATTTCAAATTCTTGAAAATCTATCATTATTGGTTTTAAATTATTTTCCGGATAAAATGTTTTTACATAATCTTTTTCATCTGAGTAAACTCCATAAGCCCCTCCGTCATCAAATAGCACAGCTTGGCAAAGAGTATCTGATTGATTGTTCATGAGTTTGATATTTCCAACCACAAAGCTTTTTAGAATAGATATTGTATCTAGATTATTGAATATAGTAAATTTGAAAGTTAATTCTGAGCCAACTTCTGCATTGTTTGTCAATTTATATTTTAATGTAATAGGTAAAGTATCAATTAATTTTACTTGTAAATGTTCTATTTTATTCGTTATGGAAGTTAACTGTTCTTCGCCTTTGATTACTTCACTTTGAATTGTTACATCTGACGCATCTATCTGTCCAATATTTAATGCTTTTAAATTCAAATTGAATGTTTCACCGGGTTCTATCATTTTATTATTATTATCATCACCATTTACTTCTTGAAATAATAATCTTAATATAGGGCTTGGCACTCCTTTCCCTACTTTAAAATTCATTACTGCCCCCACATTACTAACATCCCATATCTTGAGTCCACTCGGCTGTCCATTATAAAAATTTGAATTTGGTTTTGTATTTGCACTGAATTCATTTTTGTAGTTTTTTCTAAAACATGCTCTAGAGTGATCTGCATTATTGTCATTAGCATGTTCAAGAAAAACTTCATGATGTGTTGTTTGATTATCTCCTTTTCTATCAATATGCCATATTGTTAGTCCTTGGTCTTCTATTTGCGTACTTCGACCGGTTTTCATTCTACTTTCTATGAGAAAAAATTCATTTGTATCATTCATATTGACATATTTGTAGCATGTGAATGAATTAGAAGTATCATAAATTACGCCATTAAAATTAGTTATATCAATTACATTTTTCCACCCAGCATTTGCAGCAAATAAAGGGTTGGGAGGAACCGGATTCCCTCCATCATTTCCCATCCAGCACATCAAATCAAAACTTCCAATTCCATCAACTCCATTATCATTTGTATATTTATACGTATCCGGCCATTTACCTATCATGTGACCATTTTCATGTACTACTACTGACAGTTTTAAGGGAGCATTAGCTGGTGAACAATTATAATCTTTCGTTGTTACTCCATTGGCAGAGAAAGATGTAAAACTTCCTTTATGATGCCACATACCTTGTGCCCAGTTTGGTGGATTTCCGGTGTACATCATATTGATTGCTCTTATTGTATTGTCAGGGTTTACTGACAAAGTAGAAAAATCAAATCCTTGTTTTTGTATCCATCTCAAAGCTGAATCTAAAATAATTTGAGCTCCTTTTGCATAAGGCAAAGAGTCATAATAGGTAAAATTTTTAGGTGCTCTGTAGTATCCAAATACAATATTTTCATAGTCTATGATTCCTCCTGATATATCCCAATAATATTTGCGAACAGAGCCTACATTTCCATTATTGGAATAATTCATATCATTACAAAAATCTTCAAATTCTGAAATAGGTACACTAGCCTGTTCATCAGGAAAGTCAATTACAATACAAAGGCCTTTAATATTGCCTAAAACCGGCACTACCGGTGTCCCTCTATCCTTTTTAGTTGTATAGGATTCCCCATTTAATAATTTTTGATTTTGATTTACTTTTATCTTTCTGGCAGTTGCTGAAATTTCAATATGTTTTTCTATTAAATTGTTTTTATATAATAATTCCTTATCTAATACATTTCCAAGATATTTAATTCCCGAAGAGACTAATTTTGTTTTATCATTCGATAAAACAGCGTAACATATCCAATTTGAATTACTATCTCTTATTACTGTATAACCATCTATACTCTCTCCTCTTAAATAAAACTCATCGCCATATAATTTTACTTTTACAAAAGTGGCATCCGGTTGTTTAAACTCTACAATTTTTCCACTATACGGAGCTGAAAATAATAGCGAACTAATCAATAGCAAATAAGTAATTAATGATATAAATTTCATTGAAGTGTTTTAAGGAAACAAAGATATTAATTTCCTTATATACCGACACTTATTTTGTAGTATATTAAACTCAATTATAAAATTTGAATGTTCAAATTTTAATTAATGAATATCGATTTGAAAAGGCATGATAGCCATGATTTTATTTTTTTGTTCTTTGATTTTTTGGATTTCTTTAAAGACTAAATAATCATCCCCTAATACTTTTTTCAAGATAGCGTCTTCTTTTTTTTGCCCTGACAGTTCGTCTATTAGATCTTTGATTTTATCTTTTTGTTTTGGAAATTCTTCTATATTGTATTTTTTCAAATTAGCTTTTCGTGCCGCACAAGCAATGGCATCATCCGTATTTCCGATAGCATCAATTAATTTTAGTTGTTTTGCCAAGGTGCCGCTATATACATGTCCTTGCGCCAAATCTTCCACTTGCTCCATTGTCATATTTCTTGCTTGGGCTACTCTTGATTTAAACAAGTTATAAGTAGTGTCAAGATAGTTTTGTATCCAATTTCTTTCAGCATCTGTAAATTCTCTCGTTACGCTTGGGAAGTCAGCATATTTGCTTGTTTTGACTACATCTGTTGTAATCCCTATTTTGTCTTTCAGTGCATTACCATAATTCATCATAACTCCTACCACTCCTATAGATCCCGTAATAGTATTATTTTCTGCAAAAACACTATCAGCTGCACAAGAAATGTAATAACCACCACTGGCTGCGTAATTGCCCATACTGACTATTATAGGTTTTTTCATTTTTAATTTCATTAATTCATGATAGATAATCTCACTTGCCATTGCACTCCCACCCGGTGAATTCACTCTTAATACTAAGGCTTTTATATTTTCATCATTTGCAATTTTTCGTATTTCTTTTGTTATTGCTTTTGAATAAATCCCATCTTCTCCGGAGCCATCATAGATTGCTCCATCTGCATATAAAACTGCGATTTTATCACTTTCGTTTGTTGAATTAATACTTGATGCATAATCATCCGCGTTTATCATTTTTAATTTACCATTTGGTTTAATCCCAATTTTTTCTTTCAGGATTGTTTCTACAGAATCGCCGTATATGGTAGCATCTATAAAATGTTCTTTCAAAGCATCACTTGGAAATTTAATAGCCCCTTCATTTGACATTTTAGCTAATGTACTGGTATCTAATCCGGTTTTTAATGATACTGTCTGTAAAAATTCACTATAAAAATCATTCAACATAACACTTAACTGATAGCGGTTCGGTTCACTAAATTTTTCTAATTTATATGGCTCATAGGCTCCTTTATATTTCCCACAATGAAATGCTTCTGTCGTAATTCCCAGTTTATCTAAAGTTCCTTTAAAGAAAGTACCGGTTATACTTAGTCCATTAAACTCAAAACCACCTACAGGATTAAGATAAACTTTATCACCAACACTTGCCACATAATAAGATTTTTGATCGCAAATTTCGCCATAAGCTATTATAAACTTTTTAGATTCTTTTTTAAAATCTATCAATGCGTTTTTAATTTCTTGAAGGCTTGCCCATCCGTTCGGGTTTACGCCTAATTTTATATATATGCCTTTAATTTTATCATCATTTTTGGCAGCTTTTATTGAGCTTAAGATGTCATTCAGACCTACTACGCTTGTTGGGGATTTCGTTAATGAGCCTAACGGATTTTTTTGTGACTGTTCAGCTATTTGCTTATTCATATCTAATAATAAGATTGAATTTTTTTCAACAATTGTCTTATCACTATCACTCGATGCTCCGGCAATTAATCCTGCAAAAGCAAATAAAATAATCAAGAAAAACAAAATGATTGCACTTAAACATGCAAACAATATTTTAAAGAATTGTTTCATAAAATTTAGATATTTGCCCAAAATTATATTAAAGGTTGTTTCTATATTTATAAATTTTATGAATGGTATATATATGATTATTGGCGGTAATTTAGGCAATAGAATTGAAAATATTCGCACAGCAAAACAATGGATAGAAAAACAAATTGGTGTTATAAAACTTCATTCAAAAATTTATGAAACAGAGGCTTGGGGCAAAACAGATCAAGCTACATTTTTAAATCAAGTACTTTTTGTTGAATCTGATTTAGACGCTGATGCTGTACTGCATGAATGCCTGTCTATTGAAAAAAAAATGGGGCGCGTAAGATTTGAAAAATGGAAAGAACGCATTATTGATATTGATATTTTATTTTTTAATGATGATATTATTAAAAAGGAAAATTTAATTGTACCTCACCCTTTTATTGCCGAAAGAAAATTTACTTTAGTTCCACTATTTGAAATTGCTCCGGATAAAGTACATCCTATTTTAAAAAAAACGATTTCACAACTACTAAGCGAATGTAAGGATTCTTTAAATGTTTATCCTCTATCAATTAGAGAATAGAAATTTTCTTATAATAAATTTTGCTTTCTATTTGAATTTTTAAAATATAAATTCCTTTGGGAAATTTATTGTCAATGGCTATTCTTTGCATATAAAAATTATCCGAAAAATCTTTTTCACTTTGATGCCATACCTCAAGTCCATTTATATCTATCATAGATATTTTTATTTCTCTATATTTTTTGTTTTCAAATTGAATATTAATATAAAGATTTTCATTACATGGATTGGGATAGATTTCAATTTTATTCAATTCGCCAATTGATTCAATTTGTAATGGAGCTTCTTCCATGCAGCTTTGGAAATTATATCCATCTTTTTGCTCAGTAATACAATTACCGCATAAAATATTTTTAAAAAAACAAATAGATTTTGAAGGTATGTAATTTTGTTCTTCTAAAGACGGATAAAAACAATGTTCTCCATTTATGTCATAATTAGCTTGAGAGCATATCCCCAAATTTTTTAATCTTTCATAAATTAATTTCGGTCCGTGTAACATCGGATATGAATGATTGGGCAATATGCAATTTTGATAATTTCGATTATTTATAAAAATCACACTATCCAAAAGTCCGTGTATTGAGAGAATTGGGATGTTTTTATCACCCTGAATCATGTTTGTATCTATAATCGCACCACACCAATTAAATATTCCTTTTATATGTAAAAAATTATCTTTGGGGTTTGCCATATTGTATATACTTCCCAGATTGGCAAATGCATTTGTAAAAAACGAATCGGCGCTTGTCTGATTAAGGAATGCAGTATGCATAGCTATCATAGCTCCTTCACTCTGTCCTGCAAGGAAAACTTGATTGGTATCTATCCTTAATTCATTTGATTTGGCAGACAAGAAAAAGAAAGCTGCATTTAAATCTTGAATACCTCTATACATTGCATTTTTCAACTGCAATGTATCTCCATTGCATAAACCCTGCCCTTGTTCCCAACCTTGTCTATAATCAATATTGGCAACAACATACCCTGCTTTGGCTAATTTCATGGCATAATAATCTAAATCTGATTTATTGCCTGAAACATATCCTCCTCCATGAACTAAAATGACTAAAGGTCTTTTAGCTAAAGGATCAATCATTAAATTGGGGTAATGCAAATCTAATTTTAGTTGTTGTGGATTTCCTTGATAATCGTTGTTAATTGAGTAGGTAGTGTCTAAAATATGCTCAATAGCCATATCGCTATAATAACTATACTCACCAAATAGTCCAATTTTACAATACTCTGTTGTTTGTGAAAAAGTCCATATCGGTAGCAACAAGAAACAAAGGTTAAGAATTACTTGTTTTTTTAGGAACATGTATAATTATAAAAATCAGATTACAATATTACATCTTTCTTTTTGAAAGTGTAATTTATAATTCATCAATATATTTTTTAAATAGTTGAAAATTTAAAAGTGGAAATGGATTGAATGTGGTGTTTCTATACTTTTCTACTTCATCTTTTAAATTGAACTTATTTTGCTGACAAGCAATATACCAATTTTTCTCTGATAAATAATCAGCTAAAAATTCTTGTTCAGTTTGTCCGGGTGTTGGTATCAAAATAGCATGACGTTTCAGTTTCACAAAATCCATAATAGTAGAATAACCACTTCTGCTAACAAGTATTTCTGAAGAACGAATTAAATGCTCTAATTCATTTTTAGTTGCGAAATCTATGTATTCTATATTTTCATTAACGGAAAGTGCGATATCGTTGTTATTTTTAGTACCTCTTACCATTACCATTTTAAAAGACAACTTTTGTACTTGTTGTAAAATAATTTTTTCTAAAATACTTCTTTGCGGCTCCGGCCCTGAAAGAATAATTAAAATTTCATATTTCACCGCGCTTTCATTTGAACTATTTGAAAACCTCGACAAATTTCCAATATATTTCAAATTATTCAAGCTCATATCATTTTTTGACAGTTTACCGGCTTGTATATTTGATGCATAATCAGGTACCCATATTTCATCAAATTTCTTTAAAAAAAAGCGATTTAATTTCTTTAATATTTTCTCTAAAAAAGGAGATTGCGGAACTAAAATATTTAATTGATGTGTAATAAAAATTGATTTTATTTTATTGGAGTAAAAACCATAACGATTATCTGAAATGACAATATCAATTTTTTGTGTATTTAATGTTTTTTTTAACCAATTATGTTCGTATAAAATAGCAGCTATAATTTTAGGTATTTGAAAAAAAATTACAAAAGGCAATGCCCACTTCGTTTTAGAATATTTTACATTATAACCTTTTATATATAAAAAATTCATATCAGGGAAAATTGACTTAAGCATACTGATTGAAACATCATTAGCTGCAACATATACCTCATAATTTTTTTCTATAAAATATTCAATTAAAGGAATACAGCGAGTTGTATGCCCCATCCCCCAATCTAAGGGACTAAATAATATTTTTTTTCTTATGCTCAAATAATAAGTTTATTTGTAACTTTACACAATACAAAGATGAAACAAAAAATCATGGCAAAGAAACTACTTTTACTTTTTATAGGCTTATTGTTATCTAGTATTTATTTCAGTAGCTGTAAAAGTCAAAAAGGATGTGGCTGTGGTAATAATTTAAATTATTACAAACCTAAAAAATTCAACAAATAAGATGCCTAAAGAAAATAATATCATCTTACATAAAACCGGCGTTCTCTTTAATGATGAAAAAGATTTTGACAAATTACGTCAATATATACATAATCTCCAAGCACGAGAAGAACTTGCTCATTATAGCGAGCTTATAGATTTGCACCATTATAGCAAAAAAAGACATTATGCAAAAATCAAAGCAGCTTTAAGAAGTGAAAGCATGCAACCTTTTGTTTTTGTTGTTTGTTTAAATTAATAATAAATGAAATTTTCATCTTCTTTATTAGAAAATGCTGTAAATGAGTTTTCAAAATTACCGGGTGTTGGAAAAAAAACGGCATTACGTTTTGTTTTATATTTATTAAAACAAGAAGAAATTCAAAGTACACAATTGGGAGATACTATCAAAAAATTACGTAATGAAATTCAATTTTGCACAAAATGCTTTAATGTATCCGATGCTGCTTTGTGCAAAATATGTTCTTCGGACATACGAAAGAAAAGACAAGTTTGTGTTGTAGAATCTATTCGAGATGTTATGGCAATTGAAGCAACAGAACAATTTAATGGCACCTATCACGTATTAGGAGGAGTTATATCTCCCTTAGATGGCATAGGACCTGATAAATTGCAAATTCACTCTTTGATTGAACGTGTCAAAACAGACGAAGTTGAAGAAATTATCATGGCCCTTAGCCCTACAATAGAAGGTGACACAACGACCTATTTTATTGCCAAAAAACTCAAAGAATATCCTGTTAAAATTACTACCTTATCAAGAGGTGTTGCGTTTGGAGGTGAGCTTGAATATGCAGATGAACTAACCTTAGCCCGTTCATTTATGAATAGGCTTCCATTGGAAAATGTAGTAAATACAAATTTGTAAGTTTTCTAATTTACTTTTTTGTTTCTTTCCAAATTTTATATTCATCATAGTTTGGCACTACTTGCAGTGATGCATCTCTCAATGGTTCACATTCTTTTAATTCCGAGTGTAAATCTTTGGCTAATTTTTGATAAATAAAAGTACCTTCCGTTTTCCATTTTAGCATTTCATCACTTACTTCTTTTAAAATTTTTGCAGGATTACCCGCAACTAAACAACGAGCAGGAATGTTTTCCTTAGCTTTTATAAAAGTTAACGCGCCAACAATGCACTCATCTCCTAAAATAACATCATCCATTAGTACTGCATTCATACCAACTAAACAATTTTTTCCTATTTGAGCGCCATGAATAATAGCACCATGCCCAATATGGGAGTTTTCTTTAAGTAAAACCGTAACACCGGGAAACATGTGAATTGTGCAATTTTCTTGTACATTACTTCCGTCTTCAATAATAATTTTTCCAAAATCACCTCGTATTGCGGCTCCCGGCCCAATATAAACATCACGACCGATTATAACATTTCCGGTTACAGTTGCTAATGGATGTATAAATGCACTTTCGTGTATTACAGGTTTTGTTCCTTTATATTCAAATATCATAATGTTATTTTTAAAATTGATTTATTCTTCTTAAAATAGGTGAACATCTATATCTTTCTTCATGGTAAAAATTATAAAGTTCATCTAATGTTTTTACTATATTGGAAATGCCTATTTCATTTGCCCATTGCAAAAGGCCTTTTGGATAATTTACTCCCTTTGTCATCGCTAATTCTATATCATTTTTGCTGGCAATATTCAAATATAAGGCATTGGCAGCTTCATGTATAAGCATTGCCAAAACTCGATTTACTATTTCCAAACATGTCTTTTCATCATAATTTTCAATTTGATTATTTGTTTCATTTTGACTTGTATAATCATAAAATCCTCTACCTGATTTTTTTCCAAACCATTTTGCATCAACTAATCTTTTTTGAGTAAAAGAAGGTGTATATTTTGTATCAAAATAAAAAGATTTCCAAACCGTTTCTGTTACTGTATAATTCACATCGTGTCCTATCAAATCCATTAATTCAAAGGGCCCCATTTTAAAATTACCATACTTTTTCATTGCATAATCTATCATTTCAATACTTGCAATTCCTTCTTCAAAAATTCGAATTGATTCACTATAAAAAGGTCGTGCTATACGGTTTACAATAAAACCGGGAGTGTCTTTTGCAAACACCGTTAATTTATTCCATCCATCAATAATTGTTTTCGTTTTTTCAATTATTTTTTGGTTTGTTTGTAATGCCGGTATAATTTCAACTAATTGCATAATCGCAGCGGGGTTGAAGAAATGAATTCCGATAACTCGTTGTGGTTTTTCACATGATGCTGCAATAGAAGTAACTGACAAGGATGATGTATTGGTTGCAAAAATACAAGCTTCATCAACTATGGTTTCCAATTCTGAAAAAACTTTTTGTTTTATATCAATATTTTCGACAATAGCTTCTATAATTAATTCCGCATTTTTTAGTAAATGATAATCAAGCGTCCAATTAATATTTCCAATGATTTCATTAGCTTTTTCATTTGAAATTTTTCCTTTTTCCGATAGCTTTTGAAGTGTCTTGTTCAAATTCATTTTTGCTTTATTTAAAGCTTCTTCATTTGTATCAACAACAACTACTTTATTTCGGTAAGTTGCTGCAACTTGTGCAATTCCGGCTCCCATAGTACCGCATCCTATAATTCCTACAATCATATTATTTTATTTTAATTTTTTTTCAAAAATAAAAATTTATTTAAAGAAGAATTCCTTTTAAAAAGAATAAAGCAAAACTGAAATATATAATAAGCCCGGTCACATCACAAAGAGTGGCAACAAAGGGCGTTGATGATGCGGCAGGATCCGCGCCTATTTTTTTAAGCAGTAATGGTAACATTGATCCCATAAGGGTGCCCCACAATACAACTCCAATCAATGATGCTCCTACAACAAAAGAAATTAACCAGTGATGTTCTCCAAATACCGGTGAAAAAAAATTCCAAATATTGATTAATGTAAAACTTATAATGCTTAAAGTACCTCCTAATAAAAGTCCTGACTTGATTTCTCTTTTCATAATTCTCCACCAATCTCTAATAGAAATTTCATCTAATGCCATTGCTTGTATAATCAATGTTGCTGCTTGTGATCCGCTATTCCCTCCACTTGAAATGATTAATGGAATGAATGTAGCCAGGATAACGACTTTTGCGATTTCGTTTTCAAAATTGGACATGGCAAAAATGGTGAGTAATTCACCAAAAAATAAAATAATCAACCACACAATTCTTTTTTTATACAATTGAGAAAGTGATATATCTAAATAGGGTTCGTCCAATGCCTCTGTACCTCCTATCTTTTGAATATCTTCTGTATATTCTTCTTCTGCCACCCAAAGTACATCATCAATAGTAACAATTCCTAAAAGGATGTTTTTATCATCTACAACCGGTAGAGCCACTCTATTATTCATCTGAAATACATTTACTGTTTCATTTTGGTCATCATTTACATTTAATGAAATATAGCGACCATCTATCAGGTCTTCTACTTTTGTAGCTTTCGGGTCAACTAATAATATATTTCGAATTCTTACATCATCAATCAGTTTGCCATTCTCATCTGTAACATAAATTACATCAATTGTTTCAGAGCGTTTGCCATAATCTCTTATATAAGTGAGTACTTGTTCCACTGTCCAATCTAATCTCACATCTATAAAATCCGGCGTCATCAATCTTCCAATACTTTGTTCGGGATATCCTAATAATGACAAAGTGATTTTTCTTTCTTCCGGATTTAAGTCTTTTATAATATCTTTTACTACATTACTATGTAATTCACTTAACAATGCCGTTCTATCATCGGGTGGTAATTCGTTCAGAATTTTCAGTCGGATATTCGGAGGTAAATTTTTCAGTAATAATTCTTGATTACTTAAATCAATGATTCTAAAAACAGCTAATGCTCTTTGCGGCTCTAATAATTGAAATAAATAAAGTGTTTTATCTGAAATTTCATTAATTAACTCAGCAGCATCTGAAATATTCATATCATTAATGAATTCTTTCAGTTCATCATGTGCGTCAAACTCAATAAGTTTTTTTACTCTTTCTATATGTGCATCCAACTCTTGCATATAACCAAATGTAAAATAAAAGCATAATTTTTAAAGTTGTTGTGTAAATTTTATTTTATTCTATTATTAAGGTTCGTCATAAGAAAGTATAATTTCTGTACGTCGATTATTTGCTCTTCTTTCAGGGGTGCTATTATCATCTATAGGATTCATATCTCCATAGCCGATACTATTGATTCTCTTAGGTGATATACCATGTGAAATAAAATATTCTTTACAAGCATCCGCCCTTCTTTGTGAAAGAAGTATATTGGCATTCTCTTCGCCAATATTGTCAGTGTGTCCTTCGATAGAAATATATAAAAGTGTATCTTTCAATAAGGTGTTTGTTATTTCTCGCAATGCAGGATATGCACCGGGAATAAAATAATTTGAGCCGGGATTAAACTGAATACTTTTTGATGCTTGTTTTACTAATTCTTTTGTTTTGATGTTTACCTCCTTATTGCCATATTGATTATTATTTTCAGGGCAACCGTTTTCAGTTTTAGCATAAATATGAGGGCATTGATCCATATCATCCGGCACTCCATCACTATCAGCATCAGGGCAGCCCAAAGCTGTTACAACTCCCTTTACTTTAGGACAGTGGTCTTCCAAATCAGGTATTCCATCTCTATCAGTGTCAAATTGTAGTGCTTTTTCAGAAAAATATTTTGATTTTTTAATATCAATTCTTTTGGCTTTTTGAGAAAAAGTAAAATTTGAAATCATTATTAAAATAAAAACAAGTAGGTATCTTTTTTTCATATTCATTTTTTAGTGTTAAAAAAAATTACCTTGCAACATAAAGTAAATATTTTTCATCAAAAATTTCTTCTTGAAAAAAGTCGCTTATTTTCCACACCATTGGGCGACAACCCGACTGTGAAATTTCATTATTTAAATCTCCTCCTTTCAAGCAAATTAACCCATTTGGAAAATCACCGTTTTGACCTTTACGCACCAAAGGTTTTGCCCAACGCCACAAATCACCAAGAGGAGCTACAGCTCTACTTATTGCAAAATCAAAATTGTTTTTAGGTTTATAATCTTCTACTCTACCCCAAAATGTTTTTACATTTTTAAGATTTAAAGAATTGGCAACTGCATCTACAACGGTTATCTTTTTTTTGATACTATCAGCTAAAACAAATTCTACCTCAGGAAAAAAAATAGCTAAAGGTATTCCCGGAAAGCCGCCTCCGGTTCCTATATCAATTATTTTTTGCCCTGCTTGAAATTCAAATCTTGCTGCAATCGTCAATGAATGCAAAACGTGTTTCAGATATAAGGAATCTATATCTTTTCTTGAGATTACATTTATTTTTTCATTCCATTCTTTATATATATCATTTAGTTGCAACAGTTGATGTAGCTGACTTTCCGAAAAATCATCAAAATATTTTTTTATTATCTCCAATGCTGATGTGTTTTTATGGTAATTGTTTTAAAGTTTTTAAAATGATAAAAAATAAGCCAAAAATCAAAAAGTAAAATGTATCGAATCAAATCATCTTCATTTAGTTTTTTACACGTTTTGTAATAAACAAAATACATAATAAACTCCCTCAGTACAAAAATAGGAATTGTATAAATTAAAATCCCCACAAATGGTAAGGTTGTTAAAAAAGATATGAAGAAAAATAATTGAGTGAATGCATATAAGCCTAATAAAATTTTATGTTTTGTTTTATAAAATTTACCGGTGCCTAAATGCCTTTTTTTCTGAAAATACCATTCTGATTTATTCTTTTTAGGCTCTGAATAAGTAAAAGAACCTTTATTTATTGATACGGCAACATTTTTACTATTGGCTACTTGGTTAATAAACAAATCATCGTCTCCTGACACAATATGATGATGAGAAGAAAAACCTTTATTTTTATTAAATAATTCTTTAGTATAAGCTAAATTCCTTCCAACGCCCATATAAGGCACTTTTGCCAAAGCATAAGACAAATATTGTAGTGCTGCATGCAAAGTTTCAAAACGAATTTTTTTATTTAAAGTGTCATCATATTTTTTATAAGCTCCATATCCCAAAACTATTTTTTTATCATTCGTAAAATGTGCTGCCATTTTTGTAATCCATTTTTTACTCGCAGGAATGCAATCAGCATCAGTAAGTAATAAATGTTCATATTTTGCGGATTTAATCCCCATTGACAAAGCAAATTTTTTACCGGGAATGAGCTTAGCAGTTTGTGTCAAATGAAGTACATTGAGATGTGGGTATTTCTCTTTCATTTCATTCAAAAAATAATAAGTATTATCTTCTGAATTATCATTTACAATTAATACTTCAAAATAAGGAAGTCCATTTTTTAAATAGTCTTGCTCGAGCCATGACGTTAAATTATTTCTTAGATTTGCCTCCTCATTGAATGCACAAACGATAACAGAAATTGGTATGTTTGTTTCGTTTGTGTCAATTTCTTTGTCTTTAAAAAACGGAACTCTAATAAAGAAATATAAAAAATAAAATAATTGAAAAACTGTAAAGAATAAGAATACAAATAAAATTATCAACTCTGTTGTCATATCAAATGGAGTCAAAAATAAGCACACAAGATGAAATTCCAATTAATCGCAAAAGATAATCATTCAAAAGCACGAGCCGGTCTTATACATACTGCTCATGGAGACATAGAGACCCCTATTTTTATGCCGGTGGGTACAATAGGTACGGTCAAAGGCGTAACGCAAGAACAACTACTAAATGATATACACGCACAAATTATTTTGGGAAATACCTATCACCTTTATTTAAGGCCGGGTACAACTATATTAGAAAAAGCAGGTGGTTTACATCAATTTAATAATTGGCACAAACCGATATTGACTGATAGTGGCGGATTTCAAGTGTATAGTTTAACAGAAATTCGAAAAATTAAAGAAGAAGGAGCTGAATTTCGATCACATATAGACGGGAGCAAACATTTTTTCACACCCGAAAATGTCATTGATATACAACGAAAAATAGGAGCAGATATCATGATGGCTTTCGATGAATGTACGCCCTTTCCGTGTGAATATAATTATGCAAAAAAATCAATGCAGCTCACTCATCGTTGGCTCAAAAGATGCGTGAACAGAATGAATGAAACAACTCCACTTTACAACTACGAACAAACTTTATTCCCTATTGTGCAAGGCAGTGTTTATAAAGATTTGCGTGTTGAAAGTGCAGAATTTATTGCGTCTATGAATTGTGATGGCAATGCTATAGGAGGTTTGAGTGTTGGCGAACCAACTGATGAAATGTATGCAATGAGCGAATTAGTTTGTTCAATTCTGCCAAATGAAAAACCTCGTTATTTAATGGGCGTTGGGACTCCTGCAAATATTCTTGAAAACATCGCATTGGGGGTTGATATGTTTGATTGCGTGATGCCAACTCGTAATGGGCGTAATGGTATGTTATTTACCACACATGGCATTATCAATATAAAGAATAAAAAATGGGAAGACGATTTCAGCCCAATTGATGATGGACTGGAATGTTTTGCAGGAAAAAACTATTCAAAAGCTTATTTAAGGCACCTTTTTACTGTCAATGAAATATTAGGCTTACAATTAGCAAGTATTCAAAATCTTGCTTTTTATATTTGGTTAGTAAAACAAGCAAGACAACATATTATTGATGGGGATTTTTACACATGGAAACAAAAAATGGTAAAACAAATCAGCGAACGGCTTTAATCATAATTAGAAGTATCTTCTATAAGAGAAAAGTTTAAACTATCAATTCCGTTGCTGTTTGTATTTCCTCTCAAAAATAGTGTATAATAAGCGCCCGATTTGTAATTATATGGAGCTTGAATGCATAGGGTGTCTTTCGTCAAAGAATTTATTGCAATAAATTGATGTAGTGAATTTTCCATTTTGGCATATTCACTATAATTTCCATTAATGTATTGCACAAATCGAGGTGTTGTATCCGGTGTGCAATATATATCTGCTACAGGTGCATCATTAGATAAATGTAAAAAACGAATATTAGAGGAAGAACCGGAACTAAATTTTAAATTTTCTTTTATAAAGAGATATTTTATTGTATTTGCTGAATCGTAAACTATAACAGAAAAATAATTTTCTCTTATCATCGTAAAAGAAGTATCTATAATAACATCTCCAACGGCATTTTTAATTTGAATTTTGTGTTTACCTTCCATAAAAGGCCTGAAATGAGTATAGTTTAAATATATTATATTAGACTCATAAATTTTTTCATAATCAACATCTGCATTGATTTCACCGGCTAAATAAGATGCATTTATCACTCTTATTTTTCCGGTAAACTCTTCAATTTTATTATTGTGTTTACAAGATATTAAGGATAAAGAAAAGATACATCCAATTATAAAAAAAAGTTTTTTCATATAGAAAGCTTGAAATTTTTTAGAGCATAATTAATAAATTTAATTTAAAAATCTCGGATGACTTAATTGTTCAATAAAAATTGAGATTAAAGTTGGTTTAAAAACGATAGGAAATATTATACCATATAGAGCTCCATACATGTGAGCATCATGCCCTATGTTATCCGTTCCTCTTTTACTCATTGTGTGAGAATAATATAAATATCCAATTGCAAAGAGAATAGCCGGTATTGGGATAATAAATTTCAATAATATAGTTTGCCATGGGTCAAAAAGGATGGTTGTAAATAAAATAGCCGACACGGCTCCGCTTGCTCCTAAGGCTGAGTAGTAAGCATTATTTTTATTTTTGGAATAGGAGGGCAATGATGAAAAAACAAGTGCACTTAAATAAAAAATCGGATACACATAAACATTTCCAAACAAATATAAAAAAACGGTCTCAACATTTCTTCCAAAAAAATAAAGCGTTAGCATATTAAAAATAAGATGTGTTGTATCTCCATGAATAAATCCATGTGAAATAAAGCGGTACCATTGCGATGGTTCCTTCATCGAATATGGATAAAAAATCAACTTATTCGTTAGTGCTTGATTTGAAAAAGCAGCGAATGAAACAACAGCTGTTATAGCTATTAATATATAAGTAATCATTCCGCCTTCCATAAATTTCTATTGATTGTTATATTGTTTTAAAGCTTCTTCCAAACAGTCCATTGCATTTTCTATATCTTCTGTATTGAGTACATAAGCAAAGCGTACTTCTTGCTTACCTAGGCCCGGTGTTGCATAAAATCCGGCAGCGGGTGCCATCATAATTGTTTGGTTTTTGTAAGAAAATTTTTCCAACAACCACTGACAAAAAATGTCGGCATCATCAATTGGTAGTTTTGCGATTGCATAGAATGCTCCCCCCGGATTCGGACATACTACGCCCGGTATCTGATTAAGTCTTTTTACTAAAACATCTCTCCTTTTTTGATATTCAGCTTTTACCTCATCAAAATAATTTGCCGGTAAATCTACTGCAGCCTCTCCTGCTATTTGAGCAAAGGTTGGCGGGCTTAGTCTTGCTTGAGCAAATTTCATTGCGGCATTTAATACATCTTTATTTTTAGTAACAAGAGCTCCTATTCTACCACCACAGGCGCTATACCTTTTAGAAATAGTATCCATCAATATTACATGATTTTCTAAGCCCTTCAAGTGCATAGCGGATGTATGAGTTTGGTCGTAGCAAAATTCTTTATATGCTTCATCAGAAAACAGATATAAATTATGTTTTAGGCATATATCTCGCAATACTTCCATTTCTTCTTTGCTGTACAAATATCCGGTTGGGTTATTTGGATTACATATCAAAATCGCTTTGGTTTTGGGTGTAATATTTTTTTCAAAGTCTTCAATAGGTGGTAATTTAAAATTGTTTTCGATTGAAGAAGTTATAGGGACTATTTTAATTTGTGAAGCAACAGCAAATCCATTGTAATTTGCATAAAAGGGTTCAGGTATAATAATTTCATCATTGGGGTCAAGACAAGCCATCATAGCAAATTGTATTGCTTCGCTTCCGCCTGTAGTAACGATGATTTCATCTTTTGTCACCTCTATATTTAATCGTTTATAATATTCGGTTAATTTTTTTCTATAACTTTCAAAACCGGCACTGTGGCTATATTCAAGGATTTTTATTTCTGTATTTTTAACAGCATCCATGATAAGTTTTGGAGTTACGATATCAGGTTGCCCTATATTCAAATGATAAACTTTAATTCCTTTTGCTTTAGCTTGTTCAGCATACGGAACTAATTTTCTAATCGGAGACGGAGGCATCATTTCACCTCTTAAAGAAATTTTTGGCATCATTTAAAAATTTAAGTTGCAAATATATACTTTATGTTTCAATAGTCTTTTAATGTTTAAGCCTAAATTACACATTATCCGCTTTATGATAAAGAAATTTTAATTTTTAAATTGATTTTAATTGCTCTTAAAATATAATTCATAATATCACTTATCATTTATTAAAATTTTATCACTCATTTTTAAATGATTTGAAGTCATGTTTATAAAGTACAAACCATTTACTAATTGACTTTTATCAATGACAAATGTATTTTTCTCGATTGTTGTTTTTTCTTTTTTAGAAAATAAACATTGTCCTAATGAATTATAAATTGACAAAAGAACAACTTCATTTTTTGGGGCATCAAAACTGATTTCTAAACTATTTTCTTTTATCAAAATTTGTAATTGATTTTTGCTTTCATCAAAATGATTCATACCGGTATTGAGTAAATATGGAAACCATTGTTCTGTTGAAAAAGAATAAATTGATTGCAATACATTGACTTGTGCTATTGGATTAAAATGTTCGTTGGCAATATAACCACGAGATGAATCTTTAAAGCAAACCGATTCTATTTGTCCTATGATAGGTGCGTAATCTAAAAATATTTTTCTTTTATTTCCGGTTTTAAAAAACATATCCGTGTTATCAAAATCATATATATACCACATTGAACAATCAGCTAATCCGGTTACCAGATACCCAATCAGCATGAGTTGATTATTGATTGAGAAATCTGCAGCAGTAATTAAAGTTCCTTGTGTGTTTAAACTATCTAATCTTTGGGCAGTATATATTCCGGCGGTCGTTGGTATAGTGTAATGAACACAAGGTCCGCCGGTCCAATTTTTAGTAAATAAATGCAATTTCCCATTTCTGAATGCGAGAGCCTCACAATCAAAAGGGGTATTATTTACATTCGGTGTAAAATCATTTTGATCAGGGTATGAAAATTGTATTTTTTCAATTTGATTTATATTAATAGTGTCAAAATAATTTACACCTATTGAACTTTTTAAAAATTTATAAACACACAAATCAGTTCTATTACCTGAATTATTTCCGATGTCACCTATATAAAAATATAATGAGTCCTGCGTTATATCTTCCCAATCTTTATTGCTAATTCCATTTAAAAAAATTTCTTTAGTTATTGTTCCCAGCGTATCCATTTCATATAATATTGGCTCATTACCACTATCATTATGACCATATAATCTATTCTGCCAAAAAACAAGTCCACTGATTTCTTCAAGCTTAGGTTTTAATGTATCAATAAAAGTCAATGAATAATTTGTATTCGAATAAACACAAGAGCCATCGTTCATACTTGCATTCGCGTTGTAGTTAGTGGCTTGTGGGTCGGGACAACCGTATTGTGCTTTTAAATTTAATGAAAGAGTAATTATAAAAACACATAGAAATAATTTTAAGTAATTCATTTTAAGTATTTGTTTTTTACAAATCACCTGAAAGTGGTCTTAATACAATATCTTCAATTAATGCAGCATTAGACAAATGAGTTGCCGTCCAAATAATTTCTGCAATATCTTGTGGGTGCATAATTTTCGTTTCATCTACACCACTTCCTTTCCATGAATCTGTCATGGTAGCGCCGGGCATAATGGAAGTTACTTTTATATTGAAAGGCTTTAGTTCTTCTCGTAAATTTTTAGAAAATCCAAGAAGTGCATACTTACTGATACTATAAGCTCCACCATTTTTATATGCTTGTAAAGAAGCTATTGAACAAATGTTTATGATATGCCCTTTATTATTTTGCTTCATACTTGGTATTAATGCTCTTGAAAAATGATAAGCGCTATATAAGTTTGTTTTAAGCATTTTATCTAATATTCCATCCGGTTCAGTTGATATTTCTCCGGGTTGAAATGTACCGGTATTATTTACTAAAACATCAATCGAATTCATTTTTTGCAATATTTCATGTGCTGCTGATTCTGTTTCTTCTTTTTCAGTCAAATCAACGCTTTTATAGAATACATTTACTTTAGGATTTATCGAAATAAGTTCATTCGCTGTGTCTTCTAATTGTTTTATATTTCTTGCACATATAAAAACATTGTATTGATTTGAAACAAATTTTTGAGCGATAGCTTTCCCTATGCCTTTGCTGCCTCCTGTTATTACGATATTCATATTTTTTTGTTCAAAATAAATCATTTTTTTAATTCATTCAAATAAAATTGAATACGATTTGAAATATTACTTTTGCTTTTATGCATTTATTAATTATAGCAACTTTTATCATTGGTTACATCTTTATTGTCATAGAACATAAAATAAAAATTGATAAAGCGGCATCTGCACTTATCATGGGAGCAATTGCTTGGGTTATTTATGCTACAAATACTCAAGCTCCAACTACAGTCAATCACGAATTAGCTGAACACATTAGCGAAATAGCCGGTATTGTTTTTTTCTTAATCGGTGCAATGACCATTGTTGAATTAATTGATTTGCATGATGGGTTTCAAGTCATCATTGATTTAATAAAAACACAAAACAAAAGAATACTATTAATCATCATTAGTCTTATTGCTTTTTTTCTATCGGCTGTATTAGACAATCTGACCACGGCTATTGTAATGAGTACTTTGGCAAAAAAAATATTAAAAGACAAAAAAGATCTTTATATCACAATTGGGATGATTGTTATAGCTGCTAACTCCGGTGGAGCTTGGAGTCCTATTGGAGATGTTACAACTACCATGCTTTGGATAGGAAATCAAATAACAGCACTTGAAATTATTAAAAGAATTTTCATTCCGAGTTTGGTTTCTATGCTTGTCCCATTGGCTTTTTTAATATTTAAAGTTAAAGGAAGTTTTGATTTTCAAAATAAAAAAATTGAAACTTCTAATCAGAAAGGAAGAAATATCATTTTTTATAGCGGAATAATTTTGCTTATCTCTGTCCCCATTTTTAAGACAATTACTCATTTACCTCCTTACATGGGAATGCTATTGGCTGTAGGTTTGATTTGGATAATTAGTGAATGGGTACATAAAAAAGCTTCAGCTAAAAACGCTTCCATTTTTAAAGCTTTAGAACAAATAGATTTACCAAGTATTCTATTTTTTGTTGGAATTTTGTTAGCTGTAAGTGCTTTACAATCATTTGGAATACTTAATGAATTAGCAAATGTTTTAACAGATAGAATACAAAATCAAAATTTAATTGTATTTGTCATTGGTATCTTATCATCCATTTTTGACAATGTTCCTTTGGTTGCTGCCGTTCAAGGTATGTTTTCATTAGAGCAATATCCGACTGGTCATTTCTTTTGGGAGTTTTTAGCCTATTGTGCCGGAACCGGTGGAAGTATTTTAATCATTGGTTCTGCAGCCGGTGTTGCAGCAATGGGTATAGAGAAAATTTCTTTCTTTTGGTATTTACTCAACATTTCATTATATGCTTTAATTGGTTATGCAGTTGGAGCCAGTGTCGCTGTTTTAATGTCGTCAATTTGATAAATTGCTGAATAAAACGCATTTGCATATTTTATGTTTTTTTTCAATAATTAAAAGCTATTTTTGAAACAATAATTTAAAATAAAATGACACCATTCAAACTTCTATTTAGCATTCTTCTATTTACGTCTTTTATAACTTTTGCTCAAAAAGAAAAAGGATATAAAGTTGGTCAGATTATTGAAAATTTTTCTTTAAAAAACATTGATGGTAAATATATTTCTTTAGACGATTATAGAAACGATAAAGGTCTCATCATTATATTCACAAGCAATTACTGTCCATTCTCAATTTCGTATGAGAAACGATTATTTGATTTAAACAAAAGATATAGTGCTAAAGGATTTCGGGTATTATTAATTAATTCTACCGATACTGTATTGTATCCAATAGATTCGTATGAAAATATGCAAGAAAGAGCAGGTGATATGTCTTACCCGTTTCCATATTTGAAAGATGAAGATCAAAGTGTTGCCAAAAAATTTGGAGCTACTAATACACCTCATGCATTTGTAATGCAAAAAACGGATGAAGGCTTTAAAATAATTTATATTGGTGCTATTGATAATAATGCACAAGAAGAAGATTATGTAAGTGCAAAATATATTGAAAATGCTATTGATGAACTTTTAATTGGTGCCCCTATTTCTACTCCGAGGAGTAAACCTGTAGGTTGTGATATTATATGGCGTTAAAATTATTTTGAAACACTAATTGAACTTCGCTGAATTTGAATATTACTCTTTGACATTTCTTCTATAATACGTATCATAGCCATAGTTTGAATTTCAGAAGATGATATGTGAGGCCGGGATGTGTAAATCCAAAAATAAATTTTGAATTGGTAACCATCTTGTGATATATCTTCTAAATGAACACTCGTATTAAATATTGCAGGTTCTCCTTGTTTTAATTCCTGCATTATGTTTTCAATGATTTGTTTTGCAAAAGTTACTACTTCTCCATAATTAATTCTCACTATAAATTCATACCGATGCGTTCCATCAATCGTGTAATTCATTAAAGGATTTTTTATAAGAATACTATTCGGCATAAACACATCTTTTCCATCTGCTGTTTTGATTTCGGTATCTCTTAAATTAAGAGCAGTTACATTTCCTTTCACTCCATTACATTCGATTAAATCCCCTACCCTAAAAGGCTTTTTAGATGCTAATAAAATTCCCGATAAAAAATTTTCTCCAATATCTTTTAATGCAAAACCAATTACGAAAGCAGTAATACCTGCCCCTGCTAATAGGCTTTTTGCAAGGTCCCCCATTCTTAAAATTTGCAGAGCAAAAACAAAACCTATCAAAACGATTACAATGCGCAAAATATTTGCAAAAAATATAGGCAGCATTGGGTCATCTAATTTTTTCGAAAACCTCGTTTTGAAGAGCTTATTTATAAATGTCCCTATAATCCATGCAATCAATACAAATAATACTGCAAAGAATAATCTTGGTAATAAACCCATTTTAGATATATGATCTAAGTAGAGATTGTCGTAAAATTCGTTCCAAAATTGTTTCATCACATTATTTTTTCTTATTCAAAATCAGGGTACAATAGATATTTTTTTCTTATTTTTTTAAATTGTTCCAAATCATTAATCCACGTTTTTCTTATTTCATCATTTGATTTGTTTTGCATAATCTGTAATCTTAAAGAATATGTACCTGTCAATTTTTCAAAAAAATCATTAAAAAAAGTTGGTTTGTTTTCAGTCAAAAAATAAGCATTCTTTATAAAAGTTAAATTGAGTTTATTATTTAAAATTTTCAATATTTCTTCCGGCTCCATGTACAAATTAGCTCCATAACATTTTTGTCCTTCATACATAGGTTTATTAGCTCCTTCCATTGTTTTAGGGATAAAATAAAATCCATTATTTTTAAAGATAGGCGCTCCCCACACTTCAAATGGCGTATCGGTCCCCCTGCCCACGCTTACTAAAGTTCCTTCAAATAAACAAAGCGACGGGTATAAAAAAACAGCCACTGGAGATTTTAAATTTGGTGAAGGTGGAATGGGAAGTTTATAGTATTTTTTATGATCATAATTATCGCATTTTATAAACTCTAATTTACAATTTTTTTTATTTGCTAACCATTTTTCTCCATTTAACATTTGAGCATATTCAGCAACCGTCATGCCATGAACAATCGGTATTGGCTGCATTCCCACAAAAGATTTATATTTTGGTTCTAATATAGGCCCATCAATATAAAATCCATTTGGATTAGGTCTGTCTAAAATCAAAAGCGGTATATCAAATGCAGCACATGCCTCCATCATGTATTGTAATGATGAAATATAGGTATAAAAACGAACCCCTACATCTTGTATATCAAAAATTACAATATCAATTCCTTGCATACTTTCTTTTGTTGGCTTTTTTGAAGCACCATACATTGAAGTTATTGGGATGCCTGTTTTTACATCCACTCCATTCTTAACTTTTTCACCTGCACTTGCAGTACCTCTGAATCCATGTTCAGGGGCAAAGATTTTTACAATATTTATATTTAGATTTTTTAATGTATCAACCAAATGTGTTTGTCCAACCATTGAAGTTTGATTCACTAAAAGAGCCACTTTCTTATTTTTCAATTTTGGGAGATATTCATTCACTTTTTCAGCACCGACAATAATATCATTTGAAAATAGTTGTGCCTGTATTTTTATACCTCCAAATATTGTATAAATAAAAAATAAAAATTGGAATAAATTTTTCATAACAAAACATTAAATGCCTTGACTTAAAACATCTGCCAAATGTGCAATTTTCAAATTAATATTTTGGTTTTTAATATATCCATCAATGTGCATTAAGCATGAAATATCTGTAGATACAATATATTTAGCTCCTGTTTCTAAGGCACTTTTTACTTTGGTTTGCGCCATGCCTATTGAAATGGGTTCATATTTTACAGCAAAAGTACCACCAAAGCCACAACAAGTTTCAGCTTCTTTCATCTCAACTAATTCTAAACCTTTCACATTAGATAATAACCTTCTTGGTCCATCTTTAATCCCGCATTCTCTCAAAGCTCCGCAAGAATCGTGATAAGTAACTTTTGCATTAAATGTCGCTCCAATATCTTCCACCTTCAAAACATCAATTAAAAACTCAGACAATTCATAGCTTCTTTTACTTACTTTTTTAGCTTCTTGTTGGTATGTAGAATTTACAAACATTTCCGGAATGCTTTCTCTTACATATCCTATACAAGAGCCACTTGGTGCAACAATATAATCATTTCCTGAAAAATCTTCCATAAATTTTTCACTAACGGCTCTTGCCTCATTCATATATCCCGCGTTGTATGCAGGCTGACCGCAACATGTTTGCTGTGGATTATAATTTACTTTACATCCTAATTTCTCTAAAATTTTTACGGTATTCATACCTACATCAGGATATAACTGATCGATAAAACATGGAATAAATAATTGTACATTCATACGCTGAGATAATAAGCAAATGTATAAAAAAAATTATCTCTCTATTAATTAAAATTTTGTTTAAAATTTATCATTTTCAAAGCAGTGATAGCAGCCTCTTGTCCTTTATGACCATCTTTTCCGCCAACTCTATCCATTGCTTGTTGATAATTATTTACAGTCAAAATTCCGAAAACTATTGGCGATTCAATGTTTGTATTTAGAATTGTAATTCCTTGTGTTATTGATTGACAAACATAATCAAAGTGAGGTGTATCCCCTTTAATCACACAACCTAATGCAATAAAAGCATCAGGTCTGTCTTTTTTATAAATTTGTTGTATAGCAAATGGAATTTCTATTGCTCCGGGAACAGCGATTTCCTTTGTTTCAATTTCTGGATATTGTGATAAAATATCTTGAACCCCTTTGCGCAATTCATTGATAACACTTTCATTCCACTCTGTATAAACAATCACAACTTGCGATTTTGAAATTTGCAAGTTATTGATGGAAAGCAAAGTCGTTTGTGATTCTTTTGAGCTCATGACATTAATGATAAACGCCGAGTCTTGCTAAACTTTTTTGGCTTGAAGAAGCTTGTGGACTTGATGGATATTCATCTAAAATAACTTTATATGTTTTGATTGCTTCTTCTTTATTGTTTTTCATTTCGTAAGCAATAGCTTTTCGTTCAAGATAAATCGGGCTGAGTAATACATTATTTAAATCACTTGATGCTTCTTGATATGCTTTTATTGCATCATCTATTTTATTTAATTCCATGTATGCATCCCCTAAGGCACCTTTTGCAACTAAAGCTACCATAGTGCCTTTACCATCAAACTCTTTTAAGTGTTTTTCAGCCTTTGCATAATCGCCTAATTTCAAATAAGAAACTCCGGCATAATAGTGTGCTAAATTAGCTGCCGGTGTGCCACTATACTTATCCATAATAGCAAGAAAGCCCGGATTAGCACCATCTCCATTCAATGCCCAATTCAATGAATCCATACCAAAATAAGTCTGTGCTCTAAAAATGGCATCATTTGATTTTTCTATTTTTGGTTCTTTAAAAAATTTATTATAAGCAAACACACCGGCTACAATAGCTAGTATCCCGATAAGAATATTATTTATCATTTTACTATTTGCTTGATACCATTTTTCAACACCTTTTAATCTTTGCTCAGATGTTTGTTCCTTATCAATGATTGATTGTTGAGTTGTTTTACGGGGAGCCGTGTATAAATCTCTTTTTGCCATTTTTTAATTATAAATTGCGTTTTAAAAGGTTGCAAAATTAATAAATTCTTTGAAATTAATTTAAAATTGTTGATGATTTTGTAAAAAACTATTTATTTATTTAATATTTTTTCTTAAATATGAAGTATAATAAAATACAAACTATAAATATTTATATTTTATAACATACTTTATCAAATAAAAATATTTTGTCATTTTTTAAACTGAAAATCAATTAAAAATGGGACTAATTTTAAATAAAATTAAAAATAAAATTAAAAAATAAAAAAAATAATTATCTTTGCACCCTTTTTAAATAAATTTAAGAACATAGAAATGAGACATTTAAGTTTTAAAACAAAATTTGCAAACAAGCAAAATCATAAGCCGGAATGGTATGTGATAGATGCAGAGAATCAAACTGTGGGTCGTATGTGTACCCGAATAGCCAGCGTATTAAGAGGCAAACACAAACCAACCTATACACCACATGCTGATGCAGGTGACTTTGTAGTAGTAATTAATGCAGATAAAGTAAAATTTACCGGAAACAAACTTGACCAAAAAGTATATATCAATTTCAGTGGATATCCTGGTGGTAAAAAAGAAGAATTGGCTAAAAATCTTCTAAATCGTCATCCGGAAAAAGTTATTGAAAGAGCCGTAAAAGGGATGCTACCTAAAAACAGATTAGGACGAGCTATGTATAAAAAACTTTTCGTTTATTCAGGTCCTAATCATCCACATCAAGCTCAAAAACCGGTTGAATTTTCTTTTTAAAATATTTTAAAATTATCAAATTAGTTAACATAAAAAAATGGAAAAACAAAAAAAAGCAATAGGTCGTAGAAAAGAAGCAGTTGCAAGAGTATATTTATCAAAAGGCTCAGGCAATATCTTAGTTAATGACCGTGATTACAAACAATACTTTTCACTTATGTATTTACAAAATCAAGTGGAACTACCTTTAAAAAGTATTGATGGAACTGATAAATACGATTTCAAAATTACCGTTAATGGTGGCGGACTCAAAGGACAGGCAGAAGCTATCAAACTTGGAATTGCAAGAGCTTTATGTAATGACAATGAGGAATATAAACCAATTTTGAAAAAACAAGGATTATTAACGAGAGATCCACGTAGCGTTGAACGTAAAATGTTTGGGCACAAAAAAGCAAGGAAAAGCTTCCAATTCTCTAAACGTTAATTTTTTCTTCAAAACTTATCAGAAATTATTTAATAAATTATTTAAACACGATTTATCAATATCATGTCAGAAAATACAACATTACAACAACAATTACTTGATGCCGGCGTTCACTTCGGACATCTTCGAAAAAAATGGAATCCTAAAATGCTTCCTTATATCTTTACTGAAAAAAAAGGTATTCATATCATAGACCTCAATAAAACAATTGAAGGATTACAAGAAGCCGCTGCTGCAATGAAACAAATTGCAAAAAGCGGTAAAAAAATCCTTTTTGTAGCTACCAAAAAACAAGCTAAAGAAATCGTCACTGAGTGTGCTCAAAAAGTAAACATGCCTTATGTTACCGACAGATGGCTAGGTGGTATGCTTACTAACTTTGGTACTATTAGAAAAAGTGTAAAAAAAATGCAGAATATTGAAAAAATGCTCGAAGACACTTCTATTAGTATTAATAAAAAAGAAAGACTTACTTTAAAAAGAGATAAAGATAAAATGGAAAAAGTTCTTGGTGGTATCGTTGATATGCCTAGAACACCCGCGGCTCTTTTTATTGTTGATATTGCTCACGAATCTATTGCACTTTCAGAAGCTAAAAGATTAGGCATCACAACATTTGGAATGGTGGACACAAACAGCGATCCAAACAAAGTTGATTTTGCAGTACCTGCAAATGATGATGCTACAAAATCTATTGCCATCATCACTAACTACCTTACAGCTGCTATCATAGAAGGCTTACAAGAAAGAAACGCAGAAAAAGATAAAACAGAAGAAACTCATGAAGACGCAGATGAACATGCAGAAAATACTGTTGAGATTACAAAAGATAGCAATGATAATGAGAAGCGAACTCCACAACGTAAAAAAGCAACAGGTACTAGAAGAACAACAAGTGCTAAAAAATAAAATTTAATCCAATCTCAAATTTTACAATGCATTTGAATATTTTTCAAGTGCATTGTTCTTTAAATACTTTAATTAATAACTAAAATAATATTATAAAATGAGTACGACAATAACAGCCGCTGATGTAAATAAATTAAGACAGCAAACAGGAGCAGGTATCATGGATTGTAGAGCTGCTCTTCAAGAAACAAACGGTGATTTTGAAGCAGCAATTGATTTTCTTAGAAAAAAAGGACAAAAAGTAGCAGCTAAAAGAAGTGACAGAGATGCTAAAGAAGGTGTTGTAGTTGCTAAAACATCTACTGACGGAAAATATGGAATCGTTTTAAATCTAACATCTGAAACTGATTTCGTTGCAAAAAATGAAGATTTTATCAACTTAGCAATTCAATTTTCAGAATCAGCTGTTGAAAATAACGTAAATGATTTAGATGCTTTCAAAAGTACTAAAATGGGTGATATTACCATTCAAGATAAAATAATGGAAACCGTTTCAAAAATCGGTGAAAAAATCGATATCACTTCTTTAGAAAGACTAAATAGTGAATGTGTAGTAGCGTATAACCATGCCGGCTACAGAGTAGCTGTTTTAGTAAGTCTTAATAAACCTTTAAGCGATGCCGTTTTACAAGCAGGTAAAGATGTAGCTATGCAAATTGCGGCTATGAACCCAATTGCTGTTGATCCATCTTCTGTTCCGGCAGCTACAATTGAGCGAGAAAAAGCAATTATTATGGAACAAATGAAAGCAGATCCTAAAATGGAAGGTAAACCTGAAGATATGCTTTCTAAAATTGCTGATGGAAAAATCAATGCTTATTTTAAAGAAAATACTTTACTTGCTCAACCTTTCGTTAAAGATGGTAGCAAAACAGTAGCTGATTATTTAAAAAGTATAGATAAAGATTTGACAGTTACTTCTTTTGCTAGATTAAACATCGGATAGAATTGAATATCTATAAATAGTTTCACATAATTAAAAAAGCTGCTTGATTAAGCAGCTTTTTTAATTAATAATTTTATGATATTTTGATTTATCAAAAAAATAATTTAAAAAAATAATTTTTATTTTATAAACTGCCCTGTTATCTTTTTTAAATTAATTTCTGTTTCTTTTAAGTTATAACGAGCGCTTACAAGCCTTGTAATAGCTTGTTCATAAGTATTTTGACTCTCTTTCGTTTCAAGATAATTACCTAAACCTACTTTCATTCTTTCAAGCATAATTAATAAACTTTGTTTGGCTAACTGCATATTTTGTTCTTCTAATTCTAAAGCTTGTTTATTATTAATCCATTTTTCATAAGCATTTTTTGCATCTGCGTATATTGCACTTCTTAAATTATCTTCAAATAATTTTGAGTTTAGAGAAATAATTTCAGCAACTTTTATTTGGGTTCTTGTTTTATATCCATTAAATAAATTCCAAGACAAGGCTAAACCCGCATTAAATCCGGCATTTTGATTAAGTAATGAAAAGCCGGCCGCATTTTGATTTCTTGAAAATAAAAAACTCGAATTCAAATCCAACTTGGGAAGTTTTTGTGATTTTATTTCTTTGATGGTTTGTTCGGATATGTCTTTATTTTTCTTTGTATAAAGTAAACTCTTATTATTTTTTTCAATTTGATCAAAAAATTGTTCCATCACAAAATCTTGTTCAAAATAAAAATTAGTATCTACTTGAAAATTACTAAACTCTTTATCTTGTAGCATTTGAGACAACGAGATTTTCTGCTGTTTCAAAATATTTTTATTTGAAATTAAATTAGATTTTAATGCATTCAAATCAAGTTTAGCCTGTAATACTTCCACATTTGAACCTGAGCCTATGGCTAACTTTTTCTCTGCTAATTGCAATCGAGCATTCGCAACGTCCATTGAGGACAAAATTCCATTAATCATTTGTTCTTGTCGAACAATTTGATAGTAAGCTAAAGAAATTTTTTCTACCAAATTTTCAGCTTGCATTTTAAAATTCAAATCTCCTTGTTCTTCTAAAATTTCTAATTTTCTTTTAGTGGCAAACATTTTAAAACCATCAAACAAAGTATATGCAATATAAACTCCCGATGAAATATTTCCGGATACTACACTTGCCTTATTGATTTCCTGACCATTTGAAAATTTTTGATTGGTTGCATTATTAGCACCGCTTAAATTGGTTTGCCAATCAAGTTTTGGCAGGAATCCGGCATTCCCGATATTATTTTGTATAGAGCTTATTTCAGCTTCATTTTTAGCAATAATGACATCTAAGTTTTGTTGCAAACCTATCTTTACAGCATCATCATAACTCAAAAAAGGCTGAGTTTGTCCATCCGTTTTATGAGTGAGGAGAATTAAACAAAATATAGTATAGAAAGTATTTTTCATTCTTTAATTTGAATTTGTGTGCGTTGGATACTCTTTTTTATTGGATGATAAATAACTATAAATTGCAGGAATTACAAAAAGAGTTAAAATAAGTGAGAACAATATTCCGCCAACAATAACTATCCCCATTCCCATTCGGCTTTTCGCACCGGCTCCCATAGCCATTGCAATGGGCATTGCCCCTAAAGCTGTTGCTATACTTGTCATTAAAATAGGTCTCAAACGAGCCTCAGCGGCATGTTGTATAGCATCAGCTTTGCTCATTCCCTTTTCTCTTAATTGGTTAGCAAATTCAACTATTAAAATTCCATTTTTAGTTACTAATCCTATAAGCATTATTATTCCTATTTCGCTGAAGATATTCAAGGTTTGGTTAAAGTACCATAAAGACATCACAGCTCCTGCAAGTGCTAGAGGTACAGTCAGCATAATTATAAAGGGGTCAATAAAGCTTTCAAATTGAGCCGAAAGAATTAAATAAATTAATAATAAAGCCAATCCGAAAGCGAATAAAATATTAGAACTACTTTCATCGAAGTCTCGTGACGGTCCGGTTAATGCTGTAGAAAAACTATCGTCTAAAACTTTTTTAGCAATTCTGTTCATTTCCTGGATACCATCGCCAATTGTTTTTCCCGGAGCCAAGCCGGCTGACACCGTCGCAGATTGATAACGATTGTAATGATACAATTGCGGTGGTGCGCTTGCTTCCGTAAAATTGACAATTTCACTCAATTTGATAAGTTGATTTTTATTATTTCTTAAATACAATGAACTTATATCGGCTATTTCATCTCTGTCTGCTCTATCAAATTGTCCAATTACCTGATATTGTTTACCATTCATTGTAAAATAATTATATCGCATACCGCTCAAAGCTAATTGCAATGTTTGTGCAATATCAATTGCTGAAATTCCTAAGTTTCTTGCTTTTTCTCTATCTATCGTAATATTGATTTCCGGTCGGTTAAATTTCAAATTAAAATCAACCATTTGTAGTATTGGGCTTTTATTAGCTTCTTCCAAAAATAAAGGTAGCTTTTCTTTTAGTTTTTCAAAGTTTTGAGCTTGTAAAACAAATTGTACAGGCAATCCGGCACGACTACCTCCCGCTGAAATTGTTTGTTCCTGAATTACAAATATTTTCCCTTGTGTAAAATTTCTGGCATTTTTACTTATATAATCTGCTATTTCTTGCTGGCTGCGTTTTCTATTAGATGCTTCAGAAAGGGCTAAACGGGCAAACCCTGAATTAACTGCTCCCGAGCCTATAAATCCGGGAGCTGTAACCGTAAGGCATACTCTTTTCTCAGGTATTGAGTCATTAACAAAATCAGTAAATTCCTTTATGAAATTATCGGTAAATTCATAAGATGAGCCCTCAGGCGTAGTTAAAGATACTCTCATCCAATTACGGTCTTCAAGTGGTGATAATTCACTTTGTAATTTAGAACCAAAAAAGTAAATAAGCACAAAAGCCCCTACTAATATTACCAATGCCAACCATTTTTTATTTAAAAATCGAGCTAATGAATTTCCATAATTTTGAGTTAATCTTTCAAAAAAGGGCTCTGTCATTTCATAGAATTTACTTTTTGTTGCTCCTTTTTTTACCATTCTTGCATTAAGCATGGGAGTTAAAGACAATGAAACAAAAGCAGAAATTAACACTGCACCGGCAAGCACCACTCCAAACTCTCTAAACAAACGCCCCACAAATCCTTCTAAGAAAATAACCGGCATAAAAACAGCAGCTAATGTTATAGACGTTGAAATAACGGCAAAAAATATTTCTTTTGAGCCTTTATGTGCAGCTTCGATAGGATTATAACCTTCTTCAATTTTTTTATAAATATTTTCTGTAACAACTATACCATCATCCACAACCAACCCGGTTGCTAATACTATAGCAAGTAAAGTCAAAACATTGATTGAATATCCCATAATATACATTATAAAAAATGCACCGATTAATGAAACCGGAATGTCCAATAAAGGTCTTAAGGCTACTATCCAATCTCTAAAAAACAGATAAATAATCAAAATAACCAATACAATTGCTATTGCCAAAGTTTCTACCACTTCAGAAATAGATTTTTTGATGAACAAGGTATTATCCAAAGCAATATCAATATGATAATCTTTTGGAATATCTACTTTTAATTTTTCGTATCGTTTGTAAAATTCTTCTGCTATATCCAAATAATTTGCACCGGGCTGCGGGACCAAAGCGAGCCCTATCATTGGTGTCCCCGATTGACGAAGTTGTGTTTCTTCATTTTCGGGACCTAAATTTACTTTGGCTATATCTTTTAAATGAATTACTTGGTCTCCATTTGTTTTGATAATTAAATTTTCAAAATCTGATTCGGTTTTCAAACGTCCTTCAGTGTTTAAAGTTAATTCTGTATTATCTCCTGCAATTTTTCCTGAAGGCAAATCGACATTTTCTTTATTTAAAGCCGTCAATACATCTTGTGGTGTTAAGCCATAAGAAGACATTTTGACCGGATCCATCCAAATACGCATTGCATATTTTTTTTGCCCCCATATTTGGATAGTACTAACGCCAGGGATAGTTTGAAAACGCTCAGCTAAAACATTTTCAGCATAGTCACTTACTTCTAATTGCGAACGGGTATCTGATTGAACAGTTAAGGAAATAATTGCATCAGAGTTAGCATCTGCTTTTGTCACAGTAGGCATCCCATCTATATCCTGTGGCAATTGTCTGATTGTTTGTGATACTTTATCTCTCACATCGTTAGCGGCTGCTTCAAGATTTGAATTCAAATTAAATTCAACTGTAATTGTGCTACTCCCTTGATTACTTGCAGACGAAATAGTTCGCACTCCGTCTATTCCGTTAATAGCTTTTTCTAAAGGCTCTGTAATTTGAGATTCAATTACGTCTGCATTTGCTCCTGTATAATTTGTTCGTACTGTAATAATAGGAGGATCTATTGATGGATATTCTCTTACTCCTAAAAAAGTAAACCCAATAGCTCCAAATAAAATTATAATGACATTCATTACGATTGCCAAAACAGGGCGATTAATGCTTGTAGATGATAAATTCATTCTTTTAAATGTATTTAATTATTCAAAACCTGTTTTACACTCACTTTATCATTGGGTCTCAATGACATGATACCTGTTACCACTATGGTATCTCCTACTGATAAACCTTCGCTTATTTCAATTTTTTTATCATCTCTAAAACCTGTTACAACCGGTGCTGATACAGCTATGCCATTTTTAACTACAAACACTTTTTTCCCTTTCAATTCAGGAATGATTGCTTCTGTCGGTATCATAATTGCCGTACGCTGCTTTGATGAATTTATAGATACTCTTGCAAAGGTTCCAGGTAGAATATTTGGGTTGCTTGTTTCACAAATTGCTCTAATTAAAAAATCTCGGGTTTGTTCATCTACTTTAGGCTCCATAGCATATATTGTCGCAGAATATAAAGCGTCTGAATTATCTAATTTAAATTGTACTTTATCTCCTAACTTAATCATATTTGAGTTTTTTTCAGGGAGTGGAAAATCAATTTTCAAACGATTAATTTCTTGTATGGTTGCAATTACAGTGCTTGGACTAACATAAGCTCCTTGACTCACCTGCCTTAAACCAATTAAACCATTAAAAGGTGCATGAATTTCTGTTTTTTCAATTTGAGCTTTAACATATTCTATATCTGCATTAGTTAACTGTAATTGGTTAACTCCCTCGTCATATTCTTGAATGCTCACTCCTTGTATATCTAATAAGGATTTCAAACGATCTGCTTTTTCTTTTGCTAATTTTTGTTGAAATTTCAAACGTTTCAATTGTGCTTGTAAGTCGCTATCATTAATTTTTGCCAACAAAGCACCCTTCTGCACCCGCGTTCCTTCTTTGAAATAAATAGCTACCAATTTTCCCGAAATTTCAGGTCTTAATTCTATTTGTTCATTAGCTTGGATAGTTCCGGTTGCAAATACTTGATTGTCGATATTTTCTTCTTGAGCTACATAAACCGAAACATTAGCAGGTGGCTTAGGGCCTCCCTTTTGCATTGGTTTATTTTCAGTTTTTGGAGTTAAAAAAAATATTTTAATGAGTGCTAAAACTATTATGATTAAAAGAATTATAAAAAAAGTTTTGTTCTTAAACATTTTATACTAGTGATTTTTCTTGTCGATAAATTTTAAATTCGAGTTCAAACATGCAAATATCTAATAATAATTTTTAATAGAATAAAACAAATAGATTCATATCAGTTAAAAAAGATAAACAAAATAAAAATTAGGATTAAATAATTCTATTTTGGTTTATTGTTTATAGATTAACGTAGTACATTTGATTAAATTAAATTTAATTTTACACAATCTAATATTTAATTCAATAAAGTAGATGAAAATACATCCTAAGGAAACCCTTGAACACTTAACTCCGCGCTTAGCTTTAAAAATTTTACAAGAAGGCAATGAACGTTTTGTAAACAACTTAAAAAAGGAACGCAATTTATTAGAACAAGTCAATATTGCTCGAGAAGGTCAATGGCCTTTTGCTACTGTTTTAAGTTGCATTGATAGTCGTACTTCTGCAGAGCTTATTTTTGACCAAGGACTGGGCGATATTTTTTCAATAAGAATAGCCGGAAATATAGTAAACACAGATATTTTGGGCAGTATGGAATATGCTTGTAAAATAGCTGCCTCAAAACTAATTGTCATTTTGGGGCATACTAATTGTGGCGCTATAAGTGGTGCTTGCGACCATATTGAAATGGGTAATCTTACCGAACTTTTAGCAAAACTTCAACCATCTATCTATCAAGAAAAAACAATTATTGAAAATAGGGATTCTCGCAATATTGAATTTGTCGAAAAAGTTGCCAAAATAAATGTTCAACGGAATGTAAAGAATATCATAGAACGAAGTTACATTATTGAAAACTTACTCTTGAACGGAAAAATTGGTGTAGTTGGCGGAATGTATAATTTAGATACCGGTAAAGTTGAATTTTATGAAGATAGTATTTTCATTAATGATGAGGAAAATCCTAATTTTTCTTTAGATAATTTAAAATATTGATAAAATAAGCTTTCCGGCAAAACGAAAGAATTCTTCTCATTATATTTGCATTCTAAAATTTTACAACTATGAGTAATGGATATTTTTATTTTCCTCAACCGACGAATGAACCAATACAACAGTTTTTACCAAAAAGTAAAGAAAAAATAGCATTAAAAAATGCACTTACTGCTACAAAGAAAAAAGTTCTTGACATTCCAATGTATATAGGGAATAAAGAAGTAAAAACCGGTAAGAAAAAAGAAATTCGCTCTCCACATAATACAAAACACGTTTTAGCTACTTTCCATGAAGGAAGTGCATCTCATGTTCATGACGCAATCAATGCAGCATTAAATGCAAGGGAACAATGGGCTAACATGCCTTGGGTACAAAGAGCATCTATATTTTTAAAAGCCGCTGATTTATTGTCCACAAAATACCGTTATGAAATGTTGGCTGCCACAATGCAAGGGCAAAGTAAAAATGTATTTCAAGCTGAAATAGATAGTACTTGTGAATTAATCGATTTTCTTAAATTTAATGTTCACTTTTTAAGTGAAATTTATCGTCAACAACCAATATCCGGTCCGGGTATGTATAATCGTGTAGAATATAGGCCTCTTGAGGGATTTGTATTAGCTGTTACTCCTTTTAATTTTACGGCCATTGGTGGTAATTTGCCGACATCTGCTGCTATGTGTGGTAATGTGGTTGTTTGGAAACCGGCACACACTCAAATTTATTCTGCTAACTTATTTATGAAAATATTGAAAGAAGCAGGCTTGCCGGATGGTGTTATCAATATGATTTATGTTGATGGACCAACAGTAGGTGATATTTGTTTCTCTCACCCTGACTTCGTCGGAGTTCATTTTACAGGTAGTACGGGCGTATTTCAAAATATGTGGAAGAGCATTGGAACTAACATACATAAATTTAAAACCTATCCACGTATTGTAGGAGAAACAGGTGGTAAAGATTTTGTATTAGTACATCCTTCAGCAGATGAAGATGCCGTTGTTGCTGCCATTGCGAGAGGGGCTTTTGAATATCAAGGACAAAAATGTAGTGCAGCCTCCAGAGTTTATCTTCCAGATAATCTTGCAACATCTATCAAGAAAAAATTAATTGCTGCAGTGAGGACGATGAAAATGGGTACAACAGAAGATTTTACCAATTTTATTAATGCCGTAATTGATGAAAAATCTTTTGATAAAATAAAATCGTATATCGATAACGCCAAAAAAGATAAAAGTTGTAAAATATTAGTTGGAGGAAAATGCGATAAATCAAAAGGATGGTTTATTGAACCTACTATTATTGAAACAACTAATCCAAAATACACTACAATGTGTGAAGAAATTTTTGGACCTGTTTTAACTATTTATACTTATAAAGCAAATGAATTTGAAAAAACGTGTGAATTAGTTAATACAACCTCTCCGTATGCCTTGACAGGTGCCGTATTTAGCCAAGATAGATATGAGTTAGAAAAAGCGATGAAAATCCTTACCAATAGTGCAGGCAATTTTTATATCAATGACAAACCAACCGGTGCCGTAGTTGGGCAACAGCCTTTTGGAGGTGCAAGAGCAAGTGGAACTAATGACAAAGCCGGTTCTATTCTAAACCTATATCGTTGGTTAAGCGCAAGAACAATTAAAGAAACATTCAATCCTCCAACAGATTACAAATATCCATTTATGTTAGAAAAATAATATATATTTTTAATATATATATTAATTTATTTCTATATTTGATATCCAAAATAAATTATATATGTATAAAAAATCATTAATACTATTTGCTTTAATCTGCATTAGTATGACAACATGGGCCATTTCATGGCAAGGGAAACAATTTGAATTTCCAAACGGACCAACTGAGTGGAGTAATCCAATTTCTTATAGCATCGGAAGTGTAAAAATGGATAAAAAAAATGAAAAGTATGTCGATGTTGAAATAAGAGTAAGAGCAGTTAAGAAAATTTTGATGGGTTGTCGTTATGAAATTGAATTTGTCAATAAAGACACAAGAGGTATTCGTTTTGAAGTAAAAGAAATCACCAGTGATCGCAAAGCTTCTATAAAACTAAAAGCAGGTGATACCAAAATAGTTTCGGTTGATTCATTCACAAGAGGATGTAAAGGCATTGAAAGTTGTGGAGAATGTTCTAGTGATTTTTCACTAGATGACATTAAACTGTTAGATTAAATTCTGTTTAAGAGTTTTCATTTTTTTCTTAATCTTAAATTAATAAAACCTTTTCTGTTGAAAAGGTTTTATTAATTTAAGATAATTTTTATAAATCAATACCATTGCAAACAAACTGCTTTTGCTTTGTTTTATCATAACACTAAGATAAAATATTATTGATGTACCTAATTTACCTAGCATTAGTCTTCCTGCAATTATCCATGTAAGTTGGAAAGGGTATGTTTCACGTTGAGATGTGTAAAATATCATTATATTTGATTGAAAGAAAAAGATACCTAAGAAACGTTCAGATAGTAAAATAAACGCAAATTACACTATAGGACACAAGCGATTTCAAATAAATGAATTTTAATGTTTAGTATTAGAGTTTTTTTGATAGTGTTTTCACAGAAAACGCAAGTTCTATGAGAGTTTGAGTATGATGTTGTAATTCAGAAATACAATCTTAATATGTAATCTGTGATAAATATCTATCACGACATAAGATAGCCAGAAAAGTAAGTTTTGAAGGTATAAAAAAATAATGACTGCTTAAATAAGCAGTCATTATTTTTAAGAAAAAGTATTTTTAGTTTTTAGACTTTAAAAACCTTATAACTTTTGATTCATTATCACTATCAATTACTTTAATAGTATATAAGCCTGTTGATAAATGACTAACGGGTATATTAATCAATTTAGTTTCTTTATTTACATCTATTTCTGTATTATAAACTATTTTTCCAACTGCATCATACATTTTAATTACATAAGACAAATCTTCAGTATTCGTAATTGATAACGTTGTAACATCGTTACTTGGATTAGGATATAATTGTAAATCCGTTATTTTACTACATTGGATATTTGCTTGTTTTACATTAGAAAAAGCATTTTTACCATCAATATCATAAATATTTAAACGATATGCAACATTACCTTCTTTAACATTTTTATCTATAAAACTATAGTTTTGTTTTGTAGAACTAAATCCTACAGCCGGTTTAGTAAAAATTGTTACAAATTGTTCGTTAGCATATTGACGCTGAATGTCAAAATGTGAAACACTAAATTCTTGTTCTGTAGTCCATAATAATTCAGCTTTGCAATCTTTAGCTACTACATTAAATGAAGATAAGAAAGCAGGTAATGGGACATTTGGATTTGTAATAGTTATATACACAGTTGCAGTATCACATGCTACCGGGTCACCATCATCGCATTTACTATAGATAAATTGATCAGGTCCGGTATAACCATTATTTGGTGTGTATGTAAATGTACCATCAGGGTTTAATATAACAGTACCATGATTAGGATTTGTAACTTTAGTGAATGTAACATTATCGCCTTGTGGATCTGTATCATTTAATCCTACATTATCAGTTACCGGAGTATTAATTTTTGTTACATAAGCATCATCATTAGCGTAAGTTTGATTATTTGAAATAGGATTATCCGTAATAGTTACATACGCATAAGCAGTATCACATGCAACCGGTACTCCATTATCGCAAATTGTATATTGATATACATCTTTTCCAACATATCCGGGGGCAGGAGTATAAACAACAGTTCCATTAGGATTTACTGTTACAGTACCATGAGACGGATTAGCTATGATTGTTGGATTGCTTATAGTATTACCTTGAGGATCACTATCATTACATAATAAACACATCGTAACAGGCGTGTTTTTAGGTGTGGTTGCATAATCATCTTGTGCAATTACAGTATTTGTATATTGTGAATTTAAAGGTGTAACAATAATTGTTAAAGTAGTTGTATCGCAAATTGTCGGCACTGGAGAACAAGCTACATAACTAATGCTATCCCTTCCTATAAAGTCGGCAGGTGGTGTATAAATATATGAACCATCAGGATTCATAACTAAAGTACCTCCATTTGCCATAGTGCCAATTGGTGTAAATACACTTCCCGGAATTACATGATCATTTGTTGCAACAGTTCCATTTACAGGAATATTCACTATCGTTTGATTGATATCCGGTTCTACACTTTGAATAGGACGATCAATTGTAATATACACTGTTGCTGTATCACATGCTGTCGGAGTTCCATCATCGCATTTACTATAGATAAATTGATCAGGTCCGGTATAACCATTATTTGGTGTGTATGTAAATGTACCATCAGGGTTTAATATAACAGTACCATGATTAGGATTTGTAACTTTAGTGAATGTAACATTATCGCCTTGTGGATCTGTATCATTTAATCCTACATTATCAGTTACCGGAGTATTAATTTTTGTTACATAAGCATCATCATTAGCGTAAGTTTGATTATTTGAAATAGGATTATCCGTAATAGTTACATACGCATAAGCAGTATCACATGCAACCGGTACTCCATTATCGCAAATTGTATATTGATATACATCTTTTCCAACATATCCGGGGGCAGGAGTATAAACAACAGTTCCATTAGGATTTACTGTTACAGTACCATGAGACGGATTAGCTATGATTGTTGGATTGCTTATAGTATTACCTTGAGGATCACTATCATTACATAATAAACACATCGTAACAGGCGTGTTTTTAGGTGTGGTTGCATAATCATCTTGTGCAATTACAGTATTTGTATATTGTGAATTTAAAGGTGTAACAATAATTGTTAAAGTAGTTGTATCGCAAATTGTCGGCACTGGAGAACAAGCTACATAACTAATGCTATCCCTTCCTATAAAGTCGGCAGGTGGTGTATAAATATATGAACCATCAGGATTCATAACTAAAGTACCTCCATTTGCCATAGTGCCAATTGGTGTAAATACACTTCCCGGAATTACATGATCATTTGTTGCAACAGTTCCATTTACAGGAATATTCACTATCGTTTGATTGATATCCGGTTCTACTTCTTGCGTTCTTACACCAAAATCAAGTCCTGTTATACTTAAAGTATCCGTATTAAAAGTTCTTATTAGCGGCGATGTATTTTGCCATTTTGGATTTATAATAGCTGTAGGAGGTAAGCTATCTACTATCCCTTGAGTATTAGATAAAACAATTTGTAAACCTTCTGCTTTTGGTGGTACAGCATTAAATGTATATGTTCCATCTGGATTAACAGGTACACTCTCAAGAACCAAGCCTGTAACAGGGTCAACCATGGATACATATAAAGTATTTTGAATATTAGTACCATATTCACCTAAAGTATAAATATTAGAAAAACCTCCATTTGCACTATTATCTTTATCATTCCAAATAGTCCCTGAAACTTGTAAACAACCAAAGAAAACTATTGCAGAATCATAAGCACTTGTTGCCCAACCAAAAGTATTTATAACTCTTACATTACCAAAGTCATTACACTGTAAATTGTCAGCATCATTACCACTAACAGCGGGTGCTGGAATTGTTTGATTTGGATTTCCATTACCATTCCATGCATGGCAAGGGGATATAGCACCGACAAAACTATTATCCCAACCGTTACCTGTAAGGTTATTTTGATTATCCCCAGAAACTGAACAAGCTGCACCTACATTTGGCAAATTCGTATCGTCCCAATATAGTTTTATTGCGGCGTCATATTTAGGAGAAATTGATGTAATAATAAAACCATTTTTATTAATTTCAGCATCGTAAATAGGTACATTGATACGCCCTTTCCCGTAAGATAATATTAATTTAAAGGAAGTTCCGGAAGGGACATTATTTCCTAATCCATCTTTTCCGTCCCAAATAACTGTATTTAAACCGGGCTGAACATTAAATTGTTCCAAAACCAGATCTTTAGTACCCGGTTGAAATCCATCTACTCCATTCAAATCAAGTAATAATCGTACATCTCCTGTACCATATACAGTATAACGTATTTTAAATGGATAAGTACACCCTACCAAAATCGGTGATTCTAATTTGGGATTTGTAGGTAATACTCCATTTGGGTAAATACTTGAGTCAGGTGGATTTAAAAATAATAAATACCCGTTAGATAATGTAGGATAAGTTTCACTATTTTTTGATTTTCTATCCACAACAAAATTATTTGTATTTTGAACGCCATAATTAGTTACCGCAACATTATATGCAATTGGTCTAAAACCTTCAGTAAAATTAATTTTAAATACATTACTATCTGTTGACCATGCGTAAATTTCAGGAGCTGCATCATCATCATAATTAGTTGTAAAATAAGTAGAAGACGTAGCATTAAATGACCAGTTGGCACAATGCACACGACCATTATAACGTGTGCCATTGGTCTCTGCAACTTGTATATCCCAATAAGGTGAAAAACTCCATGTTGTACCACCCATTTGGGTGTTTCCACCATCATTACTTTGGTATAATTCTATCCAATACTCTCCTGTCATTGTCGGTGTATAGCTTAAGGGAGAATACCCTCCTGGATTCGACCCACTTATATTAGCTCCAATTTTGGCAGCATTATAAGATGAAATAAATCCGTTACCACTTGTAGGAAGATTAACTTGAGCTACCTGAACGCCATTCGGATTAAAAATCCTCATGAAAACATTATTTATTGTAGGATTAATATTATTTCCAGATGCGTAACCCCTCCAATTAAATCCATAATAAATACGCTCGTTTAATGAATTAATATGAATATAAATTCTATTATCTTGTGGGCATCCTAAAAAAGCCCCCCTGTTTTGACTTGGCAAAATAGATAATGAGCTTAAATTCGTTAAAGTTGGAGAGGCAGTAGATGTTCCCTCTGCATACAGTTTATTTAGAGCACCTCCAAATAAAAAAAATAAAAGCAAGGTCTTAATTAATAATTTTTTATTCATATATATTTTTTTTGTAAATACAAAGATATGTTAATATTATCTAGCTTATTTAGTTTTACTTCTAAAAACTCTAAAAAAAAAATACATATATTATCCATCTATCGATTATACATTTTATCTATATATTTATTTGAATAAAGTAAATATTTTAATTAATGGAAAAGAATATCTACAAAATCATTTTCAAAATTTTGCTTGTCATCTATATATGAAAAACTATTATTATGCGATGTATAAATATAACTTTGAGAGAGTTCATGGTGATTGGCTGCAATATATTTTATAGCATCTATAATATAATCAATATTTTGGTTGCTTAGAGTCGGGTGTAATGATAATCTTATCCAGCCAGGTCGAATAAAATAATCTCCTTTTTCTATTTGAATATAGATACTTGATGATTTTTCTTTGTCAATATGAAGGAGATAATGTCCATAAGTACCAGCACAAGCACACCCCCCTCTAACTTGTATTCCAAAATAATCATTTAATAATTTTACACCTAAATTATAATGTAAGCCATCTATATAAAATGATATTGCCCCTATTCTATCTTTAATTTGAGGTTCTAAAACATATAAATTTTTTATTTTTGATAATTCATCTATTACTTTCACAACCATTTCTTTTTCTCTTTCTAACATTTTATTCGTATCCATTTCTTTTTTCAGCTTAAAACACAAAGCAGCTTTTATTCCTTGCAAAAATGGTGGAGTACCTCCATCTTCTCTTTCTTCAATATTATCAATATATGAATGAAATTTCCATGGCGATGTAAACTTAACGGTTCCTCCTCCTGAATTGTCCGGTATTGTATTTTCATATAAATCAGAATTTAAAATCATGATTCCCGGTGTGCCCGGTCCTCCTAAAAATTTATGTGGAGATATAAAAACGACATCTAATTGTTGCAAAGGATTTTCGGGGTGCATATTGATTTCAACATAAGGGGCCGAACAAGCAAAATCAACAAAACAAACCCCACCTTCCTTATGTATCATTTCTGCTATTTCATAATAAGGTGTAAAAATGCCGGTAACATTAGAACAAGCACTAACCGATGCTATTTTGAATTTTCTCTCTTTATATTGATTTAATAATTCTGCAAAATGTTCTAAATTCACAGTACCATCTTCATTAGGGTTTATAATTTCAACATCGGCTATAGTTTCGAGCCATGATGTATGATTTGAATGGTGTTCTAAATGAGTTACAAATACAATCGGTTTATGATTTGTTGAAATATATTGAGTATTCAATAAATATTTTTTTATGTTCTCAGGTACTCGTAACCCTAATATTCTTTGTAGTTTGTTTATGGAAGCGGTCATTCCTGATCCGGAAAATATCAAAATATCTTTTTGATTTGCATTCACTTCTTTTTTGATAAATTCTTTTGCTTCTTTATAGGCTTTTGTCATTAAAGTTCCTGTTGTAGAAGTCTCTGTATGTGTATTTGCACAGTATGGTGCCACTTTTTCACGCATGATTTTTTCTATAGGTTCGTACAATCTACCACTCGCTATCCAATCAGCATAAATCATTTTTTTATCCCCTTTTGGGGTTGATATTATTTGTTCTATACCGATTGTGTTTTGATAGAATTTTTCGAAGTGTTCAGAATGCATTTTATGATATTTTGTGCGAATTTATTTTATTTTTAAAAAATTCTCATGCTTTATTTTATTATAGATTTCATTATTCAATAAATTTATTTACATCATTTTTATACTTTTACAAAAACTATCGCTTTGAAAAAATATTTTATAATTTTTATTTTTTGTTTCCACCCTTATTTTTCTTTTTCTCAAATTGATGATGGGCTTTTTGCAACTATTGAAACAAAAGTAGAAATAGAATCTTTAGAATTTCTTTCAACACTTGACAAATCTATCAATAATAAAACCAGGCAGTTTTGCTATGATACTTTTAAAGTAGAAAAAACATTGGAAAAACTCTCTGTAGGAAATCCCTCAACACATGGAATGAATAGTGCTGCCTATTGGGCTATTGAAGAATATGATAAATTATTGAACAAATATTATAAATTATTATTTGATTCTTTAAAAAAGAATGATCAAATTATTCTTAAAAATGCACAAAAGGCATGGTTGAATTTTAGAGATGAAGAAATAAAACTTATTGCACTATTAAGAGAAGATAGATATTCAGGGGGAGGTACTATACAAACAATTATAAGGCTCTCTTATATACTTTCTTTAAATAAGACAAGAGTTATTGAACTTTTTAATCATTATGAAGAGCTCAATGTTGATTATTAAAAAAATGAGTTTAAGAAATTACAAGCTCATCAGCATAATGTGCTAATCCGTAGTTTTCAGTCTGGCTTTTTTCAGGATTGTTAATATGCCATTCGAATTCATCTCTAAAATGGCGTATTGCAGCAGCAACAGGCCATGCAGCAGCATCACCCAATGGACAAATTGTATTACCTTCTATTCTTCGTTGAACATCCCAAAGCAAATCAATATCTTTCATTGTTGCTTTCCCGTATTCGATATTGTGTAAGATTTTATAAAGCCAAGCTGTCCCTTCACGGCAAGGTGAGCATTGTCCGCAACTCTCATGTCTATAAAAATGAGCTAAGGTCATGGTGTGCCTTACTACACATTGGTCTTCATCTAACACAATAAATCCTCCACTTCCCATCATAGAGCCGGTTTGGAAACCCCCTTCCGATAATGATTCATAATTCATATAGCGGGTTTCGCCTTTTGCCGTTTTTAAAAGTAAATTAGCAGGCAAAATAGGAACTGATGAACCGCCGGGAATACAGGCTTTTAGTCTTTTCCCATTTGGTATTCCGCCACAATATTCATCACTGAATATAAACTCTTCGACTGAGCAAGTCATATCAATTTCATAAACACCCGGTTTATTAATATTTCCACAAGCTGAAATTAATTTCGTTCCGGTGCTTCTCCCCACTCCTATTTTAGCATATTCTTCGCCTCCCATTTCAATGATGGGCACTACTGCCGATATGCTTTCCACATTATTAACTACGGTAGGACGCCCCCAAAGCCCTTTGACAGCCGGGAATGGCGGCTTAATACGCGGATTGCCTCTTTTGCCTTCAATTGATTCAAGCAAAGCTGTTTCTTCACCACATATATAGGCACCGGCTCCCCGCTGAACATAAATTTCAAGGTCAAAACCTTTACCTAATATATTTTTACCAAGCCACCCATTTTGTTTAGCTTCTTCAATTGCTTGCTCTAATATATCGACTATCCATGCATATTCTCCCCGAATATATATGTAGGAAGCATTAGAGCCTAAAGCATAACTTGAAATAATAATTCCTTCTATCAACAAATGTGGAATAAATTCCATCAAGTAGCGATCTTTAAAAGTTCCGGGTTCACTTTCATCTGCATTTACTACTAAGTGTCTTGGTATGCCTTCCGGCTTCGCCAAAAAGCTCCATTTCATACCGGTCGGAAAACCGGCACCACCACGTCCTCTTAATCCGCTTTTTTTCACTTCTTCGGTTACTTCATCCGGTGCAAGAGTGCGCAAGGCTTTTTCTGCAGCACTATACCCACCATGTTTTCTATACGTTTCATAATATCTTATACCTTCAACTTTATCGTTTTTAAGGAGTAATTTTATACTTGCCATATCCTGCAAAATTCGTTTTTTATCTCTATAAATTCAAATACTTTAAGAATAAATTTATTTTTTATCGTAACCTGTCAGATTCTGAAAGAAGTTTGATATCTTTTTTAACGCCATTTAATGCTAATAAATTTAAGACAATACAAACTATCGGTATCAACAAACCGATATATACTTTTGAATTTGCAACACCAAACGTAATTTGATTTCCATCTTTTGTTGAAAACAAAATTTCTAATGCTAATCCTGCTATACATAAAAGAATAGCTATGATTGAAAAAATCGTTTGCAATTTTCTATTTTTAAATAAAAAAATAGCCACCAAATCAAAGATGATTAATGATAAAAAAACAATCATCAAAACGACATCGTGCTTAACTACAAAATCTTCTACATTAATATTGTAACTCATCATACTAGTCGTATTTTTATATCCGAAGGGCAAAATAAATGCTAAACCTGCTATGATAGCACTTAATAAAAACCATAGTGTTTGTTTTCGTTGAATCATTTTGTTTTATTTTTTGTGCAAGTTAAATGAATTTTTAATTTTTAAATTCAAAACTAAAAATGTATTTTTTATAAAAACAATAAGAATATCAAATTCAAAATATTAGTTTTGTTCGCATAAAAAAATTAAATAAATCATTTTCGTATGGCTCAAAAATATTTTATATTTTTTCTGCTTTTTCTAATTAGCAACCCCGTTTTTTCTCAAGGTAAAAAAGAAATTTTCTTAGAAGATATTTTTACAAAAAATATTTTTAAACAAGATTATGTTGCCGGGTTCCGTTCTATGAATGATGGAAAATATTATACAGAAAATAAAGATAGGAAATTAATGAAGATGAGTTTTGAAACTGGTCTTGAAGTAGCAACTTTAGTTAATTTCAATGATTTGAATTATGATGGAAAAGAAATTATAGTCAGCGATTATGAATTTAATAAATCAGAAACAAAACTTTTATTATTTACAGAGCCTGAAAACATTTATAGACGCTCTGTTTTGAACAAAGTATATATTTATGACTTAAATACTAAAAAATTAACTTCTCTTAGAAAACAAAAAGTACTACATGCAAGTTTTAGTCCTGATGGAGAAAAAGTAGCTTATGTTTTTGAAAACAATTTATACTTTTATGACTTTCATGATAAAGAAACTGTTCAAGTTACTGACGATGGCAATTACAATATCATTAATGGAAATTGTGATTGGGTGTATGAAGAAGAATTTGAATTTACGAGAGCTTACGAATGGAGTGCCAATAGTGATTATATAGCATATTACCGATTTGATCAAACAGAAGTGCCGGAATTTAGTTTTCCTGTTTACGACAGCTTATATCCGACTTTATATAAATATAAATATCCAAAAGCCGGCGAAAAAAATTCTAAAATGGATATTAATATCTACCGATTAGATGACGATAGAATAATTAAATGCAATTTGGGCAATGAAGATGATATTTATATTCCGAGAATAAAAATAAATCCTTTTAACAATTCACTTATTGTGTATCGTTTAAATCGGTTGCAAAATCATTTAGAGTTTTTAAATATCAATCCCCAAAATGGCAAATCGAATATTATTTATGAAGAAAAGAATAAATATTACATTGATATTAACGACCAAATTTCTTTCCTAACAAAGAAAAATGCTTTTATTTATCTTTCTGAAAAAAACGGTTATAATCATATCTATTTGCATGATATTGATCAAAACCAATCCACTCAAATAACATCAGGGGACTGGGAAGTTACAGAGATTAAAGGCGTTGATGAAAATAAAAATATTGTTTATTATATGAGTGCTGAAAAATCTCCTTTAGAGCGACATTTATACAGCATCAATATTAACGGAAGTGAAAAAAAATGTCTAACTCTTGAAGATGGTTGGCATGAAATAAATTTTAATAGTGATTATAGTTTTTTCTTAGAAAAATATTCTAAAATAAATCAAGTACCTGTTTATTATTTAGTGAATGAAAAATTAGATAAAAAAATTTTAAAAGATAATACTGCTTTAAAAAACAAAATGGCAGAATACAAGCTATCCGAATTTGAACTTTTTAAAGTACCGGGCAAAGATGGCACTGAGCTGAATGGTTGGTTACTTAAACCTTATGATTTTAATGAAAATTTCCAATACCCTTTGTTAATGTATCAATATAGCGGACCGGGTTCACAACAAGTAACAAATCAATTCTCTCAAAACAATATGTGGTGGTATCAAATGTTGGCTCAAAACGGTTATGTAATTGTTTGCGTAGATGGTACAGGTAGCGGTTTCAGGGGGGAAGAATTCAAGAAAAAGACCTATCTTAATTTAGGAAAATATGAAAGTGATGATCAAATCGCCGTTGCAAAATATTTTGCAAAACATCCGAATATTGACCCAAAACGAATAGGAATTTGGGGCTGGAGTTATGGAGGATTTATGAGTAGTATTTGTATCATGAAAGGAGCTGATGTTTTTAAAACCGCCATTGCCGTAGCTCCTGTAACAAATTGGAGATACTATGACAATATTTACACCGAACGTTATATGCGCACTCCAAAAGAAAATGCCAAAGGTTATGATGACAACTCCCCTATCAATATGGTGGACAAATTAGAAGGTAATTTTTTACTAATACATGGTAGCTCTGATGACAATGTGCATTTGCAAAATTCGATGATGATGATAAACTCAATGATTAATAAAAATAAAGATTTCGACTCAGAAATTTATCCAAATAAAAATCATGGAATCGGTGGGACTATCACTCGCTTACAGCTTTATAGAAGAATGACTAATTTTTTAATGCTTAATTTATAAATCTGATTTTTCTAATTTTATTTTAGCAACAAAAAAGCAAATAATTGAATAGCCTATACAAGCCATTGCATAAATAGGCTGTGCTATATCATTACTTCCCATATTGGTCAGTTTTTTTACTTTCTCCAAGGTAGCTGATGGCAGCAAAGCATCTCCACATTGTAAGGGTAAAAAATTACCGTAAGATGTACCGGTTTTAAAATTGATATAACTTGATATTCCATTTTCAATAAGTAAATATGCTAAAAATAAAATGATAGTTAAACTTGATTTTTTTATATACAAAGCAAAAAGAAATGTTACCGAGAATAAGCAAAGTGTACTGGCAAAAACATATAAAACATATTGAATATCTTCAAACATTCCCACAATACCATTGGGTAGCCCCAATATCAAACAAGTGAGTATATAGCATAGTGTAAAAAATAAACTCATCATAAAAACAAATAAGATTTTAGACAATAAGAAATCTTGCCTTGACAAGCCATCTATAATATTTTGTCGAAGTGTTTTGAACGAAATCTCATTCGTAATATTATTTATAATAACCACTACAGACAGTAAAATCATCCATGAATAATGATAGCCTATCGTTTTCCAAATTCCGGGAAAAGTATATGATTCATCAAATATTCCTACACTGCTCATATTATTAAGTTCTTCAACAGTAGATTTAATGTAATAACTTACAATAATCATTAGGCCCGCAATTAAGCCGGTCATTAAATAAAAAGGTTTATAGTTTTTTATTTTTAACCATTCAATTTTTAATAAATGTAGCATGTTCAATTTATTTTACGATTTCTATGAATTTACTTTCTAAAGTTCTTTTGCGTTTGTTCAAATGAGTCAAAATAATATTATGTTCAAAACAAAATTTGTTAAGGTCTTCGACACTAAAATCTTTACTAACCTTGATGACTAACATATTAGTTTTAGTTTCAATTTTCACAGATGGATAATTTTGAATTAATGAAACAAGTGCATCCAAATCATTGCTCGCTAATTCAATCCATTCATCATCACTTAAAATTTCAGCCACCGAGCCATTTGCAAGCATTTGACCTTGTTTAATAATTATCATATCTGTGCATACTTTTTCAACTTCATCTAATAAATGACTGGCAAGTATTATTGTTTTTCCCTGATTCCTGATATTTATAATCAGCTCTCTGATTTCTGCAATGCCTTGAGGATCTAATCCATTGGTTGGCTCATCCAGTACCAATATATCTTCATTGGCTATTAAGGTAGATGCAATTGCTAAACGTTGTTTCATCCCCAATGAGTAAGTCTTAAAAGGAGATAATCTCCTTTCATAAAGTCCGGTTTGTTTCAGGGCTGTTTCGATATGTGTTTTATCACAATTTTTTATAGCGGCAACTATTTCTAAGTTTTGAACTGCATTCAAATATGGATAAAAATTAGGTGTTTCAAGCAAAGTACCGATTTTTTTTCTTGCCTCATCGTTGTCATCATATTCAACCCATCGAAAAGACCCGCTATTAGCTTTTAAAACATTTAATAAAATACCTAATAAGGTTGTTTTACCGCTTCCATTAGGACCAAGTATTCCAAAAATTGAGCCTTTCGGAACTTCAAACGAAACGTTACTTAAAGCATGAATGGCACCATAAGACTTCGATATAGAATTAACTTCTAAAACAGATTTCATAAGACAATATTACTTTATTAGAAATATATAATAGATTAAAAAAGCTTTTTTAAGTTTTATTTATAATTTGTTAGACTGTTGTGAAAATGGCATTTTTATACAGCAAATAAATCTTCAATTGTATTCATTGTTATCATTGTAAAAAAATATATAATTATAAAGCAAAAAAAAAAAAATGTTTACTTTTGCATTCAAATTTTAAAATCAATGGCAGATTTATTTGAAAAATTTTCAAAAAATAGAGGCTCAATTGGGCAATACGAAGACAAAGCACATGGTTATTTTGTTTTTCCAAGATTAGAAGGTGAATTAGGCAACCGTATGATTTTTCAAGGGAAAGAAAGAGTAATATGGAGTTTGAATAATTATTTAGGCTTGGCTAATCATCCTGAAGTTCGCAAAGCAGATGCTGAAGCTGCTGCAAAATGGGGGCTTGCTTATCCCATGGGTGCAAGAATGATGAGTGGAAACTCAGTTTTACATGAAAAATTAGAACAACAATTAGCACATTTTGTTTCTAAGGAGGATGCGTATTTATTAAATTATGGCTATCAAGGAATGTTTTCAATTGTAGATTGTCTATGTAGTAGAAGAGACGTAGTAGTTTATGATGCAGAAAGTCATGCGTGTATCATAGATGGGTTAAGAATGGCTCCGTCACATCGTTATGTATTTAAACACAACGATCTTGAAGACTTAGAAAAACAATTAATAAGAGCCTCAAAAATGATACAAGAAACCGGTGGTGGTATATTGGTCATAACAGAAGGTGTTTTCGGTATGGCCGGTGATCAAGGAAAATTAAAAGAAATATGCTCATTGAAATCAAAATATGATTTCAGGTTATTAGTAGATGATGCTCATGGGTTTGGAACAATGGGACCAACCGGTGCCGGTGTGGGAGAAGAACAAGGTTGCCAAGATGAAATTGATTTATACTTTTCAACCTTTGCAAAAAGCATGGCAAGCATTGGCGGCTTTATTGCAGGAGACAAATCTACAATTAGTTATTTGCGATACAATATGCGTTCTCAAATATTTGCAAAAGCACTTCCTATGCCTATTGTAGAAGGGAATATTAAACGGTTGGAATTATTAAGAAATAAACCCGAGCTTAAAGAAAAGCTTTGGGAAAATGTAAACCTTTTACAAAGCCAGTTAAAAGAAAATGGTTTTAATATCGGAAAAACGGACTCACCGGTAACGCCTGTTTATTTAACGGGTGGGGTTGTTGAAGCAACTCAACTGACAATGGATTTGAGAGAAAATTATAATATTTTCTGTTCAATTGTTACATATCCTGTTATACCAAGAGGACATATTATATTGCGATTGATTCCAACAGCCATGCATACTTTACAAGATATTAAAGAAACCATTGATGCTTTTAAAGTAGTAAAACATAAATTAGAAAACAAACTATATCCAAACGAGTTTCCTGAAGTTGTTTAAAAAATGTTTATATCCATTTTAGCAATTTAAGAAATTCATTATATATCTTTGCAACGTATCAGGTATCCTAAGTTTTTCAAAAACGAAAAAGATAAAAGGGAATACTGTGAAAATCAGTAACACTACCCGGTGCTGTAAGCTCTTGAAAATATCTTTTACATTAGCCACTGTCAAAATACGATGGGAAGGCGTAAAAGATAAATAAGAGTAAGTCAGAAGACCTGCCTCATACAAAACAATTACGAAGGTTTCGGGAATAAAACCGTCGGTAGATTCGATTACGATTTTCGTATCTATTTTCATTTCCCATTAATTTTTTAGAAAATGAAAAAAATGACTTTGTTTTTTCTTGCTTTTTTCTCAATAAAAGCCTGCTTTTCTCAAACCATTACCTTTGAAGAACAATCTACATTTTTAGATTCCATTGGTAAAGATTTTTTTAAAGGATTTCCCGGAGTCCCCGGCGATTTTTCCTTTGAAAGCAATACCGGTATTTTTACTTCATCTCATGATACTTCTATGTGGGGTGATTTTTGGAGTGGCTGGGCAATATCACGATTAAAAGATAGCATATCTTTAAGCTATGACACCAGTGACTGTGCTGCTTTTCCGGCTTCCGGTGCTAATAATAGTAACGTTTATGCTACTGCATATTTCAATGCTTTCGACTCTTACTATAACCGAATCCGATTTACCCAATATCCTAAACAAATTTCATCTCTTTACATCAGTAACACTACAATTGCGTATCGTTCTATGGAAAGTGGAGACGGATTTGCTAAAAAATTTGGAGGGGTAAATGGTAATGATCCGGACTTCTTTACAGTAACTTTTTATGGTTGGCTCAATGGAAACCCTACTGATAGCGTAACCGCCTATTTAGCCGATTTCAGAGATACAAACAATGTGAATGATTATATTGTGAAAGACTGGAAATTGGTTGACCTCACTGCTCTCGGCCCCATTGATAGTTTAGCTTTCTATATGGAATCAAGTGATACAAGTGCTTTTGGCATGAATACACCCGCTTATTTTTGTATAGATAATATTTCTTTTGTACCTAATACTATTAATGAAATAAAAAAAGAATTGAATGTTTCTATTTTCCCTAATCCAATTACAAATCAACTTTTCATTAAAAATAATGAAGATGAAAATTTAACAGCTTCAATTTATAATATCAACGGTATGCTTATCGATAGAATGACGGTTGAAAAATGGAGTGCCAAATCAATCAATACTTCTTCTTTTGCAAAAGGGACATATTTATTAAAACTACAAACTTCAAAAGAAATTTCTTACCATAAAATTTTGAAATAAAGTGAAGTTTTTCTATTCGTTATTCCTATTCTTTTTACCAATAATCGTATCAGCTCAATTTGCACCTCAAGCAGAATTAATTGGGAGTACTGCTATTCACAAAGACTCTAACATCATCATAGCATGGGGAGATAGTTGTATCATAAATAGAGGCTGGCAAGATATTGCCGACACAAGTTTAGGGAAAACAACAATAGGAAATATACAAAGTGTTTTAGGAGTTGCTGACGGAAATGTATTGAGCTTGGGAGATGGCGGTGAAGCTACCTACTTCTTTGCTAATCCGATTTCAAATGGACCTGGTTTTGACTTTGCTATTTTTGAAAATGGTTTTAGAAATCCTACCGATAGCAATTTAGCCTTTTTAGAATTAGGTGAAGTTTCGGTAAGCATAAATGGGATTGATTTTTACACCTTTCCTGCTAATTGTAACAATGACACGACGATACAAATAGCAGGTGCAGGTGATTATATGGATGCAAGAAACATTCATAATTTAGCCGGTAAATATATTGCTAATTATGGTACCCCTTTTGATTTAGAAGAGTTATCTCTACACACTGGTTTAAATTTTGATTTTATTCATTTTGTGAAAATTAAAGATATTATTGGAAGTATTGATGATACAAATTGCAATAGAGATAGTAAGCATAATAAAATTAATGACCCCTATCCCACTCCCTACCCTTCCGGTGGTTTTGATTTAGATGCTATTGCAGTCATACACCAAACCCCTTTAAATACTACATCTCTTTCAAGCAATTCCGACATTCAATTTTATCCTAATCCTTCGGCTCATTTTATCCAAATAAAAAGTAAAAATCAAATCAAAAAAATAGCTACCTATTCGATAGATGGTATTAAAACAAAAGAAACCAATAATGCTACTCAAATAGATATTAATGAGTTAAAATCGGGTTTGTATATTTTAATTATTGAAGACGTATATGGCACAAAAAAAATAGATAAGTTTATCAAACAGTAATGCTAAAATATAAGCTCCATACGTTGTTTTTTTTTAGTTTTCTTTTCGCTTGCGTAAAAGACAAACCACAACAAAACAATTCTCAAAATTTAATCACAAATAGTGGTGGTGTTGTTATCCTAAATGAAGGGAGTTATGGCAATAACAATGCTGAAATTTCTTATTTAGATTTAAAAAGCAATCAGATTCAAAATTCAATATTTAAAACTCAAAATAATCTTCCATTAGGAGATGTAGCACAAAGCATTACACTCATTAACGGACAATATTTTATTGCTGTAAACAATTCCAATAAAATTGCCGTCATCGACACACAGCAATATAAAATAGTTCATACAATTCAAAACATTCCGTATCCAAGATATATCGTTCAAAGCAGCATAAATACTGCGTTGGTCAGCTCTATATACCAATCATCTATTTATGTATTGGATTTAAATTCCTATCAAATAATAGATACCATTCAAACTGATTTTCCGAACGTTGAAAATATGTTGTTTGATGGTCAAAATATTTGGGTTTGTAACTGGGACACTGCATGTAATTATATTTATAAAATCGATCAAAATACGTTTCAAATCATAGAAAGAATTTCAATAAATCAAGCAAAAGCACCACATAGTATTTTGCAAGACAAAAAAAGTAATCTTTGGATATTATCAGGAGATAAATATAAAAATTGCAATTCTTTTTTAACACAATTATCACCTCAAAACAAACAAGTACTCAAGCAAATTCCTTTCAAAAAAACGGCTGAGCCAATTAAACTTACAATCAACGACTCAAAAGACTCTTTGTATTTCATTCAAGTAGATTATTATGCAACCAATCAAGATAATGGTATCTATAAAATGAGTATTGATGATAATCAAATCCCTGACAAAGCTTTCATTGAAGCACCTTACAATACTTACTTTTGGGGATTAGGCATTCATCCTTTAACGAAACATTTATTCATCTCCGACCCAAAAGGTTTTACACAAAGTAGTACCATCTATGAATACACAAATAAAGGGGAACTGTTAAATACATTTCAAGCAGGTATTGGCTCAAATATGTTTCTTTTTAAATGATGAAATTTATTTTAAATATCATTTTAATATTTTCTTTTAAAAATTTGTTTGCTCAAACTATTAAACAAGACACTCTAAAAAATATCATTGTTAAAGAACGAAAAATAAAAGCAAGTGTTTTAAAAGAACAAATAGATAGTGTCATCATCAATCATAATCAATTAAACGCTCTCGATCAAGTTTTGCAAATGAATAGTAATGTATTTGTCAAAAACTATGGTGTTGGTGCAATGAGCACACTTAGTATGCGAGGAGCTTCAGCAGCTCAAACCTCTTTAAAATGGGAAGGATTAAATATCAACAATGCTTTGAATGGGTTAAGCGATATCAGCAATGTTCCAATTACCTTATTTGACAAAATCAATATTCTTTATACCAGCGATAAAAATGCAGAAATTGCAGGTTCTGTCAATATCGAAAATGAAAGACCTACATATCATAAAAAAGAAGAAATCAGTTATGCATATTATTATGAAAGCCTAAAAAATCATTTTGGAAATTTCAAATTAAAAATTGCAAATAATCAATCTCATTTTGACATCAAAACATTTTACAAACAATCACAAAATCATTTTACTTTTTATAATGACATTAAACAACAAAAAGACACCTTAACTCATGCCAACTCAACAACCAAAGGTATATTAAGCAATTTTTATTATCTACACAATCCATATAACGAAACCTCCGTCCATGTTTGGTGGCAAGTATTAGATAGAAATATACCACCCGCTACATTTGAAAATTTTAGTCGAAAACATGAGTTTATTAATAATTTTAGAACGATTTTAAAACATCATTATTATAAAAATAAATTTTCTTCAAAAACTATTTTAGGTGTTTTTAAAGACCATTACCAATATAAAGACAGTAGTATTTCTTTATCTTCTGATTATTCATCGTTAGATCTTTCTCTATCAGAAAATTTGCAATATCATATTGCACCGCAACAAAGTATTTCTTTGGAAACGAACTATCGGTATTCTACTTTTTTAAAATATCAAAGCCAAAATATACAAAGGTTTTCATTTCATTTGCTTTATGAAAATAACGCATTCTTAAAAAATTTATATTTCAAATTATTTATACAAAAAGATTTTTCAAATATTTATGAATTGCCTTTTACAGCAGGTTGTTTAATCAAACAAACTTTTTTCAATCACCATTATCTTTTTCTTTCTCTAAATAAAAGTTATCGAGCCCCCACCTTGAATGAACTATTTTACGAACCCGGTGGAAACGAGCAACTAAAGCCTGAAATAGGCAACAATATAGATGCTGGGATTGAAAATCATTTCAAGCTTAATTATCAACATTTTTTAAAAAACAAACTGTCTATTTTTCATCGTAATGTAACAAACTGGATTGTTTGGTATGGAGGCAGTATTTTAACACCTCATAACTTGCAAGAGGTTTGGAGTAGAGGACTTGAAATTGATTTAAATTATAAAAACTCTTTTAATAAAATTAAAAATCATTATGTCTCATTTAATATTTTGTATGCCTATACTCTATCCACAACTCAATCTTCGCCCATAAGCAATGACTATTCGATAGGCAAACAAATTCCCTACACACCACGATATCAATTCAAAACACAATGTCAATTCAATATCTATAATATTAATTTAATGTACGTTTACAATTACACAGGGTATCGTTTTGTCACAACAGATGAAAGCGAATGGCTGCCTCCATTTCAAACACACAACCTTTTTTGTTCTTATTTATTTTCTCTTAAAAAAAATACGTTTAATATTCATTTTTCTATTCAAAATATTTTCAATAAAAATTATCAAACCGTAATTGGCAGAACTATGCCGGGCACTCATTTTTCTTTTGGACTTACCGGTAATAGCCCCATTTCTTTTCTAAACAAAAACAAATAGTTTCTGTCTGAATCATTGACTAAATTTGCAGAATGAATATTATTTATTGTTATGATGCTTATTGTGGTTGGTGTTACGGATTTTCTCCTGTCATAAAAAGAATAGCAACAGAATACCAACATCAATTTAATTTTGAAGTGCTAAGTGGAGGTATGATTTTAAATGCCCCACCACAAAATATCAGTAGTATTGCTAAATATATTCAAGGTGCATATAAAACAGTAGAAGAGCACACCGGCATTAAATTTGGAGAAGATTATCTGTATCATATTTTTCATCCGGAAGAAAGTGATTGGGTACTTCACTCTGAAAAACCGGCAATTGCATTAGCTATTATGAAAGAATACTCCTCTGAAAATGCAGTCAATTTAGCATCCGATATCCAATTTGCTCTTCATTATGAAGGGCGCGATCTTACAGATGATCAAGCCTATCTTTCTATTTTAGAAAAATATCATTTTGATAAAAATGATTTTCTACAAAAATTAAACAGTGAACTTTATAAAGAAAAAGCATACTATGAATTTCAATTAGTGAAACAACTAAATGTTCAAAGCTTTCCGCAAGTATTATTACAAGTGAATGAATCAAAATTTTATCTATTGGCAAAAGGGTTTACTCCTTATGAAACCTTAAATCAAACGATTCAACGCGTTTTAAATGAAATTAAACTTTAACTGATTAACCGAAAAGTTTATTTATTGTAATGACTGCTTTGTAAATTTGAATAAATTAAAAAACATATTATGGAACAAAGAATAAATATCGCAAAAGTGGCACCTCAAGCATATCAAGCAATGATTGCATTAGAAGAATATTTAAAAAATAGTGGCTTAGACATAAAACTTTATGAACTCATCAAAACAAGAGCATCACAAATCAATGGTTGTGCATATTGTATCAACATGCACGTTCGTGATGCCATTAAAATAGGTGAAACAGCCCAACGATTATTTTTATTGGATGCTTGGCGAGAATCTAATTTGTTTACAGAAAAAGAAAAAGCCGTTTTAGCATTAACAGAGTCAATGACATTAATTACAAAAGATCATGTTCCAGATGAAGTATATAATCAAGCTGCAAAGCATTTAAGTGAACAGGAAATGGCAGCTGTTATCATGGCTGTTGTTGCCATCAACGGTTGGAACCGAATTGCCATTACAGCAAGGAATCCGTTAGACTAACATTGAATTAAGCATAAAGTATTCATGACGATTCAAGAATTTAAATCAAAATTAGATATACCGTTAATAGTATCTCCAATGTTTTTGGTATCAAGTGTGCAACTTATCACTGAGAGTTGTAAACATGGAATAGCAGCGGTTTATCCTTCGCTCAACGGAAGAACAACAGATGAATTTGAAAAGGTACTTATCGAAATAAATCATGAATTAGAAAAAGAAAAAAAACATACAAACAAAGTTCCTGCACCGTTTGGAGTGAATATCATTGTCAATAAAAATAATCAACGAGCATTAGCAGATTTAGAAATTTGTATAAAATATAAAGTACCATTTGTTGTAACATCTTTAGGTTCGGCAAAAGAAATTGTAGATAAAGTGCATCATTATGGAGGTTTGGTTTTTCATGATGTCATCAAAAAAAGACATGCAGAAAAAGCAGCAGAATCGGGTGTTGATGGCATTATTGTCGTGTGTGCCGGTGCAGGTGGTCATGCAGGAACAGCCAACCCTTTTGCCTTAATCAGTGAAATAAAAAAGTTTTATAATGGAGCAATCATTTTAGCAGGAGGTATCAATAAAGGTAACGATATACTTGCCGCTCAAAATATGGGAGCCGATTTCGCTTATATGGGAACTCGCATGATAGCAACAGAGGAAAGTCTTGCTTCAAAAGAATACAAACAACTCCTTATAGAATCAAGCATTGATAATATTGTTTACACAAATCAAGTTTCGGGTGTACATGCAAATTTTATCAAGCAAACACTAATAAATCATGGTATAGATTTTCACTCTACCAATTCTTTATCAACAGATAAATTGAGTGAAACTAAACATAAAGCATGGAAAAACATTTGGTCTGCAGGGCATGCAGTTGCAGGTATTCACTCCATTTTAAAAGTAAAAGATTTAATTCAGCAGTTAAAAATGGAATACAAAAATCAATTAATTAAAAACAACGAAATATTAAAACAACTCAATTTTTAAAATAGTACATTTAATAATGAACACAAATGAAATTTTAGAACAATTAGAAGAATTAAATAAAAAAAGTTCTGCATTAGATTTAGACGAAAATACAAGAAATAAAATCTTAAATGAAGTTTCAAATTACACTAATCAATTTATTTCAACGCTAAAGGACATCAAAGGCTTTGGAAAAACAAATTCTGAGTTCTTAGAAATAAAAGATACTCCAATCTCCTTACAAGAAATCTTACAACTTTACCAACATCAAGTTGCTGAAACCGGTATCAATGCAGCCAGTTCAAAACATTTAGGTTATATCCCCGGAGGTGGGGTCTATACCGGCGCTATTGCTGATTATATTGCTGCTATTACCAACCCATTTGCCAGTGTTTACTATGCTTCACCGGGTGCAGCTACAGTTGAAAATGAAGTAATAAATTGGTTAAAAAAAGTTTTTTCATTTACTAAAGACGCAGTCGGTTGTTTGTCTTCGGGAGGCTCCATTTCAACGCTGATTGCCTTTGCAGCTGCAAGAGATTTTCATAAAATCAAAAATGAAAGAATAACAAAAAGTGTTGTGTATTTGAGTGAGCAAGTCCATCACTCCACTCAAAAAGCCTTACGGATATTGGGTTTGGAAGATGTGCTTATTCGATATATTCCATTAGATTCACATCACAGAATTATTCCTTCGGAACTCAATTCACTGATTGAGAAAGATAAAAAAAATCATCTTCAACCTTTCTTAATTGTAGCTACCGCCGGCACGACAGATACCGGAAGCTTAGACCCATTAAACGATATAGCCGATATTGCCCATACTCATCAACTTTGGTTTCATGTAGATGCTGCTTATGGTGGTTTTTTCATTCTCACTTCTAAAAAAGATTTATTCAAAGGAATTGAAAGAGCTGATTCGCTAATCGTTGATCCACACAAAGGTTTATTTCTACCTTATGGTGTAGGTGCAGTTTTGGTAAAAAATAGTCATTCTGTTTTACATTCAAATTATTATACTGCAAATTATATGCAAGATGGTATAAATGAAGAAATGGTAAAAAGCCCTGCCAATCTATCTCCTGAGCTAACAAAACATTTTAGAGGGTTACGTGTTTGGCTCCCATTGCAATATCATGGAATAGAACCATTCGTTGCATGCTTGGAAGAGAAATTACTTTTAGTTCATTATTTTAGAAATGAGTTAATCAATTTAGGATTTCATGTTGGACCACAACCCGACTTATCAGTCAGTTATTTTTGGTATCCATTTGAAGATAGCATAGATGAAAAAAATAAAATGTTGATGGAAGAAATTCATAAAGACGGCTCCGTTTTTTTAAGTTCTTCTATTATTGATAAACGCTTTGTTATCCGCATTGCTATTTTAGCATTTCGAACTAAAAAAGAAACAATTGATGAGGCTCTAGAGATGATAAAAAGATGTTTATTAAAAGTAAAATCTTAAATTTATTTTTGAGATTAAAATAACTTCAGTTGCAGGTTAAGAATACGGTTTATATCATTTTATATTTCCTTTATTGGATATTTTTTTCATGGATAGACCGTATTATTTTTCTACTATTATCCAACCCAAAAGGAAGTTCAATTTCATTTTTTAAAATTTTAGAAATATACAAAGCGGGGTTTAAACTTGATTTATCAATGGCTGCATACATTTGTGTAATTCCATTTTTAGGATTTTGCATTTGGTCAGCAATTCCAAAATTAAAAATTTCTCCCATTTTTATTCGTAGCTATTCCTTTACTATTCTCTCTTTACTGGCTTTACTCACAAGTATCAATATCAATTTATATCCTGAATGGAAAGATAAAATTTCTAAACGAGCAATTGATTCATTTTTAGAAGAACCGAAAGCTATTTTAGGTAGCGCCCATTTTCAAATGATAACATTAGCAACTATTGTTTTTATTGGGATTTTGACACTTGGATTTTTACTTTATAAAGCTCTATTCAAAAATAAAATTCACAAATTATCTTACTCTCCATTAGGCCATTTCATTTTATTTCTTATTGGAGGCATTTTTCTGTTCACTTGTATTCGTGGCGGTTACGGTAAATCCCCGCTCAATGAAAGTGTCGCATATTTTTCAGAAATTCCTTTTCAAAATCATAGTGCGGTTAACACTTATTGGACATTCATTAATGATTATGTGCATAGCAGTCAAATAAATTCTAATCCATATATTTTCTCTACGAACGATTCATTGAATCAAAAAATATTAAATCCGATTTTAAAGCAAAATCCAGATTCTGCCTATTCCATTTTGAATACAGAAAGACCAAATATTGTTTTCATCATTTTAGAAAGTTTCACAGCCGATTTAGTAGGCGTTCTTGATGGTGAAAAAAATGTCACTCCACATATAGACAGTTTATCAAAAACCGGAATTTTATTTACTCATTTTTACGCAAGTTCAGAGCGTTCTGACAAAGGTATTGTTGCATTATTTTCAGGATTTCCGGCTCAAGGAAAAGAAAGTATTATCAAGTTTATAAACAAGCATGAAAAATTACCTGCCTTTACACAACAATTAAACGAAAGTGGCTACCATACTTCGTTCTATTATGGTGGACAAAGTGAGTTTTATAATTTTAAATCGTTTATGAAATCTCATGGGATAAAAGATGTAGTGGATGTTTATGACTTCTCTTTGAATGGAAAAACTTCAGCATGGGGCGTTTATGATGAATATGTATTTCAGAAAATGTTAGATAATTTAGACAAAGAAAAAGAGCCATTTTTAAGCAGTCTATTTACGATTACACATCATGAACCATTTGATTTAAAAGGAAAATATCATTTCGGACAACAAACTATTGAAGATAAATTTAAAAGTACTGCATACTATACAGACTCAGTGTTGTATGATTTTATTCAAAAATCGAAAGATAAAAAATGGTTCCAAAATACATTATTTATTATCACCGCCGACCATGGCCATCGCCTCCCCTACGACAGGAGTTTCGCTGATATTAAGCGTTTTCAAATTCCATTAATTATTTTTGGACCTGCATTAAAAGACTCCTTCAAAGGAACAATTGATTCACGAATAATTAATCAGGTTGATTTGAGTAAAACGATTTTAAACCAACTTCATCTTCCTTCAAAATCATATCCTTTTAGTAGAAATATTTTTAATAAAGATTTTCCTGAGTATGCTTTTTTCAATACTGCCAATGTATTGGGAATGGTAACAAAAGAAAATGAAATTATTTTAGATTTAAAAAATAAATCAATCTTATTTCTTAAATCAAAAAATATTTTTACTGATAATTTAGCCGACACTCCTAAGGTATATTTGCAAGAAACATATCAACAATTTTTACAAAAATAATTTTCATAAAAAATTATATTCTAAAAATATTTCTTTCTAAAACTTAATGAGCTTTAATTAAAAAAATAAAAAACCTTTAGCTATTTTTACAACTTAAAGATTATAAAAAATAATGAGTGAAAAAATATTGATACTAGGAGCTTGTGGTCAAATTGGAGTTGAATTAACAACTGCTCTTAGATTAAAATATGGTAGTGAAAATGTTATTGCAAGCGATGTAAAAGATGAACATCCTATATTGGTTGGCACCGGTCCATTTATCAAATGTGATGTCATGAATAAAGCTTCACTTTTATCAATCATTAAAAATTTTCAAATTACACAAGTTTATCTCTTAGCCGCCATATTATCAGCTACCGGTGAAAAAAATCCGCCTTTAGCTTGGGATATTAATATGCAAAGCTTGATGAACATTTTAAATATTGCCAAAGAAGAAAAACTGAACAAAGTTTATTGGCCAAGTTCAATAGCTGTTTTTGGACCTAACTCTCCTAAAAAAAATACTCCTCAGCATACTATTATAGAACCAACCACAGTCTATGGTATCAGTAAATATGCAGGAGAACAATGGTGTGCGTATTATCATAGAAATTATGGCGTTGATGTACGAAGTATTCGTTATCCCGGCTTGATTAGCTATAAATCGGCACCGGGTGGTGGCACAACTGATTACGCAATTGATATTTACATTCAAGCTTTGAAAAATAAATCGTATGAATGTTTTTTAAGTGAAAATACTTATTTACCAATGATGTATATGCCGGACGCAATACGCGCTACGATTGAGTTAATGGAAGCACCTGCCGAAAATATCAAATCCAGAACAGCTTATAATATTAGTGCAATGAGTTTTTCACCTAAAGAAATTGCCGAAAGTATAAAAAAGCATATTCCGGATTTTAAAATAACATATAATCCTGATTTCAGACAACAGATAGCCGACTCTTGGCCCTATAGTATTGACGATTCCGAAGCTCAAAATGAATGGGGCTGGAAAGCTCAATACGATTTAGACACTATGACTGCCGATATGCTTAAAAACCTTTCATAAGTAATTTATCTTATGGAATGGAAAGAAAAAGCACAAGAGCATAAAAAATTATACGAACAGTTTTTAAAAAAATGTTCGCAACGTGAGCTTATAAAAAAATTACCTAAACTTCATGAAGAAGCTTTTTCAAAAATTGATTGTTTAAGTTGTGCTAATTGTTGCAAAAATCACTCTCCCCGATTTAAAATCCCTGATATAAAAAGAATTGCCAAATATCTTAAAATGAAAGAAGGCGATTTTATACAAACCTATCTCAAACTCGATGAAGAAAATGATTATGTACTTCAAAAACAGCCTTGTACTTTTTTAGGCAATGATAACTATTGTAGTATTTATGAGGTAAGACCAAGCGACTGTGCCCGTTATCCTTATACTAACGAAGACGTGTTGATTAAACGTCCAAAATTGACAATAAAAAACAGCGAGGTTTGCCCCGCTGTTTTTGAAGTTTTGGAAAATTTAATCAAAAAATCTTAGTGTTGCACTAATACTTTGTGTACAGATGAGTTGTTTTTACTGTCGATTAACATCAATTGATAATAACCGTTAGCAAGTTCCTTAGTATTAATTTTAATAGTATTTGCACCTGCTTGCACCGAAGTAGTCAAAGCATTTACCACATTGCCATTTAAGTCAATTAAAGAAGCAATAACAGTTTCATTTTGTTTAGCATTGATATTGATATTTACAACATCTTGAGCCGGATTTGGATACACTTGAATATCTTTAATAGTTGCTGTAAAATCTTCAGTTCCATTAGGTACTAATGAAGTTAAATTCACAGCTTGATAAACTACTTTATTAGGTCCTTGAATCCAAGCAATAGCCATTAGATCAGTGAATTCTTCTACGCTATGTTCAGTAGCTAAATTAATCACATTTGCCGGCTGTCCGTCAGATGGCAAACGATAGTTTCCATTAAATGTATAGGATAGAGAAATAGAATCCCAATTGCCAACTGTTAGATTTGGTGAAACAGGCGATCCATTCTCATTAGGCATCATTTTTTTCATTACTTGATAAAATTCATTTTCGCCATTTGTTTTTTTGTTTTGAGTTGTTTTTCTTTCAAGTACTGCCACATATACTTTCACTCCATTTCCAACAGTCATTAACGGTGAAAACTTAACTTTAGCATTTACAGTTTTATTATCTACTTTATAATTTCCGTCTAATTTAAAATAAGCCGGAACTGCTCTTGAAGCATCATATTCATTGATAGTAAATGAATTTGCATTTTCATCCCAACCTCCATCTATTTCCATACGTGGAATAGAATTGATTGCGTAATAATTACGTCTATTAACTGATTCTACCGTTGTATATGGGTCTCCTGTTCCCGGAAAATCTTGTTGGAATTTAACATAGACAAAGTCATTAGCAGGTTTTCCTGTAATTACTGTATGGAAATTTTCATTACCCGGTTTACATGGAGGGCAAGTAGAGCTTGTAAATATTTCATAAAGAGGAATTCTTTGAACATTTTCACTGAGGACTGAAACTGTTTTTGTTTTATGATCATCGCCGGGATTAGCATCAGGATTATTTCCATTCAAATTAGTTGCCCATACATCAATAGTATGTTGCCCAATTGTAGCATTCCAAGGAGTAGGATGCGTAAAATTATAAGTTGCCAAGTTAGCTATGTTTACACCGGTAATCGGTGCTGTAACAGTCGCACCACCATCAATTTTATAATTCAAATCAAAAGATGTAATAGTAGTTGTCCCAAGATTTCTAATCACACCGGCAATATTATTATTTCCTGCGATTAAATATGGGCTTGTAGTAATAGAATTTACAGTCATATCAAATGCAGCTTGTGTTCCGGGCATGAAAGCATAATATGAATTATCAGCAGGTGATGGGTCTCCATTTGATAAAGAAGGCATATTAGGTGCACCGGCTACATTCCAACCAAGAGCATTGTTGATTTGTACTCCAAGACTCATTGCTGCAGTACCTGAGGCTCTTTGATCAACAATATAAATTTTATTACTTGTTTCTTCTAAGACTATGCTGTAGTAAAACCAATCATTTGCATTTGCATTACTATAAGAACTAAATGTAATCCAAAATTGGCGATTAGGCGCAGCTCCAAAAGTTTTAGAAACTACATTGTCATTTGCACCTGTTCCTCTAATTCCTAAGGCGCATATTGAGTTGTTAGGAATACTTGCATTGGGGATTGTAACCGCTGTAAACCCCGGAGGAGTAGCTGCTGCAAGGTCAAACGTCAAACATCCACTATTTGAAACTTTAAACTGAGTTGATGCAACCCCATTAAAAAGAAAATTAAAAGGAACCGTTTGCGTTGTGGACCATGTTGGATTTGCGCTTGGTCCTAATACAGTTGCCCAACCGGCAGGAATACCTCCTCCTACAGGATATTCATCATCATTATTTAATCCTCCGGGATTTTGTCCGGCTGATGGAAATGGAATTTGGTAATATTGAGCAAACATACCAAAGCTGCACAATAAAATCATTGATAGTAAAGAAAGTTTTTTAAACATGTTATTTTATTTTCTGTAAAATTACAAAAAAAAATAAAAAAAAAATTTATATCTCAAATCTTTTTAAATCTATTTATATGCAAAAACAAATTAATAAATTATAAATTTTGGCTATATATTTATTTTATACGTATCAATTTTAATAATTTGCATTTTTACTTAAAAAAATCATAAAATAATCGAAAATATAGTGCTATAGTTATAATTTATTTTTTTATAAAATAGCATTGATTTATATTTGTACCGTAAAAATTTTTTTTCATAGGTTGATTTGGTTAGGGATTAAAACAGTCCTTTCTTTTCTAAGAAGGGACTGTTCCTTTTTAGGCATACAATACTTTTTCATTTCATATTTCCTTTATGACTCATTAATAAAATTTTTTGTAACCTAAATAATTATTTAAATAAATAACAGTAAATTCTATTTATAAAGCTTCTTCAATTCAGTTGCATCTTCTGGTTTAATTCTACCGGCCAACAATAATCTCATTTGTCTTCTTTGAAGAGCCTCATCATACAATTTTTTTTCTTCTTCTGTTTCGGGGACGATTTCAGGTACTTTTTTAGGTTTCCCATGAGGGTCCAATGCCACAAAAGTCAAATAAGCTTCATTGGCTAAATATTTATATCGTGTTGGAAGGTTCTCTCCAAAAACTTTTATATACACTTCTATAGATGAATTAAAGGCTCTTGTAACAATGGCTTCTATTGTAATAATGTCACCTATATGAGCCGGCTTTTCAAATGTAATACTATCAGCAGATACAGTAACTACCGGACAGTTACTATGTTTCATTGCTGCTATCACTGCTGCAATGTCCATCCAGTACATCAATCGCCCACCTAATAAATTGCCGAGTGTGTTGGTATCATTGGGTAAAACCATTTCACTCATTGTAGTGTAAGTATCTTTGGGAGTTTTTTGCATGATATTAAATTAAGACATTGCAAAACTAATTTTTATAATTTGTTTTTTCAATTAATAATTATTGCTCGGTACTAACACCAAAATATTTTATATTTTAAGGATAAAACTTTGAACTTTTTGAATAAAAATAAAAATTATCTTTACTGAAATAAAATATGAAGAAATACTTTTTAACATATATCCTGTTCCACATTTTACAAATTTCAGTTGCACAACCCCCTATTCAAGAATTTAACCTGATAATTCATTTTGATTTTAACCGATACGAAATACAGGATACTTCTTTATTAAAAATAGCTAAAATACTTTCTACAAATGAAATTGAAAGAGTTCTCTTAGAGGGACATTGTGATAGCATTGGTTCTAAGGAGTATAATTATATTCTTTCCAACAAAAGAGCCAATGAAGTCAAAAAACTACTGACTGACAATGGCGTTGAGAAAAGCAATATTAAGCAATGTATTGGCTATGGTAAAGACAAACCACTCAATAATAACTCAACCGAACAAGACCGCTTGCTCAACCGTAGAGTATATATTACTTTTTATGCTAAAGAAAGCGCTAAATCTATTCCACCAGATTCGATTATCCCTAAAAAGGTACCCAATGAAAAACAAAAACAGGAAATAAATAAAATTATTGATGCTAAAGTGGGCGAGAATATTATTTTAGAGAATTTATTGTTTTTCCCCGGAAGGCATTTCATTAAAGAAGAATCTTATGATGCACTGAGTAATTTATTAAATGCAATGCAAAGCCATCCTTCATTGGTTATTCAAATACAAGGACATGTTTGCTGCACCACTTATGAACCGGATGGCTACGATTGGGATACCGGCACTAATAATCTTTCTGAAATGAGAGCGAAACAAGTTTATCTTTTTTTAATTAAAAATGGTATTGATAAAAATAGAATGTCCTATATTGGATTTGGTGGACAGAAAAAACTGTACGAAGATGAAAGTGATGAATATTTCAAAAGTATGAATCGGAGAGTAGAGATTAAGATTTTGAAAAAATAAGTTTAATGGACAAGATCAATGCTAAAATCTTTCATAGCGTTTGTTGTTATTAACTTTGAAAGCAATCAAAGGTTAAAAATAAAAATCGCATTTACTATGATAGCTCAATCACAGAGAAAAATGGTTTGGTAAACTTTATCTTTAAAGTGTTCTTAAAAATTGATTTTTGAATAATTATTAAAACAAAAAGCTACCTTTCTTAGGTAGCTTTTTCTACAACTATATATATTTTTAGTATCGATACCAATCTGTTTTATATGGGCCTTCTTTAGGTATTCCTAAATAAGCACTTTGTGCATCTGTTAGTTCATCTAATTCTACACCAATTTTGGCAAGGTGTAAACGTGCTACTTTTTCATCTAAATGTTTTGGCAATACATATACCTTGTTTTCATATTTGTCTGTATTTGTCCAAAGTTCAATTTGAGCCAATGTTTGATTTGTGAATGAGTTACTCATTACAAAGCTTGGATGACCGGTTGCACATCCTAAGTTTACTAGACGTCCTTCAGCGAGAACTATAATATCTTTCCCGTCTATTGTATATAAATCAACTTGTGGTTTGATTGTATTTTTTGTATTTCCATAGTGTTGATTTAACCAAGCCATGTCGATTTCAATATCAAAATGCCCGATATTGCAAACAATTGCTTTATCTTTCATTAATCTAAAATGTTTTTCAGTGATTAAGTCACGGCAACCACTTGCAGTAACAATAATATCTGCTTCTTTAACCGCATCAATCATTTTTTTAACTTCAAAGCCATCCATTGCTGCCTGTAAAGCACAAATCGGGTCTATCTCTGTAACGATTACTCTTGCACCGGCTCCTCTCAATGATTCGGCACTTCCTTTTCCAACATCTCCATACCCTCCTACCACAGCTACTTTACCTGCCATCATTACATCTGTTGCTCTTCTGATTGCATCGACCAATGATTCTTTGCAACCATATTTATTATCAAATTTTGATTTTGTAACAGAGTCATTGACGTTTATTGCCGGTATTGGTAATGTTCCTTTTGCCATACGTTCATGCAAACGATGTACACCTGTAGTTGTTTCCTCACTTAATCCTTTTATGTGTTGTATCAATTCTGTGTATTCATCAAAAACCATGTTGGTTAAGTCTCCGCCATCGTCTAGAATCATATTGAGAGGTCTGTCAGTTGAGCCAAAGAATAGAGTTTGTTCTATACACCAATCAGCTTCTGCTTGTGTTTGTCCTTTCCAAGCAAAAACACCAATTCCTGCTGCTGCAATTGCTGCTGCTGCATGATCTTGTGTTGAAAAAATATTGCATGAACTCCATCTAACTTCTGCACCAAGGGCTACGAGCGTTTCTATTAGAACAGCCGTTTGTATGGTCATGTGAAGACAACCTGCAATTCTAGCACCTTTTAATGGTTGGCTTTCCATATATTCTTTTCGAATAGCCATTAGACCGGGCATTTCGGCTTCTGCCAATTTAATTTCTTTCCTTCCCCACTCTGCCAAACTAATATCAGCAACTTTGTAAGGTAAACTTAAATCAATTTTTGAACGTGTGTTTGTTGACATTTCTATTTTTTTTGCAAAATTACATTCTTTTTCAACCTTAACAAAATTGAAATCTTTTATCTACAATCCATCGATTAGCATTTCCATCTACTTTTTATCAATACTAAATGTTTCTATTGATTGTTTATTATGAATTAAACAATAGTGTAGCAACTGTATATATGCTTTATAACGTAACTCAAGACTACTAAACTGGCTATCTTTTTGTTCAATGATATTATTGCTCAATAGACTATCATTTTTGAAGTTAAAATATCCATTTATGTTTGTATCATTAGCCGTCAATAACATTGGTGGTATATAAAAATAAGATGTTGAAGATATACCTGCAGTCACAAAACGTGTATGAAATTTATCCCATGCGCTATTTCCAAATGAGAAAAACGAGTCATTATAATTGAGATAGTGCAAAACACTTGGCATGATATCTATTTGTTGTATAAGTGTAGTATCATTTGCTTTTAATTTTGTATCATTAGGAGAAAAAAAGACAATTGGGATGGCGAAAATACCCAATGATTGATTGTAATAATGCTGAGGATCTTCAAAAGCCAAAAAGTTATGGTCTGCGGTTATGATAAATAATGTATTTTGAAACCAAGATTGTTTTGATGCTTTTTCAAAAAATAATTTTAAAGCTAAATCGGAGTATGCAATTCCCCTATTTATTCCTTGTAGTTGAGCAATGGGATGGTCTTGATATTGTGGTGGTAATTTAAAAGGCTCATGTGAACTTAATGTAAAAATGGTGCTGATAAAAGGTTGCTTTTGTTTTGAAAGTTGAAATGCAAAGTATTGTAAAAACGGCTCATCCCAAATTCCCCAGGTTCCGTCATAATCTTTATCATTAGCATATTCATTTCTACCATAGTATTTTTCAAACCCTGCAGCTTGAGTATATAAATCCAAATTCATGGTTCCGTTTGTTCCACCATGAAAAAAAGAACTAGTATAGCCTTGCTTTTTTAATACAGAAGCTAAAGATTCAATTTTATTTGTAGAATAAATTGAAAAAGGGAAAGCATCATTCATCATATATGGAATACCCGATAATATAGCGGGAATACCATCAGCTGATCTAAATGCATTTGCAAAAGCATTAGTAAACGTATAACTATGTTGCATAAGGCTATCCAAAAAAGGCGTATAACTTTGTCTGCCGCCTATTCCGGTAAAACCTTTGCCAAAGCTTTCTAATATTATTATAACAACGTTTTTCTTTTTAAAATTAGAAGTAGTTGAATATTTTTTAATTGGGTTAAAAAATTTCGTCAATTCGATTTCATCAACGAAATGATATTCTTGTAATTGGTTTGTTTCTGTGCTTTTTAAAATAGAAAAAGTGGTATTAAATATTAAAGGAATATATTGATTTGGGATAGAAGATATTACAGCATTGCTAATTGAAATCGGTCTTAATTGAGTGCCTCCTCTTATAGCTATAATACTGATGCCAATGATGGTAACATATTGAAAAAACATTTTGATTATAGGTTGTTCTTCAAATGGTTTTATAATTTTATTGTTTATTAAAATTAATAATAGCAAAAACATTAAAAACAAAATCGGCACATACCAAAATTTGAAAATGTAATTTGGTAATAAATCGAAAAAATCTGCTTTATTTCCTACCAATTTGAACACATCAATAGTCATTCTTTTATGCACATAAGGAAAGTAAGCCATATCAATGATTTCAGCTAATAAAGAAACCCCATTTAAAAATAAGAAAATAATTTGAGTACCTTGTTGTATCCATTTTTTATTCATAAAAGAAAATGGCAACATAAAAATGACAATGTAAGGGAAATTGATTGAGAAGATGGCCGATAAATCAAAACGAATACTATAAAAGACAATATTGAGATAATCTTTTATTTTCTCAATTGAAAAGAAATAATAATTTAAAACATAAAACAGAAAACGTAATACTTGAAAAATAAGTAATAGTATCCCAAGTTGTTTTAGTAAAAAATAAATTTTTGTATTTGTGATGTTTTTCAAACCAAAGAGTAAGAATTTTTCCAAAAATATGAATGAATTGCTAAATAATAATTATTATAAAAAAGAAACTCACTTCTAATTTTTAATACTTTAAAAACTTATAAAATTTAGAAAATAAATTTCTATTTATCACACTATCTTTGCAACCTTATGTCAGACGAAATACGCCATGAATGTGGTATTGCTTTTTTAAGATTACGTAAACCACTATCTTATTTTCATCAAAAATATAATACAGCTCTTTACGGATTAGACAAGTTGTATCTTTTAATGGAAAAACAACACAATAGAGGCCAAGACGGTGCCGGTATTGCAAGTGTCAAGTTAGATATGCAAAAAGGAGTTCCTTTTATGAAGAGAATCCGTAGAAATATAGGACAAGATATTGCCGGCATATTCAAACATTTGCAAAAAGAAATAGAAGAAGTTGAAAAATTACATCCAACAATTCGAAATTATCCTGAATTATTAAAAGGGTATTTGGACTTTTTGGGAGAGGTAATGATAGGGCATTTGCGTTATGGAACACAGGGGAAAAACGATATTGAATATTGTCACCCATTTATGATGACTGATATTAACCCATCATTAAACTTATGCCTTGCAGGGAACTTTAATTTAACAAATACAAAAGAGCTTATTCAGTTTCTTGATCAAAATGAAGTAAACTCCCCTACGATGGACAGTGATTTATATGCCATAATTCGAACTATACATCATTTTTTAAAGAATGAAGTTAGTACAGAAAACCAATTAATAGATTGGAAAAGTGTATTGAAGCAGGCTGCTACTAAATTCGATGGCGGTTTTGTAGTCGAAGGGATTTGTGGAAACGGTGATGGATTTGTTTTTAGAGATGCAAATGGTATTCGCCCTGCCTATTATTATGTTAATGAAGAAATTATTTGTGTAGCTTCTGAACGAGCTGTTTTAATGACTGCTTTTAATACTCAATTTGACGAAATACATGAGTTAGATCCCGGTCATGCTATAATTGTTCTTAAAGATGGGAGTTATAAAATTGAGAAAATTTTGCCTGAAGCAAAACGAACTGCATGTAGCTTTGAACGTATCTACTTTTCAAGAGGCAGCGATCAAGAAATTTATAATGAGCGTAAGCAGCTTGGGCGTTTTCTTTCTGAAAAAGTTTTAGAAACAATTCAATACGATTTAAAAAACACGATTTTTTCTTTTATTCCTAATACATCAGAAATTGCTTTTTATGGCCTTGTGAAAGGAGCTGAGGCTTATTTAAATGAAATTAAAATAAAAAGAATTCAATCTTGGAATAAAGAATTTGATGATGATAAACTGCGGGAGATGATTGAAAGACGAGTGAGAGTTGAAAAGATTGCCATTAAGGATGTAAAAATGAGAACTTTTATCACTGAAGATGCCGCAAGAAATGAGATGGTACAACACGTTTATGATATTACTTATGGCACTGTCCGAGCAGGTATTGACTCGTTGGTTATCATTGATGATTCAATTGTAAGAGGGACAACACTTCGTGAAAGTATCATAAAAATGTTAGACAGATTAGGTCCTAAAAAGATCATTATTGTTTCTTCTGCTCCTCAAATTCGTTATCCTGATTGTTATGGAATTGACATGAGTCGATTGAATGAATTTATTGCTTTTAATGCAACTGTAGAATTGCTGAAAGATAGAAACCAATTAAATATTTTAGATGAAGTTTACCAAGATTGTTTAGAGGCAAAAAAATCTAATTCATTATCATCTAAAAATTTCGTTCAAAAAATTTACAAACAATTTTCTATTGAAGAAATTAATCAAAAAATAGCCCAAATGCTACGCCCTAGTGATGTAAATGCCGAAATTGAAATTATCTTTCAGACTATTGAAAATCTACATAAAGCATGCCCTAAAAATACGGGAGATTGGTATTTTACCGGTGACTATCCTACTCCGGGTGGGAATAAAATTGTCAATAAGGCTTTTATGAATTATATGGAAGGTGACGTATCACAACGAGCTTATTAATTTTAATTTATTTATTAAAAGAAAAAGAAATGATTCAATTTGAAAGATTTACCTTAAAAAATGGGCTTAGATGTATAGTGCATACTGATAATAGTTCACCGATGGTAGCAGTAAATATTTTATATGATGTAGGTGCAAAAGATGAAGATCCTAACCAAACAGGTTTTGCACATTTATTTGAACATCTTATGTTTGGTGGCTCCATTAATATACCTAATTATGACGAGCCTCTCCAAGTTGCCGGAGGCGAAAATAATGCTTACACAACAAACGACATCACAAATTATTATATTCAAATTCCTTCAAAAAATGTCGAAACTGCATTTTGGTTAGAAAGTGACAGAATGCTGAGTTTAGCATTTAATGAAAAAAGTCTTGAAGTGCAACGTAAAGTTGTTTGTGAAGAGTTTAAAGAACATTATATCAATAAACCTTATGGTGATACTTGGAAATATTTGCGATCTCTTTGCTACAAACAACATCCTTATCAATGGATGACAATAGGCAAAGAATTATCACATATTGAAAATGCAAAATTAGAAGACGTTAAAAAGTTTTTTTTCAAACACTATAGACCAGTCAATGCAATACTAAGTATAGCCGGTAATATTACAGTTAATGAAGCTAAAAGACTTACAGATAAATGGTTTGCAGGTATTGAATCCGGCGAAAAATATATTCGAAACATTCAGCCCGAACCAAAACAAACTGAGACGAGAAGGCTTGTTATAGAAAAAGATGTGCCGGTTTCTGTAATATATAAAGCATATCATATTGCGAATAGAGTTAGTGAAAAATATTATATCGCTGATATTATTACTGAAATTTTAAGTGGAGGAAAGTCATCACGATTATACCAAGAACTTGTAAAAAACAATCCCCTATTTAGTCAGATTGATTGCTATCACACAGGAAGCGTTGAAAACGGGCTGCTTGTGATAGAAGGCAAACTGCTACCCGACACTACGCCCGAAAAAGCTGAAACAGCCATTGATCTTGAATTAGACAAGATAAAAAAACATTTCGTTTTAGATTCCGAACTTGAAAAAGCGAAAAATAAAATTGAAAGTTTGATTGCATTTGAAGATTTGAGTTTATTAAACAGGGCCAATAATCTAGCTTTTTATGAACTTATTGGAGATGCAAACAGAATGAATTCGGAGCTTTCAAATTATCAGAAAGTAAAAGCGGAAGATATTCTTCAATATGCTAAAGAACTATTTGTTGATAATAATTCAAACACACTTTTATATTTATCAAAAAACGCCATATCAGCATCTTAAAACTTTTTGCAAAAAAAAATGAATAGATTTAATCTAAATTACGCATTTGAAATTTAGATAGGTAGAAAAATTATACAAAAAATTTTAGAATTTAGTAAAAACATAAAGTATTATGGTTTTTGAGCAATTGAAATTAATTTGAAGTAGAATTTCCTTATAGCTAAAAATCTAATACTGAACTTAGGTAAATAAAATAAATGCCTTTCACATATTATAATAAATAAAAAAACCCATAACAATATGGAATTTTGTTATGGGCTTTTTTAATCAATAAAACGAATTAATTCTTACGGATTGTCTGTGTATAATTTAAATCCTTTCCGTTGCTTACTTTTATCATATATATACCACTTGCTAAATCCCTCATCTCTATTTCACTCCTATTCTCTCCTATCTGCAATTGCATATTTACGACCTGAATTAAACGTCCGGTTGCATCCATTAATTTTATCTCTGCCGTACCAATTTTATCTGTAGATACATTTACATTTAATGTTGTATTGACCGGATTTGGATATGTTTGAACTTTTGTACCATTTCCCTGATATAAATTAATTATATTACTATAATGGCGTTTTCCATCAATATCATATTGTGCAACTCGGTAATAATTATAACCATTATAAGGGTACTTGTCTATATAACCATATTTCAATTCTTTGTCACTATTCCCATTCTCTCCTTTACTCACTATATTACCGGACAAAGCCTCATAGACTTTCCCATCTCGGCTGCGTTCCAAAATAAAATAAGCATTGTTTTGCTCTTTATAAGTAACCCAATTTAACATATTCTCACTTGACTGTTGTTTACCGCTTAAAACCATCTGAACAGGTAACGGTACATTTCCGGCATTATCCGCATGAGCATAAAAATAAGAAAAACTATCTACTGGGAAACATACCGTCCATACCGTACTGGATGGATCATAAGTTGCAGTTATATCTGCCGGATTAATCTCTTTACCTATGTGACCAGGATCGCTTATATCTCCATTATCTACTTGACTTATCGACATATTTACTCCGGGGGTTATCATCGGCCAACCATTTATAAAAGAATAACCATTAAACTGATCTATATCATCTTGTAAATAATATAAACAAACTATTGCACTTCCTTGAACAGTAGGTGTTATCTTATAATGGCGATTTACATAAGGTTGACCATTGTGCACTTGTACAGTCGCATCTATCCATTCACAAACTTGAGTACTTCCTATATTTATCGCATCAGCCACATCCGTTATACTCACTATTCGCTTACAATCTGCAGGATTGTATAGTGTATCGGTTACCCCATCTACCAAAGTGAAATTATTACAACCTATAGCTCCGGGAATTGAGTAATTTAATGGATCTTGATTCGCTATCATCGCTCCCGCTGTCGATACATCTATCAAGGCAATCGCCGTATCTGCACATACAGGTATCGTATTCGTTGCTATTACTATATACACCGTATCGCTTGTCGCTACATTATGTGGATTCGGGTGAGGTATCGTACAAGCTGCATCAGAATAATATAATGTATCACTACCCGGAGGCGCAGTCGTTAATGGATCTATTAAACTCGCTACATCTATTGTAGCGGGTGCACACACATTCCCCGTTACATACAATGCCGGAAACTCAGGCTGTGGATGCACCTCTAACATTAATGTATCACTTGAAGAACACCCTGCTATATTTGTTACTTTACTATATATATACGAAGTTCCGGTTAAATAATTAGTAGAATCCGGTATCAAATAAAATAATCCTTGATCACCATAATAATTTACACTTACTCCGGCTGCATTTCCACTCACAGCCCCGTTCATCGTCGTTAAGTCAAATGTAGCTCCATTACTTCCAGGTGGATTCTCACATAAACTCATCGTATCCTGATATACTTGTGGTTTCGCATTAATTTTCAAATTGACAGGTACTCTACATGCTGATGAACCAACACAGGCTGCATAAAACGTATATGTGCCCGGTGTATTTGTATTCACTATACCTGTACCGGGTACTCCTACCGGATTAAACGGTGATAATGCATATAAACTTGCTCCTCCACTCGGTGCCGTGTACCACTCAAATGATGATGGCACATACTGATAATATATCTTTAACGTTGCTACTGTCGGATTTCCACCGGCATTCGCATTCACATCCGGTGTATTCTGATAGTCATTCCATGTCTCCCAATAACCTATATTAATGGTACTACCTCCAGGTAATGCACTAAACATAGTTCCTAATTGTGCCGGCGTTATATGACGTACGTAGGTGAAATTGCTACCATTACCTATCGTTTGCCCTCCTTGTAATAAATTGCCTGCGCCTACATTATATCCTTGTGGGCAAGGTGCATATATGTTTTGATTCGCTATAGGATTATTTGCTCCACTATATAAAATAAAACGATTCTCAGTATAAAACGTTCCCGTTAAATTCGTTAAGGTCAACACCGCATTCTGTGGAAAAGTCGCCCCTGGTGGTAAATTCGGCAATATCCCATTGGCATAATTACCCGCATATTGATTTGCACAACCGGCACCGGGTACTGTTTGTGAAGTTCCTGTTGATGTTGCTCCAACATTATCAGCTGTTGGTGTTAAATTAAACGTTATCGTTACAGAATCATTAATTGGTGTTGAGCATCCTGATACCGTCAAGCCCTGACCAAATACAATATTTTCTCCCTGACATACATTAAAATCAGGACCAGCCGTTGGACGATAATTAACCCGCGTTAATGGTGTCGCTAATGAATCATTCATTAAATTCCCATTCACTACTCCTCCGGCATTCCCTATTGACAAACTTGAATTAATTAAATAAGTACCTCCCGCATACATGTTCACTCCGGATATCAATACTGCCGCACTATTTGCAGCATAAGGATTTAACGTTATCGCAGGGTTTACATTCCCATAATAATAATTCGTACCTAATGGACCTATCACTTTCAATGTGCATGTAATAGGATTCGTACCGCAATTAATCGCATTTGAACCATAGTTCGTTACTGATAATGCGAAACTCTGATTAACCGAATAACAATTCCCCGCTGCTCCACTTATAGCTGTTATCGCTGGGTCGTGCAACGATGCAGGTATTATATTCACTAAATAATCTTCTGCTTCTCCCCAACCTGAATTCGTCGCTCCGCATGCCTGTGCAGAAGTCATCTGAACATCATCTCCCGCTCTTATCCTCATTCTAGTCACACCTCCAACAGCATTAAACGGAGGAGTTATAGATATATTTGCCGTACCATTTGCTCCAACATTTACATTAGGACTAAAATATTCCGTTGCATCAAAGGCTCCATTATGATCAAAATCTATCCACACTCCAACATATTGATTCGGATCAGTACCTACTGTTACTGATAGTGTTGAAGCTTGACCAACATACATTATCGGTGTCGCTAAATTATTCGCTACCTGTTGTGGTGTATAATCTACCCAAAACGGTGCCGGATTGCCTGCAGCAGCCGTATTATTTAACAATGGTCCTAACTGTACTTGTACTATATTATCTCCAGTTCCTCCACTAGCATAAGTTGGAATGCACCAACAATTGCTTGTAGGACTCCATGCTTGCACTATACATGAACCCGATGCAATAGATGTATCACTTCCCCCTCCGGGATTTGTACAGGTTACTATACAACGAAAATAATTTGTAGTTCCGGGAGAAGGCATATATGTATAAGGCACAGTGGTTGCTCCGGCAATTGGTGTATAACTACCGGGTGCTCCCGTTGGTGATATTAACCATTGATAGGTTAGGTTTGCAGCATTGGTTTGACCTGCTAAGTTTAATGTCACAGCTGTACCTGGACATGGATTTGATGGTGTGACGCTCGCAGTACCTGCTGTTGGAATTCCAGCACAAGGTGTTGCTAGCAAATTAATTTTAACCGTCCCAGTAAATGATCTCGGACTAAAATCTCCTCCATTATACCAGCCATAGCCAACATATTGTCCGGCCAATTGATAGTCTCCTACAAGTAAATTAACTCCTGTATTCGTGAAAATATTAGGAGTAACTCCGGGCCCTGAAGTTGTATATGCCAAAGTCAAAGGAGTACACTCTAACAAAAAACGATAGGTCGTATTCCCGGGGATAGTGAATGTAAATCCTGTAACACAGACATTTTGTTGTGCAGCGACAACACTCACATTAGTGCCAGATGCAACTAAATTCCACGTAGGTGCTATTGCTGCTCCCGGGCTACCGGACAAAGATGTAGAAGAATAATATAAATTAAAATTTGTAGTGCCTCCAGAGCTCATATAATTAGAAACCTCAGTTAATTGTATTGGGTAGCCATTTGTATTTTGAATAACAAATGTAATACCTGTTTGGCCGTTATTACCTAAATACCCCGTACCTAATGTTTGAGTATTAAAGGTTATTAATTGTGCATCTGAATTAACAAATAAAATAATTAAAATAAATAAAGTAAAAAATCTTTTCATAACCATTATTTTGATGTAAATATATTGTAAATTTTCAAAATTAGTCGCAATTATTTTATTTTTTTACAAAAAAAATTATAGATTTTTTTTACGACTTTTTATTAATTATAAAATAGCATTATTTAAAAGCATTTTCGATAAGCACTTTTTGTTCTTCAGCATGCTTCTTAGAATATCCGGTTGCAGTAGATGCACTTGCTTGTCTTGATAAGTAACCAAAATTAAACACTTTGGTATCAATATTCATTTTTAGATATGAATAAGCGCCCATATTACTTGGTTCTTCTTGAACCCATATCCATTGTGCATTTTTATATTTTGAATACAATTGAGCTAATTGATTAGAAGGCAATGGATATAACTGTTCTAATCTAACAATAGCAGTATTTGTATTTGAATTTTGAATTTTATAATTAAGTAAATCATAATAAACTTTTCCGGAGCAAAGAATTACTTTTTTAATATCTGATATTATTGAAACGCTTGAATCATCAATCACTTCTTGAAAACCTCCTTCCGTAAAATCCTCTATTTTGCTATATGCTTTATCTAATCGCAAATTTGCTTTTGGTGAAAAATTAATTAATGGTTTTCTAAATTCATTTTTAATTTGTCTTCGAAGGGCATGGAATAAATTTGCAGTAGTTGTGCAATTTGTTACGTACATATTATTTTCGGCACAAAGTTGTAGAAAACGTTCTATTCTTGCACTTGAGTGTTCAGGGCCTTGTCCTTCATATCCATGAGGTAGAAGAACTACCATACCATTCATTCTATCCCATTTGGTTTCTGCACTACAAATAAATTGGTCAATAATAGTTTGTGCTCCGTTACAAAAATCGCCAAATTGGGCTTCCCAAATCGTAAGGCAATTAGGGTTTGCCATAGCATAACCATATTCAAAGCCAAGTACTGCATATTCACTAAGAAGAGAGTTGTAAATTCTAAAAATACCTTGTTGTTCATCAATACGACTTAGTCTATTGTATCGAGTGTTATTATTTTCATCATATATGACGGCATGCCTATGTGAGAAAGTTCCTCGTTCTACATCTTGTCCGCTAAGTCTTACATCATGCCCTTCTGATAAGAGGGTTCCATAAGCGAGCAATTCACCGGTTGCCCAATCGAAAGTTTGCTTTTCGTTATATAATTTTATTTTTTCATCTATTAATTTTTGGACTTTTTTTAAAGGGGCAAAGTTGGTAGGAATTTTCATGATTGCATGAAATACTTTTTCAATTTCATCTTTGCTTACATTCGTTGGAATTGAATTTTGGAAATCATCATTTGTTGATTTTCTCAAAGAAGCCCATGTTAATTCGGGTGCTTGTCTTTTATATGGGAGCGGTTTTTGTTTTACCTCATCAAGTCTATCTTGCAAATCTTTCCAAAATACTTTTTCCATTTCTTTAGCCAATGCTTCATTCATCTCACCCGCCTCCATCAGTTTTTTAGCATATACTTCTCTTGGATTTGGATGTTTATCAATAATACTGTAAAGAGTTGGTTGAGTAAATTTTGGATCATCGCCTTCATTGTGTCCATGTTTTCTATAGCAAACCATATCAATGAAAACATCTCTATTAAATTTTTGCCTAAATCTTAATGCTAATTCGGATACTTTTACAACAGCTTCGGGGTCATCTCCATTTACATGAAAAACGGGAGCTTGTACCATACTTGCTAAACTAGTACAATAATCAGCACTTCTGGCATCGTCAAAATTAGTAGTGAAGCCAATTTGATTATTGATTACAAAATGAATAGTGCCTCCGGTATCATATCCTTTTAAATCACTCATTTGCAATACTTCATATACTATACCTTGCCCCGCTAACGATGCATCGCCATGAATGAGTATCGGTAGGATTTTTTTAAAATCACTTTGATATAGAATATCTGCTTTAGCTCTTGTAAAGCCTTCCACTACGGGGTTTACAGCTTCTAAATGTGAAGGGTTAGGTGCAAGTTGAAGATTTATTTTTTTATCGTGCAAAGTAGTAACATCGCTTTTAAATCCTAAATGATATTTTACATCTCCACTTCCCATGGTTGTGTCGGAAGGTGCATTTCCTTCAAACTCTGTAAAAATTTGCTCATACGTTTTATGTAAAATATTAGTCAGTACATTAAGTCTTCCTCTATGAGCCATGCCCATTACTACTTCTTGTACATTGTGTTCTGCAGCCTCTGATATTATTGCATCTAGAGCAGCAATGGTACTTTCTCCACCTTCGAGTGAGAATCTTTTTTGACCTATGAATTTGGTATGTAAGAATTTTTCAAAAATTACTCCTTGATTGAGTTTTTCTAAAATTCTTTTTTTCTTATTCATCGGTAATTCGGTATGCATTACTTTTTCAAATTCTTGTTCAACCCATTTACACACTTCTTCATTATTTATATAAGTATATTCAATACCGATTGTAGATATATATGTTTTTTTCAGAAAGGCTAAAATATCGCTTAATTTAGTGTAAGGTATTCCACAAAATTTTGCTGCTTGAAATTCGCTTTCTAAATCGTTTTCAGATAGTCCAAAAAATGACAAATCAAGATGTGCATTTCTATCTTTTCTTTTTCTTATGGGATTTGTATTACTAATCAAGTGAGCTCTTTTACGATAGGCTCTAATTAGTTGATAAACGCCTAATTCTTTGGTCTGTTCGATTCCATTTTTTAATGTTCCGGGTATAGCAGTTGGTATTTTATCATTTTCTTTTTTGTTTATACCAAAAGTGTTGAAGGCAAAATCGAGTCCTTCAAAAAACTTTTTCAATTCCGGGTCGATAGATTCAGGTGATTTTAAGTAATCGTTATAGAGTTGCTCTATGTAGTTAGGATGTGAGTTTGTAATAAATGAAAAATCTTTCATGATTAAATTTTATCCTTTTTTAATTTATGTTTTTTATTTTGCTGTGCGAAATTATATCAATAAAATCAATATATTATGTTTTATATCAAATAAAAAATGTACACTTAAAAAAGTGTACATTTTGGGTTAATTTCTTTAATAATTTAATCTTTTTTTTCGTTTTTTTTGTCTTTTGTGTGATTTGATTTCTTTTTAAATAAAATACTGTTTTTGTCTTCAGTCAAATCGGCAATTAAGGTATCTCCTTCTTTTAATCTATGATTGAGAATTTCTTCTGCTAATGGGTCTTCTAAATATTTTTGAATAGCTCGATGCAGAGGTCTTGCTCCAAACTGCTGGTCATATCCTTTCTCGGCTATGAAATTTTTGGCTTCCAAAGTAAGTTCTATTTTAAAACCAAGATTACTCAATCTTTTTGAAACACCCTGCATAACTAAATCAATAATTTTATTAATATCTTCTTGTGTGAGAGAGTTAAATATTATGACATCGTCTATGCGGTTCAAAAATTCCGGTGCAAAGGTTTTCTTTAAGGCTCTTTCAATTACTGATTTGTTATTTTCTTCTGTTTTAGAGGTTTTTGTTGCAGTAGCAAATCCTACTCCATCTCCAAATTCTTTAAGTTGTTTGACACCGATATTTGATGTCATTATTATGATTGTATTTTTAAAATCTACTCTACGTCCCATACCGTCAGTTAGCTGACCGTCATCTAACACTTGTAGTAAAATATTATAGATATCAGGATGTGCTTTTTCTATTTCGTCTAATAATACGATACTATATGGTTTTCTTCTTACTTTTTCGGTTAATTGACCGCCTTCTTCATATCCCACATAGCCGGGAGGTGCGCCTATCAAGCGACTTACAGAAAATTTTTCCATATATTCACTCATATCAATACGAATAAGGGCATCTTCGCTATCGAACATGTTTCTTGCTAAAACGCGTGCTAATTCAGTTTTACCTACACCTGTTGGTCCTAAAAAAATAAAAGTGCCAATCGGTTTTTTAGGGTCTTTCAGCCCTACTCTATTTCTTTGAATGGCTTTGACTACTTTTACTACTGCATCATGCTGACCTATTACAGAGCCTTCTAATTCCGCGCTCATATTTCTCAATTTTTCACTTTCGGCAGCTACCATTCTTTTTACCGGTATTCCGGTCATCATGTGTATAACTTCTGCAATATCTTCATCTGAAATTGGGTAGCGTGTTTTTTTCACTTCTTCTTCCCATTTCGCTTTTGCTAACTCAAGTTCAGATTGGTATTTCCTTTCATCGTCTCTGAAGGTTGCAGCAAGTTCAAATTTTTGTTGTTTTACGACGGCATTTTTTTCTTCTTTTATTTCTTCAATTTTCTTTTCTAAATCTAAAACATTTTGCGGCACATGGATATTTTTAAGATGAACTCTTGCACCAACTTCATCCATTACATCAATGGCTTTATCCGGCAATAACCTGTCAGTTATATACCTATTACTGAGTTTCACACATGCTTCTATAGCGTCATCGCTATAAAGTACATTATGAAAATCCTCATACTTGGGTTTTAAATTATTTAAAATGATGATTGTATCTTCAACACTTGGCGGTTCAACCAATACTTTTTGAAATCGCCTATCAAGTGCCCCATCTTTTTCAATGTGCATTCTATATTCATCTAAAGTAGATGCTCCTATACATTGCAATTCACCTCTAGCTAATGCCGGTTTAAAAATATTAGAAGCATCTAATGAACCACTTGCTCCTCCTGCTCCAACGATAGTATGGATTTCGTCTATAAATAAAATGACATCTCTGTTTTTTTCTAATTCATTCATTATGGCTTTCATCCTTTCTTCAAATTGTCCTCTGTATTTTGTGCCTGCTACTAATGATGCCAAATCAAGGCTTATTACTTTTTTATCAAAAAGCACTCTCGATACTTTTCGTTGAAATATTCTTAAAGCTAAACCTTCAACAATAGCCGTTTTTCCGACTCCGGGTTCTCCTATCAGTATTGGATTATTTTTTTTCCTACGAGATAAAATTTGAGATACTCTTTCAATTTCTTTTTCTCTTCCTACTATAGGGTCAAGCTGTCCTAATTCGGCTAATCGTGTGATGTCTCTTCCAAAATTATCTAAAACGGGTGTTTTTGATTTTGATGAAATAGGAGATTTGCGTTGATATTGTGATTTATCATCATCACTTGAAAATGGATTGGAAGAGTCATCCATATAATCAAATTTTATATTGCCAAAATCTTTCAATTCAATTTCTAATTCGCTTTTGAAAGAATCATAATCAACATTGAATTTATTTAAAATTTGACATGCAACGTTTTCTTTATTTTTCAATATTGATAAAATCAAATGTTCACTTTCTGCCATAACGCTCTTCATGGCTTTTGCCTCTAAAACAGTAAAGCGAATGACTTTTTCGGCTTGTTTAGTGAGCGGTAAGCTATTTTGGTTTTGGATATTCTTATTAACATCTTTGCTTTTTATAATTTTTTCTAATTCAATTTTTAAATCAAGCAAATCAACGTGTAAGTTTTGTAATATTTTAATACCTAAACCTTTACCATCTCGTATCATACCCAATAAAAAATGTTCGGTACCTATAAAATCGTTGCCTAAACGTAACGCCTCTTCTCTACTATATGAAATTATTTCCTTTACCTTTGGCGAAAATTGTTGATCCATTATTTAATATTTAATTCAAACAAATTTATAAACTATTTTTACTTTAAAAAAAAACTAGTTATACACCATGATGTTCAAAATTGATACCAAAGAAAAAATAGAAATCATAACACCACAATTTAACCTATTTAATAACAATATGGCAGATGAATTATGTAAAAAGACGATTTCCATTGCACAAAGTGGAAAAAGTGTCATTATTGATTTTTCAAATATTGAATCATTAGAACCTTTTGTTATTCCAATTTTGGAGGAAAATTATCATCAATTGTATAATATGCAGGTTTCATGTGCTTTTTGTTCTTTAAAAAAAGAAATTGCCAATCAATTTTCAGACATTCAAAACATTGTACCAACTTTAGTCGAGGCGGTCGATATAGTGAGTATGGAAGGGCTGGAAAGAGAATTATTTGCAGATGAATAATTATTTAGTTATTTGTATTATAAAAAACAAATTTTATTTTTCACAAAACTAGTTGATAATTTTATAATCTATTTGATTGTAAAGAATGTTTTAATGTAGTACTTTTGTCAATTAATTAAAATCATAAATTTAAAAGATGACATTGCTTCAAATACAAGATTCTCCGATAAATTATTTTCCGATACTAATTCAATTAATTATAGCTATTGGTTTTGTTGCGGTAATGATGGGAGCTACACACTTATTAGGACCAAAACGAAAAACTAATGACAAACTTATAAATTTTGAATGTGGTATAGAGCAAGAAGGAAATGCACGACAACCATTAGCTGTTAAATATTTTATTGTTGCAATACTATTTGTGCTTTTTGATGTTGAAGTAATTTTCTTTTATCCTTATGCAATCAACTTTAAATCATTAGGTTGGGAAGGATTTGCTGCAGTAGTTATGTTTGTTGGATTTTTCATTTTGGGCTTTACTTATGTAATTAAAAAAGGAGCTTTAAAATGGGAAGATTAAAAAATTAAATTTCAATAAAATAATAAAAAAATGAGACCGGTAACTCATAATACAAAAGTAAAATTAGTAGAACCCCCTCTTGGTTACACAGGAGAAGGTTTTTTTGCTACTAAACTAAGTGATGTAGTAGGATTAGCACGTAGTAATTCAATTTGGCCCATGCCTTTTGCAACTTCTTGTTGCGGCATTGAATTTATGGCTACTATGGCTGCTCACTATGATTTAGCCCGTTTCGGTTCTGAACGATTAAGTTTTTCACCTCGTCAATGTGACTTATTAATGGTGATGGGAACTATTTCAAAAAAAATGGCTCCAATATTAAAACAAGTATATTTACAAATGGCTGAACCCAGATGGGTGTTAGCTGTGGGTGCTTGTGCTACCAGTGGCGGAATATTTGACTCCTATTCTGTACTACAAGGGATAGATCAAATCATTCCGGTAGATGTTTATGTTCCCGGATGTGCTCCAAGACCGGAAGCAATATTAGATGGCTTTATGCGAATTCAAGATTTAGTAAGAAACGAAAGTCTTAGAAGAAGAAATAGTGAGCAATATAAAGAATTGCTTAACAGCTATGGCATTCAATAAAAAACAAGAAAAAATAATTGTAATAAAATTCATACATGCAAAACGAAGAAATCAAACAGGCCCTTACCACAAAATTTGGTGATAACGTAAAGCAATTTGAAGAGCTATATGACATATTAACTTTTGAAACTAATAAAGAAAATGCTCTTAAAGTTCTCACTTTTTTAAAAGAAGATTCCGGTTTATGCTTTACTTTTTTAAATGATTTAACCGCCGTACATTATCCGGATGATAAAGAAAGGGAGCTTTGTGTTGTTTACATGATGCAAAATATTTATAAAAGTAAACGTATTCGTATTAAAGTTTTTGTAGATATTGAGAAACCGGAAGTTTACACTGCAACAAGTTTATTTGAAACTGCAAATTGGCTTGAAAGAGAAGCTTATGATTTCTTTGGTGTTATTTTTGTAGGTCATCCGAATTTGATACGAATTATGAATGTGGATGAAATGGATTACTTTCCTTTAAGGAAAGATTTTAAATTAGAAGAACAAACTAGAAAGGATAAAGATGATAACATGTTTGGAAGATAAATTATTACAACGTTAAAATAAATCATTCAGAAAGTAGAAAAAATGAGTCAAAAACAAAATATCATATTGCCTGAAGGGTCGATTGAAAAGCAAACAACTACCCTAAACTTAGGACCGACGCATCCTGCCACACATGGTGTTTTTCAAAACATATTAGAAATGGACGGCGAAATCATTAAAGATGCCGTACCGACAGTAGGATATATTCATCGTGCATTTGAAAAAATTGCAGAAAGAAGAGCTTTCTATCAAATAACGCCACTTACCGATAGACTTAACTATTGTTCATCTCCTATAAATAATATGGGTTGGCACATGACAGTGGAGAAACTCATAGGGGCCAAAATGCCCAAAAGAGTTGATTACTTGAGAGTAATCATAATGGAATTAGCAAGAATTGCAGACCATTTAGTTTGTAATTCGGTAATAGGCGTTGACTCCGGTGCCTTAACAGGATTTGTATATGTTTTTGAATACAGAGAACGTATTTATGAAATATTTGAAGAAATATGCGGAGCTCGATTAACTACCAATATTGGTAGGATTGGTGGATTAGAGCGTAATTTTTCTGAACTTGCATTTGAAAAGATTCATGCTTTTTTGAAAGACTTTCCACATGCCATGAAAGAATTTGAAATTTTACTTACTCGAAATAAAATCTTCATGGAACGCACGATGGGAGTTGGAGGTATCGCAGCAGAAAGAGCATTAAATTATGGTTTTACAGGACCTAATTTAAGAGCTGCCGGCATTGACTATGATGTTAGAGTAGCACATCCTTATTCAAGCTATGAAGACTTTGATTTTTCAATTCCTGTAGGTACTACGGGCGATGTGTATGATAGATATTTAGTTCGTAATGAAGAAATATGGCAAAGTTTAAGAATAATTGAACAAGCATTAGAAAAAATAAAGGACTTGGATCCAAGCGTTTATCACGCTGATATTCCTGCTTTTTATTTACCAGAAAAACAAGATGTTTATACTAAAATAGAACAACTAATTTATCATTTTAAAATAGTAATGGGTGAAACTGAAATTCCGGTAGGAGAAGTATATCATGCTGTAGAAGGAGCAAACGGAGAATTAGGTTTTTATCTTATAAGCGATGGTGGTCGTTCTCCCTATCGTTTACATTTTAGAAGACCATGCTTTATTTACTACCAAGCCTACCCCGAACTAATCAGAGGTGGTATGTTAAGTGATGCCGTTATCATAATGAGTAGTATGAATTTAATTGCAGGTGAATTAGATGCTTAATAAAAAATAAATAATAAAATCAATATGGCTTTCTCAAAGGAAATTTTAAATAAAATAGACAACATCATAAATAGATACCCTGAAGGAAAACAAAAAAGTGCTTTGATACCGGTTTTGCATTTAATACAAGAAACAGGTAATAATTCACTTACGACAGAACAAATGGATGAAGTTGCAAAAGTATTAAATATATTACCGATTGAAGTATATGAAGTAGCAACATTTTATACTATGTTTAACTTGAAACCGGTAGGGAAGTATGTATTGGAAATTTGTCAAACAGGCCCTTGTATGCTAAGAGGGAGCGATAGGATAATAGAGTATGTAAAAAAGAAACTGAATATTGAAAATGGTCAAACAACTCCTGATGGTCTATTTACTTTAAAATTAGCTGAGTGCCTTGGCGCATGTGGTTATGCTCCTATGATGCAATTAGGAAAAACTTATCAGGAATTTTTGACAGAAGAAAAAATTGATCAGATTTTGGAAGATTGTAGAAAAGCGGCTGAAATGAAAGTATAGTGCAGTATAAATTAACCTTCTATATGGAATGATATTATAATCATTCTGGTTGTCAGTCGATCAATTGCTTTATTCGTTGGCTCACCTTCATTACGTAATAAAGTATTTCCTAATCCATTACTTACTTTTATTTCAGGAGCAAAAATAAAATTCGGATAATAAAACTCAAATCCTAATCCGAGATTATAACCATAGTCAAATGGTTTTACTTTAATAATTTCATTACTTCTTTTTGACTTGGCATTTGCATTAAAATCAAAATCAAGCTTAGCACCTGCGGCTACATAAAAGCGAAAGTTTCGTTGCCTATCTGATTTGAATTTTGCTTCAATAGGCATACTAAATAAAATAGATTCTAAAGAGTGCGTAATTACAGAATCTTGATATGTAGTGAAAATGAGTCCTTTTTCTCTTAACATAAAACTTGGCACTGCTCTTAAGTCAACAAAACTCGTTAGTCTTAGATTTCCCATAATTCCTAATTGGAACCCGGGTTTCCATGTAGGAGTAATATTTTTGATAGTATCGTTATCAATAAAATATTTAGAATTAAAAACTTTATACTGTGCAGTATTAAACCCTAAAGTAATTCCAAAATAATAAGGTTTTTCGTCATGTTCTGCATTGTACATTTTTTCATCTTGGGCATAAAGCCGATTTGTTATAAAAAGGATGAGCAATAAAGCAAATCCTATTTTTGACAATGGTATATTGAAGCTATTCCGAAACTGAGCGATTGACATACTACTTTTTTAAATCCAATATTTTGCAATATTACACACATTTCTTTACCTTCAGGAAAAACCTGAACTGAATTTGGCAAATAGGTGTAAGCCTTTGCGTTTTTACTAAATATTTTTCCGATTAATGGAGTTATATAACGAAAGTAGAAGTTATAAAATTGTTTAACGGGTGCTTTTTTTACTTTAGAAAATTCTAAAATTATCAATTGTCCATCTGTTTTAAGCACTCTGTATATTTCTTGTAGTCCATTTTCAAGGTTTTCAAAATTTCTTACTCCGAAAGCAACTGTAACGGTATCAAATTGTTGTTCTTTAAATGGCAAATTTTCACCATCTGCTTTTTGAAACTTTATAATATTTTCGAGTTTGAGTTGATTTATTTTTCGGTTACCGATTTCTAACATGCCTGCCGAAATATCAACACCGATAATAGACTCCGGCTTTAGTTCACATAAAGCAATTGCTAAATCTCCGGTACCTGTAGCAACATCTAAAATATTTTTTGGAGAAAAGGGTTTCAGTATTTTAATAACTTTTCTTCGCCAAAGTAAATCAATACGTAAAGACAATAATCTATTTAAGAAATCATATTTGTCGGCAATGCTGTCAAACATGTTTTCAACTTGTTGTTTTTTACTTTGTTTTGATGAAGCGTCAGGGACTATTTGTTGTAGCACTATACTGTTTTTTGGTATGCTTATTTTTTTATAAAAGATAAAATAGTTTTTTACATAAAGTAAGAAATCAAATCGGAAATTTTTTGTTTTAAGTCTTTTCTGTCCACTATAAAGTCAAGAAAACCATGCTCTAATAAAAATTCTGAACGCTGAAATCCTTCGGGTAAGTCTTTCTTAATAGTTTCTTTAATAACTCTGGGACCGGCAAAACCAATCAATGCTCCCGGCTCGGCAATATTTACATCGCCTAACATAGCATAAGAAGCAGTAACTCCACCGGTTGTAGGATCTGTCAAAAGTGAAATGTAAGGTAATTTTGCTTTAGACAATAATGTTAATTTTGCAGATGTTTTTGCCATTTGCATTAATGAAAATGCACTTTCCATCATTCTCGCACCGCCTGATTTTGAGATAATCATAAATGGCATTTTATGTTCTATAGCATAATCAATTGCTCGTGAAATTTTTTCTCCAACAACACTGCCCATACTTCCCCCGATAAAATTAAAATTCATGGCGGCTATCACAATATCTTTTTCATTAATCTTCCCAACTCCTACTGTCATAGCATCTTTCAAGCCGGTTTTTTCTTGTGCCTCTATTAATCTGTCTTTATAAGGTTTCATATCTACGAAACCTAACTGGTCTTTTGATACAATATTTTCAAAGAGCAATTCATATTTTTGCTCATCAAATAAAATATCAAAATATTCTTTAGCATCTATTCGATTGTGAAAACCGCAAGATGGGCAAAGCCAAAAATTACTTCTAATTTCATTAATAGTCGCTGTTTTTTTACAGTTTGGGCACTTAATCCATAATCCGTCCGGTACATTTTTTTTATCCTTTGTAGTAGTAAGGATATTTTGTTTTATTCTTTTGAACCAAGTGGATGACATTATAATATTTTTTATTTAATAATAATTGTTCACTAAAGGAGCGCTTCATTTTTATCAAATGAACCACAAATGTAGCAAAAAAATTATAATTAGAAAGGATGTAGGCGAGTAATTGATTTAATGTATTTATTTATTTCAAGAAACATACTTGTTATATTTGTATTATGAAAAAAAATTTATCCTTATTGTTTTTCCTTTTATATTCATGTTTTTCATTTGCACAAGAAAGCAATTGGTCATGTGCTGATTTTAAAGCTAATTCTTTTTTACGTCAAGCTAAAAAAAAGCGGGCTGATAATTATTCCAATTCTTTGATGAATCAATATGATGTCCATTTTTATTATTTAGATATTTATGCTGAAAGTACAAATACACTAACTGGGGGTGTTACAACAATGGGTGTACGTGTGTCATCTGGCGGATTGGATACGTTTTGTTTTGAATTAAATCAAAATCTTATAATCGATAGTGTTATTTGTAATCAAGAGTCTCTGAATGTGGTCAATAATGGCGATATTCATTATGCAATTTTCTCTACTACACAAACTGCTAATTCAAATTTATATATAAAAATTTATTATAATGGGGATGCAAGTGTTATAGGTGGCGCAGCTATTGGCAACGGTTATAGCAATGGTTTTTCAGCACAATGGAGTAGCCAAGTAACATGGAGTTTAAGCGAGCCATTTAGTGCGTATGAATGGTTCCCTTGTAAACAGTCTTTGCAAGATAAGGCAGATAGTGTTTGGGTTTTTGTTACAACTTCGAATGACAATAAAGTCGGTTCTAACGGTGTTTTAACCGGTGTTGATACTCTGCCAAATGGTAAATTGAAATTCAAATGGAAGAGTAAATATCCAATCGATTATTATTTAATTTCAATTGCTGTTTCAAAATATACCGACTATACAATTTATGCTCATCCATCAGCTTTAAATGGCGATTCAATCAAAATTATCAATTACCTATATGACAATCCCGGAGTGCTCCCTTTCTATAAAAGTCAAATTGATAGCAATGCACTTGTTTTAGAATATTTTTCAGACATTATGGGTGTGTATCCATTTTATGAAGAAAAATATGGGCATTGCATGGCGCCTTTTAATGGTGGTATGGAGCATCAAACGATGACTTCACTTGGAGTATTAAATTATTTTTATGTAAACGCTCATGAATTATTTCATCAATGGTGGGGCGATCATGTTACTTGTAAAACATGGAAAGATATTTTTATAAATGAAGGATTTGCTTCTTATGGCGAATATCTGGCTTATGAGCATTTTCGTGGTCATGCAGCAGCACAAGCACGTATGTTAGAAGTAGTGCACGAAAATGTTTTATTAGATTCCTTTGCTAAAATTTATTTTACAGACACTACTGACGTTAATCGGATTTTCAGTAAGCGTTTGACCTATGACAAAGGAAGTGCTGTGATTCATACATTGAGGTTTATATTAGGAGATGCCTTATTTTTTCAATCGTTAAAAGACTTTCAATCTCAGTATGGCTTTAGTACTGCCGGTATTGATGATTTGCATATTTTTCTTGAAACGGTTACCGGCCTTAATCTAAACAACTTTTTTAACCAGTGGATTTACGGTGAGGGCTATCCTATTTATAGTGGAGAATATTTCAGTGATGGTTCCAAAATTTATTTAAAAATAAAACATGAGACATCTTCATTCAACACTCCTTTGTTTATGACGCCGCTTGAAATAAAATGTCATTCAACTAATGGCGATACTATAGTGAAAGTAAACATTACTCAAAATGAAAACTACTTTGTAATTCCTTCAAACAAAAATGTTGATAGTATTTCATTTGACCCAAATAACTGGCTCTTAAATAAAGATACAACAGTGAAAAAAAATCCGCAATTGGTAAATTTATCATTGAACGATTTAGAACTGGATAATAATACATTGATATATCCTAATCCGAGTAATGACTTTATAACTATTGAAAACAGTTTTTTTGAAAATTTGGAATTTGAAATTACTAACTCTTTAGGAGTGAGGATTCATAACGGGAAAATAAACAAGAAAATTGTCCTTGATATTTCAACATATTCTTCCGGTATTTACTTTGTTAAAGTGAAAAATAAGAGTGGTTATATTTTAAGAAAATTTATAAAAATATAAAACTTTTTTATTTAAACATTTGCCAAATCAAAATCGCTTTGTAACCCGAATTGTTTAAGCATTTTTACATGTGATTTTAAAGCTGAAAAATACCCTGAATTATTATTATAAGGCAAGCCAAATTCTTCAGCAGTTTGCTGAACATACTTTGCTATTTTAGGGTAATGTACATGACAAATATCAGGGAATAAATGATGTTCTATTTGATGTGTCAAACCTCCGGCAAACCATATCAAAAATTTATTATTATGTCCAAAATCAGCAGTTGTAGAAAGTTGATGAATAGCCCATTCATTTTCAATTTCCCCCTTATCATTGGGCATAGGGAAATCAGTTCCTTCTACAACATGTGCTAGTTGGAATATGGTGGACAAGAAAAAACCACCTATAGCATGCATTAAAATAAAGCTTCCAAGTATAAGCCAAGCATTATAGCCTAAAATCCAAATTGGAATAATGAAAATATAGGAAACATATAAAATTTTAAAAAAGATTAATTTTATCAAATTCCATGTATATTCTTTTGAGTTCATTTTATTTACACCATTTTTTGAGTAGGTAAAAAATTGTTTGTAATCTTTCATAATAACCCAACTCAATGTAGCTAAACAATAAGCAAAAAAGGCATAAATATGTTGATGCTTTTGAATAGGATGCCATTTAAAAAAAGGACTCCATCTCATTTTTAGTCTTTGATCAATATCTTCATCCAGGTAAGTAATATTTGTATAAGTGTGATGTAAAATATTATGTTGAGATTTCCAATTCACATCAAAACCGCCTAATAAATTTAGCGTATTTCCCAAAATCATATTTACAATTTTATTTTTGCTATATGCTCCATGATTGGCATCATGCATTACCCCCATTCCTACTCCCGATATTCCAAATCCTGAAATTGCGTAACATATAACGACAAGCCAATTGGGCAATGGATTAAAAGTATAAATTATTACAATTGGTAAAGCATATAATGACAACATAAAAATTGTTTTATATACCATCGTTTTATTTGCGTACTTGTCAATATTATTTTCAACAAAATAGGAGTCAACTCTTTGTTTTAATGTTTTTAGGAATAGCGTCCTATTTTTATTGATAAATTTTACTCGATTCTTTTGTTTCATAAATTTCTTATAAATAAGTTGAAAACGAAAATAGTCATCTTTTCTGATTTTTTTATAAATTATGAAAAAAGAGAGGCTATAAAGTTTAGCCTCTCTTTTTAAAAAATGATTTATTAGATATTATTTTGTACTTGGCTTAGGAGCTTCGTCTTTAATACCTAATTTAGTTTTCACATCTTTAATTATATTATCAGCAGCAGTTGCATAAACTAAAGCTCCTGAACTTGCATCAATAATAAATGAATATCCTTTTTCTTTAGCAACATCTTGAATTGCTTTGTCAGCCTTTTCTGTAATTGGTCTTAATAAGTCTTGTCTTTTTTGAGATACTTTTTCTTCTGCACTTTGTTGAGTTGACTGAATTCTTGCTTGCAAATCCGTTAATTCTTTTTCTTTAACGTCTTTCATCGCATCTGTCATCGTTTTTAAACCGGCTTCATAAGCTTTGTATTTAGTTTCTAATTCTTTTTGCATGTTTGTCAATTGGTCTTGGAAAGTTTTTGCATAAGCAGCAATTTCTGCATCTGCTTTTTTTGCTTCCGGCATAGAAACTATCAATTCCTCAGAATTAATGTAGCCTATTTTTTGTTGAGCTTTTGCATAAAACGTAGTGCATAATAATGCGATTGCTAATAAAAGTTGCTTTGTGATTCTATTCATGTTCATGTTTTTTTTATTTTTATTTGTTGATTTGTTAAGTTTAAGAGAGTGCAAATATAATTACTTTTTTATTAAAATAATATTTACTTTTTAATAGGTGCATTGATTCCCATATCTTTTAAAATTTCATCACTTTTATCAATTTTATTATCTGCAAAAAATACACTCAAATCTGCTGACTTATCAAAAATAACATCATATCCTCTATTGCTTGCCATTTTTTGTACTGCATTATACACTTTGTCTTGAACAGGTTTTATAAGCTCTTGACGTTTTTTAAACAAGTCGCCTTCAACACCAAATCTTTTCTTTTGCAGGTCTTTCGCTTCTTTTTCTTTTTTGATAATTTCATCTTCTCTTTTCTTTTTCATATCGTCGCTCAACATTACTTGCTCTGCTTGATATGATTTATACATTCTATCTAATTCTTGTAATTTTGCATCAATTTCTTTTTGCCATTGAGTAGAAATTTCATCCAATTTTGTTTGGGCTTGTTTGTACTCGGGAATATTTTCTAAAATATATTTAGAATCAATTACACAATAGCGTTGCGCATTTGTTGAGAAAACACTCATTAATGTTACGGTTAATAAAAAAATTAGTTTTTTCATATTTTTAAATTTTTAAGATTTGTTAGTTTGACAATTATTTTTATATCAGGTTTGAATGTGTAATTTGTTTTAACATTGTTTTATTAATCTGGTTCATATCCTAACATGAATGTAAACTTAGTTGCTTGTCCGAATTTTACGCCTGGGGTAAAACGATCAATACCAATTCCATAGTCTAAACCAAGCAATCCAAACATTGGCAAATAAATCCTTACTCCTAAACCAACAGAGCGTTTTAATTCAAACGGGTTAAAACTTTTAAAGCTGCTCCACGCATTGGCTGCTTCAAAAAAGCCTAAGCCATATATGGTTGAAGATGGGTTGAGTGAAAATGGATAACGCAATTCTGCTGTATATTTATTGAAAATAGTAGAACCTGCATTGGGTGAGTAAACATCATATCCTCTATGTGCTATAATGTCTTTTCCATAAATTGTATATCCTTGTAATCCATCGCCCCCAACTTGGAATCTTTCAAATGGTGATTGCAAATGTTGATTGTAATATGCTAAATAACCATGTTTTGTTGCTAATTTTAAAATCAAATTACCTTTAATTCTTTGGTACCATTCTGCTGTAAATCTGTATTTATGATATTCTATCCACTTGAATTTTTCTTCTGAAGACATAGTGGAATAATCTTTTCCTGATAAAAGGGAATATGGTAAAGTAAATTGACCACTCAAATTTATATTTGAACCACTCCTTGGATAAAGGGGTTGATCTACTGAATATCTTCCTAAACTAACTTTAAGGCTAATATTATTAGCCACACCGTTACTAAACCCTTCAAACATAGTATAGTCTTTAATATTATATCGCTGGTAATTCAATCCATAAGACAATACAAAATCATCATCCGGCCATTTCAATCTTTTACTTAGTGAAGCTCCTAAGCCTAATGTTGTCATAAAACCGGTCGTTTTAGACCCAAAAGCCCCTGAGAAGTATGTTCTATATATACTTAAGGATAGTGCTGTTGGTTTTTTACCTCCAAGCCATGGTTCTGTAAAACTTCCTGAAATTGAGTTGTACCATTTACCATTGGCTTGCCCTCTGACGGATAATTTCTGTCCATCCCCCATTGGTAAAGGATCCCATTCTTTAAAATTAGCAATATTTTTTAATGAGAAATTATTAAACGCAACACCAATCGTTCCGGTAACACCTAATCCTCCTCCAAATCCTGCTTGTAGTTCTAGTTGGTCAGCAGATTTTTCCGTAACGCTATATTCAATATCGACAGTTCCATCGTTATGAGGTACCGGTTGTATTCCAATTTTTTCTGCATCAAAGAAACCTAAATTGGCGATTTCTCTTTGAGAACGGATGATGTCGGCTCTACTAAATTTGTTTCCCGGCATAGTTCTCAAAACTCTTCTTATAACGTGTTCGTGTGTTTTATCATTTCCGTTAATAATAATGTTCCTATTAGTATATTGATCTCCTTCTATAACTCTAATATCTAAATTAATTGTATCATTTACTATTGATTTTTCAGTCACATCTGTGTTAAAACCTAAGTAGCCATCATCAAGATATAATGAACCAATATCATCTCCATCCATTGATGGAATTTTACCTATTCTACTATCCAAAAGTTCGGAATTATATATATCACCTTTTTTAATACCTAACAATTTATGTAATTCTTCGTCTGTGTATTTTGTATTGCCCCTAAATTCAATATCCCCAAAATAGTATTTATTTCCTTCATTTACTTTAATATCGATATTTAAGTTGCCATTTTGAGAATTGTACAATGTATCTTTAACAATTTGTGCGTCACGGAATCCAATAGAGTTATAATAATCAATTATTTTCTGCTTATCTTCTTCATATTTTTTTTCATTAAATTTTGAAGCCGAAAAAATTCCATAACGAACATAAGGATCAAGATACATTAATGTTTTCGTAGGAGATAAAAAGCCAAGTCCGTTGATGTAATCTTTGAAACCATTTTCATTTTTGCCCAAAACGCTTTCGGTTGCAGCACTTTTCAATGAAAGTCTTGCCATTTCTTTATTTCCTTTCATTGTTTTTTTCAGTTTATAAGCGCTGGCATCTTCATTACCAAAAATATTAATTTGATTAATTTTTACTTTATTGCCTTTATAAATTACAAAAGTCAAAATAGTCATATTAAGCAAAGAAGTATCGGGCTTTTCATAAACTTTTATACTTGCATGATTATATCCCTTTTCAGCATAAAACTTTTTAATTCTTTCTATTGCATTTTGTTTTGTCGCTTCGGTTACAACTCTTGATTTTACAAGGCTGATTTTATCTTTCAACTCTTTAGCTTCACTATCTTTTATTCCTTTAAAATTAAATTTAGATAAACGTGGTCTTTCTTCTACTTTTATTACTAAAAATAATTTATCGCCAATAGTTCTTTCTTCATTGATTTCGATATTTGAAAAGAGATTTTGTTTCCAAAGATTTTGTATTGCCTTAGATATTTTGGGGTCATAAGGGAGTTTTATTTTATCTCCGGCACTTAATCCGGATATTGAAATTAGCAATTCTTCATCTAAGTATTTTGTTCCTTCTACTTTTATGGGAGCTAAAGTATATTCAGAAGAATTGGAGACAGCCCTTTGTTTGTTTTTTTGCTTTAATCCTATTTGTCCATTTGATAAAAAGGCAGATAAAAGACAAAAGGTAAGTAATATTATATTTCTTAATATTTTCATGTTTATTTTAATTGTTCGCTAATTTTTCCAAAACGTCTTTCTCTATTTTGGTAATTAAGCAATGCTTCTACTAAGTTTTCTTTTCTAAAATCAGGCCAATGAGTATTTGTAAAATAAAGTTCAGAATAAGCAATTTGATATAATAGAAAGTTACTTATTCTGAATTCGCCACTCGTGCGAATCAGTAATTCAGGATCAGGTATGTTGGCTGTACACAGATAATGTTTAAATGTTTCATCATTAATTTGCTCTATTGAAAGCAAATTATTTTTTACATCATTTGCTATTTTTTTACAGGCTTCTAAGATTTCCCATTTTGAGCTATAGCTCAATGCTAATATTAAATTCAATCTTGAATTTTTTGAGGTAATTTCTACGGCTTCATTAAGTTCATCAATACATTGTGGAGGTAAACTTTTTATATCACCTATAACATTTAATCTTACACCATTGTTTTTAAGTGTATCTGCTTCTTTTCTTATAGTCGAAACTAAAAGTTCCATCAGGGCATTGACTTCATTTTCAGGACGGTTCCAATTTTCAGTAGAAAATGCATATAAAGTTAAATATTCAATACCAATTTCTGCACAACCTTCTACTACATCTCTTACACTAAAAACTCCCTGTTGATGCCCAAATAATCTATCCTGTCCTCTTTCTTTTGCCCAACGCCCATTTCCATCCATAATAATGGCAATATGCTTTGGCAGTTTATTTTTATCTAAGAGTTCAAACATAGATTTTATAAAGTTGACAAAAGTACAAAAACGAAGTTTCTTTCAAAGTTAAATTATTCGCTAATAAATAGTTTAACACAGATTTCACAGCCTTAAAATTTGAGAAAAGCCTTAAAAAGAAATTTATTGATTGTTTTTTTTAAATATTACTGTTGCGTTGTGCCCACCAAAACCAAACGTATTGCTTAATGCTGCATTTACGGTTCTCTTTTGAGCTTGATTAAAAGTAAAATTCAATTTAGAATCTAAATTGTCATCATCGGTAAAATGATTGATAGTAGGTGGCACGATATTGTTTTGCACCGCTAAAATAGTTGCAATTGCTTCTATCGCTCCGGCAGCACCTAACAAGTGTCCGGTCATAGATTTTGTACTGCTTATATTTAAGTTATAAGCTTGCTCTTCAAATACTTTTTGGATAGCTGTTACTTCTGCAATATCACCAAGAGGGGTTGAAGTACCATGTACATTAATGTAATCAATATCTTTTGGTTTCAATTGTGCATCATCTAAAGCAGATGACATAACTAAGATAACTCCGGCTCCTTCAGGATGCGGGGCTGTAATATGATGTGCATCAGCTGAGCAAGCACTTCCGGCTAATTCGGCATAAATTTTTGCACCTCTTTTTACAGCATGTTCATATTCTTCTAATACAATAGCACCGGCTCCTTCGCCTAATACGAATCCATCTCTGTCTTTATCAAATGGACGTGAGGCTGTTTTAGGAGAATCGTTGCGTTCACTTAATGCTTTCATGGCATTAAACCCGCCAACGCCGGGTATAGTAATAGCCGCTTCTGAACCTCCACAAACAATTACATCAGCTTTTCCTAAACGGATAAAATGGGAAGCATCTATCAATGCATGTGATGAGGAAGCGCAAGCACTGACAGTACAATAATTAGGCCCTCTAAACCCATGTATCATTGAAATATGCCCTGCAGCAATATCTGAAATCATTTTAGGAATAAAGAATGGATTAAATCGTGGTGTACCATCTCCCTGAAAAAAGTTTTTCATTTCTTCGAAAAAAGTCCCAAGCCCGCCAATACCGGAAGCCCAAATTACACCCACTCGATCTTTATTAATACCTGCTTGATTTAATTGAGCATCTTCTATTGCTTGATTTGATGCCACTATAGCAAATTGCGAAAAGCGATCTAACTTCCTTGCTTCTTTTTTATCTAAAAAGTCTTCGGGATTAAAATTTTTGACTTCGCATGCAAAACGTGTTTTAAACTTCTCAGGATCGAAAAGAGTAATCATATCAGCACCACTTACCCCATTGCACAATCCGTTCCAATAATCTTGAACTGTATTGCCAATGGGGGTAAGAGCACCTAAACCTGTAACTACTACACGTTTTAATTGCATAATTGCATTTTTAATTTTAAAAATAAATTACTTAGCGTATTCTTCTAAATAAGAAATCGCTTGACCTACTGTTGCAATATTTTCAGCTTGTTCATCAGGAATAGAGATATTGAATTCTTTTTCAAATTCCATTATCAATTCTACAGTGTCCAATGAATCTGCACCCAAGTCGTTTGTGAAGCTTGCATCATTTACTACGTCTGCTTCGTCAACTCCTAGTTTGTCAACAATAATTTTTTTAACGCGTGTTGCTATTTCTGACATTTTTAAAATAATTTAGACTGCAAAAATATACTTTTAGTTGAAATCATCAACTATTCTGTAAATTTTGTTGATAATCTGTATAAAAAATTTATTAAAGCTAATTAAGCACTTATACACTTTTCAGTATAATAAATTAATTTTCAACAATTTATGTTTTATATTTTTATAAAAATTTATTTTTTAATTTTTATATATCAAATTTAATTCCTTGTGCTAATGGTAGCTTTGTCGAGTAGTTCATGGTATTTGTTTGTCTTCTCATATATGCTTTCCATGCGTCTGAACCACTTTCTCTTCCTCCACCTGTTTCTTTTTCTCCTCCAAAAGCACCACCTATTTCAGCGCCACTTGTTCCAATATTTACATTGGCTATTCCGCAATCGCTTCCTGCATGTGATAAAAACAATTCAGATTCTCTAAGGTTTAAAGTCATTATGGCTGATGATAAACCTTGAGGTACGCTGTTTTGCATTTCAATTGCTTCTTCTATTGTTTTATATTTCATGATGTATAAAATAGGAGCAAAAGTTTCATGTTGAACAATTTCATAATGATTTTTTGCCTCAATAATACACGGCTTAACATAACAACCGCTTTCATAACCTTTTCCTTTTAATACGCCTCCTTCTACTAATATTTTACCGCCTTCTTTTTTAGCTGCTTCAATTGCATTAAAGTAATTTTGAACGGCATCTTTATCTATCAATGGCCCTACATGATTTTTTTCATCTAATGGATTTCCTATTTTGATTTGTTTGTAAGCGTTGATTAATTTATCGGTAAATTTCTTGTAAACTTTTTCATGAATGATTAATCGTCGAGTTGTAGTACAACGCTGTCCTGCTGTACCGACTGCTCCGAACACTGCTCCTATTAATGCCATATCTAAATCCGCGTGTTCACTAATTATGATGGCATTATTTCCTCCAAGTTCTAATAAACTTTTTCCAAGTCTTTCAGCCACTGCACTTGCAACTGCTTTTCCCATTCTTGTACTTCCGGTAGCAGATACAAGAGCCACCTTTGTATCTCTACTCATCCACTCTCCTACTTCTCTCCCTCCATTGATTAAGCAACATACTCCTTCTGAAATATTATTTTTCTTTAATACTGTTTGTACAATATGTTGGCAAGCGATAGCGGTTAAAGGTACTTTTTCACTTGGTTTCCACACACACACATCTCCGCATATCCACGCTAACATTGCATTCCAACTCCATACAGCTACCGGAAAATTAAACGCTGAAATAATTCCTACAACTCCTAATGGATGATATTGTTCGTACATTCTATGTCCGGGACGTTCACTGTGCATAGTCAATCCATAAAGTTGGCGGCTTAAACCAACAGCAAAATCACAGATATCAATCATTTCTTGTACTTCTCCCAATCCCTCTTGTAAACTTTTTCCCATTTCATAGCTTACTAATTTGCCCAAAGGCTCTTTAAACTTTCTGAGTTCATCTCCCATTTGTCTTACGATTTCACCTCTTTTAGGTGCGGGAATTAATCTCCATTCTGAAAATGCTTTTGTTGCGGTGTTTATCACAGCATCATATTCTGATTTTTTGGTTGAAAAAACTGATGCTATTAATTGTCCATCAACAGGAGAATAACTGTCTAATTTTTCGCCTTTACTTTGGATAGATTTCAATCCGGTATAAGTTCCGTTATTGAGTTTTTGTAAGCCTAATTGTTTGAGAATTTTTTGCATAATGATTATTTGAATTTAAGTGTTTATTATATTTAGGTAGATTGCAAAGTTAAGCAATATAAAGTCGTAGTATTTGAAAAATATTATTGTATTTTAATATCAACCTTTTAAAAATTTGATATGTTTTTTAATTTTCATTTATTAAAAAATTATATTGATTCAGTTTGTAAAACCTATTTTTGTCTTTATGAAAACAAAGGCAAAACCAAATGTCAAGAAGCTATTTCAAAAAATCAGTTCTATAAAAGTATTTGTTGTTGGAGATGTTATGATTGATCATTATTGGCGTGGACATATTGAAAGGATTTCACCGGAAGCTCCTGTTCCAATTATTTCAATTGAAGAAAAAGAATCAAGATTGGGTGGTGCTGCCAACGTTGCTTTAAATTGTAAATCTTTAGAAGCAGAGGTGTATTTATTGTCTATGATTGGAAAAGATATTGCAGGGAACCATTTTCTTTCAATGTTAAAAGATGAAGGTATCGATACTAAATTTTGCTTACAATCAAAAGAGAGGACTACAACCAACAAGACAAGAATTATCTCAAAAAGCCAGCAAATATTAAGAATAGACGAGGAACAAACGGTTCCACTTTCATTAAAAGAAGAGCATCATTTTATAGATGTTTGTTTAAGAGCTATTCAAATTGAAAAACCGGATATATTAATTTTTGAAGATTACAACAAAGGTTTATTGAGTGAATTAATAATCGAAAAAATAATAACTCATTGCAAACATGTAGGTGTGTTTGTAGCTGTTGACCCTAAACAAAAACATTTTTTTTCATATCAAAATGTGGATTTATTCAAACCAAATCTCAAAGAAGTAAAAGATGCACTTAATATCGAAATCAATAATATTAATTTGAGTGTTTTGAAGCAAGTACATTCTCAACTGCAACAAAAATTAAATCACCAAACTACTTTAATCACACTTTCTGAAAAAGGAGTTTTTTCTCAAAAAGATAAAGAATCTTATCTATTCCCTGCGCATATTCGAAAAATTGCTGATGTCTCAGGTGCCGGTGATACGGTTATTGCCGTTGCCTCCATACTTCTTTTTTTGAGTAAAAATATTTCTTTTGCAGCTCAGGTTTCTAACTTAGCCGGAGGACTTGTGTGTGAAGAACCAGGTGTTGTCAGAATTAATAAAGAGAAATTAATTAAAGAAACTTTAGAAAAAATGACTTAATTTTTATTAGGTTTTATTTCTTTTTTATAATAGTCACAAATCGTAGTCAATCCGCATTGGTCGCATTTTGGAGAGCGAGCAACACAAATATATCTTCCATGTAAAATAAGCCAATGATGTGCTTTGTAGATATACTCTTTTGGGATATGCTTAATTAATTCTTTTTCGGTTTGTAATGGTGTTTTACTATTTTTAGTTAACCCGATTCGATTAGCCACTCGAAACACGTGCGTATCAACTGCCATATTAGGTTGTTTGTCAATAACAGATGTTATCACATTTGCCGTTTTTCTACCTACACCCGGTAATTTTACGAGTTGTTCAACAGTCATTGGCACTTCCCCATTAAATTTTTCAATAAGTATTTGAGCCATTCCTATTAGATACTTTGTTTTACTATTTGGGTAGCTTATACTTTTAATTACATTAAATAGTTCTTCAAAATCAGCTTGAGCCATTGCGTGAGCATCAGGATATTTTTCAAACAAATAAGGTGTTGTGAGATTTACTCTTTTATCAGTACATTGTGCAGACAAAATAACAGCTGTCAATAACTGAAAAGGATTGTCATATATCAATTCTGTTTCTGCATTGGGAGCATGTTTTGTAAAATATGTTATCAGAAAAGTATATTTTTCTTTCTTTGTCATTTGTTATAGAAAATTATTTTGATTGGACAAAATCAATAAGTAATTGTGCTACATTGGCAAAATTAGTAAGTGAAAGCGTTTCAGCTTTATCAAAAACATCATGATAATAACCAACGCCACCCATTGAATAAATGAAAACAGATGGAATTCCTTTTTCTCCAAAATAATAATGATCGGAATTTTTAGCTTTTCCTCTTATTTTTATTTCGGGAATTAAGTTGGATTTTTTATTTAATGCTGTTAATTTATCAAATATATTTTTATACACTTCTCCGTTAACAACCGTTATTCCATTTTTTGCATCTCCCATAATATCAATATTAATCAGTGTTTTTATTTTCTTAATATCAAAAGTGGGATTGTTCACAAAGTATTCCGAGCCTTTCAAACCGGCTTCTTCGCCACTAAAAAAGATAAACACAAGATTATAAATTGGTTTGTGTTTGGAAAAATAATTAGCTAAATACAATAACATACTTGTCCCGCTTGCATTATCACTTGCTCCCGGAAACATTGCATCTCCCTGCATGCCTAAATGGTCATAGTGAGCAGAAAAAACAATAAAAGAATCTTTTTTCTTTCCATTAATAAAGCCGATTATGTTTTTATTTTCAAATGAGGGATGAAATTCATTTTGAAATTGGATGTGAATTTTGTCTTTATTCAAAACAACGGAATCCAAGAAAATCAAACTATTATATTCTGACGTTTGGGTAGCTACTGTATGTGTTAATTTTTTTTCTTCAGTAAAAATAATCAATTCGGGGAAATGATAATACTTCTTACATGTGTCTATCCAATTTGATTTTCGGGCGTTATCAAAACGTAAAACGAGTGCTTCATTTTTTTCAAAACCTTTATTGATTTTTTTACTTAATAAAGTAATATCTAGACTGTCTTTTGTATTAAAGAAAATAAGATTATAATTCCCGTTTATTTTGGTTGCATCGGCAGCTACCAAAAAATCTATTCCAACTTTTTTAGGCTTATTATCTAATTCACAGGAAATGGGATATGGGAAAGTATTAACAGGAAAGGTATAAGTCTGAATATATGAGTTATTAAACTTTTTTAAATTCAAATTTTCAAATTCTTTTACCAAATATTTCGCTGCTTTATTAACTCCTTGTTCTACATAACCTCTTCCTTTCAATTCATCGCTACAAAGTTTTTGAATATTTATTTTTGTAGATTCGATACTTTGAGAAAAGCATAAGGTTGAAAAGAAAGTGAAAAAGTGGGCAAGCAACAGTCGCATAAAAAAATATTAGAATTTCATTTTTAGTTCGTTCATGACAAAAGACAAAATATCTGTCCACTCGTCTATTTGCTTAGTAGTGGGCTTTCCTGCACCATGGCCGGCCTGCACGTCAATTCTTATTAGTATAGGATTATTTCCACTATGAGCTTCTTGTAAAGTTGCTGCAAATTTAAAAGAATGTGCAGGCACTACCCTATCGTCATGGTCAGCTGTTGTAATCATTGTTGCAGGATATTGTGTTCCTTTTTTTACATTATGTAAGGGGGAATATTTTATTAAGTAATTAAAATCGGTTTCATTGTCACTACTACCATATTCAACTGCCCAACCCCAACCAACAGTAAATTTATGATATCGTAACATATCTAAAACACCTACCCCAGGTAAAGCAACTTTAAAAAGGTTGGGTTTTTGTGTCATACAAGCTCCTACTAATAGTCCGCCATTACTTCTTCCATGAATAGCTAATTTTTCAGGGTTTGTTATTTTCTGTTTTATCAAATATTCTGCTGCACCGATAAAATCATCAAATACATTTTGTTTTAGATTTTTCATACCTTGTTGATGCCATGTTTCTCCAAATTCACTTCCTCCACGTAATGAAACCGATACATATACTCCTCCTTTTTGTACAAAGTAAGATATTGGAATACTAAATGAAGGTGTAATAGGGATATTAAACCCACCATATCCATAAAGGAAAACAGGTAGCGGTTTTCCACTATGAATATCAACATCAGCTCGATGATAAACGAACATTGGAACATTGGTGCCATCATTGCTTTCAAACCATATCTGTTCTACAACTGTTGGTTTCATTTGAGCATTTAGCTTAGTTGATTTAAAAAGTTCGCTTTGACCTGTGGCAATATCATATTTATAAATAGAAGGTGGTGTATTAAAAGAAGTGAATGTGTAAAATGTTTCACGGTCTTTACTATCACCATAAAATCCGCCAACAGTACCAATTCCGGGCAATTCTAATGTTTTAACTAATTGTCCTTTCAAATCATAAATATCAACTTTGCTACTTGCATTAACGAGATAAGTGCAAATGATTTTATCCCCTACTCTTGTTGCTCCATCTAATTTTGCATTATTTTCTTTCAGGAAAAAAGTTTGTTCTTTTGTCTTTGGATCAAATAAAACAAGCTGATAATTACTTGCATCTTTATTTGTAAAAATTAGAAGTTTATTATCAATAACGGTAACAAAATCTTGATTGGTTTTAAAATCTTCTTCTCCAATCGGCAAAAAGCCTGATTGATTTCCGGTCAAATCTTTATAATATAAATTGGTACCATCCGTTCCGCCGGAAATGCTCATAATAAGCCATCTTTCGTCCTCACTTAACACTACAGATTTATAAAGTAAAGGATTATCGGTGTCTTCATATATGAGTTGATCGCTTTCTTGTGAAGTTCCTATTTTATGATAAAATATTTTTTGATACTCTGTTTTTGCAGAATACTTTTCACTTTCATTTTTAGGTTTATCATATCCACTATAATAAAAACCATCATCGCCTTTCCAAGCAATACCGCTAAATTTAGAATAGTAAATTACGTCTTTAATGAGTTGTTTTGTTTTTACATCCATGATAAAAATATCTTGCCAATCACTTCCTGCATTGGATACACTGTATGCACAGTATTTTTGATTTTTTGAAAATGCCACAGTGTTTAAGGCTGAAGTCCCTTTTTCATTAAGCGTATTAGGATTCAGAAATTCTTTCGGTTCTCCTTTTAATCCTTCTTGAATGTATAAAACGGATTGATTTTGTAATCCGTCATTTTTATAAAATAAATAATAAGGACCTTCTTTGAAAGGAGCGCTATACTTTTCATAATTCCACATTGATGCTAATTCCTTTTTCATATCTTCTCTAAAAGGAATTTTGGATAAATATTTTTCTGTAAATTGATTTTCTTCTTTTACCCATTCTTTTGTTTGTGGCGAATTATCATCTTCCAGCCAACGATATGGGTCATTTATTTTATGACCGAAATAATCATCTTGAACGTTTTCCTTTTTAGTAATAGGGTATTTCAGTGTTTGTGCATTTAATTGCCATGCCATGCTAATCATTGAAAGCAAAATTATCTTTTTCATAATTTAAAAGTAATTAAAAAATTTTATACTTCTTTATAACATTTGAAGTGTGTTTTATTTTTTATTGACAAAAATTAAAACTTTTTAATATAGTCTGTTTTAAAATAAAAAAACTGCTTCGGTTATGAAGCAGTTTTATAAAAATTAAAAATAAAATTATTCATTTGAAGTAGTTTCTTCAGCAGTGGTTTCTGTTGTTGGATTTGTTTTTTCAGCAACAGGAGCTTGTTCTTCTACTTTTTTAATAATCGGTTGAATACGAGAAGCGGCTTTTGCTTTTTTATGGGACGCTTGTCTATCGGCTACTAATTTATCGTGATTGGCATTCCAAGATTCAAATTTTTGTTGAGCTGCTTGTTCATCAAACAAACCTAATTTTACGCCTCTCAACAAATGTTTGTAATATAAAACGCCTTTGAAGGATAGGATTCTGTTTACAGTGTGCGTTGGTTCAGCACCTTTGCTTAACCAATGGATAGCTCTATCTCTGTTAACTTGGATAGTTGCCGGTACTGTTAGTGGATTGTAAGTGCCTAATTTTTCAATAAATTTTCCATCTCTTCTTGCTGTGGAGTTAGCCACTACAATAAAATAAAATGGACGTTTTTTTGCACCGTGTCTTTGTAGTCTGATTTTTACTGACATAAATAATAGAAATTATTTTAGTTTTTGTGATTAAATAAATTTTAAAGAGTGCAAAGGTAAATAAATATTTTTATTTTTTGAACTTTTAAAGCTTATAATTTGATATTTTATCCATTTTTGTGTGTATTTTGTATTAAATCTTGTACTTTTTTCAATTATAACAAAATAATAAAATGAAAAAAATTTCTAAACCCTCTTATAATGAGTATGCGTTATATTATGAGCAATATATCGAATTGATTGATTCAAACATTAGTGTTTTGGACCAACTAAAAAAAAATGCCCAAAGCAATAATAATTTATTTAAATCTTTAAGTAATGAAGTTTTAACCTCTCCTTATTCAGAGGGAAAATGGAGTATAAAAGATATCATTATGCACTTGATTGATACGGAGAGAGTGTTTGTTTATAGGGCAATGCGGTTTGCTCGTTTAGACAAGACACCTCAGCCTTTTTTTGATGAAAATGAGTTTGTAAAAAATGCTAATGCTAATAAAATTCCTTTATCAAAATTATTAAAAGAATATATCACTTGTAGGAATCACACACTTAGCTTTTTCAATAATCTCAATGCGGATCAGCTTAAAGCCTGTGGTATAGCCAGCAATTTTACCATGAGTGTACGAGCTTGTGCTTGGATTATTTTGGGCCATGAATTGCATCATATAAAAGTTATAAATGAACGTTATTTAAAAATGGATTGATGTGATTATAATCATAATTATTATTTTTTTTGCTTAATATCTTTGCAATCAACAAAAACAATTATTTTGGACTTATTTAAAAAAATTACTGTTTTCATTTTGTTCAATAGTATATTGTTTTGTACTTTTAAAAATCCCGCTTTAGTTTTATTATATGATTTAAGTCCAACAACTTTTACTACCCTTTTCTGTAAAAACAAAACAAACCCGAATATAGAATGTAATGGGCAATGTAAAATAAAACAAATATCTCAAGAGCAAAATGATGAATTTGCAAACGAAATCGTAAATCAATTTCAAAAGGAAGTATTTCTCTTTTACGAAGACCTTATACATAATTTTAATAATGTTTTCAAATTAGTATTTAGCAAAATTAATTACTCATTATTTCAACAATCATTCTATCATTTTTTACGTTTTAGTGAAATTGAAAAACCACCTACCTTATAAAGTTTATCTTTTTTTAAAAAAAAAGATTTTAAAAAAAATGAATACCTATAGATTCTAAAATAAATTACATTTTTAATTAACTTTATAAAAAATAAAATATGAATATTTTAAAATATTTCGGCTTTATGCTGTTATTAACTGCCATAGTATCTTGCAGTAAAAAAAAGGATACACCTCCCAATAATAATAATCAAAACACTGAACCCAACCCAACAGTAGGTTTTACGCTTATTAAAACTTTTTCCAATGCAGTGCATACTATAGAGTTATACTCTGCCTCCGGAAAATTAGAAGTAGGATACAACAAGCTGATCGCCCATATCAAATCAAACGATGGGAAAGCTATAAACAATGCACAAATATCATGGACACCCATGATGTATATGAATGCCATGAGTCATTCTTGCCCATATTCTACACTTAAATTAGTTGATAAAACCAGTTCCTATTTTGAAGGTTATATTATTTTTCAAATGGCAAGCAGCAATCCTGATTATTGGGAAATTTCTTTTGACTATACCATTGGTGGTTCAAGTTATACAATTAAAGACAATGTGGACGTAAGCGCACCTACTCGTAAGAAAGTTGTCAGCTTTAAAGGAAGTGATAGTATTCGATATGTATTGGCTATGGTGGAGCCATCAACGCCAAAATTTGGAGTAAATGACATGATGGCTATGCTTTATAAAACAAGTGATATGATAACTTTTACAAAAGCAGATAATTACACCATAAAAATTGACCCCCGTATGCCGGATATGGGCAATCATGGTTCTCCCAAAAATGTAAATTTGACACAAGATGCTACTGATAAAAATTATTACGGCAAAGTGAATTTTACAATGAGTGGTTATTGGGTAATTAATCTTCAGCTATTGGACAGTCAAAGTAATGTTATAAAGGGCGATGAACTCCCCCCTAATTCTCCTACGAATAGCAGTATCTATTTTGAAGTAGAATATTAGTAAATTTGCTTTTTCAATATGATGTAAAAATAATCCTCATCCTAAATTTTTAGCTTGAGGATTATTTTATATAAAATAAAACAATGAAAAAAACATACGTCTTAATATTAACCCTTTCCCTTATTTTTTTTCAAAATACAATTGAGGCACAAACAGATGAAGACTCTATTCAATCACAAACTAAAAGTCCTAAAGTTTTAGAAGAAGTAATAATAACCGGAAAAAATAATCTTTCTAATAAACAAACTAAAGTATTGTCTTCGTTAGACTCTTACTTAGAGTCAAACGCTGCTATCAATATGATTAAAAGGGGTGCTTATGCAGGGGAACCTTTTATCAATGGAATGGCTACCGAACGTTCTGTGATTACAATAGATGGCATGCGAATATATGGTGCATGTACTGATAAAATGGATCCTATTACCTCCTATGTTGAAATTACAAATCTAAGTAAAGCTAATATCCAAAGCGGCCAGTCCGGTGCTCAACATGGAGCTACAATTGCAGGTAGTATTGATTTAGTAAGAAAACATTCTGAATGTAATAACACAGGGTTTAAAGGTACTGTATTTACCGGTTTTGAATCAAACAATTTACAAAAAATATTAGGGACAAAATTACAATACTCCGGTTGTGATTTTTATACAGATATAGATTTTACTTTTAGAGATGCCCGAAATTACAAAGCCGGCGGTGGTGCTGAAGTTTTTTACTCTCAGTATAGAAAATTGAATCTTTCCGGAATGGCAGGCTATAAACTTAATGAAAAACAAGATATAGCAGCATCTTTAATTTATGACCGTGCTACTAATGTCGGGTACCCTGCATTACCGATGGATGTCGCCTTAGCCGAGGCTTACATTGCTTCCTTGCAACATTCCTACCATGAAGTAAGTCCACATATACAGTATTGGGAAAGTAAGATTTATTATAATCATGTTACTCATATTATGGATGACAGCAAAAGACCATTCGTCCCGATAAGAATGGATATGCCCGGCTGGACTAATACAATTGGGTTTTACAGTATGATGAAAGGTGCAATAAAAAATCATAACTGGAAAGCCAATCTTTCCGGGCATTTTAATAAATCTTTAGCCGAGATGACAATGTATGCAAACAATGCAAACAACAAAGATATGTTTATGCTGACATGGCCCAATGTCAGAACATATTTTATGAATTTATTTTTAGAAGATAAAGTTTTATGGAATGAAAATTGGTCTTCTGTTTTTACCTTAGGTAGCGGTTTACATCACAATTATATCAATGATACTTTAGGTTATGAAACACTAAAAATCTTTTATCCTAACTTGGAACATGGCAAAACAAGATGGTTAAATAATATTGGTGCAAGTTTGATATATGCAAAAAATAATTGGACACAAAATATTGGCATAGCTTATGGAAACCGCGCTCCATCCGTATCAGAGGGATATGGTTTTTATTTGTTTAATAGTTTCGACCGATGGGATTATATTGGGAATCCGTATTTGAAAAATGAAAGCTCTTTTGAGCTTAGTGAAAGTACATCATTTAATTCAAAGCGTTTTTCAACGAAAGCACAAATAAATTATTTTAGAATGAATCACTACATTATCGGCATACCGGATACTACTTTAACTGCTATGACTATTGGTGCAAATGGTGTAAAAATATATGGACAATTACCGAATGCCGATTTGCTAAATATTGGATTGAATATGGGTTATAAAATTATATCTCCATTAACAATAAGCGGAAAAATAATCTATCGATTAGGAAAATCAAAACAACTTAACCTCCCTCAAATTCAACCATTCACTTATGGCTCTGCTATCAAGTATGAAAGAGAATCGTTTGCATCAGAAATCAGCATGGAAGGTGCTCTTCAGCAATATGCTTATAGTAAAGAATTTGGTGAATCAGCAGCTCCTGCATATACCATTTTTAATATAGGACTGAGTAAATCTTTCAAGCTCAACAAACAGGAAATAGGATTAAGAGGAGGTTGTGAAAATCTTTTAGATAAACGATATAGTACATTTGCCGACTGGAACCGCATCCCAAGAATGGGACGTAATATCTATTTAAATATTGTTTGGAAATTCTAATTATTTTTTCAAAAATTCTTTGACCATTTCCTTCGAATGTTCACCCGAACTTTTTCCGCTTAACATTTCAGCAAGCACATCTACTCTTTGTTCTTCACTTAAATTTTTAAAATAGGTATTGATGGTACCTTGTTCATTTTCTTTTTTATAAATAAATAAATGATGATGGGCTTTTCCTGCAATTTGTGGCAAATGCGTAATACAAATCAATTGGTGATTTGTTGCAATTTGTTTCATCAAATTCCCGACTTGAATGGCTGTTTCTCCTGAAATACCGGTATCAATTTCATCAAAAATCAATGTTGGAAGTTGCGTATTTTCCGATATAATCGATTTAATACAAAGCATAATACGGCTCAACTCCCCTCCGGATGCCGCCTTGCTTAAAGGTTTAAAAGCACCGGATTTATTGGCATCGAATAAAAATTCGATATTATCTATACCCTTTTCATTGATATTGACTTCAAGGGTTGAAATTGAAAATTGAGCATTGGGCATACCTACTAAAATCAACATCTCATTCAATTTCTTAATTATTTTAGGTATTTGGTGTATTCTTTTTTCGTGCAATGATTGTGCTAAAACTGAAACCGTTTCAAATGCTTGTTTTACTTGATTCGATAGTGCTTTTTCTTCTTCATCATTATTTTGTACTTGTTGAATTTTTTGCTCGATTTCATCTTTATAATTCAACAAATCTTTACTCGTTTGCAAATGATATTTTTTGAGTAATTTATTAGCTTGGTCTAAACGCTGATTATAAAATTGTATTTTCTCTTCATCATAATAAATCTTTTCGCTGATGGAGTCAATTTCATTATGAATATCTTTTAGTTCGATATGACAACTACTCAAACGCTCAAGATAGTTTTTCAGTTCAGGATTAATTTTAACTTGGTTCTCTATACGTGAAATAACTTGCTTGAGAAGGGAAAGTAAAGGAGTATCGCCTTCATTCATTAAGAAGAGAGTATGTTGTAAATCTTGTTTTAATTCAGTAGCATTTTCTAAAATTTTTAATTCCTGTTCAATTTGTTCAATCTCATTTTCTTTTAATTGCAACGCTTCCAATTCTTGAAAAACAAATTGCAAATAATCCATTTCTTGTTGAGATTGTCGATTTTTATTTTGTAAATCTTCTAATGATTGTTTTAATTTTTTCCAATGATGATAAGATTCAGCATATTGTTTCAATTCGTTTTGTTGAAAAACGATGTTATCTAAAATACTTAATTGATAAGTGTTATGTTGAAGTTCAATGGTATCAAATTGACGATGCAAATCCACTAATTTATCACATAGAGCTGCCAATTGATTAAGTGTGGCAGGTGTGTCATTTACAAATGCGCGAGATTTTCCATTTGTATTAATCTCTCTTCTTAAATGCAAAACAGGTTCTATGTCTAAATCAAACTCAGTGAGTATCTTAATAATTTCTTCGTTTTGTTTGATATCGAATATTGCCTCGATAATACATTTTTCTTGTTGAGATAAAAAATGTTTGCTGTCTGCTCTTTCGCCCATTACTAAAGACAAAGCACCGATCAATATAGATTTTCCTGCTCCGGTTTCGCCGGTAATTGCAGTAAATCCATTTTCAAAATCAATAGAGGCTTCGTTGATAATTGCAAAATTTTTTATGTATAAATTTTTAAGCACGGAACAAATTTAGTTTAAAATAAAATGCAAAATATTAATTTCCATTTACGCGATTAATTCCTGATTTTGCCCTTTGGTCTAAAGAATTTTTGTACTCATGATCTTGCATTTCTATAACATCATTAAAATATTTTAGAGCCAGTGTTTTATTATTTCTTTTTTCATAAATGTAAGCTGTTTGCAAAGCGGCTCTTGCAGCAAAATACTCAGTAGAAATTCTACCTAAATTAATTGTTTTCAAATAATTTTCTATCGCCAAATCATCTTGATTCAAATCATCATATACTCTGGCTAAACGATAATAATATTCTAATGTTTCCTCTGTATTAAGGTTTTTAAGACTCATCAGAATTTTCAATGCTTCTTCATTATATCCGCCATCATTTAATAAACGAACCTTTAATAATTCTTTATTTGGAAACGAAGGTTTATTTGCATTTTTAAGGGCTTGTTTATCCGCATCCGATTCGGTTTTTCCTATAGTTTTCACCTTCTGTTTGTATTGGTTTGCTAAATTTTGATTTCCCATCAGGTAGTAGCATAAAGCAATACTGTAACAAGCATCTTTTATATAAAAATTCCCTTTTGAGTTATTAATAAAACGTTCATAATATTGAATTGCAGAAAAATCGAGCCTACGCAATTTTGCATCTCCCATTTCATAATCAAGCATAGGAAAAGGAATATAATCGTTTGAATTTTTTCTATTGTTTAAAACATATTCAGCGTTTTTTGCGTTTTTATTATTTAAAGAAAGATTGGCTTCCATGAAGGCAAAGAGTTGATTATTTTTTGTATCCAAATGATTATCTTTTATCAGTTGAAAGGCACCCGATACATCATTTTCTAAATAGTTTTTTAAATATACTAAATACAAAAACGCTTCTTCATTAAAATATGGTTGCTTTGATTGAATAAAAGAATTAAGCAAATACATTCCATTTTTCATATTTCCCTTCATACCAAAAATTTTGCTAATCCACTTATAACCGTTCGGTATAGTGCTAATCACGGCTTCTTGAGCTCCTAAGTATATATTATTATAAACAAAATCAGGGTATTTTTTTTTATTTTCCTTAAATGTCAAAAAAGCTTTTCTAAAATCCCATGCGGCATTCCAATAATCGGCATATTTAATTTGAATAGCGCTCCACTGAAAATACAATAATCCTTTTGAAAATAAATAATAGGGAGAATTTTGATTGGCGCTTTCTAATAACTTCAAACGTTTATCAAATAAGGGTTTACGTATCTTATATTCTTTAGGGTCTTCATTAAAAGTTAAAGAAATAAAGTCGTCATAATTAAATAAAATAATCGGTAAAAAATTGTTTTTATTAACGTTCAATTCTTTTATCAAGTAAGCTCTTCCTTCAGTGTTTTTCATAGACATGAACGCCTTATATGCTTTTTGGCAATTGTCGGTAAACTGAAAGTCTTGAGCATGAATGCTCAAATTATTCAATAAATAAAATAATATGAAAATGATATATTTTTTCAACAATTTCGGCATAAGTGAAAGTACATTCAAAATAATTTAAAAACAAAAATAGCGTCTTTTAGGGACGCTACCATTTTGTAATTGTTAGTTTATTAAAAGTTTATATTTCGATACCTTGAACCAATTCGTTATCTACCAAAATACGTCCGCAATGTTCACATACAATCATTTTTTTATGTAAACGAATTTCAGATTGTCTTTGAGGTGGCACTACATTAAAACATCCTCCACAAGAATCTCTGTCAACAACAGCTACGGCTAATCCGTTTCTATAGTTATTTCTGATTTTTTCATACGCTGAAAGCAATCTTGGTTCCACTTGTTGAGTTGCAACATCTCTTTTTTTCAACAACTCTTTTTCTTCAACTTCCGTTTCTTCTATAATTTTTTTGAGTTCTGCTTTTTTAATTTTAAGAATTTCTTGTTTTTCGGCAATTAAGTTTTTCGTATTTTCTTCTATTTTCTCTTGCTCTTCAATTGCATATTTTGCATCTTTTATTTTCTTTTCGGCCGCCTTAATTTCTAATTCTTGATTTTCAATTTCTTTGTTTATAGCTTCAAACTCACGACTGTTTTTTACATTATTTTGTTGTTTCTCATATTTTTTCAAAACTTCAGCCGCTTCTACTTGAATATTTTTTTTGCGTTTGATATCTTCTTTGATTATCAAAATTTCATTTTCAATCGCATTCATTCGCATATTATAGCCTTCCAACTCATCTTCCAAGTCTCTAACCTCCATTGGAAGTTCTCCTCTTAGTTTATTTATTTCATCAATTTTTGAATCAATTTTTTGTAATGTACAGATTGATATTAATTTTTCTTGTACTGAAAATTCTTTTACTGCCATATAAATTATTTAAAATATTTTATCGGATTGGTATTAACCGATGTTAAATGGACTGCAAAATTAGGGTATTTTTCTGAAATTTTATTCAAAAATATTTCACCAGTATATTGTTCACTTTCATAATGCCCTATATCTACAATCATTAACTTATTATTTGCATCAAAAAACTGATGATATTTAAAGTCTGCTGTCAAAAAAGCATCTGCTCCTGCAGCGATAGCATTCGGCAATAAAAAACTTCCGGAACCGCCACAAAGTGCAATTCTATTAATTTTTTTTTCCAATTCGGTATATCGAATCCCATCTGCTTTAAATTCTTTTTGAACTAAAGTTAAAAATTCAGTTGGTAATAATTCGTTTTCCAACTCACCTATAAGCCCGGCTCCTATATATTGATTTTCGTTATCAAGCGTCATAATTTCATAAGCAATTTCTTCATAAGGGTGCGATTCTTTCATTGCCTGAATAATTTCTTTTTGTTTATCCTTGATGAATACGGCTTCTATCTTGAATTCGTTTTCAATATGAATTTTATTTTTTTCTCCAATAAATGGTTTAGCATTTTCATTAGGCATGAAAGTACCATATCCTTGTGTATTAAAACTGCAATGACTATAATTTCCTATATGTCCAGCTCCGGCATTAAGGATAGCTTGTTGTACCATTTCATAATGAGATTGAGGCACATAAACGATTATTTTTTTTAGCGTATTTTTAAGTGGTTGTAGAATACTTGTGTTTTTTAATTTTAATTTTTGTGCCATTTTTTGATTCACTCCATGATACATATTATCAAGATTGGTGTGAGCAGCATAAATGGCAATATCATTTTTAATTGCTTTGATAATCGTTTTTTCGATATAATTTTTTCCGGTTAACGATTTTAAACCACTAAAAATAATAGGATGATGTGCTATAATCAAATTGCATTTTCTATTAATTGCTTCATCCATCACAGGTTCTATCGCATCGAGACTAATAAGAATGCCCGAAATTTCCATATCGATATTGCCGGTAATTAAGCCACTATTATCATAATTTTCTTGAAAAACAAGAGGAGCTAACTTTTCAATTTCTCGAATGATGTCTTTTAACTTTAACATGAAAAAATTTTACAAACAAAGTTAAAATAAAAAAAAGGATAAAATAGTTCAAGCTTTTTTTGATTAAACTATTATCTGTATTTAATTTAGCTTAAATTATTTAGTCGCAACTATAGCGATAAAAGGTGTATAAAATATAAACATCAAAACGAATTACAGTCTGTGAGAAATTAAGATAAATATAAAGTAGCATCTTCATCTAACTGAAAATGCTATACACACTATGTATTTAAATAAAATTCAGTAAAAAAATCAATTGTACCTATTAATCTGTTGACATGATAATATTACATTTGCACTTGAAAAATAAAATATGAATATTCTCATTTTAGGAAGTGGAGGTAGAGAACACGCTCTTGCATGGAAAATAGGACAGAGTCCCTTATGCAAAAATCTTTTTGTAGCTCCCGGCAATCCCGGAACTGCACAAATTGCAACAAATGTATCCATAGCACTCAATGAGTTTGAAGGAATTGGGAAATTTTGTATTGAACAACACATAGATATGCTTATCGTTGGACCAGAAGATCCTTTAGTGAATGGCATATTTGATTACTTCATGCAAACAGAATCATTAAACCATATTCATGTTATTGGTCCGTCATCAGAAGGTGCAAAGTTGGAAGGAAGCAAAGCTTTTGCCAAACAATTTATGCAAGATTTTAATATCCCAACGGCTTCTTATAAAGAATTCAATAATGAAACCTATTATGAAGGAATACAATATATCAAACAACATTCGCTTCCAATCGTGCTAAAGGCCGATGGTTTAGCCGCAGGTAAAGGTGTGGTTATCTGCGAGACATACCAAGAAGCATTGTTGAATTTTGAATCTATGATTAAAAAAAATAAGTTTGGCAAAGCCGGTACAACCGTTGTTATTGAACAATTTTTAAAAGGTATTGAGTCTTCTTGTTTTATTTTAACCGACGGTGAACATTATTGCTTATTACCATCAGCAAAAGATTATAAACGAATTGGAGAAGGCGATACCGGCTTAAATACGGGCGGTATGGGGGCTATATCTCCCGTGCCTTTTATAGATAATGAATTTGAACAAAAAATTATCCATAAAATTATTGAGCCTACTATACTTGGGTTAAAACAGAAAAATATCATTTACAAAGGATTTATTTTTATTGGCTTGATAAAAGTTGACAATGAACCTTATGTAATTGAATACAATTGCAGAATGGGCGACCCTGAAACAGAAGTAGTCATGCCTCGTATCGAAAATGATTTAGTGCCATTACTTTACTCATTAAAAAGTAATCAACTCAATTCCCATAAATGTATTCATACTACCAAACATGCTTCTACTGTGGTTTTGGTGAGTAAGGGTTATCCTGAGGATTATGAAAAAGGAAAACAAATTTCACACATTCAAGATATTGAAAATAGTATTGTTTTTCATGCAGGCACCAAAGATGTAAATGGCGAACTGTTGACAAACGGAGGAAGAGTTTTGGCAATTACTTCAATCGGAAATAATTTAAAAGATGCCTTAGACACATCTTTCGATAATGCGATGAAAATTGATTTTGAGGGAAAATATTTCAGGAAAGACATTGGTTGGGAATTTACTACATAATATCCAGCGATGTGCTAAGTAAAAACAATTACTCTTTTATCTGAAAAATCATTTTGCTATTTCGACCATAACCATCATAATCTAAGCCGTAACCTACCACAAACTTATTTGGAATTTTAAATCCTACATATTGCACTTCTATAGGTTTTAAAAGTGCCTCAGGCTTTTGAAGCAGTGTACAAATGGCAACCGAAGATGGGTTAAAAGTAGCTAAACTTTCTAAAAAATGATACATAGTATTTCCGGTATCAACAATATCTTCAATAATGATTATATTTCTTTCATGAACATTTTCCTCTAAGCCAATAGGAGTAAGGACTGTACCACTTGAAGTAGTGCCTTTGTATGATGCCAGTTTAATAAATGAGATTGTTGATGGAATCGTAATTTGTTTATATAAGTCAGAAGCGAAAATGAAAGACCCATTTAAAATACCGATAAAGAGAGGGTTTTTATCTTGGTAATCGTTATTAATCTGCGTTGCCAATTCGCTGATGCGATTAGCTATTTGTTCTTCACCGATATAAGGTATAAAATGCTTATCAAGTACTTTAATCATTATAAAGTTTATTTCTTTTTGGGTGTTGATTTGGTTTGATTTGTTTTTGCATCCGTCTTTTTGGTATCTGCTTTTTGTGCTGGTTTGGGTGCAGTTTTAGTGTTTGTTTGTTTTTTATCCGTCGTTTTTGATTCTTGTTTTTTTAGAGGTTCTTTATGAGAAGGAGACACTTTGGTTTGTTTTTTATTTTCGAGTGTTTTTTTCTTTTCATCTTCAGCTTTCTTTTTTTCTTCTTCTATTTTTTTAGCATCTCTCTTAACACCCGTTTCTGTTTTTTGTACACTTTGTTCTGTTTTTGCATTAGCATTATTCGTAGTTATTTTCGTTTTATTCATTGAATCTTTTGGTGTTTGCTTTTTTTCAACTGTTAGGATATTGACTCCGGTATTACTTTTAATTGCAATCGTTTGAGTTTTTGTAGTATCTCTTTTCACAACTTTTCTTTCAAATGGTCTATATACCATTTCATCGAACTTCTTTTTCATTTCTTTTACATCTTCATCAACACCTTTTTCATTATAAGTTCTTTTAGGGGCCTTTGGCTTTTCTTTAGGCTTTTCCGGTTCTTTTACATTTTCTTCTGATGTTGTTTTTACGTTCTCAACTATTGTTTCCTTTTTTTCCTCAATTGGTTTTGCAATTACAATTTCAGAATTTTCAATTGGCTTACCCGTAAGTATAGACTCTACTTTTTTTGCTTTTTCTAAATCTTTAATATCTGATTCATCTACCGTTGCAATTGTGCTTGACTCTACTTTGTTTTCAATGATGTTTTCTGATTTTTTTTGTTCTTCCTTAGGAAAAATTTTGGGAGTATTATATCCTTTATACTGCAAACTTAATTGTTCACCGGGCATTGGCTCATCTCCTTTTTTTAAGTTATTGAACATATAAAGATTATCAATAACCATTGCTTCTTTTTGAGAAATCAAATACATTGTTTCGCCTTCTTGTACATTATGAAATTCAACCGTGCCTATTCTTTTCTTTTTTTGTGTAAAAACAAACATGTCATAAGGTAAAATATTATCTTGTAACTCGTTAAACTCCATTAATCTTGCCGGTTTTACATCCTGCTGTGCCGCCAATTGGTTAATATCATCTCCTTTTTTTGCCCAGAAACCTTTAAGACCTTTATACGTTTGATTTGGGTCGTCCGTAATGTTTAAATCATTTTTTTTCTTATCTTGGTTGGGTACAATCTCGCCTATTTTCTCATTATTATTTTTCAACGCTTCATAGGTAAATTGCTGTAAATTATATTTTTCTACAAGTTCAATTAATTTTTTTGAATAAAGAGGGTTGGTTGCATAACCTGCCTTTTTAAGTCCTTGTGACCATCCTACATAATCAGTGATGTCCAATTCAAAAAGCGAAGTATAACGGCTACTTTGTTTTAAAAAATCAGAATGATCAATATAGGATTGTAAAGCGTTGCTATATTTCCTAAAACATTCTTGTTTTTTATCATCATCATAAAAATAGGTCTCCCCTATCCAATTTGATTTACATTTAATTCCAAAGTGATTATTGGCATTCGTTGCAAGTTCACTTTTGCCTGCTGCCGTTTCATGTATTCCTTGAGCCAAAGTTATAGCAGCCGGTACGCCCGTTCTGATTTGCTCTTCAATGGCATATTGCTTAAAGTTATTTATATATTGATTTACGTCATTTTCATTTTGACTTTTTGAATGAATCGAGTAAAATAAACTGCAAATAATCAGAATTAAATACTTGTTTTTTATCATGTTTATTATTTTTTTCGAGTGATTAAAATACCATCTCTAATAGGCAAAAGTACATTTTCTACTCGATTATCTTTACTCAATTTTTCGTTAAATTGTTGTATGGCTCTTGTGTTTTTGTTGATATTATCTTGTTGTATTACAGTACCATGAAATAGAACATTATCCGTTAGGATATACCCGCCTTTTTTAACTTTATCAAATATCAAATCGTAATAATTAGCATAATTAGCTTTATCTGCATCAATAAATACAATATCAAATTGTTCATTCAATGTCGGAATCACCTCAATAGCATTACCAATTATTGATTGAATTTGATTTTTATAAATAGACTTATCAAAATATTCTTGTGCAATAGCTGCTTGTTCTTCATGATTATCTATTGTGATGAGTTTCCCATTTTCTTTCAACCCTTCTGCTAAACAAAGTGCCGAATAACCGGTAAAAGTTCCTATTTCTAAAATAAATTCCGCTTGTATCATTTTACTTATCATACTTAAAAACCTTCCCTGCAAATGCCCCGAAATCATTATAGGCAGTTGTGTTTTTAAATGAGTTTGACGATTCAATTCATATAGTAACTCACTTTCTTTGCTTGTATGTTTTTCGGCATAATGATTGATTTCATCCGAAACTAAATTATGATTCATAAGCATTCTTTTTTGAAAAAATAAATAATAATATGAATGTAATCAAACCATTAAGAACAATCAATTCAGTTCCTATTTCGTATTTGCCAAATAGTATTTTTTGATTATGATCTATAAAGTAAGTCACTATGGGGGCTACTATACAGATATAAGGTACGATATGGTCTATCACTTTTCTTTTAGTCAAAATTCCAAATGCAAACAAACCTAATAAGGGACCATAAGTATAAGTTGCTATTTTCAAAATCATATCTATCATGCTTGCCTCATTAATCCATTTGAATACCAATACTGCTATTAAAAAAATAATTGTAAAACTCAAGTGAACAATCTGGCGTATTCTCTTTTTTTCATTTTCCGATTTGTCGCTTCTTTGTATCCCGAGGATGTCAATACAAAAACTCGAAGTTAATGCGGTAATAGCACCATCAGCACTTGGGAATAATGCACTTATCAAAGCAATGACAAAAATCACGGTAAAAGCAGATGGCATGTAGTCCAAAGCCATAGCAGGAAAAAGGTTATCTTTCCCTACATTTTTTTCTCCAATTGCAAAAGCAGTTATTGATTTCCCATTTTCTGTAATCTCATGCATGCTTGCACCATGACTTTCGGCAAATAAATAAAGCAGTCCTCCTAAAATTAAAAATAACAAAATAACTCCCAACATTATAAAAGCGAGTGTTATCATATTTTTTTGGCTGTCTTTTAATGTCTTTACGCTAATATTTTTTTGCATCATTTCTTGATCCATGCCGGTCATGGTAATAGTAATAAAAGCACCTGCTATAATTTGTTTAATAAAAAAATATTTGCTATCCACATCAAATTGCCATGTTTTGCTATAACCTTTTTCACTCATTTTTTTTAATGCTGATGAAAAATCTAAATTCAAATAATTTAAAATAAAATATACACAAAGTATTAATCCCAAAAGCATACAAAAGGTCTGCAAAGTGTCCGTCCAAACAATTGTTTTTACACCTCCTTTGAAAGTATATAATAAAATCATCAATAAGATTATAATTGTCGTCAACCAAAATGGAATCCCCATTGCAGATAAGATAACCGCTTGTAAAATATTTACGACTAAGTATAAACGAGCAGTAGCCCCCAAAGTTCTGCTTAAGATAAAAAAACCTGCACCTGTTTTATAACTTTTAAAACCCATTCTCGAACTAAAATAATTATAAATACTTGTCAAATTGAGTCTATAATAAAGAGGAAGTAAAACAAATGCAATTACAAAATAACCTATTAAGTAACCTACTGCTAATTGAAAATAGGCAAAACCGCTTCCTAAAACGCCACCCGGCACACTAACAAATGTCACTCCACTTAATGATGTTCCTATCATCCCAAAGGCAACTAACATCCAGTTTGAACTTTTATTACCTATAAAAAAAGAATCATTATTACTTTGCTTAGATGTAAAATAAGCAACGACTAACAAAATAATAAAATACAAAAAAACAAAAGATAATAACAGAGCAGACGACATATTGAAGTTGTTTAGAATTAGTGGCTAAAAGTAAGATAAAATAAAAAAAAGTATATACTTTTTAATTATCTTTTTGGCTTTTCCACCAACGATAACCTATCACTCCAATAAATAAAAAAGGCATAGCGGCTAAATAAACAATTCCATTATTTAAACCCTTAGTTGGTTTATCATGATTACTTTCAACCGTGGCTTTACAAACAGCACATTGATTGTATGCATTAAATTGAAAAGCAAAAAACAAAAATAAAATAATTAAAACCTTTTTCATATTATTTATGATATACAAAGATATTTCATTTTTAATAAGAACTAAAAAAATATTTGCTTGATGGAAAAACAACCTTATTTTTGTGAGTGAATGCAAACTAACTGTATTTTTTATAGCTATAAAAACTAAAAGAATGGGGTTTACCGAAAGGCAAATAGAGATAATGGAAGCAGCAACCAACAGAATTTCAAAATTCGGTATTCAGAATTTGACTATAAAGACACTTGCCGAAGATATTGGACTTTCAGA
>JBDHYI010000002.1:0-202521 GCA_039811265.1 Chitinophagaceae bacterium | reverse complement strand
AATACCTGAAAGATTAACAGTGTCTAAAAAAGAAATTAGCTGTCCGAAAACAGATTGACCGAAAAAATGCGTACTTTCATCCATGCAATTGAAGTTGTGGAAAACCTAAATTACATTAAATTGGGGTAACCATAAAAAGTTACCCCAACCTTTATTTTTTTATCGGACAATAATAAATAGAAATATGTTTTATAGTAAAACTATAATATAAATATAGCTTTGCGACCTCTTTTAAAATTTGTACTCAATTAAATTGAAAAAAAATATCATTTTCAAAAAAATAAAAAAAAACTTGTAACCTTTTGAAATCTCATTGACTCTATTCTTTTATAAACTTTTAAAAATAAAAACTTAAAAAATGAAAATTATGAAAACTTCAAACAAAACATTCACAATGAACGGAATTAAAAGATTCACAAGATTATTCTTACTAGCTGCTGTGCTAATTTTTGCAATGCAAAGCTGTAAAAAAGAACAATCTATCTCTTATGTAAGCAACACTAAATACACACAATTGAATGCAGCTATGCGCACTCTTTGGGCAGATCATATGCAATGGACTTTTACAACCGTAGATGCTTTTTTTAATAATCAAACTGCTCTAAATGCAAATTTGACAAGATTACTTAAAAATCAAGAAGATATAGGAAATGCTATTGTTCCTTATTACGGACAAGCTGCAGGTGATCAATTAACATCTTTATTGAAAGAACATATCAACTTGGCAGTTCCGGTTTTGCAAGCAGCTCAAGCAAATGATAATACTGCTTTACAAACAGCTTTAGATAATTGGTATAAAAATGCTCAAGATATTGCCGATTTTCTATCAAGTGCTAATCCTAATTGGAATCAAACTGAAATGCGTGATATGATGAAAGGTCATATAGATCAAACAACAGATTATTCAGTTTCATTACTTCAAAAAGATTATAATGCTGCTGTTCAAAAATTTGAAGTTGCAAATCATCACATGCAAATGATGGCTGACGATTTAAGTGAAGGGATATACAAACAATTTCCAAGTAAATTTTAAAAAATATTATACATAAAATACAAAACATTATGTCGCTAAAAAGTAAAATAAACACTTAAAGTGGCATAATGTTTTTTTTAATATACATTATAAAAATCTATTATTTAAACAACAGATTATATTTAACTTTGTTACAATAACAAAACAATAAATAAACTCAAATGAATTTAATTGAGAAATATACAGACAATGAAGTAGTAGAAAAAGTTCTTAATGGAGAAAAGTCACTTTATGAAGTAATTATAAGAAAATATAACCCTTACCTATATAAAGTAGGACGTTCATATAATTATAATCATGAAGACACAGAGGATCTCATGCAAGAAACATATATTGATGCATATAGAAATCTTTCTCAATTTGAAAATCGTTCGAATTTTAAAACGTGGTTAATTAGGATAATGCTTAACAATTGTTACAGAAAAAAACAAAAACACAGTTTTAAAAATGAAATTATGAAAGAAGAACATCATGAAAATTCAATTCCATTATTTGCCGGAAATGATAATCACACAAACAGGCATATCCATAAAAGAGAATTAAATGCGATTATTGAAAAAGCTTTGTTAGAATTACCGGAAGATTACAGAATCGTATTTTCTCTTAGAGAAATTAATGGACTCAATGTAAGCGAAGCAGCTCATTTACTTAATATTAGTGAAGCTAATGTCAAGACAAGATTAAGCAGAGCCAAGTCTATGTTACAAAACCACTTAACAAGTTCTTATTCTCCTGCAGATTTATATGAGTTTAATTTAGTTTATTGCGATGCTATGGTTAACAGAGTGATGAATATTATCAATAAAATATAATAACCATGCAATACCCATTTCAAATAGATATACAAGAAGAATATTGTGAAACTTGTGCTGAAGCAAGTGAAATAAATCCAGAAGAATTTGATAAAATAAATCAGATTGAGTACCATTTCGCAGAAATAATGAAAACCTTAGGACTTGATTTAAACGATGATAGCTTGAGTGAAACACCAAAGCGTGTTGCAAAAATGTATGTAAAAGAAATTTTTAGTGGTCTAAATTCTAAAAACGCACCTAAAATCAGCTTGTTTAAGAATAAATACAATTACAAGAAAATTTTAGTAGAAAAAGACATCACACTTTATTCAACTTGCGAACATCATTTTGTACCTATTATTGGAAAAGCACACGTGGCTTATATTCCCGGTGAATATGTTATCGGCTTATCTAAACTCAACCGAATAGTACAATTTTTTGCAAAAAGACCACAAGTGCAAGAACAATTAACTGTTCAAATTGCTGATGCATTAAAATCAATTTTAAAAATTGAAGATGTAGCTGTGGTTATTGAAGCTGATCATCTCTGTGTTGCATCAAGAGGCGTGCAAGATACAAAAAGCAGTACTGTTACATCATTTTTCTCCGGTAAATTTGAAAATGAAAATACTAAACAAGAATTTTTAACTTATATAAAATAAATAAAAAATGGAACAAATCATCAAAATCATTTCAATTAAACATCTTACGCATGACGTACTTGAAATTAAAGCAGAAAAACCAAAAGATTTAGAATATGTTTCAGGACAAGCTGCTGATATTTCTATTAATAAACCGGGTTTGGAAAAAGAGCTAAGAGCTTTCACTTTTACTTCATTACCGGAAGACGATTATATAGAATTTGTAATTAAAACATATCCTAATCATAATGGAGTTACTAATGCTTTACTCTCTTTAAAAACAGGCGATGAACTTATTTTCCATGGTATTTTTGGTGATATAGCTTACAAAGGTGCAGGATTATTCATAGCCGGAGGTGCTGGAATTACACCTTTTTTATCTATAATTAGAAATTTGGAAAAGACAAAACGCACAAATGAGGCGAAGCTCCTTTTTGCGAATAAATCAAAAGGCGATATTATACATGAAGAATATTTTAAAAACTTATTAGGTAGTAATTTTATCAATGTACTTTCAGATGAAAAAATAGATGGATACGAACATGGTTTCGTTTCTCAAGAATTAATTCAAAAACATAATGACGGGCTAAGCGGTTATTTTTATTTATGTGGACCACCTCCAATGATGAACGCAGTAGAAAAGCATTTAGCATCGCTTGGAATATCAGAAGATAAAATAGTAAAAGAAGGATTTTAAAATCCTTCTTTTTTTGTATTAATTTTTTGCCAGTTCTGTTGGAAACATACCCGTATAACGTTTGAAGGCATTACTAAAATTGCTGGTATTAGAATATCCTACTTCCTCAGCAATTTGCGAAATTGTTTTGGTATTTTGAGAAAGTAAAATTTTTGCTTTCATCATTTTTTGTTCTAAAACAAATTCATATACCGTAGATTTAAACAACTCTTTAAATCCTTTTTTTAAATAGCATTGATTGATACCTATTTGTCTTGATAATTCCGGAATAGTAGGAGGCTCATGTAGATTTTGCAAAATAATTTCGCGAGCTAAAATGATTTTTTCTTTTTCTAAAGGTTGTAGTAAAAACTTACAGTTTTCACAATTAGCATTTAAACCTTCAATATAGTTGAGTGTACATAATAATAGTTCGTAAGCCTTACTTTCTATGTATAATTCTTTATAGTGAGCAGTATATTTTGTTGAAACAATTTGTTGAAGTAGTAGTTGTGTATTACAACAAATATTTTTATCTATTTTATTATTATAATCTTCAAAAGGTTTTAAATCAATTTTCTTTTCAATAAGTATAGATTTATCAAATTCAAAAAATAATTTATATGAATTTTGATTTTGTTTTTGATTTGCACCACAATCTGTTCCTGAAAAAAGAAAAGTCAAACAAAGTGATTTGTCATTCAGTAAAACATACACATTGTTTTCTTCAACGTTTTCAATATTTTCAATAAAATAATTCAATGAATAAAATTAATTTTTACAAAATTAATATAAAATCATGTTTTTTGTGGTTTCTTTTTAGCAGCCGGAAAAAGAACATTATTCAATATCAATCGATAACCCGGCGAGTTGGGATGCAGGCTCAAATCAGTAGGAGGGTCTTCTACTTTATGTTGATAATCTTCCGGATCATGCCCTCCATAAAATGTCCAAGTCCCTTTTCCTAATTCGCCATGTATGTAGCGAACTTCATTGGCAGATTTATTTTCACCCATCACTAAAGTACTACTTTTTAGCACACTGCTTTTAAAAGCAGTCGTTTGTCCCATAAAACCTTTAATAGTAGTTGTATGATTTTGGCAAAGCATAGTAGGGACAGGATCAAATTTTGCAGAGAATGTAAAAAGCGTAAAATAATCACTATTAAAAGGCACCCTTCTTGTGTTGGTTACATCAATATCAGAATACTCATATTCGTAAGGATTTGTTATTAATCTGAAATTTTTAAAAGCTAAACATTGATTAAAATCCAATTTGTTTTGTGCTTGAGGATCTTGTGGATCATAGTCATACATTACATCACAAATATCTGTATTCTCTGCAGCTAATGCAATATCATAACTATCTGTCGCACTACACATGGCAAATAAATAGCCACCACCTATTACAAAGTTTTTAATTTTTTTTGCTACTGCTAATTTTAATTGAGATACTTTTTTAAACCCGTGTTTGGCGGCCATTGCTTCATTTTTTTTAACATCCTCTATGTACCAAGGAGCATTACGATAAGCTGCATAGAATTTTCCATATTGTCCTGTAAAGTCTTCATGGTGAAGATGGAGCCAATCGTATTTTATTAATTTATCATCTAAAAGTTCATTGTCATATACTTTATCAAACGGGATTTCAGCATAAGTGAGTACTAAGGTAACGGCATCATCCCACGGTAATTTGCTTTCAGGCGTATATACTGCAATTTTAGGTGGTTTTTCAAGTTGCACAATGTCCATATTTTCATCGGGGTCTGCAATTTGAGTGAGTATAGCTGTATATTTGGCATCCGGTATTATTTCATAACTAACATCTCTGATTCTACATTCTTTTTCAATATCTTCAAATTGATCACAAACAAAACTACCTCCACGATAATTCAAAAGCCAATCCACTTTTATGTTTTTAGTTAAAACAAAATAAGCTATACCATAAGCTTTTAAATGATTCTTTTGTGACTCGGCATCCATCGGGATCAATATTTTAGCCGCTTGCGTAACAATGCTCCAAGCACTAAATAAAATAATAAATCCTACTCTCATGATTTTATAAAGATAGATTTTATTTATTTATTTCACTGTTAAACTAATTGTAATAGTTGCCCTCAATGAATATTTTGTATGCATTTAAGCCAATTTTATATTGCAATACATCATAATCTAAACGATAATCTTCAATACTCATATTGGCTACTTCATAAATTTTCCCTTTTGAAAACATTCTTAAAACATTTGATTTGTTCGAATAAACTAAAGAGTTATATGATAATTTAAATTTTTCCGGAAAATAATTATCAACGACTGTATAATCTCCATCATAGAAAATTTTAAAATATCCATTTTTGTCTTCATAAGCTACTATATGGTCTGATACATTATATCGAGGTTCGTAATAACCAATTGTAATCAGACTTCCTTTATAAAATAATTTGAAATTGCCATCATTGCAAACGAAAGCCGCCACATCATCACCTACTTTAAAACTCTTTGGTTCAAAAGGGTCAATAGTATATGTTTGCCCATTATAAAATATTTTAAACACATTATTAATGTCCACATAAGCAACCATATTACGACCTACTTCAAAACTTTTTACTTTTTGCGATTCTAACACTTGTGATTCGCCATCATAAAACACTTTGAACTCACCATTGTAATTGATATAAGCCCCAATATTATCAGATACTTTAACGTAATTATCAAAAGAAAAATCGTTTTCATTTATATTGAGAAAAGTTTCTAATTCAGTTATTTTCCCATTATAATAAGCATTAAAAGTAGAACGATTTATATCATAAAACATAACCATACTATCACCAAGGGCGAAACGGTCACATAAGCGTGATAGCTGTACAACTTCACTTCCATCAATAACAGATAATATGCTCGAACTTTTAAAGAGTATTAAGTTGTCTGATACTGCAAACTGAGTTGTAAACATATCATTAATAGTATTTACCATACCATCTTTATATATTTTAAATATTCGCTGGTTGTCTAAATAGGCAATGGCTGTTTTCCCAATTTTAAAATCTAAAGGAGGCAAACCTTCTATATTACTTACAATTCCGTTGTCGAACACATTAAATCTTTGTCTTAAATCCGTATATGCAGAATAAGGTTGTGCGGAAATTGAAAAATGTATAATAAAGAATAAAATAAAAAAAGATAATCTCATTTTTAAGAGCATTTGAATCTGTAAATATCGTAAAATGTATTTGATTTTGTTTAAAATTGATAAAATCAATTAAAATCAAAATTAAACTAATGAAAAAATATATTATTCTCATTTTTTGAAAAATGAAATAGTTTTTATCTTATAGAAAAATAAGCATTCCCTATTATCTTTGCTTACAAATTATGAATAAAACAATTTTTTCAGGGAAACAAAAACTGGGAATAATAGGAGGGGGGCAGTTAGGCAAAATGCTTATAAATACTACCAGTAAATGGGACATTTATACTAAAGTATTAGACCCTGATGCGCAAGCACCTGCTCGCAATACCTGCAATGAATTTGTACAAGGGAGTCTTTTAGATTTTGATGCCGTTTATGAATTTGGTAAAGACTGCGATGTGATTACCATTGAGATAGAACATGTAAATATCGAAGCACTTAAAAAATTAGAACAAGAAGGAAAGACCGTTCATCCAAAACCAAGTTCACTTGAAATAATCCAAGATAAAGGCACGCAAAAACATTTTTTTGAAAAACACAACTTGCCTACTTCTAAATTCAAATTATATAAGAACAAAGAAGAAATTTTACAAGATATTGAAAATGGAAATCTAAAAATTCCATTTGTACAAAAAACACGAAAAGCCGGGTACGATGGGAGAGGAGTGCAAGTCATTAATGCAAAAGAGGATATTAAAAATCTATTTGAACAAGAAAGCTTAATCGAAGATAAAATTCAATTGAAATATGAAATAGCCATTATTTGTGTAAAAAATATAAAAGAAGAAATTGCTTGTTTTGATCCGGTATTAATGGATTTTCATGAAGAGGCTAATATGCTGGATTTACTTTTATATCCTGCACCTATTGAACAATCTATCATTGATGAAGCAAAAAAAATCGCTCAAAAATTAATTACTCTTTTTGAAATATCCGGATTATTGGCAGTTGAATTTTTAATAGACAAAGAAGATAATATATATATCAACGAAGTTGCTCCAAGGCCTCATAATAGCGGGCATCAAACAATTGAAAGTTGTATATCATCTCAATACGAACAGCATATAAGAGGTATATTTAATTTGCCACTTGGAAGTACTCAACTTATAATTCCTTCTGCTATGGTCAATCTTTTAGGAGCGAAAAATTACAATGGAGATGTATTTTATGATGGAATAGAAAATTGTTTAAGCAAAGAAGGGGTTTATATTCATATTTATGGAAAAAAACAAACAAAGCCTTTTAGGAAAATGGGGCATGTAACCGTAACAGACAAAGATATTTTTCAAGCAAAAAAAACAGCAAAATGGGTAAGAGAAAACTTAATAGTGAAAAGCCTTTAGTGGGAATTATTATGGGGAGTGATAGTGATTGGAAAGTGATGCAGGAAGCATCCTTATTTTTGGATAAATACAATATTCCACATGAATATACAATTGTGTCGGCTCATCGCACACCACTACGAATGATACAATATGCCACTGAAGCTCATAAAAGAGGAATTAAAGTAATTATTGCAGGAGCCGGTGGTGCTGCTCATTTACCCGGAATGGTTGCCAGTATTACTCCCTTGCCGGTAATAGGAGTACCCATTAAATCAAGTAATTCAATTGATGGATGGGATTCAATACTTTCAATTTTACAAATGCCCAATGGTGTGCCGGTAGCCACTGTCGCTTTAAATGCAGCCAAAAATGCAAGTATCTTAGCTATGCAAATAATAGGTAGCTCTGATGCCAAAGTTCAAGAACAATGTATTTTATATAAAAAAGAACTTGAGCAAGAAGTCTTAAAGAAAGCACAAAAAATGGAATCAGATAAAAAGTAAATTTCTATTTTAATTTATTTTCATATTATCTATTAATCGAACACCCTCTAAATAACCTGCAAATAAAACCACTTGATGTGATTGAATATTAAATTCATTCATAGTAGATAAATCATCAGCGTTTGCTAAAGATAAATACTCGGTTTCAATATTATTTTCTGATAATTTTGTGATACACTCTTTCTTAATTTCTTCAAAAGATAATTTATTGAAATTATTTTTTATATCATTTAAACATTGATAAATAGATGCTGCTTTTATTTTTCCATCTTCGCTCAATCGCAAATTACGGGAACTCATTGCTAAGCCTGAATTTTCTCGTAATGTAGGACAAACCCTTATTTCTACAGACGAGCCGATATAGTTTATTAATTTTTTTATAACTAAACATTGTTGATAATCTTTTTCTCCTAAATATATTTTTTGAGGATTAACGTATAATAATAATCTTTCTACTATCATGCAAACACCTTGAAAATGCCCCGGTCGAAATTTGCCTTCGAATATATTTTCTAAATTCTCTAAAGGATACTGTGTATGAAGTGATGCCCCTTCGGGATACATTTCTTCTACATTTGGTAAAAATAATAAATCACAACCTAAAGACTGCAAAAGCTCTATATCTCTTTCAATTGTTTTGGGATATTTAATAAAATCATTTTGATTATTAAATTGAGTTGGGTTTACAAAAATACTGCACACTGTAAAAGGGTTTTCTTCTTTAGATTTTTTAATTAATTCTAAATGCCCTTTATGTAAAGCACCCATAGTAGGTACAAACCCAATTTGCTTATTGTGCAAATATTTTTGTAACTGAAATTTTGTTTTTATAATATACATTGAGGGCAATATAAAATACTTTTTAGCATTATTTAAAATTTTTAATTGAAAATTTTGTATCTTTGCACGCTGATTTGAAAAATCACTAATCTTTTACTCTTAAAATAATAATCCTTAATGGCAGTATTACAAAAGAAAAAAGTCTTATTTATTTCACACGAATTCGCTCCTTATAATGAAGAAACTGAATTTGCGCGCATCTTAAATATGCTTGCTGTAAAATCAAATGAGACGGGTTTTGAAGTGAGAGCAATTATGCCTCGCTTCGGGACAATCAATGAAAGAAGACATCGTTTACATGAAGTAGTTAGACTTTCAGGGATTAACATTACAGTAGATAAAGAAGATCATCCATTGGTTATCAAAGTAGCGTCTCTTCCTAATGCAAGACTACAAGTGTATTTTATGGACAATGAAGATTTGTTTAAAAGAAAACAAAATTTTCATGACGAAAGTGGAAACCCTTTTGAAGATAATTCAGAAAGAACCATCTTTTTCTGTAAAGGAGCATTAGAGACGGTTAAAAAATTTGGATGGCCGCCGGACATCATTCACGTTCATGGTTGGATGAGTGCATTGATACCAATGTATATTAAAGCTTATTACAAAAAAGAACCTGTCTTTGCAAATTCAAAAATTATTTATTCAGCTACTAAAAGCACTTTGATGCAGCATTTGGGTGAAACATTTGCAAAACAAATATTAGCCAGTACACCTGTAAAAGATAAAGATGTAGAAATTTTTAAAGATGGTTCAAACGTCGATATGCACATTGGCGGAGCCAAAAACTCAGATGTTGCTATTTTGCCTTTTGCTAATATTGATGAGCAAATAAAAAATGCAATTAAACCATCAAAAAGTAAAAAAGTGTTAAATTTTAACTTTGAAAGTGATGATGTGACTGATATTATGGAACTATATAATAACTTGGCAGGCAAATAAATCTAATGACAAAACAGATTCATTTTTTTAATTTTTTTTTGAAAAAAAAAATATATAATCTCCTTCTTATAGCTGTTGTATTTCAAGCTTGCAAAGAAAATACCATTTTGCCTAACGATTTAGTTCCACCTATAGATAATATAAATACATTTGCACAAGATACTTTTTCACTAATTACAAATAATGTTTATCAAGATTCTATCTTAACAGGAGGGTTTAGAAATAACTCACAATTATCAGCAACTTCTACTTATTATCAAGCCTTAGGGACAATCACGAATGATCCGATTTTTGGAAAAACGAATGCGAATATTCATGTAGAAGTATTGCCACCAGTTTCTAATTTTTCATTTAAAAGTCAAGCACCGGGAACAAATAGAACTATCGATTCAATTGTACTATCTATTCCTTTTAAAAAAACTTTTGGAGATACAATTACAGCACCATTACAAACTTATAAAGTCTATCGCTCATTGAAAAAATTTGATAGAAGTGAGGCACAATATGAATTTACTAATGACTCCATTGATAATACTGTATTATCTACCCTAACGGTTAATTATAATACTTTAAGAACAGATTCGCCTACTATTAAATCAGTAAAATTAGTACCACAATTAAGATTTAAAATGAGCCAAAGTTTTATTGACTCATTAGAAACACAAGTTGATTTAGGAGCGCAAGGGGCTGCAGCCGATTTTACTTCATTCCTAAATTGGTGGAAAGGATTTTATATCGAAGCAGATTCAAATAATGGAAATACTTTAGGCTATTTTGATACCTATAATACAAGACTTTATATTTATTACCGTTATACAAAAACAGATATGCAACTCGATACTGTTGCTGATGTCTTTTCATTTGATCCAGGATATTGTAACAGATTTAATAATATAAGCCGGAATTATAATGCAACTCCTGTTTTAAATTATATGCAAAACCCAAATATAAATGGAGATTCCATTTTATTTATTCAAAGAGAACCGGGTGTTTGTGCAACTATAAAAATTCCTTATTTACATACAATCGAAAATTGTATTGTAAACAAAGCAGAATTATATTTTTATGCAATATCACCTTATAGTGGATTTAGTGATACGACAAAGTTTGGAATGATTCCGCAATTACAAATATTTCAATCGGATTCATCCGAAAGTGATAAAATTATCGCTGATTATAAATTATTTGGAACCAATATTGTTGATGGGACTTCTAAAAAAATAACAATTGGCGGCAATACATACATACAATATAAATTTGCAGTAACCTATACCATTCAAAATGTAATTTCAGAAAAAAATAGTAATTTTAAATTTAAAATAATGGGTTTAAATAATGGATTCCCTGCCTCAGACAGAGTTATGTTAGCCGGAAATTCATCATTTCAAACTATATTAAAACCGAAATTAAAAATAATTTATACAAAAATTCAAAAGTAAAACCATGTGTGGAATAGTAGCATATATAGGACCAAAAGATGCGTATCCAATTTTAATAAAAGGTCTTAGAAGGCTTGAATACAGAGGATATGACAGCGCAGGTGTTGCATTATTAAATGATGGATTGAACATTTTAAAAAAAGAAGGCAAAGTATCTGATTTGGAAGATTTCGTAATTGGGAAAAATATCAAAGGCACTATCGGAATAGGCCATACTCGTTGGGCAACGCATGGTGTGCCATGTGACCGAAATGCCCATCCGCATATTTCAAATTCAGGCAATTTGGCTATAATTCACAATGGAATTATTGAAAACTATGCATCGCTAAAAACAGGTTTAGAACAAAGAGGATATCGATTTGAAAGCGATACGGATACAGAAGTTCTTTTAAATTTAATAGAAGACATTCAGAAAAAAGAAAATTTATCCATTGAAGATGCTTTTCGATTTGCGTTAAATGAAGTCATAGGAGCCTATGCAATCGTGTTATTAGATAAAACAGACGATAATAAATTGTTGGTTGCAAGAAAAGGAAGTCCTTTAGTAATAGGCATTGGGAAAAATGAATTTTATGTAGCTTCAGATAAAACGCCAATTATAGAACATACGAAAGAAGTAGTTTACTTAGGAGATGAGGAAATCGCTGTTTTGCCAAGGTTTGGTAAGTTAGATTTAAAAACATTATCTAACATTCAAAAAACGCCTTACATCGAGCAACTTGAAATGGATTTAGAAAAAATAGAAAAAGGAGGATATGAATATTTCATGTTAAAAGAAATCCATGAACAACCTCAAGTTATATTAGATTCTATGAGAGGTAGGATGAATGCTGAACAAGGATGGATTAAACTGGGTGGTGTGAGTGAATATGCAAAAAGGATAAACAACGCACAACGAATTATCATCACAGCATGTGGAACATCATGGCATAGTGGATTGATAGGAGAATATTTGATAGAAGAATTAGCACGAGTACCGGTTGAGGTTGAATATGCTTCAGAATTTAGATATAGAAATCCTATTGTTACGCCAAACGATGTGATTATTGCCATTTCTCAATCAGGAGAAACCGCCGATACATTAGCTGCTATTTCTATAGCAAAAGAAAGGCAAGCTTTAATATATGGAATTTGTAATGTAATAGGTTCGTCTATAGCAAGAGCTTCACATGCAGGTTCATACACACATGCAGGTCCTGAAATTGGAGTGGCCTCTACAAAAGCATTCAGTACTCAAATTACCATTTTAACGTTGATGGCATTACAATTAGCAAAAAACAATGGTAATATTTCTGAATCTAAATTGAGGCAAATACTTTATGAAATGGAAAATATTCCTTCTAAAGTAAAAGAAACTTTAAAAACAAATAGTAAAGTAGAAGAAATAGCCAAAAAATATAAAGATGCTAAAAACTTTTTATATTTGGGAAGGGGAATCAATTTCCCTGTTGCATTAGAGGGGGCTTTAAAATTAAAAGAAATTTCTTATATTCATGCTGAAGGTTATCCTGCAGCCGAAATGAAACATGGACCTATTGCTTTGATAGATGAAAATATGCCTGTCGTATTCATTGCTACAAACCATAGTGCTCATGAAAAAATCATTTCAAATATACAGGAAGTGAAAGCTAGAAAAGGAAAAGTAATTGCAATTGTGGTTGAAGGGGATAGTGAAATTTCTAAATTGGCTGACGATATAATAGAAGTTCCTGAAATTAATGAAATTTTATCACCATTAATTGCAATAGTTCCATTACAGTTATTAGCATATCATATTGCTTTAATGAGAGGTTGTAATGTCGATCAACCAAGGAATTTAGCGAAAAGCGTAACTGTAGAATAGAAAAATAATTACACTATTAATGGTATGTAATAGTATATAATTGAGCTTCTAAAAAGAGTCCTTATAATATATAATTAAAACCATCCTTTCTTTTTACGAGTACTGCTTGCACCAAATCCTATAACTCCTAATAATGTACGCGTAATAATGGAAGCGGCCGTACGACCGACTTGTTTAGTAATAGGATTACTCAATATATTTTCTAAAGTACTTTTTTCTTTATTTTGTTCTTTTGTAGTAGTACTTGTAGCAGTTTGCGAATCATCCTTGAGAGTACTCAATTTTTGATTTAATAATTCATAAGCACTTATTTCATCTATCACTTGATTATATTTATTGATAATCTTTGATTGATTAATGATTGCTTGAATCTCATCATTTGTTAAAACATCCATACGACCGGATGGTGGACACAACATGGTGTGTACGAGTTCAGTAGGAATTCCTTTTTCATTAAGCAAAGTAACAAGCGCTTCGCCGATACCAAGTTTAGTAATTAAATCATCTGTTTTATAAAAATTTGAAATCGGAAAGTTTTTAGATACTTTTATTATATCTTCTCTGTCTTTCGCTGTAAAAGCTCTCAATGCGTGTTGTACTTTTAATCCAAGTTGTCCTAAAATAGACTGTGGAATGTCATTAGGACTTTGAGTAATGAAAAAGATACCAACCCCTTTTGAGCGAATAAGTTTAATAATTGTTTCTAATTGTTGTAATAATGCACTGCTTGCATCTTGGAATATTAAATGAGCTTCATCTAAGAATAAGGCTAATTTTGGTTTATCTAAATCGCCGGCTTCGGGTAGAGTGGCATAAAGTTCTGCCAAAAGCTGCAACATAAAAGTTGAAAATAATTTTGGTCTATCTTGTAAATCGGTAACTCTTACAATAGAAACCATTCCTTTCCCTTCATTATTATATCGCATTAAATCATCGACTTCAAATGATTTTTCTCCAAAAAACAAATCGGCCTTTTGTTGTTGGAGTTCTACTATCTTTCTTAAAATAGTTCCTGTTGATTGAGGAGAAATATTTCCATATTCAGCTTTTATTTCATTTTTTCCTTCATTTGTCAAGTATTGTAAAACACGAACAATATCTTTTAAATCTAACAAAGGAAGATGATTGTCATCACAATATTTAAATATCATAGACATGATACTTGACTGAGTATCATTTAGCCCTAAAATTTTTGAAAACAATATTGGTCCAAATTCTAATACGGTAGCTCTTAATTTTGTACCGGGTTCATTACTTAAAGTTAAAAACTCAACAGGTGTTGCTTCAGGAACAAAGTCTATTTTAATTAAGTTACAACGTTCTTGAATTTTATCATTTAAAGTTCCGCTTGCACCTATTCCACTTAAATCACCTTTTACATCCATCATTAATACAGGCACGGAAGCTTTACTTAGTCCTTCTGCAATGAGTTGAAGTGTTTTGGTTTTACCTGTTCCGGTAGCACCGGCAATTAATCCGTGTCGGTTCATTGTTTTTAATGGCAAGTACACTTTGCTATCTCCATAAACTTTACCATCTAGCATAGCTGCTCCTAAGCAAATGGTTTCTCCTTTAAATGAATATGATTGATTAATTATATCTTCAAAAGCCATAATGATTTTTTTGTGAAATTAATTATTAATTTGAATGTAGAAATAAAATTATTAATTTTACTTTATTAAAAAAAATACAAAAATGCATGAAGGAAGAAGAAGAATTACTTTCTGATATTGAAAAAAAAGTAAAGAAAATATTAGAACATAATGAGCGCCTTATAAAAGAGAATGAAGAGATGAGGGAGCGTATTTTTGGATATATTGAAAAGTTAGATGACAGTAAAAGGAGATTTGAGGCTTTTAAAAAAGATGTTGAGACTATGAAAATCATAGAAAAATCATCTATGGATAACCTTCAATTAAAAAGAGAAATTGAACATTATATACATAAAATTGATAAATGTATTGCAACAATACAAACAAAATAGAATAATATGAATTATTGGCTTGTAAAATCAGAACCATTTAAATATAGTTGGGAACAATTCAAAAAAGACAAACAAACGATGTGGGATGGTGTACGAAATTATACTGCAAGGAATAATTTGAGAACAATGAAAAAAGGAGATTTTGTTTTGTTTTATCATAGTAACGAAGGGCTTGAAGTGGTAGGTATTGCAAGAGTGCAAAAAGAACATTATCCGGATCCTACTTTTGAGGGCGATACTTGGTCGGTAGTTGATTTAAAAGTTTATAAAGAATTGAAACAACCGGTTTCACTAACCACTATTAAACAAAACAAAAACTTAGAGCAGATGCAGTTGGTAAGGCAATCACGATTGTCTGTCTCTGCACTTAGAGAAAAGGAATTTTATGAAATATTAAAATTGGCAGAAACAGAAATTTAATTTTCTAAATCATCTGGATTGTAAATTGGTAAATCAATATAGAAAGTAGTACCTATATGCGTTTCACTTTCAAAGCTGATTTTACCTCCAAATTGTTCTATAATATCTTTACACATTGCCAGTCCAATACCGGAACCGGATGACTTCGTGGTAAAATATGGAGTAAATAAAAAAGCTTTTTTATCTTCATCAATGCCTATTCCATTATCACTGATTGCAATTCTTACAAAGTTGTCTTTTAATTTAATAATATCTAAAGTGATGAATCCTTTTTGTTTACTTGGAATTGCTTGAATAGCGTTTTGAATAATATTGGTTATGACTCTTAATAATTGATTTTTATCAATCAAAAGTTTAATATTAAAATTAGGTATATGGAATAAAAATTCAAGATTGTTATTATCATTATACATACCGGTTGCATTTTGCAATAATTCATGTAATTCAATAATTTCTTTTTTACTATCTGACAGTTTAGCATACATTGAAAAGTCGGTTGCAATAATGGTAAGTGCTTCTATTTGTTCAATTATTGTATTAGTGACTTTTTGAGCTTGTTCTTTAACATTAGGAGAATTATTTTTGATAGCTCTATCCAACATTTGAATAGATAGTTTCATAGAGGTTAATGGATTTTTTATTTCATGAGCTACTTGTTTTGCCATTTCACGCCATGCTAATTCTCGTTCTGTTTTTGTAAGAAGTTTTGTACTATTTTCCAGTTTTTTAAGCATTCGGTTATATTGTTTAACAAGAAGTCCGATTTCATCATTGCTATTCCATGTTAATGGCTCATTGATTTCTTCCAAATTAATTTTGGTGAATTTGTTAACTATAATTCTAAATGGATTGGAAACAGATTTACTTATAAAATGAGAAAGAATATATACGATAAAAAAAACGAAAACTGAAATATTCAAAATGGTAATAAAAAGTTCACTTGTTTGTTTAGAGATTTCAAAACTTGATAAAATATTGGGGATTTGTATAATTGCAACATGTTTATTTGTATTGTCATTTAACAAAAAATAACTGGCTATGTAATTAACATCATTCATGGATTCAAAATTGATAACATATTCAATATTATAATGCATTAGATTATAATAAGTATTTTGAGGTATTAAATTACATAAAAGCCCTTTTTGCAATAAATTATTTTGCGTACTATACTGTAAAATGCCGTTATGTGGGTTAAATAGTGATAATGTTACGTTGTATTTATTTGATAGCTGATTGATTAAGTATGTAAGCTGTTTAATCCTATCAATACTATCATTGTTTTTATTATTTTCTTGATAATTTTGGTAAAAATCTAAAAACTGATTTTTAATGAAAGAAGTTCTTTCTATAAGATTTTCTTGTGTTTTTTCAACTATAGTGTTTTTTGAAATTTTAATAAATAGAAATCCAATTGTGAAAAATGAGAATAAAACAATTAATAAAATTGAAACTTGAATTTTAAAACGTAGATTCAAACTTAATAAATTTCTTAAACGTTTAGAGTTAAAGTTTGAACGTGCTATAATATTTCCAAAAATATATAAGTATATAGTTGTCAAATAAACAAAGAAGCTATATGCTAATAATGAAATAAATAAATCAAGATAACTTGCTTTCTTTGCTATTATAATACTTTTGTTTAGTTTGGGAAAGTTTTTATAAGTGATATCATATCCGTTTTTATAAGAATGAGAAGTTTTTGTTTTGCCGTAATTAAAAATTTTATTAATATTTATATCAGAATAAAAAATATTAAAATTATTTTTTTGATATGTTAGTTTGCCGTTATCATATATTGCATAAGAGTAATTATTATACGTGTTATTTAATGGGTAATCAGGAAATTGGGTAAGTGAGATTATACTTTTAAAATGTTCATATTTTAATTTGCTAATATTAATAAATATATTGCCATTATTTACATTTGAATCATTCAAACTAATATTCATAATGTAATGTTGCATATCTGTATTGTTAGATAAGATAAAAATATTATCATTGAATTCTGATATAGTTTTATCTTGATTGGAGTATATATCTTGTAAGTCCTTATTTGATATTGAATCTAAAATGTTAATATTTTGATTGTTTTTATTAAATACATAGATTCCAATATTGTTTTTATTTTCTAAACCAGAAAAATAATTAATATAAATGTAGGAAGAAATATGATGGTAAGATTCATTGTTAATTATTTTATTTACTAATTCCTTGTCATTTTGAATTTGATGATATATTTTATTTAATTTGAATTCTACCTGGATATCTTTTTCTTCTACTAAATTATCAGCAATGAAATCTTTATAGTCTCTATCTTTTTTTATGATTAACGTAAGTAAAATTAATGCCGATAATGTTGAAATTGAGACAAACCAAATGTTTAAATAAAATGAATTTATTTCAAATTTTACTCTTGGAAAAGAAAAATCAACTAATGCAAAAACGCCCCAAATGAGAGGTATAAATAATAAGTGATTTATTCCATATTTGTTAGGAACAAGTATGAAAGCGATGGATATAAGGACAAGAATAGTAGAATATTTTATATAATTATTTTTTAAAGAATTTTTAATGTAATTATTACATATTAGGCAAACAATAAAAATATTTGCAGAAATAATTAATACGATTACATAGGCTATAATTGTTTGAAGATTAATTTTTGAAATTAAGGTTATGTCAAAATTTATTATTGAATCGAATACAAGCCCATAAATAATATTAATGAATTGTTTGATAATTAAACAACCTATAGTAATCACTATAATAGAAAAAACAATTTGAATGTTTTTATTCGATATTTTGGTTACTTTACCTTGTACATTAATTGAAAAAAATAAAAAAGCCCAAAAAGTTAGACACATATTAATCAATAAATCTCCAATAGATTTATTGATAGCGTCGTTCGCAAAAGTTTCAGGATTGAATAAATTGTATTCAGAAAAATCTATAAGAAAATTGAATTTGTAAGCTGATAGCCTTATTAAAAATATTGAAAGAACAAGAGCAATGAAAATGTATATAGGCTTTTTATTTTTTACCATTACTTTAAAATAAGTATGGAGTGAAATGCCAAAAAAGATAAATATTAGGGCTTTGCCCCATAAACCGGAATAGTCATCAGAATTTTTATTTAGATTATCTTTTAAAACTTCAATATAAAAAACATCTTGTTTGTTGTATTGAATAGGGAGTAAGTTTTTGTTATTATTAGAGTTGTATTTTACAAAGTTTGCAAGTATGTTTATCTTTTTAGGTATAGCATAAATTAAGTTTATATATTGATTATCACTCGTATAATAATCTTTTTTTATTGGTATAATTAGTATTGCTTTAGATTGATGAATACTATCAATAGTCTGACTATAAAGTACATAATGAGTGCTTTTATCATTGTAATAATAACAACTATCATCCGGCAAATTACTATTCGTTAAAGCATCTATATTTTTAGTATTCCAATATTTTATTTCATTATTTGATAATAGCTGGAATTGAATAGGGCTATTTAAAAGATAATTTTGTTCTTCTTTATTTAATGTTTGATTTAATGCTTTATTAATAATTGACTTATTTTTTAGTTCATATTTGAAATAATCAATTTTTGAATAAATATCATTTTCAATTTTCTCTATTATGTAATGAGGGGATATTTCTGGAAATATTAAATTAGAAACCTTCTTAGTAGATAAAATAAAAAAGATGATAGCAAGTATTAAAAATACATTTGGATTAATGTCAAATGGAAATTTAAATATTTTATTTTGTTTATTTATTGCCATCTTTTTTTATTTCATTCCAAATTTTATCCATCTCTTCTAAGGTGCTGTTCTGTACTTCTATTCCCTTTTCATATAAAATAGATTCTATTTTTTGAAACCTATTCATGAATTTTTTATTTGTCAACTCTAACGCATTTTCAGGATCTATATTCAAAAATCGTGCATAATTTATTAAGGAGAAAAAAACGTCTCCAAATTCTTCTTCTATATGTTGTTGTTTTTTACTTTCTATAGCCTCTTTTAATTCGCCTAATTCTTCATCTAATTTCATTTTTACTTGTTCAATATTTTCCCATTCAAAGCCAACTTGTTTAGCCTTTTCTTGAATTCTTAATGCTTTCACAAGTGCGGGCAATCCTTTGGGTACTCCACTAAAAATAGACTTTTTACCTTCTTTAATTTTTAATTTTTCCCAATTCTTTTTTACATCATTTTCATCTTTGACTTCTATGTTAGAATAAATATGAGGGTGTCGGTAAACTAATTTATTACATATACTTTCAATGACATCTTCAATAGTAAAATATTTTTGCTCATCAGCGATTTTTGCATAAAATAAAATATGTAACATCAAGTCTCCCAACTCTTCTTTTATTCCATTCCAATTTTCTTCACTAATTGCATCGGTCAATTCATATAATTCTTCAATTGTCAATTGCCTGAGCGAAGAAATAGTTTGATTTTTATCCCATGGGCATTTTTCTCTTAATTCATTTAAAATATTTTTTAATCGTTCAAAAGAATGAGAGTAATTATTCATTTTTTTATCACAATTTAAATTATATTTTATTAGATAAACTAAATTATTTGCATTTATTTTTGTACGGTGTATAAAAATAATCCTTTATATAATAGGTTAAAAAAAAATCAACATAAATTAAAATCATTTTTGATTCAGAATAATATTTCATGTTATCGTATTTATGATTGGGATATTCCGGAATATCCCTTGTGTATTGATGTGTATTATGATAAAATTCATGTAGCTGTATATAAAACAAAATTTAATAATTCAAGCGATCAGTTTTATGACTGGTTAAAAGAATGTCATGCTATAATTAGGCAATTTTTTAATATTGATAAGAAATATATTTTTATTAAAGAAAGAAAAAGAATGGGGCAGACAGCTCAATATGAAAAATTAAATGAGAAATCTGAATTTTATACAGTTGAAGAGAATGGAATAAAGTTTTTAATAAACTTACAAGATTATTTAGATACAGGATTATTTTTAGACCATAGAAATACACGCAAACTTGTCATGAGTTTATCTAAAGATAAACATGTTTTAAACTTATTTGCATATACCGGTTCGTTTTCAGTATATGCTGCAATGGGAGGGGCTTTTTCAACAACAACTGTAGATCTGTCTAATACATATTTAAATTGGACTAAAGAAAATTTCAAATTAAATCATATACCATTAAGTAAACATCAATTTATAAAAGCAGATGTGAAAGAATGGATAGCGCAAACACCATCAAAACTTTATGATATAATTGTACTGGATCCACCCACCGTTTCTAAAAGTAAAATGACCAAGACCGACTTTGATGTGCAACTTGACCATGTTGAATTAATAAATAATACATTGAGTCATTTAAAAAAAGGAGGCGTTTTATTTTTCTCTAATAATTATAGAGGATTTAATTTTGAAACTGAAAAAATCAAAGCAAGTCAAATTGAAGACATGACAGCGTTAAGTGTGCCTTTTGATTTTCGTAATAAAAAAATTCATGCTTGTTGGAAAATTACAAAGTAAATTTAATATTCAATATTTAATCCTAACATCCATCTAATACCGGCTTGTGGAAAATAATAATTTTGTGTTGTCATATAATTATCACTGATATAACTGTAGGTATATCCGTTTGAGCTATAGAGCGTGTTGAAAATATTGTAAACACCCATTCTAAGATTTAATAAAAATTTATTTTCAACTTTAAAGGGTGCATTAAATATCAAATCACTAACAAAGTATGGATCGAGTTTCCGATTTTCATTTGATGTATTATCTAAAAATTGTTTGCTTACATATTTAGGTAATAAGTCAATAGATATTTTCTTAAAGAACACATTATTTGTTGTTAATAGAGGCAAAACAGTCATACGACCACCAGCAATGACATTAGGCGAAAATGATATGTCACTTAGCTTGTAATTGTTTTTAATTTGTATTCCTTTGTCATAGTCATCAATATATTCATTGAAGTTCCTTATTTTATTTTTAGAAAGAGCAATATTGCCATTTGCCTCTAATACTCCATTTGCTGATTTGTAACGAACTTCTAATTCAACACCTAAACGATAACTATTATCAATATTGCTTCTTGTATATGCTCCTACATCATTGATTTTTCCGGTTAATACCAACTGGTTTTTATAAAACATTCCAAATAGATTGGTTTGAATAATAAATTGACTTTTTACTTTTCTCATCAATGATAATTCTACATCATAAAGTTGTTCCGGCTTTGGCAAATCTTTAATGCCGGCTTCTATATCATCACGATTAGGTTCTTTTTGAGCTAATCCAACTAAAAGTGAAGCAACTGAATTTTTCTGATGATAAAAAGATAATTTTATTTTAGGATTGAAAAAATTATAATTCAGATTATGTTGGATTGAAGGGTTGTCTCGAAATCCATTAATTAAATAATGAACATTTCGATATTGCATATCTCCAAATATAGATATAGAATTTGACGGTCTATATTCTATCATTGAATAAATAGTTCCATCTGTTTTAGATGCCCATAAATCATACCATCTGTAATTATTTTCTATTCCTTGTTGTGCCCAAATGATTTCACCAAAATGCTTTCCGTCATATTGGCTCATATTCAAATACAATCCGGCATTTATTTTTTCTTTTAAATAAAGGGCATAAAATCGTGCACCATAGAAATTATTTTTTAACCAAAGCTGACGAATTAAATCTGTCTTTTTGATAATCGTATCGGGACTTGGCTGATAATCATTTAAACCATAAGATTTATATTTTTGTCCGATTTTATATTGTTCATAATAACCTTCCCCTTTAGTTAAATACAGCGTGCTTCCCAAAGACCAAAAGGAGTCTATTTTTTTATCATAAAAAAGCTGGTAATAATCTTGCGAATAGTTGTCAGTTTGATTTTGATAATAATTTCCATTACTCGTAATGCCTAATTCATTATATCTTCTATTTGTTTTCAAACTATCTTCAGGTACACCATTCCATGCTTGACCGGTTTTTTCTTTACCTTTCATAAAGTTAAAAATTAACTGGTCGCCGGGCGAAATAAGATATTTTACGGTTGCTTGTAATGCTTTCAAATCGGATGAAGAGCGTTCAATATATCCATCACTAGAGAGTTTTGAGAGGCGGACAGTAGCTACCAACTTTTCATTTATTAAACCGGTACTTACTTTCAATGTATTTTTAAATGTATTAAAAGACCCGGCATCAATTGAATAAGAAAAAAACGGAGCTACATAATCAACATCTAAATTATTGATACCAATTCCTGCACCAAAATTACCAACACCATTTTTAGAACTACCTACACCTTTGCTTACTTCTATTTCTTGTGCAGAAGATAATAAATCAGGGGTATTTACAAAATAGGTTGTTTGGCTTTCAGCATCATTAACGGGCACACCATTCATTGTAACATTAATGCGTGTAATATCGGCACCTCTTATTCTGATTCCGGTATAACCTACACCGGCACCGGCATCTGAGCTCGATACGACTGATGTAATTGAGTTTAATAAAAATGGAATATCTTGTCCTTGGTTATTTTTTTTAATTATTTTCTTATCTAAAATACCACCGGCTTGCTCTTTAAACATTTTGCCGGTATGGCTCTTTTGAGCAATTATAAAACTAGCTGGCAATTCAATATTTTTGATACTGTCTTGAATTTTGCTTTTTTTATTTTGAGAAAAAGCAGTAATGCTTAATAGAAAGAAGAAAAAAATTAAACAAATTGTTTTATTCATACACTTACATTTTATACATTTTTGAACAAAAAAATATTTTGAAATATTCTTTTGTTTTAATAAACGGTAAGTGAAATTTGATTTGTTTCGCTTACCTTTCCTAAACAGCATTATCTGTTCAAGGTTTAACGGGTATTATCTCAGACCATTATTTATATGGACACCCCGAGGTAATTCAATTTTATGATTTAATAAAATTGATTCTTTGCAAATTTAACACAAATATTCATTTTTGTATTTAATTTTATATTTATAAAAATTAGTAAGAATTGCAATCAAAAATAAAAATTATTTATTTCGGCACACCTGAATTTGCTGTAGCTTCATTGAAAGAATTACTGAATAATCATTTTGATGTAGTGGCTGTGGTTACTGCACCTGATAAACCTGCCGGAAGAGGGATGAATTTGCAGATGAGTGCTATTAAATCTTTTGCGATTGAAAACAATTTACCTGTTTTACAACCAACAAAATTAAAAGATGATATTTTTTTAAATGATTTAAAATTATATAACGCAGATTTATTTATTGTAGTCGCTTTCAGAATGTTGCCGGAATTAGTTTGGAATATGCCCCCTTTAGGCACTATAAATCTTCATGCTTCTTTGTTACCACAATATAGGGGAGCGGCTCCTATTAATTGGGCAATAATAAATGGTGAAACAAAAACAGGCGTAACAACTTTTAAGTTAAAACATCAAATTGACACAGGAAATATTTTATTACAACAAGAAGTTGACATCCTACCAACAGATGATGCAGGGATATTACATGACAGATTAATGTTAGTAGGGGCAAAAATATTAGTTGAGACAGTAAAACAAATTGCAGAGAATAATATTAAGGAAATACCTCAAACGCAATCAGAAAACGTAAAGCATGCACCCAAAATATATACGGCTACGTGTGAAATTGATTGGAGCAAAAAAGGATATGAAATTCATCAATTGATTAGAGGGTTAAATCCTTACCCTTCGGCATTTACTTATTTAAATACTAAAAAATTAAAAATATTTAAATCTTCTTATGAAAAAGTTGGTCATGATTTTTCCGTAGGAAAAATCATGACGGATAACAAATCTTTTTTGAAATTTACTTGTACTGATGGCTATGTATTAATTCATGAATTGCAATTGGAAGGGAAGAAGAAAATGAGTGTAGAAGATTTTTTAAGAGGAAATAAAATTCTATAAAACGTTTGATTTTTTACCAATTGTTTTCTTGATTTTTGATAATGGTAAATACTCTTGATAAATTAAATCCAAATTGGATTTCACCTTTTCCCCAGCTTTGTGTAGTTTCTCCAATAAATGCTTTCTCATTCATAGCACTTGCATTGGTGATGTGAAGTTGAAAAACATGCCCGCCGGTTTCTATATCAAACCCTAATGAAATAGGTATTTGATTATAACCCGGATTTAAACCATATAAAATCGGAAAAGTTTCAATAATAAAAGCTGTACGATTAGATATTTTTGCTCTACCACCAATACCTAATGCAAACATATTATTATAATCCGCAGCTGTATTTACTAAGTTTCTATGAACAAATGTTGGAGATAGTTGTAAAGTAAATAATTCATTAAACTTTCTACCAACTATTAATTGGTGATAATAACCTAATCTATATGAAAAATCATTTAAAGCAGGTGTAGTAATTTTTGATGAATTTATAACCATTCCCGAAACCCACAATATGGATACAGGGATTGGGCTTTTCCCGGTATGTTGATGAGCTATTCTATATTTTATAAATCCATCGTACTCCTTATTAAAAGTACTTCTGCCATATCCTATTGTTAGATCTTTAGTAATGCCATAATCAAACCCCATTCGCATAGAAGCTTGATCTAATCCAAAGAAATTATTAAAACCACTTTTGAAAGTTCCAAATCGATGTAATATTCTAAAATCTAAGACACCTTTGCCTAACATTTCCATAGATTGACCATTAATAACTCTTGAAGATTTAAAAGCATAACGAGCGTATTCTTTTTCATTTTTATGGTCATCACCTATCAACTGGTCAAGCTCACTTGTTTGTGAAAAAGCGAATAATTGAGATACACAAAATGTAAGTGTTAGAATTATTTTTTTAATCATTTTATTTTATCTAAAGAACTTTGAATTGAAATTTTTACAGTTTTTGATACTTTGTCAGCTACAGCTTTTGGAATAGATATTTTATAATCAGCTAATAAAACATCCAATTCAGAAACGATAGTAACAGAAGAACCTTTAACTTTTATAATACCTTTATTGTTGATATCCTTTGATACACCGTGCATAGTTAATTTTCCATTTACAATGGCATTGTATTCTCCATTTTTAGAAAAGTCAATATCTTTTAAGTTACTGATAGTTCCTTTGAATGTGGAAGTAGGGTATTTCCCACTTTCCATATAATTTTCGTTGAAGTGTTCTTGCATAAGTTGTTTATCAAAAACAAAACTTTTTATTGGAACAGAAAACTCAATAGCGCCAGTTTCAGTATTGATTAAACTTGCAACCGAATTGTTTGTACCTACAATTGTTTCCATAGGAGCTTTTGAGGTAAAAACTATTTTTCCTGTTTTGGTTAAAAATCTATCAGCATTTGCCGAAATGTTTAATACAATGATAGAGAGCGTTATAAGTACTTTTTTCATATTTTATTTTTTTACACAGAAAGTTAAATTTAATGTATTTCCAAAAACTGAATTAGGATCATAATCAATAGCAGTAACTAAACCTTTGACTTGAATTAATTCATTTTGTTTAATTTGTTCAAAATCTTTTAAATGTCTTTTGTCAATATCACAAATTATAGATGACATGATGGAATCATAACCAATTTCAAACGTAATGGCATTTGAATCTTTTGTAATTTTTTTTATAGGTCCTTCTAAAGCAATAATATGGTTCAGAAGTTGTGACGTGTCTGTATCTAATTTAGAAATAATATCTGCAAAGTTGTAAGTCGCATCAGCTTGCTTATAAGTCAAATCATCATTTGATTTTTGTGTATATCTGAAGATGAGTAGAGCAATGACTATAAAAAGCCCAATTGCATAAAAAATTAATTTTGTTTTAGTAATCATAAGTAATTAATTATTAGGTGTGCCTATGTTTTTCCATTCTTGGATTTTTGCAATTAAGCAATCTTCTAATTTGACATTGTTTTTGGGCATATTGCCGGTTTTGATTCTAGTCAAAATATCATTAATATTATCTTTGATATTGTCATAACTCTCAAGCGATATTGAACCTATATTTACAGAGCCATGGCAACCTGATTGGGAGTTGCAATGGGTGTCAAAAATCGGTTTAATATCTGTAGAAAAATGAATATTAGATACATCGCATTTTGATATTAAATCTTCTTTGTTTTTATTAGTACAAGCGAGAAATAGATTTATAAGAATGAATAAAGAAAATATAGTTTTTCTATTTGAAAATGTTCGCATTTTACAAAAGTATTATTTTGCAACACTTAAAAAATTATTTTAAGTTCTAAATTAATAATAATTTTAAACCGTATATAATCAAACGTTATTGTTAACGTAATAACGTGAAGTCTCCTTTGAAGGTTTTGATTGTTTTGTCTCTTAATCTTACTTTTACAATATATTGATAAGTTCCTATTTCTGCATCTTTATTGTTATACTTTCCGTCCCAACCTTTATTTATTTCATTTGAAACAAATACTAATTTTCCCCATCTATCATAAATTTCCATTTTGACACCCATCACATCCTTGCCAACTATAATTCTAAATTCATCATTATTACCATCTCCATTAGGACTAAATGCATTAGGTATAAAAACAGTTTCTTTAACATCTGTCAGGTTAGGTATTGGAGGCGCGGGTGGCGGTGGCGGTGGTGGTGGCGGCGGTGGATTGTAAACAAATTCAGCCACAATAGTTTCTTGTGCTGCATAATTGAAAGATACAGCTTTGGTATTAATATTTGGTGTGAATGTAGTAGATTGATTATTTTTTTGCCATTTTACAAAATCATAATCTACTATGGGTAGTGCGTCTAAATAGTATGTATTATTTTTATTTAATTTAATGGTAGTTGGATATGTAGGGATTACATTTCCATTCAGTGAGATACTTCCGGTACCGGCCGGTGTAACATCGAAAGTAACATCAATAGAATCCGGATTAAAATATTTAAATACAGCAATGACAGAGTCTTGTTTTTTGAAATCAAATAATACTTGATCGCTTGTCATATTAGGTGATATGATATTTAGCGGTTCCTGCTTTTCCCAATGATCAAAGATATAATACTGATTTGTGGATGTTGCTTTTAATGTATATACTGTATCTGCTTGTAAAACATTACTCCAGACATAAGGTCCTTTTACATTACCATTTATTGCAATATTGCCAACTCCGGCAGGGGATACATTCAATTTTAAAAGTTGGGGATTTAATTCGAGACAAGTATCTAATTTAGTACCGATAACAGCACAACGATTCACAATAAAATTACGTGCCTGATTGCAATTGGCTTGCCAACCAGCTAAAGTTCCTCCCCATTTAATAGCTTGTCTATTCATTTCAGGAGTAATCACATTAATAACAGAATCCCAATGAGCAAGCATATTTTGACAATTCAAAGGGCCATTGAGCATCATTATCCAATTGTCTTTATAGGTTTGTACAAACTCAGGACTATTCATAAGTTTAGTAAGCATGTCAGTATGCTTGATATTTTGATTATTTTGAAAAAGATTTGTTGGCTCACATGGATCTGCTTGATATCCTGTTGTAGGAAGGCCTGTATAATTTGGATTATTTAATCCTAAAATAGCATCCATGTCCCAAAGAACATATCTCCATTTAACCGGATTATTATTTCCTCTCCCTCTCCACCACATCGTATTCCAGTTTAACCAATCATGATTTACTAAGTATGTGTTGATAATAAAATATTGACAAAAGCTATTAATATTTAAAAATTGTTTTACATGGTCATAATTTGATTGAATAGCCATATTATTTGTCATGATGAAATTATACAGATTTACCCAGCCGGTATCACTACCTAACCTTACTGTTAATCCGCCCCAATATGATAGATGATCTACTTTTTCTTTTTTCTTTCCATAATAATATTTAAAGAAATCACCATCCACACGTTCTCTCATATCATATAACCCCCAATATTGTCCATTGATAAAAAGTAAAACCGGTCTCCATCTTCTAAATTCCATTTCAAGATTATATTTCTCAGCTAATGTTTGTGCAAATACATCTCTGATATGAGTACTATTATTTGGCCCTCCTGCATAGTTATCAGAACCTCCTGCTTTCAACATAATTCTATCAAATGTATCTCTAAGAGAAGTTAAGAATAATTGATTATAAAAAGAGGCTTTATCACCGCTTTCGTCTAAAGCCTCAAAGTCTATACCTTTTTGAGGATAAGCCCATGAATCGTTGCCATGTTTACTTGCTCTTCCACCTTCTAATTCAAAAATTTGAGTTCCATTGGGCGTAAAATATTCAAAAGAACTAAATGCAGGTATTTGCCCATTAAATAAACTGCCGGCACCGGTGAATTTTCCGGAAAGAGATACAACATTGAATGTTGAACTTTCATTAATAAAATAAGTATTAGTTTCTATTTGACTTGGTAATATAGAAGCATTACTACTATATCCAACAGCCCTGATAACAGTTGTAGTAGTAATATTTATCGGATTGGTAAAAATAGGAGAGCCTGCTGTAGGAGCACTACCATCTAAAGTGTAACGGATGGTTACATTTGGATCAGGATTAGAGATAGAAACAGTTTGGTTCCCTACATAAAAACCGGCCGGCATACTGAATACGCATTTGGGTGCATAAGCTGTGTATGAAGTTTGTGTATTGTTTGTTGCGTTTGGAGTGGGAGTAGAGAATATCCCCCACGTAGCTGCTCCGTCAGTTGTACGACCATAGGAATGATTTCGTTGGGTAATTCTTGTTTTCATAGAGTCAATCACATTACCCCCGGCATCTGAAATAATAACCCAATCTCCAAGAGTCTGTTTTAGTTTAAAATCGGGATGTATTTGCCCACTTGGATGAACTAAACCTCTTCCACTAAAGAAAACCATACGTCTTGCTCCTGCATTGATAGGGGGGGCATTTGGTATTTGCCACTTTGTCAAATTTGCAGGATCATCAGAGATATAATAACCTGTTACATTAATTGGTGTAGCACCGGTATTTAACAATTCTAACCAATCGTGTCGTTGATTGTATGCATCTTGAATTCCTGAAATATTAGAACAAGAATATTCATTTATCACTAATTGCCCATTAAGGAAAGTATTAAAAAGTAAAAACGAAATAAATAAAAAAAACTTTTTCATAAAGTATTGAAAATTATAGAATATTTAATTGCATTTAAAATTAATATAATTATACATAAAAAATTGAATTTAACCACATTTTTTAAAAAAATGCGATAATTAAATGTATTTTGCATGAAAATATTTTTATATGAATAAAATAGTACCTTTTTTGTTTTTACTTATTGCAACTTATTCTGTTAGTGCCCAATTTACTACTAATTTACCCGTAGTGATGATTACAACACCCGCTGCAATTGGAAATAATCAAACTCAAGGCACAATGTCCATTATAGATAATGCCAATGGCATAAATAATTATCCTAATGATCCACCTACATTTTCCGGAATGATAGGAATAAAATTAAGAGGGAATGCAGCTTATGCAAAACAATCATATACTGTTGAAACATGGAGTCAGCCGGGGGTTAGCTTAGACACTGCTTTGCTTGGTATGCCAAGTGAAAATGATTGGGTACTTTTAGCGCAATATCCTGATCGTTCTTTATTAAGAGAAAACTTAGCGTTCATTTTACATAGCAATATGGGAAGATATGCCCCCAGAATGAAATTTGTTGAATTGGTTGTCAATAATCAATATGTGGGTGTTTACAATTTTGGTGAAACGATCAAACGCAATTCCACAAGATTAGATTTGTCTAAACTAACAGTAAATGACAACTATGGTATTGAACTTACCGGTGGATATATCTGGGAAATAAATAATGGAAATAACCCTGATTGGGCAAGTGCATACACGCCACCTTTTGGAATAGCCGGTCAAACCATCGGTTTTGATTATGTTTATCCTAAATTAAGCGATATCACACCCGCACAAAAAGCTTACATAAAATCTTATGTTGATAGTTTTGAAAATGCAATGAATGCAGCTAATTATCAAGATACTTTATTAGGTTGGAGAAGACATGGCGCGGTTAATTCTTTTATTGATTTTATTATTATTCAAGAATTAAGTAAAAACTACGATGCTTATCGTAAAAATAATTATTTTTATAAAGACAAAGGCACTAAAATGAGACCCGGACCACTATGGGGATTTGATATTTCTTTTTACAATACAAGTAGTTGTAATAGTAGTATAGATACTGGGTGGGCTTTTAATTTAGGAGGTGCTTGTCCAAATGAATCAAAACTTGCCCCTTTTTGGTGGAAAAAACTAACAAGCGACAATTTGTTTATGAATGATTTAAAATGTCGTTATCAAAACTTTAGAGAACCCGGACAAATTTTGGATACAAATAGAATTTTTTCATACATTGACTCTATGAGTTCTTATTTGAATAATAAAGGTGCTGTAACTCGAAACTTTACTCAATGGCCAATTTGGGGAACGCCAATTGTTAATGAACCAACACCTATGGCTGCCGACTATGCCGGCGAAATAGCTAATCTTAAGCAATATATAAGGAAAAGATTATTGTGGTTAGACAGTCAATGGCCAAGACCGGCTTCTTGTTTACCTACCGGTTTAAATGATGCCAACCTCGAAAATGGAATTTCAATTTATCCTATTCCGACAAATGATTTGTTGAATATTCTAATTGATAACAATGATTTACATTCATATCAGATTTCACTTTATGATATGCAAGGTAGATGTTTGCAAACATTGTCGTATGTTCAAGCGTTTAATACTATTGATATTTCTCATTTATCAAAAGGAGTTTATTTTGTTCACATAAAATCAAATAATGGAGCTTTAGTAAAAAAAGTTATAATTGATTAATAACACTTTGAAATTTATAAAAAATCACATAGTACCCGGTTCTAATAATAAACCTATGCTATGTGATTTTTTTTATAATGAAACCAATTCAGCAAAACCGGTAATTATTTATGTACATGGTTTTAATGGATTTAAAGATTGGGGTAATCTAGATTTAGTTGCGACTGAATTTGCCATGAATAATTATGTATTTGTCAAAATGAACTTATCGCATAATGGAACTTCTATTCTGCATCCGGAGGAATTTGTTGATTTAGAATCTTATTGTTTAAATAATTATACAAAGGAAATCAATGATGTAAAATTTGTCATTGATTATTTATATGGCGATGAATTTATTTTAAAAAATGAAATTGATTTAAATAAAATCATTATTTTAGGGCATAGTCGTGGTGGAGGAATTTCAATCCTAACAGCGGCATCAGATAATAGAGTAAAAGCTGTACTCACTTGGGCATCCGTATCTGAATGTAAAACGCCATGGGGGAGTTGGAGTGATGAGCGAATACAAAAATGGAAAGAAAACGGATTTGAATTTATTGAAAATAAAAGGACAAAACAATCTTTACCCTTGCATTTTCAACTTTATGAAGATTTTCTAAATCATCAAGAAGAATATAATATTGAGAATGCTATTAAAACATTGAATATCCCCATACAAATGGCTCATGGAACTCAAGATGAAGCTGTACCTTTTGTAGTATTTTTAAAATTTCAAAAATGGAAACCACAAGCAAAATTTATTCAAGTAGAATCAAATCACACTTTTGGTCGAGTACATCCTAATCTTCATAATGAAATTCCAGAACCTTGCCGATACGTCATTCAAAAAAATATTCAATTCTTAAATCATTTTTTCTAAAATAAAATTAACTAGATAAATTATTCGACAGTCCAAGTTTGCAAACCAAATTTCGTGAAAGTATAATCTCTCACCTTACCATTACATTTTTTCAAGGCATCAATTACTTTATATCTAGTGTTTGATGGACAATAAAAAATCATAAAACCACCACCACCTGCACCGCTGATTTTGCCTCCGGTAGCACCGGCTTTTATTGCAATTTTATAAAGATTATCAAGCATTTCATTGCTGATGTTTTTTGCCATTTGTCTTTTTTGTTGAAATCCAAAATCTAATATTTCGCCAATTTCATTCAATTTACCTTTTAAAAGAGCCACTTTCATTTGAACGGCCTGTTCTTTCAAGTTGTGCATCGCTTCAATAGATTTTTCATTTTTTTGTTGAACATTTTTTTGTTGTTCGTCAATAATTTTAGCGCTTTCACGGCTTGTGTCGGTATAAAATAATACCAAATTATTTTCAAGCTCATGTAAGTGTTGATTTCTTACACGCAAAGGGTTTACGATTACTTTATTGTCTTCATAAAACTCCATAAAATTTAAACCACCAAAGGTAGCGGCATATTGATCTTGTTTTCCTCCAGATAATTTTAAATCATTTCGCTCAATTTCATAAGCATAATGAGCAATATCATAATCACCAAGAGGCAGTTTAAGCATTTCTACAAAAGCACCTAAAATAGCAACAACTAAAGTAGAAGATGTTCCCAAGCCTGAACCGGCAGGGGCATCTACAAAAGTTGATATTTTTAAACCATTATGTTTAAAAGGGAAATCTTTTTGAATTCGATTATAAACGCCTTTTGCCAAGTCGAGTGTTCCATCTATAGGTAAACTATTGGAATTAGAAAATTTTTGCACTTCGTTTCTGTCGTACGCTTCTATTATTATTTCACCGGTATCAATTGGTTCAATATTGGCATGAGCAAATAATGAGATGGTGATGTTTAAAATGGCTCCGCCATATAAATCACTATATGGGCTTACATCGGTGCCTCCTCCGGCTAATCCTATTCTCAAAGGCGCTTTACTTCTATATATCATTTTTTTTATTGTTCATTTTGATTCGCTCAAAGATACAATAGCTTGAACAAAATTTTTCCAACTGTATTTTTTCTTTTCCTCTCGAATAGCTTCTGGATATTGCTCGTGATTGTTATCAAAAAACTGTTTTATTTTTGATGCAATATCTTCCGGCGTGGGCTCGCATACAAGTCCAACTTGCTCAGGAACTAAAGCCGGCAAACCACCAACATTTGTTACTATCATTGGTTTCTCGAAATGATAAGCAAGAGGGGTAACACCACTTTGTGTAGCATTCCTATATGGCTGAATCACGCAGTCAGCCACACTCAAATAATACTTTACTTCACTATCAGAAATAAATTCTGTGCGTAAAATCAATAAATCTTCAATTTTTAGTTCTTGTATCAGATTAAAATAAAAATCTTGATTGTCATAAAACTCACCTGCAATTAAGAATTTGATTGTATGAGTATCGAAATAATTTTCATTTTTTAAAATTGAAATAGCTTGAAGTAATAAATCAAGTCCTTTGTATTTTCTAATAAATCCAAAAAATAAAACAATGGAATAAGAGGTGTCTATTTTTAAAAATTTACCGGCATCTTCTTTAGAAATTTTATTTCCGAAATTATCATATAATGGGTGTACCAATTGAATAGTCGGCTTTGTACTTATTTGCTGTACATCTTTTAAAACTTTAGCACTCATTGTAACAAATGCATCAATTGGTTTTATGAAATATTTAGTAAATTGTTTATCGCCGATTCTTTTTTCGTGCGGGTTGATATTGTCTGCAATACATATTATCTTGGTGTGATGATTACGCTTTACGATTCTTAAAATTGTTCCCAAGCAAGGTCCCATAAAGGGTAACCAGTATCTAACAACGATAATATCTGCATTTTGATTTTTTAATTCTCTTCCAACTTTTAACCAATTAAGAGGGTTGATTGAATTTATTTTCACACGAATTTTCAAATCTTTAGGAGCCGGTTCGTTTGAATATTGTGTTTTCCCGGGGAATAAAAAAGAAGGGTATTGTAATGAAAATGTATAGATTTCAGTATTTGCATTTTCACTTTGAAAAGCCCTTGCAAATCGTTCATTAAAAGAGGATAGTCCACCTCTGAGTGGATATGCCGGGCCTATGATAATAACTTTTTTATTCATGGTTTAAAGTGAAAGAAGATGCAAGATAAAAAACATTTAGAAGTCCGCTGCATTCTGATAATATTCATAAAGTGTAACACATTGAACAGCTTCTTTTACATCGTGTACACGAAGAATATTTGCACCATTTTGTAATGCTAATATATGTAAGGCAGTAGTTCCATTTAATGCGTTTTTTGGATTTACATGCAAAGGTTTACAAATCATAGATTTTCTTGAAATCCCAACAAGTATAGGCTTTTGAAGTTGTTTGAAAAAAGATAATTGTTTAAGGAGTTGAAAATTATGCTCTACTGTTTTTCCAAATCCAAAACCGACATCTACAATAATATCATAAATTTGTTGTTGCTTGAAAAAGTTTATTTTTTTACTAAAATAATCAAATATATCTAAGCTCACATTTTGATATTGAGGATTCACTTGCATGGTTTTGGGAGTGCCTTGTCGGTGCATGGCTATATAAGGCGTTTGATGATTTTTACAAACAGAAATTATATGTTCGTCTTCATCACTTGAGCTAATATCATTAACAATATCAGCTCCTGCAAGAATAGCTTCTTCAGCAACATTACTGCGATATGTATCAATTGAAATAAAGATGTCCGGAAATTTTTTTCTTAAAGTGAAAATAATTGGAATAACTCTTTTTAATTCTTCATCTACGCTTATTTCATCAGCATTAGGGCGAGTACTTATCCCTCCGACATCTATTATTTTAGCTCCGTCATGTAGCATTTTTTCAACTAAAATGAGGATGTCTTTTAATGATGAATTTTCTCCTTGATTATAAAATGAATCAGGAGTAACATTCACTATTCCCATCACTATTGGTTTGTCAATGAGAAGGATACGTCCTTTGCAATTGAGTGTATAAACTGTTTCTATTTTTTCTTGATGATTTGACAAATCGCTTTTCTAATTAAATTTAAAATTATAGGTAATACTTGGAAGTATCGGAAAGATAGAAACTTGTTTCACTTTCATTTCAACACTGTTTCCATTACCGAGCCCACCTTGTACATCTAAATAAACTAAATATGGATTTTGTCTGCTGTAAACATTGTAAATAGAAAATGTCCAACTCCCTTTTATTTTTTTGTTTGTACCTCCTTTAGGAGTATAAATGGCTGCCAAATCTAAACGATGGTATGCAGGCAGACTGTAATTATTTATTTTGCTATATTCCTGATAAATTTGATTATCTATTGTGTAAAGGCTTGTCGGCAAGGTTACACGGCTACCTGAACCGTAAACAAAAACGGCAGATAGACTTAATTTTTTATTCAATTCATAAGATGATGTAAATGAGATATTATGTCGTTGATCGTATTTGGCAGGGTAGGGCTCACCTAAATTGAGCGAGGCAAAATTTCGATAAGTCCATGAAAGAGTATAAGCCAGCCAACCTGTCCATTTTCCTTTTGTTTTATTGATAAAAAATTCGGCTCCATAAGCATAACCTCTACCAAATACAAAATCATAATCAACGTCCCTTAGTGAAGATGGTACATATCCTTCACGATATTCAATTAAGTTTCTCATGTCTTTGTAATAAAGTTCAACGGATGTTTCCAGCTTATTATCAAAGAAGTTTTTAAAAGCCCCGATACTGTATTGCCACGCTTTTTGAGGGCGTACTAAATAAGTACTCGGACTCCATATATCTGTTGGTAGGGTAGAACCATTATTACTTACAAGGTGTAAATATTGATAGGTTTTTGCGGCACTTAATTTTATAGAAGTATTATCATCAATTCCGTAGCGTATATTCAAACGCGGTTCAATGCCACCATAATTTTTTACAACTTCTCCGTTTTTATAAACGACACTATCGGTTTTATTTTGATTTTGATCAAAAGTGTATTGTGTGTAAGGACCGATTTGCATAAATTGAGAATAGCGGGCACCTACATTGATTTTTATTTTTGTTCCTAAATCGAATTCATCTAAAGCATAAACACCTAATTCGTGAGCATATTTTTTAAATGATTGATTAGGTTTAAATTCTTCTCCCTCTGACTCGCCGGTAACAGTACTTGGAGTAAAGGTATGATATGTGTATTGTCCTCCAAATTTAAAATTGTGGTTGAATTTACTGTAATAATCGAAGTCTAATTTTGCACCTAAATCTTGAATACCGGAAGATACTTTTATTTTAAAAGTAGGCTGTCCACCACTGAATGAAAATTTGTAATCGTTATACATTAAAGTAGTATTCAAAAATAATTTGTTGTTAAACTCATGATTCCAACGCAATGTACTGGTTGTATTTCCCCAAGGAACCTTTACCGTAAAAGTTTGTTCTTTGTTGGCAAAAGTGAAAATATCTTTTCCAAAATAACCGCTTAAATAAAGCCGGTCTTTTTGAGAAATTATATAATTCATTTTAGCATTTAAATCATAAAAGTAATAGCCGGATTTTTTGAAAGGGCTACCTTTATTGACAAATGGTTTTATCAAGGCATCGATATAAGTCCTCCTACCACTAATCATAAACGAAGCTTTATTTTTAATAATCGGTCCTTGAATGGAGAGTCGTGAAGCAATCAATCCAACACCTCCTTCTACCTGATATTTTTTATTGTTACCTTCTTTCATTACTACATCAACAACTGAAGATAAGCGACCTCCATAATTAGCAGGAGCTGCACCTTTGATAAGAGTTACATTTTTTATAGCATCACCATTAAATACAGAAAAGAATCCAAATAAATGGCCGGTATTATAAACAACTGCATCGTCTAATAAAATTAAATTTTGATCGGGACCGCCACCTCTAACATAGAAACCACTTTGTCCCTCGCCTGCAGAACTAACGCCCGGCAATAGTTGTAAAGATTTGAGCACATCTACTTCACCCATGATAACGGGTAGCTTTTTCACATCTTCCATTGATAGTTGATGCAATCCCATATCTACACTTTTTACATTTTCGTCTTTACGAGTGTCTTTAATTACAATTTCTTTTTGAATTAAATTTTTGGGGTAAAGTTCAATATTGAGATTTATATCTTTATTTAAATTAATTTCCTGGATATGTGCTTCAAATCCTATATAACTTACCTTTAATGTATATTTTCCCTGAGGTGCCGTAATGGAAAAAAAACCATAATTGTTTGCATTTGTTCCTTTTTTCAATTCCAAAATGCCAATGTTTGCACCGGGCAAATTTTCTCCACTATTGATATCTTTGACATATCCACTAATGGTGTATTTGTTTTCTTGCGAATAGTTTATTTTGAAACTAAAAGCCAATAAAAGAATTAGAACTACTGATTTGAAATTCATTCTATTTTATAATTTAAAAGTTAGCAAATTTAGGTAGTTTTTTTATATGAATATGATAAAACTAGTATGCTTATTATTTAAATTTTTAAATGGGAAATCAATTTCTCTAGCTATTTACTTTTAGTAATCAAAAACAATTGCTCACATCCATTTTGGAAACGGGTTGTCTTGGCAACGAGAAATTTAAATTACATTATGTATTAGAAAATGAATATTATAAAGTCAATTGTAATTATTTATTGACTGATTTTACTTCAAACATTGTAGATTCCACCGGCAAACCATATAATTACGGTTTTAAGGATTCAACAAAATATTATATGATAATTTTTTGGGCATCTTGGATGGGCAAGCTGAATAAAATGGGCTATATGACTTGGTATGAACAAGCAAAAACAATTGAAGAAAAATATAATTTAGAAATAATAAGCATAAACGTTGACTTATTGAAATTTATAAATTATGAAAATTTGAATTAAAAAAAATGCAGTCTTATCTTCTATCCTTTATCCATTCAGATTGTTGAATGATGAACTGCTGACAGCTTTCTAATGTTTTACAAAGTGTGTCTATTAATTTTATGAGGTCTTTATTTTCGATATTCACTACACCATTATTTCCTACATATTGATTGTTATTACAAGATTCAAAAACTATTTTAGGTTCAGCATATAAGAGGTCTTCGGGATTTACTTGAAAGTGTTTACTTATTATTTCAATTTCATCTAAGGTAGGCTTACGTTCATTTGTTTCTATTTTACCGTAAGTTCTGACATCTTTATTAATAAGAGCAGCCATTTCATCTCGGCTCATATTCCTTTCTTCTCTTAATTTTTTAATTTTATAGCCTATCATAGTATTATTTTTTACAAAAAAAAACATTTTTTTTACATATTTTGTATTTTTTTTTAATAATTATGTAAATATTTTGTTTGGAGTTGTTTTATAAAATCTAAATCTTGCACTCAGAAAAACAGATTTGAAAAATGCGCGACCTACTGATTATGACATACAATCTTCCTCCTATTTAGCACCAACCGGCGTATAAGAATAGCCCTATTATTAGCTATAAATAGTGAAATTGAATTGAATGATTATAAAAAGTAAAATCTGCATATATTTGAGTGTGTTTTTTAAGTAACTTATTTTATTAACAAAAAAAAATTTAAAAACATGAAAAAAATCATTTTAATTTTATTTACATTTTTCATTGTAGGAAATGTAATGGCCAAAAAAACAGAAACAAGAGTAAATGGAGGGCCAAATGGATACGGTTATGTTAAACAAACTTGTGATCATGGAGTATTATCATCTAATTGTAGTTTATTATGCGAAAACAGCGGTACAGAAAAATGTATATGGAGGAATTGTACAGCAAAATCTATTTATGGAACAGTTGATATGAAAACTATTTCAAATTATGTATTTCATAAAATAATCAGTGGAGAATTAGATGGACAAGCGGAGTTTGATGGCATTATAGTAACATGGCATGGAACAGATTTGTTTAACTTAAATATTAATGTCAATGAAGTTGAAAGTAGTTCTCACTAAATTGCTTTCTAAAACAATAGGAGGGTTATACATAATCCTCCTATTGTTTTATTATAAAAGCACAAATGCTCAACAAATATTTTTTAATGCTCAAAGTTCTATCAATACCCCAATTGATATTGATAAAAGAATAATTTTTGATAGGCAAGATACAGTAACGTATTATACAACAAGTCAAGCCGATTCTATGCTTCAAATATTCAAAGTAGGAAGTGATAAAGTTTTCAACTTTTCAATCTCAAAAAAATTGAAGAAAAAAATGAAAGATGCCCAAATTTCTTCGTTTTGTTTTATAGAAAATCAATGGTTGCATCTTATTATTTTTAATAAAATTATTACATTTAAAATAATCAATAATCGATTGGTACAATATGCAATAATGCCCTGTTGGTATGATAGAATTGTTTATACCGGTAATGATTTTTTCTTACTGACTTCATACAATAGTCATCAAAGTGTGAGACCATTAAACAATTCAATTGGAATTGCACATTATAATATCTACAAAAAAATGATAGACTATCAATACTATCACGAACCAACTAATCTTATCTATACTCATTTAGAACAGGAACAAATTACTTATTTGAATGGAAAATTTGCAATACATGTTTTTTATCCATATAAAATAATTTTTTTGGACAAAAGTTTAAAACAATATACAGAAATTAATGATCCAAATTTTGTAATTAACAATGCATATAAAAATGCATTGCATTCAATTGATTCTGCAAATAAAATTAAAGACCGGAATTTAAAAGATTTAATATACAAATTGCAAGATGTTGATATTAATATCAAACGTTTATCAAAGATTTATTTTTTAAACGACAGTTTATTTTTGGCTGGGATGAAAGATTCAAATGTTCATGCAAAATACATTCTCTTTGATGTATGGAGATACACAAATAATTCATGGGAAAGAATAATTCAAAATCAATTTATAAATCAATCTAATTTACCAGAAGACAATAAGGATTTTAAATCTCCTCCACCTATTAATTTTACAAGCACATTCGGAGCATATTTTTATAATGATATTTGTTTTACAAAATCAGTTTGGTATCCTGACTTCTTTAAGCAAGAATCTTTTGAATCACTGATAACAAGAGTAAAAGAATATTTTAAGAACAATAAAATGTACACATCAATTAATATATATAAATGGGAAATAAAATAGCATTTATTGGTTTATTTATTCTTTTAAAATTAAATGTTTCATTTGCTCAAAAGGAATTTGAACCTTTCAATATTCAAGCAGTAAATACAAAATACAATGATACTTTACTCCAAATAGGTCAGCAGGCAAATACGGTTTATGTTTATATCAATGATATTATTTGTTTGGATTGTGTTACACCCATTTTAAAAGTCTTTAAAAATAAAAAATATGCCATTGTGATTTTAATAAAATCAAATATTTCTATTCCTTATATTTATAAGACTGTGAGTGATTGGAAAAAAAGATATAATATAACTGAATTACATTTTATTGATAAAATTAAAATTCAAAACGATGAATCATTACTTCAAAAATGGAATAATAGCCCAAGCCCTCAACTTTATATAGCTAATGATAAACTCCAAGTCAAATATTATGACTACCTATCTATTTTCCCATCTAAAGTAAAACCAAATCTTAAAAAATTATTTTAGGATGAATTTTAAAATAAAAAAAAGATGATACATTTTAAATCATTATTCCCATTCAGAACTTTAAAAATATTGAGTAGCATCATGCTGCTCAATATTTTTATATTTTGCTCTTGTGTTTCAACAATGAAATTTACTCTTGGAATTAAAAAATTTAAACCAATTTCTCATAAAAAAATAATAGAAATTTCAGAACGATATAACTTGGGAAAATACACTTACGGATATGTTGATACAAATTATTATCATTTTATAGAAAGTAAAACAGAAAGTAATAAAGTGATTTCATCTGCCTTACAACCACTCAATTTAATGCTTTTTGACAGCAACAAAAACTATATTGCAAGTGTCGTAAACTGTGATGCCCGTTTTAAATTCATTAATATGAATTGGGATAACTCCTATAAATATTTTCCACCTTCACCCATTGAACAATACAAAAATAAATTTCCTAAGGATTTGACAATTTTAGATTCAATCCAAAAACATATTTTTATATTAAAAGAAATTCAAGATTCGAAAATAACTAATCCAAACTTTTACGCTTTCATATTTTGGAGTAAAGCTATGGGGCGACAAAGCTCTATATTTATAAACCAAACCTTAGCTTATCTTAAAAATAAAAATATTCAAATTACCTTAGTGAATATTGATAATATTTTAGGTTATGCAAAGCAATAGCTTATCTTCTATCCTTTATCCATTCAGATTGTTGAATGATGAATTGCTGGTATATAAAAACTAAATTATTATTTTCTAACCATTGTCAAAATAGTAGCAATACCAACCAAAGGTTCATCACTTTCATCTAAAATTTCAACAAGCCATTTCACGATGCCTTTATCAATATCTTCTTCATTGCGTTTTTCTTGATCGATTTTTTCTTTGCAGGTAAATCTAACATAAACATTCGTACCGGGATAAACAGGTTTAGTAAATCGCAATTCATCTATACCATAATTGAGTAATACCGGATTTATTTCATAACTATCCACAAATAAACCGGCAGCTGCACTCATTATAAAATATCCATGAGCTACTTGGTGAGTAAACATAGTACCCTCAAAATTTGTATCTTTGATATGTGCATAAAAATGATCACCACTTAAATCGGCAAAACGGTCTATATCTTCTGAAGTTATCAATCTTTTTTCAGTAATAATTTGATCACCTACTTTTAATTCATTAAATGTCTTCTTGAAAGGATGAATAGTATCAAGATTTCCCTTGGCTCCTTGTTGATATTGATTGGTAATAGCAGTAATCATATCGGGTGAACCTTGTATTGCGGTGCGTTGCATATAATGAAATACGCCTCTTTTTCCACCCATCTCTTCACCTCCTCCGGCTCGTCCCGGTCCACCGTGTACCAATAACGGCATTGGCGAACCATGCCCTGTGCTTTCTTTTGCACAAGTAGCATCCAATACTAAAACTCTTCCTAAACTGCTTGCTGCTTCTAAGGTAAATTCTTTTGCAATATTTTTATCAGTGGTTACAATGCTCGATACCAAACTTCCTTTACCCATTTTTATTAATTGGACAGCATCTTCAACCTCTTTGTAAGGGATAATTGTACTAACGGGCCCAAACGCTTCGATATTATGACAAGCTGTATTATTATATGGATCTTCATTTAAGAAAATAATCGGATTCATAAAAGCTCCTTTTGTTTTATCGGCACCTTTCACTTCATAATCATCATTACCACCTATGACAACTTGTTGAGTAGCTTTCAACTGATTTACTTTTTCTAATACATCATTACGCTGACTTATACCTGCCAAAGGTCCCATACGCACACCCTCTATAGCAGGGTCGCCTATTGTATTGGAATGTATCCTTTTTCCCAAAGCTATCACTACATCTTCAACTTTATTTTCGGGTACTAATATTCTGCGTATGGCGGTGCATTTCTGTCCGGCTTTGGTCGTTATTTCTCGAACTACTTCTTTAATAAAAATATCAAATTCTGCCATATTCGGATTTACATCATTTCCTAAAACACATGCGTTTAATGAATCGGCTTCCATGTTAAACGAAATTGAGTTTTCGATGATGTTAGGAGTCATTTTTAATTTTTTACCGGTTTCGGCACTTCCTGTAAATGTTACTACATCTTGATTGATACAATAATCTAAAATTCCTCTTGCACTACCGCATATTAATTGCAAGGCTCCCTCCGGAACGATTTTTGAAGCAATAATTTCTTTAAAAACAACTTCCGTTAAATAAGATGTAAGTGTTGCCGGTTTGACAATAGCCGGTACGCCCGCTAACAAATTGACAGCTATTTTTTCTAACATTCCCCATACCGGAAAATTGAATGCATTGATATGAATGGCTACACCTTCTTTCGGTACTAAAATGTGATGGCCTATAAATGTGTTTTGTCTGGATAGTTTTGCTGTTTCTCCTTCCACATAATACCATTCATTCCCAAATTGCCTTCTTAAACTTGCATAAGCAAAAAGATTGCCTATACCACCTTCTATATCTACCCAACTGTCACTCTTAGTAGCACCGGTATAAGTACTCACTTTATAGAACAATTCTTTTTTAGAAAGTAAATGCAGAGCTAATTTTTTTAACATCAATCCTCTTTCCTGAAAACTCATTTTGCGAAGTTGAGATGCTCCTTTTGTACGTGCATATTTCATCATGGCATCAAAATCCAATAAAGTGCTTTCTGCAAGATATAATGGTTCGCCTGTAATGGCATTATAAAGTAGTTCTCCTTTCTCGGATGAAGGAATCCATTTGCCTTCGGCATAATTTTCTAATTGAATCAATGACATATTATAATTTTTTTTGGACAGAAACAAAATAAACGAAAATTGAGCAGATTATAAATATATTTTTTTTAACTCAAATTCCGAATATGTAATTTGGGTTTAATCTACACGGCCTTCATATTTTCTTTTTCTAAAAAAGAAATAGCCACTACCGAAAATCATTAATAGAATAACCGGTAATCCAATGTTGATGAATTGCCATATTAGTTTATTTTTTTTCACGCGGCCGCTATCTAAAAGTCTTAATGTTAAGTTTTTGTTTCGAGATTCTAAAAGACCATAATCGTCGGTTAAGTATTCAAGGGAATTGGTGATAAATGCTTTGTTAGCAAAAAGTTTGTCTGTAAATTTATAATAACCACACTCTAATGGCCCTCTTGAATTTACAAAATCATTTAAGAATAAATCTCCATCACCGGAAATAATAATTTTGTTGTCGTTTGTACAGGAAGTTTGATAATTTTTATGCAAAGAGTCTGTATATATTTTTATGAAATTCGGGTCAATTCGATTAGTATATATAGATTGAAATTTACCTTCTAACAAAACAGAATAGGGGATACTTTTTTCTTTGTATAAAGAAGGATTGGGTTTAAATTTTAAATTGGACAGACTAACACGAACAGGGGATGGGATTTTTTTGCTATAATTAGAAGAAGACAATAAAATCGTCTTTTTTATTTCAGGATTAGCAATGGTATCAAGGCTGCTGACATACATAAACATGACAGCATCTAAATTCTTAGCAATTGGATGTTGGGAATAAGAAATACTAAATGGGAAATATGCCCAAGGTAACAATTGTATATCCGGTTGGTTGCCCATCATTCCCACTGTAACAGGTATAGGATTGTTCTGATCTATATCTTCTACAAAATCAGGATTAACACGTACGCCCCACTTGAATAATAAATCTTCCAAATTCAGTCCGTAATCTAATGCCATAGAAGCGCCTGTAGCTTTGAGCGAGTCATTATTGAAGTTCAACATGTCAATACATGCAAATAGTTTCCCACCATTCATAATGTATTGGTCAATCTTAAATTTATTTTTTTCGTCAAAAGGCGCGGTAGGTTTACAAAGTATCGCGGCAGAATAAAAATTTCCGATATCAATATTATGGGTTAAATCAAGGGTATCTATATCATAATATTTTTCTAAGTAGGTAAGCATGTCGAAGGTATTGAAACCAAGAGGCTCGCCATGTCCGACCAAATATGCAATTTTCTTTTTGTCCGGTTCTATAAGGTGTTTAATAGCATTTAAAAATTTGTATTCCAGCATTGCCTCAGAGTTGTTTAACTTTTCTTGGGGTGTCATGCTTAAATGAGATTCCAATAAACTGATTGAAGTTTCTTTTTGATTAAATGCAATTTTTGCTGCCGGATAAATTAATTTCTCCGAATAACTGTCTTCATCACCTTGTACTTGTAAATTAACCGGATTAATTCCTTTTTGAGCTAAGGTATTGATGATTTCTTTTTTCTCCTGGTCATTTTTGCCTTCCAAAGGATTATAGAAACTATATCGAATCAAACCATTACTTTGTTCTTTTAATTGTTGTAGAAGGTCATTTGTGCTTTCGGCTAATCGTTTAAATCCGGCAGGAAATTCACCTTTTAAATACACCTCAATAACAACAGGTTCTTTTAAGCTTTTTAAGAGTTTCTTAGTGGGTGCTGTTAATGAAAAACGTTTTTCAGCAGTTGCGTCTATCCTATAATGGACTTTAGTACTGATTATATTTACCAGAACAATAATACATACAACCAATGCAAATCGAGTGACACTCCTTTTTTTCAAACTTTTTGAATTTGCTGTATCCTTTACCATTTTCTTTTTTCGATTGATAGTTTTGTAGCTAAAATAAAAATAATAACAATGCTTATGAAGTATATAATATCTCTTGAATCTAAGGCTCCTCTGCTAATAGAATTGTAATGAAACTGCATTCCAAACTGACTGATTATATAATCTATACCATTATTGAAAGAAGGTATTTGACTTAATGTTTCAAATCCTGAGAATAAAATAAAATTGAGAAACAAAGCAAAAAGAAATGCAATTACTTGGTTGGAAGTAATAGAAGAACAAAATACTCCAATAGCTGTAAAGGCAGCATTAAGAAATAAAAGACCAATATAAGAACCAATAATACCGCCACTATCAATATTTCCTTTAATGACGGATAATTGGGAAATAGTAATTACATATAATAAAGAAGGAATTAAAGAAAATAAAACAATAGCGAATGAAGCAAAAAATTTTCCTAAAATGATATTAGACTCTTTCAGTGGCAATGTAGAAAGAATTTCTATAGTGCCCGATTTAAACTCGTCAGAAAATGAACGCATGGTAAGTGCCGGGATTAAAAACATGATTACCCACGGTGCGATATTAAAAAATCGGTCTAAAGTTGCATATCCATCGCTTAATATATTGGAATCGGGGCTAATCCATAAAAAAATACCCATGATAACAATAAATAAAAGAATTGAAATATATGCAATTAATGAACTAAAATATGAATTTAATTCTTTAATAAAAATACTTAACATAAATAATCGCACAAATAAACTGAAATATTACGACGAAAATTATTTTTTTATAGAAATATTTCAGTTTTTAACAGATTTTATCAAACTTTTATTAATTTTAACTCGTTTTAATTTAAAATAATTACACATGATAAAAAGATTACTTTTAGGAGTATTGTTTATGATGAGCGTTTACTTGTTAAAAGCTCAAGTGAATATTGTAGGGTCAAATAATGCAACACAATTAGCTCAAACATTGGTAGGAGCAGGTGTAACAATTAATAATGCAGTATTAAACTGTGGTGCAGCTCCTCAAGGTAGCCAAAATTATGGTAGTGGTTTTTTTACAGTTACAAGTTCAAATTTAGGATTAGACAGTGGGATTGTACTAACTTCAGGGGTTGCAGCATCGGTAATCCCCGGTGTAATTGGTGCTAATGGACCGGTTTCATCATTTGCATCAGGTGTAACAGGTAATGGAGGAGACCCAGACTTAACACAATTAGTGAATGGGACAACTTATGATAAATGTATTTTAGAATTTGATTTTACTGCAACCGGAGATTCAATTAAATTTGATTATGTATTTGGTTCTGAAGAATATGAAAGTTTTACATGCACAGGTTTTAATGACGTATTTGGTTTCTTTTTGAGCGGCCCCGGTATCGTAGGACCTTATGCAAACAATTCTGTTAACTTGGCTTTAGTACCGGGTTCTAATACTTGCCCGGTAGGGGTAAGTACTATTTTTTGCCCAAATTTGCCAAATTGTTGTGCAACAGGGCAATATTGCTTTAATTTAACTCCAGGTTGTGGGATGTTTAATGCAGCAAATAATACATGTGCGTATTTTGTATGCAATGGAAACGTAAACCCGGGGACTGTCACATATCAAGGTTTTACAACAGTATTAAGAGCACAAGCACAAGTAATCCCTTGTTCTACTTATCACATTAAATTAGCCATTGCCGATAAAGCTGATCAATCTTATGATTCCGGAGTATTTTTAAAAGCAAAAAGCTTTGTTTCAAATGTTATATCTTATGAATTAATTACAGGATTACAAGGAATAAATCCTTATATTGTGGAAGGCTGTGATACGGCAATTTTAAAAATAAAAAGAAAAATTATAGGCGTGCCAAATGCAGATACTGTTAATTTTATCATTGGAGGTAATGCCCAGAATGGAATTGATTATAATACCTTCCCTAATCAAGTTTATTTCACTCCCAATGTAAACGATACATTAATTACAATACCAATTTATGCTTTTGCAGATGGAATAACAGAAGGTACCGAACAAATTATCATATATGTTAAAGGAGGATGTAGTGGAGCCATTTATGACAGCTTGATTATCGAAATAAAAGATTCTCTTGAATTTATACTTTTTAATCATGATACTGCATTTTGTCAAGGAGGATTTATCAATACCCAAGGAATACATGATCCGGGTATAAATGCAATGTGGAATCCAACGAGTGGTGTGTTAGACCCTACAAATATCAATACCACAATTACTCCTACTACTTATGGAAATTTTTATTACACCGTCACGGGAACATATAAAACTTGTCCTCCGTATATTAGAGGGTTTAACGTTATAGTAGAACCAAATCCAATGATTACACCAATTCCTGATTTTGAAATATGTGAAGGAAAAACTCATAAAATTAATGCACAAGTCAATCCACCTTTCAATTATAATATATCTTGGAACCCAAATAATGGATTGATTAATGCAAACGGTTATGATCCGATTTTTAACGGAACAACATCTCAAGATATAATTTTTACAGTTACATCACCTAACGCAGGATGTACTGCCTCCGACACTTTTCATGTAGAAGTATGGCCATTTGCAGTCGGTGCAATTTGCCCTGACACTTTAGTTTGTAATGGTACACCTGTTCAGCTTTGGGTAACAGGTGGCACAGGACAATACCAATGGTATCCTATTAATTCGCTAAGTTGTGAATTTTGTCCTGACCCGATAGCCACCGGAATTGGAACGACAACATATTATGCTGTTTTGTTAGACCCTCATGGATGTCAAGATACATTAAGTGTTAGAGTTGAAAACCATCCACCATTTGATTTGATTTTACATAACCATGATACGACTATTGTTTTAGGTGATCATGTACAATTAATCGCATCCGGTGCGCCATTCTACTATTGGACTCCAAGTACTTATTTGACTTATTCACAAAGCAACTCTCCTTTAGCAACACCATTGGAAGATATAACTTATACTGTTACAGGTGTGAGTTTATTACAAGGTTGCCCTCAAACAGACTCAGTTCACATTAAAGTGATTCAACCCGATGTAATTTTACCTAATGCTTTCACGCCTAATGGAGATGGAAATAATGATGTCTTTAGAGTAAAAGGTAGAAACTTTATTAATGTGCAAGAGTTTAAAATATACAATAGACTTGGTAATGAGATCTTCTCTACAAACAATATAAACAAAGGATGGGATGGGACTTACAAGGGAATACCTCAAGACCCGGGTGTTTATTTTTATCAAATAAGAGTCGCATATCCTAATGGGAAAACCCAACTTCTAAAAGGTGATGTAACATTGATTCGATAATTGTAAATTGAATTAATAAAAACAAAATCTTTTTTAATTAGACATTGGATATTGTGGCATCACTGCAAAAGAAACTTTTATAGTTTAGTTACTTTTCCTTTATTTAATTATTGTGAATAAAAAGATTGATTACTTATAGGTTTTAATAAAAGAATAAATATACATTTGTACAAAATAAAATAATTTTTAAAACATTTTAAAAAGTAAATAGTATGTCAATATTTTCAAGTGGAAGAGAAAAACAAGAACCTACACCATCACCTTTGCCTAACCCAACTCCTACACCTACACCAACTCAACAATCGTCCACAACAAATTATAGCTCATCTTCTAATATGACTAATATTTCAAAAGGTACCATAGTGGATGGACAAATCAAAGTAGAAGGAGATATAAAAGTGGATGGATTGGTAAAAGGTACTGTAACAGCAAAAGGGAAAGTACAAATTGCACAGGGGGGGAAAGTAGAAGGAGATATTGTTTGCCAAAACGCTGAAATATCAGGATATGTAACCGGAAAATTAAGAATAGCAGATGTGTTGATGCTGAAAGGAAATGCAGTGATTGATGGAGATATTAATACCGGAAAATTAATGATAGAAACAGGCGTTAAATTTAATGGTAATTGTACAATGGGTGCACCGGTAACGAAAGAGCAAAGTACTCCCATTACTCCTAATGCAAGCTCTGCCACTACTACAGTAAAATAAGATTGAAAGTATATTTATACTAATAGTAAATATAAACAAGACCCATAATTTGGTATCATCAACATTGTGAAGTATTAATGTTGTTTGTGTTTTGAAATATAGTAGCAGAAGTCACCAAATCACTTTGACATAAGACTCTGTAAGGGTCAAAGGTTTATAGATAAAATTGAGTCCACAACATGCGACCCCTACAGGGTCGCAACTTTGCACCAATAATATTTTCTATAATCCCAATTACGCATTAGGATTTATGTTGTTGTTTGTTCAGCCCTATCGGGCTGAGTGAGTACATCGTGTATAAACCTTGCACGACAAACGTACAGGGGCGTATAGAGAGGCACGAAGTGCCTTATAGAACATCAATACCGCTTATTCCTTCACGAAACGTATATTCTCATATCCTGTATAGAGGTTGTACAAGCCTGCGGGTAAAAATGAAACATCAATGGTATTACCTATGGCATCATATACAAGGGATCCCAGCATATTGTATATACGACTGTGCCCATTGGCAGGCATATTGTGCAAGTACAATACATCTTCCAAATAGATAAATTTCATTTTTTTAAAATTTCTTATATAATTTACTTCTTTTATAATTTCTAATATGTAATTTGGGTTTAATTTTGAGTTTTAAAGTGAACCGTTTTTATTTCCATTAAAATACATAAAATGACTTTTAAGAATAGCCTTTTGGTTTTGTTAGCAATGACTGTTTTTTTATTCATCATCGAATATTTTTTATGCTCCTTTTTATCTTATTTTACATTTAATACACTCTTCGTCGGCACCTTTTTTATTTCGGGTGTACATTTTTTATCATTAATGATTTCTTATAAAGCAAGTAAAAATAAAAGCCCTCACCAATTTGTTTCCGGCATTACCATTTCCACCGTAATCAAGTTATTCTTAACCATTATCACAGCAGGAATTTATTTATACTTTAATAAAAATAATTTAAACAAATTGGATTTATTTTTTCTAATGGGGGTTTATTTGATATTTTTATTTTTAGAATCATATATCGCAGCACAATTTGCAAAAAAGAATGCTTAAAAATTAATTTATGAAAAAAACAGATTGGCATTTTGAAAGTATAGAAAATCAAAATTTATTTCAAGTAGAAAAATTAAAAAAAACGCTTTCCTATTTATCAGAAAAATCACCCTATTACAAATCAATTTTTGAAAAAATTAAAATTGACATTGATAAGATTCAGACTTTAGAAGATCTTACTAAGTTCCCGACAACATGTAAAGAAGATATACAAAAATACAATGAGCAGTTTTTTTGTGTTAATAAAACGGGAATAATAGAATACACGGCGACTTCCGGCACATTAGGAAGTCCTGTTTATATTGCACTAACTCAAAATGATTTAAATCGTTTGGCATATAATGAAATGCAAAGTTTTCTAATGATGGGGGTTGATGAAAATGATACTGCTCAATTAATGCTCACATTAGATAAACAATTTATGGCGGGCTTGGCTTATCATCAAGGGCTTGCTAAAGTAAAAGCGGGTATTGTGCGAACCGGCCCCGGATTGCCTCAAATGCAGGTCGAAACGATACAAAAACTAAATACGACAGTACTCGTAGCAGTTCCTTCTTTTGTAATAAAAATTATAGAATATTGCCAAAAAGAAAAAATTGATTTGAATAAACTTTCAGTAAAGAAAATACTCTGCATCGGTGAAAATATTCATGATGAAAATTTTAATTTGAATGCCCTTGCCCAAAAAATAAAAGAAAATTGGAATGTGGAACTTTATTCAACTTATGCAAGTACCGAAATGCAAACGGCTTTCACTGAATGTGTAGCACATCAAGGTGGACACCATCAACCTGACTTAGTTATTTTTGAAATTGTAGATGAAGAAGGTAATCAATTGAAAGCAGGGGAGTATGGCGAAGTAACCATTACGAGTATAGATATTGAAGGCAGTCCATTATTAAGATTTAGAACAGGCGACATTGCTTGTTACTATGATGAACCTTGTACTTGTGGACGAAAATCTAGACGAATAAGCCCGATAGTAGGCAGAAAAAATCAGATGATAAAATGCAAAGGGACCACTTTATTTCCGGCTACTATTTTTGACATCTTAAATCAGTTTTCGCATATAAAAGAATATGTCATTGAGGTAAAAGACAATGAGCTGCAATCAGATGATTTGACCTTGTATCTCTCAATTGATATTCCAATTGATGAATGTGAAAGTTTATTGAAACCTTTTCTACAATCTCGATTAAGATTGACTCCTAACATAAAATATTTGTCCACTAAAGAAGTTTTAGAAATGCAATTTCCAAATAATAACAGGAAACCGATTAAATTTATTGATAAAAGAAAAAATAAAGCGTATGCAACAAAAAGTTAGAATGGATAAATACTTATGGGCAATACGCATATTTAAAACAAGAACATTAGCAGCTACCGCTTGTGAACAAGGAAAAGTAAAATTAAAAGGAGAATCGGTGAAAGCATCGAAAAGTGTCGTTTTGGGTGAGGAGTACGAAATCAAAAAGGATAATGAAAAAATGATAATTAAGGTGGTGGGAATTATTGAAAAAAGAGTGAGTTTTGAAGAGGCAATTAAAAATTATATCAACCTAACACCGAAAAATATTGAAAAACGAGAAAAACCTTTAATATCAAGTTTCTATACCGGAAAAAGATTGAGTAAAGTGGGAAGACCTACTAAACAAAAAAGAAGAAAATTAGATGATTTTATGGATAATGCTGAATGATTTTTTTTATTTATAATTCAACGTTATTTTATATATATTTGAAAAAATATAAGCAATGGAAGCACATGAAATAGATTACAAAATACATGGTGAAGAAATGCAGCATGTTGAAATTGAATTAGACCCTAACGAAACTGCTATTGCAGAGAGTGGCGCTTTTATGATGATGGATGAAGGAGTTCAAATGCAAACGATTTTTGGTGATGGCTCAAAACAACAAAACAGCGGATTAATGGGAAAATTACTCAATGCGGGCAAACGACTTTTAACAGGCGAAAGCCTTTTTATGACAGCATTTACCAATATTAGTCAAGGGAAAAAAGTGATCCATTTTGCATCGCCTTATCCGGGAAAAATTATCCCTTTGAATTTAGCCGAACATGGCGGAAAAATGATTTGTCAAAAAGATGCATTTTTGTGTGCTGCAAAAGGAGTGAGCATTGGTATTGAATTTCAGAAAAAGTTTGGTGTCGGAATCTTTGGAGGAGAAGGGTTTATAATGCAAAAATTAGAAGGGGATGGTATGGCATTTGTTCATGCGGGAGGGCATGTGCATGAAAGAAATTTAATGCCCGGTGAAGTTTTGAAAATTGATACCGGTTGTATTGTCGCTTATACTAAAGAAATTGAATTTGATATTCAGTTTGTAGGCGGTATCCGTAATACCATATTTGGAGGAGAAGGATTGTTTTTTGCAACATTAAGAGGCCCCGGAACTGTTTGGATACAATCACTTCCTATCAGTCGTTTAGCCTCAAAAATTATATCTTATGGTTCTTTTGGAGGTAAACGAAAAGAAGAAGGGAGTGTCTTAGGAGGTTTTGGAAATCTACTTGATGGAGATGGATATTAATTTCAACTCTTATTAAGATTTAATTCAATTTTTTATATCTCAATCTAATTGAATTGATAATTAATACAACATCACTCAATGCCATGATACCGGCTCCCCAAGTAGGGCTAAGTAATCCAACCGCAGCGACGGGTATGGCCACAATATTGTAAGAAAATGCCCAAAAAAGATTTTGAACGATTGTTTGATATGTATGTTTTCCTAATGAAATAGCTTCACTCAATCGAGATAAATTACTTTTCAGTAAAACTACATCAGCACTTTGCATTGCAATATGAGATGAATCACTGAGCGATATACCTATATCCGCTTTTGTAAGAGCAGGTGCATCGTTGATTCCATCACCAACCATCGTCGTAACTCCGTTTTTCATTAGCTCAGTGAGTTTGTTTAATTTATCTTCGGGCAATTGTTGGCTATATACTTTATCTATATTTAATTCTTTTGCAACAATATCACATTTTTCTTTTCGATCGCCACTTAATAAGACCGTTTTAAATCCCTGTTTGTGTAAATCAATCACTGCTTGTTTTGCTTCAGGCCTAATTTCATCTTTAAAATCAATCCAACCAACGATTTCATCGTTTTTTAATAAATATAAATCGTGTAATGGTTGTTCGGAATTTTGTAAAAGTCTGTAAGAACCGATTTTCCAATTGTTTTGATGTGAGTCAAATGCAGTAATGCCTATTCCTTTTATTTCTTCTATTTTATCAAAAGTCATATAATCAATTTGCCCCCATTCATCTAAAATACTTTTTGCAATAGGATGAGAAGAATGATGCTCTAATGAAACTACTACTTTTTTAAACTCATCTTCATTGATTTTTGTAGAAAATTTATCTATAATAAGTTTACCTGAAGTTAAGGTTCCTGTCTTGTCAAAAACAATGTATTTTATTTTTTTCATGCTCTCCAAAGAATCACCTCCTTTTATTAAAATTCCATTTTGAGCTGCACGTCCAAGTCCAACCATCACGGCAGCCGGTGTGGCCAAACCCATAGCACAAGGACAAGCAATAACCATCACTGCTATCGAGCGCATCATTGAATTGGCAAAAGAAATATCAAACCCATAATAATTTACCAGAAAGGTAAGAACAGCGACACTTACAACTATAGGTACAAATATGGCACTTATTTTATCGGCTAATTTTTGCATAGGCGATTTAGCAGCTTGTGCTTGATTGACCAATTTTATAATATTGGCAAGAGCAGTTTGACTTCCTATTGCAGTTGCTTTCATTCTTATATTTCCACTTTCAATTATCGTACCTCCTAAAACATTTTCTTTAATTGTTTTGAGAACGGGAATACTTTCACCGGTCATCATGCTTTCATTCACACTGGCAGTGCCGGATATAATAATTCCATCGGTCGGTATTTTATCTCCTGTATTTACTTGTATTTCGTCATCTAATTTTAATTCGTCATTATTTACTTCTATGATGGTTTCTTTCCCAATACTGTCTTTTAAAACCAATTTGGCAGTTGTTTTTTGATATTTCATCAATTCTTTTACAGAGGATGCAGTACTGGTAACGGTATATTCTTCTAAGAAATTTCCGGCTAACACTAATGTAACGATAGATGCTGTTGTTTCAAAAAAAAGATAATTGTGCACAGCTTCAGGATACAATACCCAACCGATTATTGAATAAAAATAAGCTGCCGTAGAACTTGCAAATACCAATACATCCATATTGGGAATACCATTTTTTAACGAACGAAGTGCACTTTTCCCAAAATAAATAATTGAAATTATATAAATAGGCGTTGTCAGTATAAGTTGTGTAATAGGATTGTGTAAAAAGTGCCATTTGACGAACATGTGTAACATCAAAGGCAGCCATAAGATAAAAGAAATTATTAAAAACGCTTTGGTTTGAGAGTCGTGTGTGTGTTCGTGGTTTTCATCTCTTAGAACTTTATAGCCTAATCGCTCTATTCCATCAAAAATATCTTCTTCACTTTTTTCTTCATTGATTGTAAAATTCACTTCACCTGTTGACGGATTTACCACAATATTTTCTGCACCTTCTTGCGTTAAATAATGATTTATAGATAAAGCACAATTTCCGCACGTCATTCCGGATACTTTGCTTTGAATGTCTTTTTTCATTTTGCAAAATTACAATATTTTAAATTGAGTAAATTATTGAAAGAAATATTAGTATTATTCTGTTTAGCATACCATCCCTTTCGTGTACTTTACAATAAAACCAACAAGAAAACAGACCTTTAATTTAAGCTACGAAAATCAACGGGAACAAGTCTGCTGACTCCGGCCTCTTGCATGGTAACACCATAAATAACATCCACGCTCGCCATTGTTTGCTTGTTGTGCGTTACAATAATAAATTGTGAATTGTCAGAAAACTTGCGAATCATATTTGTGAATTTACCAACGTTAGCATCATCTAATGGAGCATCTACTTCATCGAGTACGCAGAATGGAGCCGGCTTGATTAAATAAATTGCAAACAAAAATGCTGCTGATGTAAGTGTTTTTTCTCCACCGGAAAGTTGTGTGATGGTACTTGGTTTTTTCCCTTTAGGTTGAGCATAAATTTCAATGGTTGTTTCTGCCGGATTATCAGGATCCACGAGTTTCATATCGCACATATCGTCTTCAGTAAACAAAGCCTGAAAGACGTTTTTGAAATTTTCTTTTACTTGTTCAAATGTATCTAAAAATTTTTGATTTGCCGTAGCTTCCACTTCTTCTATAGTCTTTAATAAATTTTCTTTAGCATCGGTTAAATCCTTTTTTTGCTCTTGAATAAAGTCGTGTCGATTTTTCATTTCTTTGAATGCTTCGACTGCCATTGGGTTTACTTCTCCTAAATTTTCGATACGTTTTTTTAATTTTTCTACTTCTGCATTTAATTCATCAATAGAGGCATTGCCTTTTCTTTCCTCTTTCAGTACTTCATCTAAATCCATTTTAAATTCAACATAAAGTCGCTCTCTCATTGAAGATAAATGTAATTTCATATCGTTGAGTTTATCTTTAATTGAGCTTAATTTCGTTTCGTTTTGTTCTTTTTCTTTGCGTTTTTTATGGAGTGCAGTTTCTCTTTCTGCAATGGTATTTCTAAAATTATAAAATGCCTGATCTTTTTCGTTCAGTATTTTCTCGTTGTTTTCTTTTGTCTGTAATTCAACGTGCAATTGCTCTTCAATCGTTTTTAATTTTTCATTTGTTTCTAAAGATTGTTGTTGAGTTTCATTGCTTTGTTTTTGATATTGCAAAACTTTATTATTCAAATCTTCAATCTGTTGCGCACGAATTGATTTTTCTTGTTTGATTTCATTGATTCTGCTTTGTTGTCTTGTTATAATAACTGTTTGTTTGTTATATTCTTCATTTGCTTTGTTATATTGGGCTTCTGCATTATTGAATACTAACTGGCTTTGTTGTAAGTTTTCAAAAGCGATGCTCATTTGTTGTTTAATTTCTTGATGAGCAGTTTGTGTGCTGGCAATGGCTTGTTTGTTTTGATTGAGCTGAGTTTTTAGTTGTTCTATTCGTTCTGTTGCGTTATGATTTTGTTGGTTATAGTTTTCTATTTTATGTTCAATTTGAACGAGAGTATTTTCGTTTTTAAAAAGTTCCTCTCTTGTTTTTTTGATATTTTCATCTTTTATTTCTTGATTAAAACCAACGATTAATTGTTGCGTGTTACTTATATCATTTTTTAGTTTTTGACAAGTATCACTTAATGAATTAATTTCTGCTTTCAGTTTTTCAAGTCGTTGAGTACGCCCGATTTTATTACCTTCAAAAAGTCCGACGGAACCGCCATATAATTGAAGAGATGATTTAAATCCATTGCCTTCTTTATGAAGATAAATTCTGTCATCTTGAATTTGTTCTTCTAAATTTTCAGTTATAAAAACATTATTTAAAAGCACATTAAAGAGTTCTTCATATTTGGCATCAAATTGAATTTTATCTATTGCTTTTAAACCCTCTCCGTTAATTTGTTTTGTGGTGTTTTTAATTTGCGAAAGAATAAAAAAACCGGCTTTCCCTTTTTTGTTATTTTGTAATAATTGTATAGCATCTATGGCTTGCTTTTCATTTTCTACAATATAATAATTCAGATATTTATCTAAGTATGATTCAATAGGCTTGCGATATTCTTCCTCTACGGTAAAAGCCTCTGAAAGCAAGAGAGCATTGTGTTGCCATTGATTGTTTTTATTTAGATATTTGATACTGTCCGGGTAACCTTCTAAGCTGTCAATGAGCGATTTTAAAAGGTTGTATTCATTTTGTTTTGAATCTAATTTTCGGTTTTCTTCTATGAGTTTATTTCTGAGAACTTCAAGTTCAGACTGAGAATTAAGTAATTTTTTAGTAGCTTCTTCTTGAATTTTTATAAGTTCTTCAAGTTGGGATTTTTTTGTTTTTATTAACTCAGTTGTGTTTTGTTTTTGTTGATTTTGATTTTCAATTTCTGATTTCCTTTTGTTGATTTCTTCTTCTTGTTGATTGATAGAATTTTGAATATTGTGAATTGAATTTTCGGCAACGGCTACTTTTTTTTCAGCATCAAATTGAGTAATTTGAATTTGTTGATGAATGTTTCTAAGTTTATCTACTTCACTTTTTTGGCTATCATAAACGCTCCTTGCTTGGTTTAAAAGATTTATTAATTCATCTGATTTTTGTTTAAGTTGAGTGAGAGTATCTTCTTCCGTTATGAGCTTTTTATCGGCATCAACAGTAGATTTGCTTAGTCGTTCTATTTGTTGCGATGCTTCAGAGATCGAATTTTCAATATTACGACTTAATTCTTTTAAATGTTGAATTTTTTGTAAAGAAAGACTTTTATTGTTTTCTAAATTTCTTAGTTTTTCAATTTGTTCATTAAAAGCTTTTTGTAAGGTGTGTAATTCTTCCTCATTTTTACTTAATAATGTTTTCTGCACTTCTAAATCTGCGTCTTCTTTACTGATAGCAGTCTCCAAAGCAAGGATAGTATCCACTTCCTGTTGCTGCTGTGCGTTGAGCGTTTGATATGTAGAATTAAAATCTTCTAAAGACGCTTTTACAAATTCCACACTGACATCTCGATATTCATTTTTAATTGTATGATACTTTTCAGCTTTTTTTGCTTGGCTTTCTAAAGTTCTTAAATTGTTTGAAATCTCGAATAATAAATCGTCAATTCGGTTTAAATCTTGTTCGGTTGCATCGAGTTTTGACTTAGCTTCTTTTTTTCTTGTTTTATAAATTGAAATTCCGGCAGCTTGTTCTAACATACGTCGGCGGCTGTTTTCCTTATCTTTGATAATATCATCCACCATGCCAAGCTCAATGATAGAGTAGCTGTCAGAAGTAACACCGGTATCTAAAAACAAGTTTGTAATATCTTTAAGGCGACAAGTAACATCATTCAATTTATATTCACTTTCACCATTTTTATAAAACCTCCTGGTAATGGTTACTTCATTAAATTCAGTAGGAAGAAGATTTTTAGTGTTTTCAAAAGTTAAAGAAACTTCTGCCAATCCACTTGCATTTCGTGTTTTTGAGCCATTAAAAATTAAGTCTTCTAAGTTGTCGGAACGCAATGTTTTTATCTTATGTTCACCAATAACCCAACGAATGGCATCAACTATATTTGATTTGCCACAACCATTCGGACCAACTATTCCAGTGATTTGATTATCTAATCGAATACTTGTTTTATCGGCAAAGCTTTTAAATCCTTTAATATCTAATGACTTCAGTTTCACGTTTTCAATAAAGTTTTAGCGTGTGAAGATACTTAACTTATTCCGAGTTTTAACTATTGTTAAAATATGAAATTTGTCAATGGAAAAAATGTGGATAAGTAAGAAATTAATTCACATTTATTGATAATGTCATGTTTGAAATTAGGTAATAAAATTCACTTTATTTTACTTAAAAAAGATGAAATGTTGTCATAAAAGCTTATCGAAGTATTTTATTTTTTACTAAATAAAAATAATTTTACTAAACTTTTAAAATTATCATAAATGGTATTTTTTGTATTTTAAACAAAAAAAATGTTGTGAAGTTATTCTATAAGTTTATAACATTTTGAAGTGGAAAATTTCATAATTTTGTTATTAATTAAAATTAAAGTGGATAATTCAATAAATTGAAAGTAAAAAATGAGAATAAAATTGTGGATAGAATGTGAATTAGTATGAATAAATATTTGAGTTGGATTTTTTCAATAACTCATTTTTAAAACTCTATATTCGTTTTATATCCCAAAAAATTCTATAAAAAACTAATTTTTGATAAAACATGGCATTAACTAATAAAATATCGACAAGAACTAAAAAACCTGAAATACCATCACTTATTTATGGCAAAATGGCACCACAAGCAACTGAATTGGAAGGGGCTGTTTTAGGAGCAATAATGTTAGAACCACAAAAATTAGCCGAAGTTTTAGAAATTATACAATCGCCTGAATGTTTCTATTCAGATGCCAATCAACGTATTTACGCCTCTATCAGAAGACTTTTTGATAATGGAACCCGTATCGATTTTATGACTGTTTGTGAAGATTTAAGAAAGAAGAACGAATTGGAGATGGTTGGAGGAACTTATTATGTTACAAGCTTAACCAGAGATGTGGTAAGTGCCACTCATATTGAAGAGCATGCGAGAATAGTAATGCAAAAATACATTATGAGAGAATTGATACGAATTAGTGGCGATATAATCGGCGAAGCTTACGAAAATTCCTCTGATGTTTTTGATTTGCTCGATAAAGCCGAAAGCAATCTTTATGAAATTACCGATAAACATTTACGAAAAAACTTTACAAGCATTAATTCTATCATTGCAAAGACAATACATGAAATAGAACAACAAGCCAGTAAGAAAGAAGACATGACAGGCGTTCCATCAGGATTTAGAGAGTTAGATAAAATAACCTCCGGTTGGCAAAAAACCGATTTAATTATTTTGGCAGCCCGTCCTGCTGTGGGTAAAACGGCCTTCGCTTTAAATTTAGTAATGAATGCAGCATTAAATACAAAACAACCGGTTGGGGTTGCTTTCTTCTCATTAGAAATGAGTGCAGGACAATTAGTAAAAAGGATGCTTTCAGCCGTTACGGATGTGCCCTTAGGGAAAATTACAAAAGGACAATTAGCAGAACATGAAATCATTCAAATTCACAAAAGAATGTCCAAATTGGCATCAGCAAATATTTTTATTGACGATCAGGCAGCTTTAAATATTTTTGAACTTCGTGCAAAATGTAGAAGGCTTAAACAAAAATATAATATAGGTTTTGTAATTATTGACTACTTACAATTGATGCAAGGTTCAATTGAAAAAGGCGGAAACCGTGAGCAAGAAGTTTCAAAAATTTCAAGAGATTTAAAAGGCTTAGCAAAAGAATTAGAAATCCCTATTATTGCTTTGTCGCAATTAAACAGGGGTGTTGAAAGTAGAAAAGATAATGCAAAAATGCCCCAATTAAGTGATTTGAGAGAATCAGGAGCTATAGAGCAAGATGCAGATATGGTAATGTTCTTGTATAGACCGGAATATCATGGATTGGATAAAAATCCTGATGGGGATGTTATACCGGGCGAAACATGGATCAACATTGCTAAACACAGAAACGGCAAAACCGATGTTGTAAAAGTGAGGGCAAATCTCGATGTTCAACGTTTTGAAGACATGCCCGAAACGAATAAATTTGGTATTTTGGGTGGAAATGACTTTTCGACTTCAGATACTCCTAAAGCAGGTTTTAAACAAAATTTTGGTGAAAGTCCTAAATTAGCAATAGAAGAAGGTTACGAAAAACGTACTTCAAAAGTAGATAATTATAAATTGGAAGACGATGAAGATTTCACGAATAGAAATGAACCTGATATTGATGATTTGGAATTTTAAAGGATAAATCTTAAAATATAATTCACTCAATTACCAACTTTTTATATTTATTTTTCATCTATTGTAAATAATCATATTTTATTTTTTTTATACATATAAAAATTATAAATTTAATGATTTAAAAACATAAAAAGTTGAAACAATTTTATTTTATTCTTTTATTGTTATTCTTTTTTGTGGAGTCATTTTCACAATCTCCGCAGGATTGTAGAGGCGCAATACCAATTTGTCAAACAATTTTTAATCAAAATAATGCTTACTCCGGTGTTGGACCTCTTAATGAATTAAATGCAGGTAACCAAGGTTGCCTTTCAACAGGAGAAAATAATTCAACTTGGTATATTTTCACAACAAGCACAGCAGGCACATTAGTGTTTACATTAACACCCAATGTAGTAAGCGATTATGATTTTGCGATTTGGGATTTAACGGATAAGTCATGTACTGATATAAGCAATACTTTACCAATACGTTGTAATTTTGCTTCTTTGGCAAATTCAGAACCCGGAGGATTAACCGGTTTATCAACTCTAATATTACAGCCTGCTATAGGAGCTGGTGGTGGATCTTTCAGTAGCGCAATTAATGCTAATGCCGGGCAAACATTCGTAATGTTAGTAAACAACGCTTCAGGTAATGCAGCCGGCTATAAAATTGACTTTTCACTTTCAACTTGTCAAATAGCCGATAATCAATATGCTACCATTAAATCAATCACATTACCAGTAGGATGCAATGCTCCAAATAATCTTACCGTCTTACTTTCTGAAAATATAAAGTGCAATACTTTTGTTACTAATGGTAGTGATTTTAGCTTAACGCCTGCGAATGCAACAATTACTTCTGCTGTTGCCAATGCTTGTGCAGGTGGAGGTGCTTTTGCCAATAAAATAGTCATTAATTTTTCAAATGCTTTACCTGCAGGCAATTATTCTTTAGGAATTAAAAATGGTTCAGATGGTAATACTCTTTCTGATAATTGCGGGAATTTTACACCAGTTGGGACTTCCTTTAATTTCACCGTTTTACCGGCATTAGGAATTAATATAGCAGCCATTTTTGGTTGTGCAGGTGCGCCTAGTGGAAGTATAACGGCTACAAATATAGGTGGAACTCCGCCTTTTCAATATAAATTAAATGCTGGCCCTTGGGGTGCAAATAATTACTTTACCGGATTGGTCGCCGGGTCTTATTCTATTTCTATAAAAGATGTTAACGGTTGCCAAAAAGATACAGTCGTATCATTAACCCCTGCAGCACCCATTTCAATTAATTCAATAGCTGTTTCAAATCCTACATGTTATGGTCAAAATAATGGCTCAGCAGTAGTGAATGCAAGCGGAGGAGCATCACCACTATTTTATGCGGCAGGTATGCAACCTTTCCAACCAAACAATACATTAACCGGATTGGGACCCGGAAATTATATAGTAACAGTAAAAGATGCCAATGGCTGTACCAAAACTTCATTGATATTTCTATCATCTCCCGGTCAAATTTTAGTAAATACTTTAAATATTAATTCTCCTCTATGTGGTGCTAATAATGGAAGTATTAATTTGAGTGCTTATGGTGGTACACCACCATTAAACTACGCATTGAATGCTGGTCCTTATCAATTAAATGGAAATTTTACAGGGCTGGCTGCAGGTTCTTATACAATTCATATAAAAGACGGAAATAATTGTATTAAAGATACTGTGTTAAATGTTATTCCTCAAAATGGAGCAACGATAACTTCTTTAACAATAGTTCAACCAAGCTGTGTCGGTAATGCTGGGAGTATTACAGTTAATGCAACAGGAGGGGCTAACCCATACACTTATTCTAAAGATGGTGTGAATTTTCAGGCAAGTAATATCTTTACACCTTTAGTGTCTGGCAGCTATACAATCACTTTGAAAGATGCTAATGGTTGTACAGCAACTTCAACAACGATATTGACTTCACCTGCAAATTTATATTTTACAAATAATAATGTCGTAATGCCAACTTGTGTTACTTTAGGAAGTATAACAGTAAATGGCTTTGGAGGGGCACCACCTTATACTTTTGCTATCAATGCAGGTGCATATTCACCAACTAATACTTTTAATTCTCTTTCGCCGGGGACATATACATTACATGTAAAAGACAATAATAATTGTGTTCATGATACAATTATTACATTATCAATTACACAAGTACCTGTAATTAATATTACAAATATTATAAACCCTACTTGTAGTTTTCCAAATACCGGTGCTATTAACGCAACCGGTTCCGGAGCTGTTCCACCTTATACATTTTCTATAAATGCAGGACCTTTTGGAGCATCCGGTAATTTTACAAATTTAGGAGCAGGTACTTATACAATAACAATCAAAGATGCTAACGGTTGTACTTCATCAACAGCAATTACACTAAATACTAACAATACGCTTGGTTTCACTACTTTTACTAAAACCAATGTTGGCTGTGGAGGCACGCCTTTAGGTAGCATTCAGGCAGTAGCCGGAAATGGAAATCCTAATTATTCTTATAATATAAATGGAGGTGCTTTTGGACCTTCCGGTAATTTTAATAATTTGACAGCCGGAACCTACACAGTTATTGCAAAAGACGCGAGTAATTGCACTGTAAGTTCTATTGTTGTAATTACAAGTTCTGCTGTGGTTGCCATTAATTCTATTTCTTGGACTAATTCTACCTGTTTTTCTCCTGGAAATGGAACTGTCACTATAAACGGGACTGTAACTGCACCTCCTATAAATTATTTTTATAATTATTTAATACCAAGTCCTTCCGGAAATTTTAACGGATTAAGTGCGGGAGTATGTACTATTAGCGTTTATGATGCAAATGGCTGCCATAAGGATACTGTAATAAACATAACTTCGCCGCCTCCAATGTATTTTACAAACGTAAGTATTGTATTACCTCCATGTTATGGAGGTGTGGGAAGTATTGATGTTCTGGGTAGTGGTGGAGTACCCGGATTTACTTATGCTTTGAACGGTGGTGCATATTCTCCTCAACATTCGTGGAATAATCTTGCAGCAGGTACTTATACTGTTCATTTAAAAGATGCTAATGGGTGCATTAAAGATACTGTTTTTTTCCTTCAAGAACCGCCACAAATTCAATTTACAAATATAAACTATGCTCATGCATCTTGTAATGGCGCTCCTACCGGAAGTATATCTTTGAATGCAACAGGTGGGACACCACCCATTCAATTTTCAATTAATGGAGGTGCTTTTGGGCCAAATGCAAATTATTCAAATTTAGCAGCAGGTACTTATACAATTATTGCAAAAGATGCTAATAATTGTACAAAACAAACCATTATCACACTTACAAATAATGGAAATTTTTATGTAAGTTCAATAAATAAAATTCTTCCAAATTGTTTTGGAGATGCAAATGGAAGCATAACCATAAATGTTTCAGGTGGGGTCCCTGCTTATGCATATAGTATTAATGGAGGAGCAGTAGGTCCTAATAATACTTTTAATGGTTTAGCTTCTGGATACTATACAATTCATGCTCAAGATAATAGCGGGTGTGCTATTGATACTGTTATATTTTTACCACAACCTGTCCAAGTCGGATTTTCAAATATTGCCCTCACACCAACATTGTGTTTTGGAACCAATACCGGAACCGCCACAGTTCAGGGAGGCGGAGGTACCCCTTCTTATCAATATAAAATTGATGGTGGTGCTTTTGGAAATGGAAATACTTTTAATAATTTATCACCCGGAAATCATACGATATCAATTAAAGATAGTAAGGGTTGTACTTATGATACAATTATCACTATAACACAGCCACCTCCAATTCATTTTGCAAATGTAACTATCGTATCGCCCGGGTGCATTGGAAATACCGGTATTATAAGCGTTGGTGCAAATGGAGGCGTTGCTCCACACACTTTTGCAATCAATGGGGGAGCATTTGTAGCAAATGGTGCTTTTGGGAATCTACCTATAGGAACATATACCGTTACTATAAAGGATAATAATGGTTGTACAGCAGATACAATTATTACATTAAGCAATGCAACCGTTATTGTTTTGAACGCTTTGACTTTTACACCTGCAATATGTCCTAATGCTAATTCTGCGTTTATTTCAGCGACAGCCACATCGCCATATCCTCCGTTAATGTATTCATTAAATGGAGGCGCTCCTCAAGCTACAGGATTTTTTAATGGATTAGGAGCAGGAACGCATTTATTACATATAGAAGACCAGATGGGATGTTATTTAGATACCAATATTACAATTCTGAGTGCCCCACCGATAAATATTACAAATATTGCCATAACCCCTCCATTATGTTTTAACACGTCAGATGGTAGTATTCAAGTTTCTGTAAATGGAGGTTTAGGTCCAAAAATGTATTCGGTAAATGCACAAGCATTTTCTCCCAATAATACAATATCCAATTTAGGAACCGGAACTTATACATTACATGTGAAAGATAGCGTCGGATGTCAAGTTGATTCAGTGGTACAAATAGTAGGTCCGTCTCCTATAGTCGCAACGAATATAGTAAAAGGACTCCCATTCTGTAATATAGCAACAAATGGCTCTTTGACAATAAATGCTGCCGGTGGGCAAGGACCTTATCAGTTTGCAATAAACTTTTCATTATTCAATACCAATAACGTATTTTCTAACCTTGCGGTGGGAATTTATACCATTCATATCATGGATATTAATGGATGTATTTTAGACACAGTTGTTAATTTGCCTTCTGCGAATTATATGAATTTTGTTACGATTGGGATAAATCATGTCAGTTGTAAATTCGGGAATGATGCATCAATTAACATGGGTGTTATTGGAGGGCTAAGCCCATATTTATTTAGTATCAATGCTGTCCCTAATGGTAACTCAGGATTATTCCAAAATCTATCTGTAGGAGCTTATACAATTCAGGTTACGGATAATATCGGTTGCCAAGAAGATACAGTTATTAATATAACAGAACCACTGCAACCTTTAAGTGCTACTGTAACTTCTACATCTCCTAATAGTTGTAAAGGCGATAGTGTAGGATCAATGACTGCATCAGCATCAGGAGGAACAGCTCCCTATACCTATTCGTTAGATGGAGTCAATTTTCAAGTATCAAATGTATTTAATGGTTTACAATCAGGTACGCACACATTATATGTGAAAGATAGTAAAGGATGTATAGATGATACAACTTTTATAATCACAGAGCCTGCAAATTCAATATTGATACAAATTGTAAGTGTAACCGGAATTAGTTGTCAAGATGTAAATGATGGTTCTATTGAGGTCAGTTCTTTATATGGGACACCGCCTTTATCCTTTTATTTAAATGGTGCTAATAAAGGAACGGATACTTTGTATAAAAATTTGAGTCCTGGTGAATATGTAATTGAAGTTAAAGATTCAATAGGTTGTATATCATCCGGTAAAATAAATATTGCACCTTCTACTAAAAAACCAACTATCATTGTAGATAACGTACAAGGGATTTTATGTGCCGGAGATAAGACCGGTGCTATTGAATGGCATTCTATAGATTGCTTCCCACCTTATTCATATCGATTAAATGGAAATAATTTAGGATTTGTGAATTCAATAAATGGTATTACGAATGGGCAATATTTTATTCAAGTGTTAGATTCAATAGGCTGTTATAATGATACAACTGTTGAAATTGCTCCTGCAAATCCAATTAAATTAGAAATAATGGCTACTCCCGCTTCTTGCAATGGAAAAGGGGATGATGGAAAAGCGACCGCAAATGTGATTGGTGGAGTAGCTCCTTTTAATTTTAAATGGTCAGGCTCAAATACAAATAGCGCAAATGCCTATAATTTAAAATTTGGGTTCCAATGGGCTTATGTTAAAGATGATTTAGGTTGTGTAGATTCAACAGAATTTGAAATAAAATATGACCCATGTTGTAATGTTATATTACCTAATGCTTTTACACCAAACGGAGATGGCAATAATGATGTGTTTAGAGTTTTAAAATATGGAGATGTTAAAATTTTATCTTTTGAAGTATATAATCGTTACGGACAACAAGTATTTATGACAAAAAATATCGATGAAGGCTGGGACGGTCAATTCAAGGGTGTGTTAGCCGAGCTTGCAACTTATTTTTATTTGGTTAAATATAAATGTCCGTTAAATGATGAAGTACAAATACTTAGGGGTGATGTTATTTTAATCCGATAATCAATTAAAATAGATTTCAATTTTTCATCTAACTTTGCGAGTTCTAATATGAAGCTGAGATTTTTTTTGTTTTTTATTTTAATTACTTCCTTTATATCCTCTTGTAATTTTTTATCATCAGATAATAAAAAAATAGAACATGTTGGAGAACAGAATTCAGGTTATAATAATGAAATAGAGAAATGGTCTAAAGCAATTGAAAAAGATCCACAGAATGCAGAATTGTATTACAATAGAGGAATGGTGTACAAAGCAATGCAAAAAGACACTTTAGCCATTATGGATTTTCAAAAAAGTACACAATTAGATTCAACGGTTGCTAAATATTTTAGTGCAGTAGGCGATTTAATGTTTGAGCACAAAGATGTATCCGGTAGTGTTGTATGGTTTGAAAAAGCACTTGCACTTAATCCTAATGATGAAAAGGCTCATCTGAAAATGGCAAAACTTTTTTTATTTATAGAAGAATATCCAAAAGCGTTTATTGAGATTAATACTGTACTTAGAGTAAATGTTTATAATGCCGAAGCATATTTTTTAAAAGGAATGTGCTATAAAAGTATGCAAGACACAAATCGAGCGATTTCAAGCTTTCAAACGGCTGTCCAAAATGATCCAAAATATGTAGATGCTTATATGCAATTAGGGTTGATTTATCAAGCTAAAAATGATAAACTTTCTTTGAAGTATTTTGAAAATGCTTTTAAATCGGATACATCTAATTTAGAACCCGTATATGCACAAGCTATGTTTTGGCAAAATCAAAACCAATTTGAAGAAGCTAAGAATGTTTATAGAAGGATGGTAACTATTAATCGTGCCTATCCTAAATCGTATTATAATATGGGGTGGGTTTTGATGCAACAAGATTCAATGGAAAAAGCTATCAGACAATTTACAATCGCAATAGAAAATAAACCTGATTATGCGGATGCTTATTATAATCGGGGGATTTGTAATGAATCTTTAAATAAATTTCAAGAAGCGCTGGATGATTATAATCAAGCTTTATCTTTTAATAATGAAAATCAAAATTATTTACAAGCAAAAAATAGAGTTTCATCAAAAATTAAATAATATTTTTTTTATATGCCATTAATAGCACCTTCAATTCTTTCAGCAAATTTTCTAAAATTATCAGACGATATTCAAATGATAAACGAATCAGATGCAGATTGGTTTCATTTAGATGTAATGGATGGTCGGTTTGTTCCTAATATCAGTTTTGGTATTCCGGTAATTTCAGCGATAAAAAAGGCAGCTCAAAAACCATTAGATGTTCATTTGATGATAGTGGAACCTGAGAAATATTTTGAAGATTTCCAAAAAGCAGGTGCTAATCATTTAAGTGTACATATTGAAGCCTGTGTACACTTGCATAGAAATTTGCAACATATCAAATCACTTGGAATGAAAGCCGGTGTCGCTATCAATCCGCACACGCCCGTACAACAGTTATTTGACGTATTGTGTGATATTGACATTGTTTGTATGATGAGTGTAAATCCCGGATTTGGCGGGCAAAAATTTATCTCGCATACTCTTAAAAAAATAGAACAATTAAAATCAGAAATAGTAAATCAAAAAACAAACACCTTAATTGAAATAGATGGAGGCGTAACACTTGAAAATGCTAAAATGATTATGGATGCAGGAGCTGATGTTTTAGTGGCCGGCAATACCGTATTCAGTGCGGTAAATCCTCTGGCTACCATTAAACAATTAAAACAAATTTAATTTAAAATTCGTTTTTCCACATCATGCTTTCTACCGGTCGATTAGGTTGTCCACTGTATTTTGCATTTGATTTTTTATTGTATTTTACTTCAATCTCTCCATCCACCGGAAAATAAATGAGTTGCCCCACAGGCATACCTGCATAAACTCGAACAGGTAATTTTACGGAAATTTCCAATGTCCAATTACCACAGAAGCCAACATCTCCTTTGCCGGCAGTAGCGTGTATGTCAATACCTAAACGCCCTGTACTCGATTTTCCTTCTAAAAAAGGAACATGTTCGTGTGTCTCTGTATATTCTTCAGTAACTCCTAAATAAAATTCTCCCGGCAGCAATAAATATCCATCCTCAGGGATTTCAAAATGTTTAATTTGATTATGCTTTTTAGCATCTAATTCTGTATCAATATACATAGCTAAGTACTTCCCCAAATGGACATCATAGGAATTACTGCCTAAATGATTACGATTATAAGGTTTTATAAGGATACTTCCTTTTTCCATTTCTTCTAAAATACGTTTGTCAGATAAAATCATATTGGTCTATAATTGATGCTGTGCAAAAGTATAATAGATTTACTAAATGATATTTTTATTTATTAGTAAAAAAGAAAAATAATTTGAGTAAAACGAAGGTTAGAAAAATAGGGGACTAAACTGCAAAGCTGGAACCACAACCACATGTAGTACTTGCATTCGGATTTTTAAATGTAAAACCTCTTGAATTAAGACCACCTTCAAAATCAATGAGCATTCCATGTAAATAAAGTTCATGGGCTTTATTCATAATAAAGTGAATGTTATCTACTTCAAATTCCATATCATTATCTTCCTTGTCACTGTATTCTAAAAGATAGGACATTCCGCTACATCCACCGCCTTTAACCCCAACTCTTAAAGCGCGTTTTTCATTATTTTTTTCGGCTAAACGAACAATTTCTTTAATTGCATTTTCTGAAAATTGAACAGGTGTTTGCATTGATTAAATCATTTTTGAAAATCAAAATTAAGATAGACTAAAAGAATTACAATAAAAAAGCAAGTTGATTCAACTTGCTTTTTTATATATTCCATTTGCAACTTCAATATTATTGAATTAATACTTTTTGAGTATCTAAATATTTACCATCTATATTGGTTTTTATTACATAAAATCCTTTTGCAAAATTTGAAACATCAATACTTTCTTTTGTATTGCTATTATTCATTTCAATCGTTTTTACAACTTGTCCAAATGAATTATAGATAGCAATAGAGGCATTTTGATAGTCTAAATTTATGATTCCTATATTCAAAATTCCGTTATTAGAAGGATTCGGGAAAACGAATACATTAGCTTGAATATCATCATTGATTGATTCTACTGCAGTCGGTATTGCAAGGTTTTTACGTTGATTAGCCAATACGCTTTCCATTAATGCAACTTGACCTTTTGTAAAAGTATTTTGGCAAGATTCTGTAGAATAATCCATATAGTTTTCTACCATGTCTTTCATATCGCCGGCTCCTTCATTGCAAGAGTTTCTATTTTTATTACAATCAAAAGGCGATTGGTCGCCTTGTTCAGGAGTATCAGCAATACCATCATCTTCAAATCCTTGTTGTCCATGGCATGCGCCATTGTCATCACCCCATATATGTCTTAATCCTAAATAATGCCCCACTTCATGAACACAAGTTTTCCCTTGGAAACTTGCATTTTTAGGTTTTTTACTTATTCCACCAAAAGCCATGTAGTCAATTACAACTCCATCTAATGCATCACCTATTTGCATTCCCCAACCTCCCCAATTAGGTAATCCTGCTGGAGGATATGCAAATCCTAATAATTCACCTCCTTGAATTGTTAAGTTACAAACCCAAATATTTAATCGGTGAGTCGGGTCAACAGCATTACTACCACCTGCATTTGTATATTTTACGGCATCGGCATTATTGTTTTGCCCTTGAGTCATTTCAAAACCATTTACATTCGTTTGAACTCTTTTAATATCAACTAACATAAATTGGATATTTGCTTTACCTGCCCTTGACTTAAATTCAGCTCTTAGATTCGTTGTGTCTGTATTTTGTCTTAAAAAAGATCTATTCAACATATCAATTTGAGCATTTATGTAGTCATCTGTTAAGTTCTGTCCGGCGTTATAATAAACAATATGCACTACTACCGGAATGGTAATAACGCCGGCGCGTGTTGGTTTATAGCTTTTAGCTTGCTCACTTAAATCTTTTACATATTGTTCCATACCGGGATTTTTAGCATCTAAATATTTGAGGTATTCGTGTGATGCACATGGAACATAGTTTTGTGCAAATAATTGACTACTACTAAGCAAAGTGGCAAAGAATAGGGTTTTAAAAATTGATTTCATTTTTTATAAATTATTGTTTTAGTTGTTATTTTTTACAAGGTGTATATTGTTTTACAAATACTAATTTGTTGTTTGCAAAATGTGCTTTTAATTCTTTTGTAAATTGTTCAATTAATAGTTCATTGTTTCCCACAAAACAGTAATCTCTTTCACCTTCACGTCCCGATATTTTATGGTCATACATTAATGTTAAATGATTTTTTTCATTAAATTGATTCATTAAGTAAAAAAAATCATCAACTGCTTTCATATCCACTCCATATCCTCTACTAACAAAAGAAACTACTAATTGTGAAAGTACAATATTTTCTTCTTGTGCGTTATTTATGGATGAATTCGTTTGTTGTTTAATGCTATCTTGAATAATTACTGCCGTTTTTGCTTTCTTACTTTTTTTCCTTTTTTTATACTTTGCATAAGTAGGACTAACAATAGTTAATAAACAAAATATAAATAAAATGTTTTTTATGCTGGTAATATAACTCATTTTCAATCTTAATCCTCCGAAATTATGAATTTATTTTGATATAATAATAAATGAAGAAAAGATTATTTTAAATTTGCGTTTAATAAATTCATTATTTAGATGAAAAGCTTTGAGATTCCGGAATTTTATAGAAGCCCTTTAATAACATCCATTAAACAAAAAAGAAAACAGCAAGATAAGTTAAAGAAAGATTTTGAACCTACTCATTTAGATTTTGGTGTTATGGAAATATTTTTAGCGCGACATTTTGGTTTTTGCTATGGTGTTGAAAATGCAATAGAGATTGCTTTTAAAACGGTTTACGAAAATCCCGGGAAGCGGATTTTTCTCCTGAGCGAAATGATACACAACCCACAGGTAAATAAGGATTTAAAAGAAAGTGGTGTACAGTTTATAATGAATACCGTTGGGCAAATGTATATTGAATGGTCTGATTTGAAAAGTGATGACATCGTAATAATTCCGGCATTTGGCACCACAATTGAAACTGAAAACAGATTAAAATCCTTAGGAATTTCTCCACTCGAGTATAATACAACTTGCCCCTTTGTTCAAAAAGTTTGGAATCGTTCAGAACAAATAGGAAGAAAAGGATATACGGTTGTAATTCATGGGAAACCTTTACATGAAGAAACAAGAGCAACTTTTTCGCATAGTAGTAGTAATGCCCCTTCAGTGATAGTTAAAGATATATATGAAGCTATGAAGTTAGCAAAGTATATCAAAAAGGAAGTGCCGTTACCAGCGTTTTATGATGAGTTTAAAGGTCAATATTCTAAAGATTTTGATGTTATGAAACATCTTGAACGTATTGGAGTTGTAAATCAAACAACGATGCTTGCAACAGAAACTCAAGAAATAGCTGATTACTTAAAAAACATTATGTGCGAACATTATTCTTTAGAAGATAAGAATATTGCAGAGCGTTTTGCTGATACAAGAGATACTTTATGTTATGCGACGACAGATAATCAAAGTGCAGTTAAGGGATTATTGAATGTAGATGCAGATATGGCTTTAGTTGTAGGAGGCTATAATAGCTCCAATACTTCTCATTTAGTAGAGTTATGTGAAGAAAAATTAATAACTTACTATATTGAAAATGAAACAAAAATTTTAAGTAAAAATGCCATTTCTCACTATGATATGCACAAAAAGGAAATTAAATTAACAGAAAATTATTTTCCTCAGAATGAAAAGCCAAAAATATTAATCACTTCCGGTGCATCTTGTCCGGATGCTGTTGTTGAAAAAGTAATTGAGAAATTATTATCTTTTTACAATAAAGAGAGTGATATACAAAAAATTGCAGAGAGCTTTTATAATTAAAATTTAATCGTTTAATTTGTAAAAAATGAGAAATAAACTTTTTGTAAACTATAAGAAAATTACAGTGCCTCTTTTTATACTAATTTTTACTTTGTTTATTTCGTGCAATGATGAAAACTATATTCCCAAACCAAGAGGATATTTTAAAATAGATTTTCCCAAAAGAGAATATCAAACTTTTAATGAAAAAACATATCCTTATAGTTTTGATTATCCTATATATGCTGAGATTGTAAAAGATACGACTTTTTTTGACCAAAAAACTGAAAATCCATGGTGGATAAATATAGATTTTAAAACTCTGGGAGGTAAACTTTACATAAGTTATAAAGAGATAAATTCAAAAAATAATTTGGCATCTTTATTGGAAGACTCTTATCAAATGACTCATTTTCATACAAAAAAAGCTGACTATATAAATGAACCGAAGTTTCATACAAAGAATAACGTACATGGATTATATTATGATGTTGGTGGAAATGCAGCTTCGGCTTTTCAGTTTTATGCAACAGATTCAGTAAAACATTTTATAAGAGGGGCTCTATATTTTGACGTTACACCAAATGCCGATTCACTTAAACCCATTAATCAATTTTTAAGAGAAGATATTGTACATATTGTTAATTCATTAAAATGGAAATAATCAAATGATAATAGTTGATGATATTTTAATCAGTGATGACATTCTAAAAGAAAAATTTGTTTGTGATTTAGAAAAATGCAAAGGCGGTTGTTGCGTTGATGGTGATGCAGGGGCACCACTCGATAAAAGTGAATTAAAATGGATTAAGAAAGCATACAAAATACTGAAAGATGAATTATCAGATGAAGCAAAAGAAGTAATTAAAAATGAAGGCTCCTATATTTATGAAGAAGGTTTCGGTTATGTAACGCCTGTTATTAATGGAGGAATTTGTGTTTATGGTTATACGGATGAAAAAGGAATTGTAAAATGCTTGATAGAAAAAGCATATAACGAGGGAAGGATTCCTTTTAAAAAACCAATTTCATGCCATTTGTTTCCAATAAGAGAAACTAAAAATCCTAACTTTTTAGCACTAAATTATGAACCTCGTGAAGTGCTTTGTGCACCCGCTTGTAAACTCGGCAAAAAATTAGGTGTGAAAGTTTATGAGTTTCTGAAAGAACCATTAATAAGACGATTTGGAGAGGATTTTTACAATGCTATTGAAAAAGTAGATCAGGAAATGATGAAATAAAAATTTAATTTTATTGAATAATATTTGTTGCGATAAGAATTAACACAATTGAGCCTAATATTATTCTGTAAATACCAAACATTTTGAACCCGTTTTTCTTTACAAAATCAATAAAAAACTTAATAGCAAGAACAGCTACAATAAATGCTACGACATTTCCAACAAGTAATACAACTAATTGATTACTTGAAAAAAAGCCTTCATCTTTAATGTAAGTCAATGTTTTATATAATGTAGCGGCAGCCATAGTTGGAACTGCTAAAAAGAATGAAAATTCAGCTGCTACATCTTTTACTACTTTTTGAGACATTCCTCCGATTATTGTTGCTGCACTTCTACTCAAGCCGGGAAATAAAATAGACAAACATTGAAATAAACCAATTTTTAATGCTAATACATAATTTATTTCTTTTTCATCTTGTATAGTAGCTTTATTAAACCACTTATCAACAAATAACAAAACAATACCACCAACTATCATAACAATTGCAATGAATAGAGGGCTTTCTAATTTCGAATCTATAAAATCATTCAATAAATAACCAAAAATGAGAGAAGGAATAACGGCTATGATTAATTTTAAATAAAAAGTCGGAGATTTAAAATCAATAAATTTTTTAAAGTATAAAACCAGTACAGAAATAATCGCACCAAATTGGATACATATTTCAAAATACTTAGTAAAAGGATCATCGGCAAGCTTCATGATTGAACTGGTAATAACCATGTGTGCCGTAGAGGATATAGGTAAAAACTCAGTTAAACCTTCTATAATAGCAATAATGATTGCTTCAATAATACTCATGAAATATCAAATAGGGTTTAAGAATTTGATTTAGGCTTTTTCATAATTGCATATCCTTGTAAGCCAAGCCCGATAAGAACTAATATTGGAGCAATCGTAATTCTCGTAGTACTGTAAATTTCGTTTTCATTAAATACGTTAGGGTCGGTGCTTTTACCGCCAGCCATTAAGAAAAAACCTAAAATGATTATCCCCAAACCAATGAACATAATTATATAATTTTCTTTTCCTAATAGAAACTGTTGATTAGATGAATTGTTATTTTTTGACATGTTTTTTATTTTTTAATATAAATCGTCTAATTGCGTTTTTAAATATTTAATTACAGAGCGATGTGTACTCAACAAAGATATTATAATTCCAAGAGCTAAAATAGACGAACATAAAATAATCATCCATTTAGTACTTGCAATTGAATGAAGTTCAGGGAGCCATCTTTCTGCAGAAAATTTTAAAAGTAATATACCGATTATTGCTATGACAGAACTTATAATCCCATTGATAACACTTCGAATATTAAAAGGTTTTGCAATAAACCATCTTGTAGCACCAACCATTTGCATCGTTTTAATTAGGAAACGATTACTGAACATGGCTAATCGTATAGTATTATCAATCAAAACAATAACTGAAAAAATTAAAAATAATGAAATAGATAAGATAACATAACCGATTCTTCTGACATTTTTGTTCATAATATCTATCAAATGTTTTTGATAAGATACATTTCGAACTATATTGCTTTGTTTGATAAATTTTTCAATTTTGATTATGCTATCCGTATTCATATAATCGGAATGTAAACGCAAAATAATGGAAGAAAAAAGCGGATTGTAATTAAGTACTTGTGTGTAATCTTCACCAAAATCCTTTTTGAAAATTTCAGTAGCTTTTTCTTTAGAAATAAATTCGGTAGATTTTGTAAATGATTGTTGTTTGAGGATTTCTTCTAATTTCTTACCGTTTTCATCACGTGTATTATCATGGAGCTCAACCATTATTTCAATATTTTCTTTAAATGATTTCGACAATTCACCGGCATTTATTACCAACCAACCCAAAGACCCCAAAAGGAACAGAACCAAAGCTACGCCTATTATTGAATAGGTATAGGTTGCCTTTCCTTTTTTTACTTTTCGGGTTTCAAATTGATCATTGCTCATAGCCTTCAAAAATAATTAAAAAATAATCTTATTTACAAGCTATTTTTATTTTTTATTGATTTTAACATAAATAAATTACTCAGTATGCTAAATAATTAATCAATAAAAGGCTAAATATCACTTTATATAATCAACATAGCATCTCCGTAACTGAAGAAACGATATTTGTTTTTAATGGCAACTTTATATGCTTCCATTGTTAAGTCATATCCTGCGAACGCACTAACCATTAATAGTAAGCTTGTTTTGGGTAAATGAAAATTCGTGATGAGTGAATTAATAAGTGGAAAATCGTGAGGCGGTGCTATGAAGATATTTGTCCAGCCTGATGTTGGTTTTAACATTCCTGTTGTAGTAATAGATGATTCAATTGCGCGAACGGATGTAGTTCCAACGGCACAAATCTTTCTGTCTTCCACCTTGGCTCTATTGACTAATTTACATGCATAGTCATCTACTTCATAGAATTCAGCATCCATTTTATGTTTGGTAATATCTTCAACTTCAATTGGTCTAAAAGTACCAAGTCCTGTATGTAAGGTAACTTCTGCAAAGTTGATTCCTTTAATTTCTAAACGCTTAATTAATTCCCTACTAAAATGTAATCCGGCTGTGGGTGCTGCAACTGCACCTTCATGTTTAGCATAAATAGTTTGGTATCTTTCTTTATCACTTTCGTCCGGTTTACGTTTGATATATTTTGGAAGAGGAGTTTCTCCCATATTGTCTAAAATTGTTTTTAATTCTTCATTTGTTCCGTCAAAAAGGAAACGAATAGTACGCCCTCTTGATGTAGTGTTATCAACTACCTCAGCAACTAATGAATTGTCATTTCCAAAATAAAGTTTATTACCTACTCTAATTTTTCTTGCAGGCTCAACGATAACATCCCATAAGCGATTTTGTTTGCTCAATTCTCTTAAAAGAAAAACCTCAATTTTGGCTCCGGTTTTTTCTTTTCTACCATAAAGTCTTGCATTGAAAACTTTAGTATTATTTACTACCATCACATCTTGATCATCAAAATAGTCCAGCACATTTTTAAACATTTTATGTTCAATTTTTCCGGTGTCCTTGTGAACGACCATCAGTTTACTTTCATCTCTATTTTTGGAAGGGGTTTGTGCAATTAAATTTAGTGGTAAATCATAAGCATATTGAGATAGCTTCATAAGAAAATGAATTTTTTAGCGTGCAAATTTAGTATAAAATATTGAATTAATGATTTTTAATTATTACTATAACTTCGCAACCATGAATGAGTCGTTTATATATATGAACCGTTGCTTGGAATTAGCTAAATTAGGGGAGGGGGGGGTATCACCAAATCCCATGGTAGGAGCGGTTTTAGTATATAAAAACCGAATTATTGGTGAAGGTTTTCATCAAAAATATGGAAAAGAACATGCAGAAGTGAATTGTATTAATTCTGTTCAAAATGAAGATAAGCCATATATTGAAGACGCAACGCTTTATGTAAGTTTGGAGCCTTGTAGTCATTTTGGAAAAACACCTCCTTGTGTTGATTTGATTCTGAAAAATAAAATCAAAAAAGTTGTCATTGCTTGTCGTGATATTTCAGCAAAAGTAAATGGACAAGGTGTTGAAAAATTACGTTCGAATGGGGTGGAAGTGCTTGAAGATATTTTGAAAAATGAAGCAACTGAGCTTAATTCTTCCTTTTTTTATTATGAAAAATTCAAAAGACCTTATATTATTTTAAAATGGGCACAATCAAATGATTTTTTTATTTCAAAAAAAAATCAACAAATTAAAATCTCAAATCAATATACAGACCGTGTTTCCCATAGATGGAGAGCGAATGTTGATGCTATATTTGTTGGCTATCAAACAGCCATTGTAGATAATCCGAAATTAAATGTACGCTTAGCACAAGGGACAAACCCTATTAGAATTGTTTTTGACAAAGACATCTCTTTACCAAAAACATCACAAATCTTTAATCCAAATGAGAAATGTATTGTTTTAAATTTCAAAGAAAATAAATTAATTGATAATATTGAATATATTAAAATTAGCAGAACCAATCCTTATCCTGAAATGATTCAATATTTATTTGAAAGAAACATACAATCTTTACTTGTAGAAGGAGGTGCTGTAACATTACAATCTTTTATTGACAATGATTTATGGAATGAAGCAAGAATTATTACTTCATCTATGAATTTAAATGATGGAGTTGCTTCTCCTGTTCTTAAAAATTATGTTGAGTCAACTAAAGAGAATATTTTTGGCGATATTATACAATATTATAAAAATTCAAACATTTCAATTTAAGTGAATTATCTAATATTATCCATACTGCTTAATGCATACATTGGAATTATTTTTATAATTTTTTATCGTTTTAAGATAGACATTTTACAAGCCATTGTATTTAATTATATTACTTGTGTAATAACAGGGTCTATTTTTAATACAGAATTTCCATTAAATATTCATTCTATTGAAGAACCTTGGTTTAAATGGGCAATATTGATGGGATTTTTATTTATTTCAATTTTAAATCTTATTGGAATCAGTTCTATTAAAGCAGGGATTACTGTTACTCAAACGGCTAATAAATTATCATTAATTATTCCTGTTTTATTCTCTTGGTATCTTTATCATGAGCAAATAACATGGATAAAATGGAGTGGGATTATCATAGCCATGTTTGCAGTCGTATTTACAATTTGGAAAACGGAAAAATCTTTAACATCTAAAACATTCTTTGCTTTTTTTTATCCATTATTAATATTTTTTGGCAGTGGTTTATTAGATACACTTACAAAATACGTTGAATCAAATTTTGTTGTCAATGAGTCGATAGCAAATAAGTATTTGATAAGTGGTTTTTTGTCGGCAGCAAGTATAGGTTCGATCATGTTGATAGCCCTTTATTTTTTTAAAAAGAAAAAATTCCAATTTAAAAATGTAATAGCCGGAATTATATTGGGGGTACCAAATTACTTTTCAATTTATAGTTTGATAATGGCACTGAAAAATCAAACATTGAGCAGCTCTGCCATAATCCCGATTAATAATATAGGAGTGCTGTTTGTAGTGAGCTTTTTTGGCATTTTAATTTTTAAAGAAAAAATGTCAAAACTCAACTATTTAGGATTATTACTTACTATAGTTTCGATTGTTTTAATTTATTTTGGAGATATTTATTTTAAATAAAAAGTGAATAAAAATTTATATTCATATAAAACGGTGGCTTCGGTGTCAAGTGCTGAATATACTGACAGGGGGAGTAAATTTTTAGCTTTTGTTAAAATTGTTAATGATACAAATGAAATAAAAAAGTACATTAGTGAGTTGAAAACGTTACATCCCAAAGCAGTTCATTATTGTTTTGCTTATCGTCTGGGTACTTCAAAAAATGATTTTAGGGCAAATGACGATGGAGAGCCTTCGGGGAGTGCAGGAAAACCGATTTTGGCTCAAATAGACAGTCATGAATTAACGAATGTATTGGTGGTGGTGGTACGTTACTTCGGAGGTGTTTTATTAGGCGTGCCCGGTTTAATTCAAGCATATAAAACCGCTGCAAGATTAGCCATTTTAAATAACCAAATCGTAGAAAAACCGATAACACAAAAATATATTTTGACGTTTGATTATACTATTTTAAATGAAGTGATGCGTATTATAAAATCATCAGCTTGTGAAATTTTAGAAAATAATCAATCTCTTTTTTGTGAAATGAAAATTGCGGTTCCTAATATAAATTTAAATCAAGCTTTAGAACGATTCAATGAAATTAACAATTTGAAATTTGAAAAACTTTAAATAGATTATTGTAAGTATTAATTTGCTTCGTAACAACCTATACTTGGAGGATTCAGGCGTGGCACACCGTCCAAATCATTCATTAGTTCTGCTTTTAAAATATATTGTCCATTACCTTTAGCCGGTGAAGTCAATGGAATATGAAAATCCCATTTTGCAATATCTTTAAAAAGGGGATCTTGATTTAAAATTAATTGATTTGTGTTGGCTATTGAAAAATCAGCTTTACGTTTGATTAAGCAATTCGTAAATTCTACATTATAATCCCAATTTCCTTTTTTGTTAATAAATAACTCATTGTCTAAACTGCCATCAATAATACAGTTTCTAAATTGTGCATTTAAATTAGCTCCAACAAATCCTGTTATACTGGTATCACGGTAATTGATAACGGCAACGCTTGGTTGTTGTGCATGATTGATACCAATACCGCCATAGGTTGCTATTGTACAATGATTAATTTGATAATTCCCCCCTTCTATTAAAGCTAAATTTTGAAGCCCACAAGTATGAATTAGACAACTATTTAATTCAATATTAGTATTGAAACATAAAACCCCATAACCGGCAGAATTTTCTATTTTACATTGATTCATTTGTACAACAGGCTTGTCTATATTTGTAACCGGTTGAACATAAACCGTTGCGTCTAATCCACCACCATTTTTTAGAATCGTATAGTTTAAAATGTTTTGCTTGCTTGTTCCTAAAAAGTGAATACCGCCCCATTCTCCGGGATAATTTTTATAACCAAAATAATCACGGTCTAAGCGGTTCCCCTGAAAAATAACACTGTCTTCTTTGGTGCCGTAAATAAAAAGAGTGCCGGCTACATAAAGTTTTGCAGTAGCATTCATATAAATTCTGCAACCCTTTTGGATAGTTAAAATTGCCCCGGTATCAACTAATGCGCCACTTCCTAATATTACATAAGGCAGGTCATTTACCCATGTTTGAGAACTTAAAACACTATCATAAATATAATGTGCGTTCTGCCCATAAGCTTGTAATGCAACTGAATGTTCTTCACCTTCTAAAGAAAATAAAATTTTATCATTAATAACGAAAGGAAGCGAATCTTTGTTGGGATCAATGGTAAGGGCTACAAATACATAAATACTATCATTAGAAGCTATTTCAATATCTGAAATGTTTTTGGTTGGTGTACCATCAATATTCATTCTAAAAAATGATTGATCTTTATTTTCTAATCGAATATTATTGATGTTGATTTTTTTATTTAAATGATTATATACTTTAAATGAACGAGTAACACTTCCTAAAGTCGTAAACACTGTATCGAATTTTAAAGTATCGGTTGAAAAAGCAAGTGTTTCATTTCCTATGATAATTGACTTTTTGTTACATGAAATAGAAAAAATAAAAAAAATGGATAGCCATAAACAATGAATTATATAAAGGTATAATTTTTTCTTCATGTAAATTTTTGACGTAATTCAGGCAAATATAACGTGAAATAAGTTCAATTTATTGTATGGGAAAATTATAAATAACGATTAGGCAATAAATAATTTTTTACATAATCATCAATTCCATCATTTAAGGAATAAAAAGGTTCATTATATCCTACACTTTTTAGTTTATTCATATTCGCTTCGGTAAAATATTGATATTTATCCCGTATATCTGTTGGGGTGTCAATAAATTCAATATTTGGAGTGATTCCCATTGAATGAAAAAGAGAATGTGCTAAGTTTAAGAAAGTATTTGCTTGTCCTGTTCCGAGATTATAAATACCATTTTGAGGTAAAGAATTTAAAAGCCATTCAGTTACTTTTAAAATATCTTTTACATAAATAAAATCTCTTTTTTGTTCACCATCTTTAAAGTCAGGATGATGAGAACGAAAAAGAATCATTTTTTTGTTTTTTAAAATTTGATGATAAGCATGAAAAATAACAGAAGCCATTCTGTTTTTATGATACTCATTAGGACCATACACATTAAAAAACTTTAATCCATACCAGTAAGGTGGAGTATGTGTTTGTTGGATAGCCCATTTATCAAATTCATTTTTGGAAATACCATAAGGATTTAAAGGTTGCAACTTAAATGAAAGAGCTTCATCGTCATCATATCCAAATTCGCCATTACCATAAGTCGCAGCAGAAGAAGCATACACTAACGGTATTTGATGCAAAGCACAGTAATTCCATATCTTTTTTGAAAAGACCAAATTTAATTTTTCATGAATGGCGTAATCCATCTCGGTCGTATCTGTTCTTGCACCGAAATGAATAATGTAATTGATATTTGTTTCAGTTTTTAAGTATTCGTCAATTTCATTTCGTTCAACTAATTGAAAATATTTAATGTTTTTATAGTTTTCTTTTTTAGCAGTTTTAGAAAAATCATCGCATAGAATTAATTGTTCAAACCCTTTTTGATTTAAAAAAGAAGCCATACAAGATGCAATAAACCCCGCAGCACCGGTTATTAAAATTTTAGAATTTGTATTCATAGATTTCATGTTTACAAATTTATTTATAGTTTTGGTATTGTCAATTATAAAATTAGTTTTACAAAAATCTTCAATAAATATGAGTATCAAATTGAGGCTTACAGTGATGAGTTTTTTACAGTTTTTTGTTTGGGGAGCGTGGTTGATAACTATTGGAAATTATTGGTTTGCCACTAAGCAATGGGGTGGGGCAGAATTTGGCGCTATTTTTTCGACATTAGGAATTTCATCATTGTTTATGCCGGCTATAACCGGTATCATTGCCGATAAATATATGAACGCAGAAAGGCTTTATGGCTTATTACATATATTCAGTGCCATTGCTTTGTTTTATATTCCACAAGTGGATAATCCTACAATGTTTTTTTGGGTAATTTTACTAGCCATGCTTTGTTATATGCCGACCATCTCACTTTCTAATTCAGTTGCATATACGATATTAAAAAACAATCAATATGATGTAGTGAAGGTTTTTCCACCCATTAGAGTATGGGGTACAATTGGTTTTATAGTTGCTATGTGGTTTACAAACCTTAGCGGTAATAAAGCTTCAGCAAATATGTTCTATATTTCGGGTATATCGGCTATAATACTTGGTATTTATTCATTTACATTACCACAGTGTCCACCTTTTAAAACTCAAAATGAAAAGACAAGTTTTATAGACTTATTTGGGTTGAAAGCTTTTTCTTTATTTAAAGATAAAAAAATGGCTATGTTTTTTCTTTTTTCAATGAGTTTAGGAGCTGCCTTGCAATTAACCAATATGTATGGCGATACTTTTTTGTCTGATTTTGAAAAAATGCCAGAATATGCGAATTCGTTTGTAGTGAAATACTCAACGATTATTATGTCTATTTCGCAAATTTCAGAAACACTATTTATTTTAGCCATTCCATTTTTCTTAAAAAAATTTGGTATTAAAAATGTTATGTTGATGAGCATGTTAGCTTGGTTTTTACGTTTTGGGTTGTTTGCCTATGGTAATCCTGCTGAAGGTTTATGGATGATTATTTTGTCTTGTGTAGTTTATGGAATGGCATTTGATTTTTTTAATATAAGTGGTTCATTGTTCGTTGAAACAAGCACTGATGCTCAAATTCGTTCAAGCGCACAGGGCTTATTTATGATGATGACGAACGGAATAGGAGCTATATTAGGGAGTACAATTAGCGGATATTTAATAGACAATTTTTATACACTTAATGGAAATAAAGAGTGGAAACAAATATGGATTGTTTTTGCTTTATATGCTTTAGTTATTGCTTTAGTTTTTGCAATAAGTTTTAAACATAAACATAACCCGAATGAAGAAAAATTAGCAAAACTAACTCATTAATACAGCTATCAGTGCATACGATCACCCCTAAGTTCGAGAGTAGGGAGTATTTCTTTCTCATATTGTAACCACTGTTGCCAACGGGTTTCAACTATTTTTTCATCTAAATATTCTTTTGCCAAACTTAAAAATAACTTATAGTGACCTGCTTCCGATATCATAAACTTTCTGTAAAATTCCTTTAAATGTTCGTCTTCTAAGTTTTCACTTAATAAACGAAACCGTTCACAACTTCTTGCTTCAATTAAGGCAAACATCAAAAGTTGATCTAATAAACGTTCTTCCGGTTTTCCGCCTTTTTTACAAAAATCAGATAACCGGTTTACATATTCATCTTTTCTTTGGTGCCCTAACTGTAAGTTCCTTTTTTTCATTTCAGATAAAACCATTCTAAAATGCCCCCATTCTTCAGTAACAATAGGAGAAAGTTCTTCTACTAATTTAGTTAAATGAGGGTATCGTTGTATTAAACTAATACAATTGCTGGCAGCTTTTTGTTCGCAAAATGCATGATCGCTTAAAATATATTCAAGAGATATTTCAGCGAGATTAACCCATCGGGGATCAGTTGGTAGTTTAAGACCTAAAATTGTATTATTTGAATCAGACATTAGAAAATAGTTTATTTTTAATGCAAATTTGACCAAATTCTTTTAAAAAATTACCAATTACTCAATAAAACCGACCAGTTACTATTTTTTTTAGCATCAAAATAAAATAAAAATTACATTAGCAGTTCAAAATGTATTTTAAAAAATTAAAACTTTTTTTATTGTGTATTTGGGTTTTAAAAGCTCAAATGCTTTTTGCATTTTTTGACCCTTTTAAATTATATATTCGTAATGTGGGTATAAGCAATGGGTTATCCCAATGTGTGCTTAATGATTTGTATCAAGACGATAATGGTTTTTTATGGTTAGCTACATTAGATGGATTAAATCGCTTTGATGGAAATAATATTAAGACTTTCCGCCATGATCCGGATGACCAGACAACTTTAATTTCATCAAAAATTTACAATATAATATCTGATGATAATAATCATTTATTTTTAAATACACCAGATGGGATTTGCTATTTTGATTGTAGAACTGAAAAAATTTATTCTCCTCCATTTTTAAAAAAAATTACACCAATATGGATAGGAAAAAGCTCATCAAAATATCATTTTTGGGTTTATACAAATGAAAAAATGATAGTTAAAGTAAATGGCTTAGATATGTCATTTATAGAATATTTGTCTTTAAAAAACATAAATCAGCCTAATCTAAAGGTAATCAGAATATTAGAAAGTGATAATATAATATACATTGTCTTAGCCAATGGGGATATTATTGTTTATGAAACCAAAACTAAATTAAATAAAAGAATAATATCTCCAAAAGAGTTTACAGTTAATTGGGGTAATGCTTCTTTTGATAAATACAAAAATATAATTATTACATCTAAAGAATCAGATTTATTACTTTTTGATACAAAAAAAATGAAATTTACAAAATCAGATTTTTATGATAAAAATAAAATGCTGATTGGCGTTGGGAAAGTGGTATATGACTCATTGAATGATTTACTTTATCTCCCCTCTTATGGTCAAGGACTTTTTGTGTATGACTATAAAACAAATGAGGTTATGCAATATAAAAGTAAAAATAGTGAATTTCCAATTTCAAGTAATTATATCTTGACAATGCAAATTAATAAGAGTGGTTTTTTATTCATAGGATATGATGGGAGCGGAGTTGATATTGTTGATCCGTATGTAAAAAAATTTAAGCCAATTATTAGTACAACTTTAAATGAAAAAGAAAATATTAAATATGTTAGAAAAATTGTTGAGTTGCAAAATAAAGAATTATTAATAGGCACTTCTGAAAGTGGTTTAGTTAAATATAATAGAAATATTAATCAATTTACTTTTTATACAATTAATAAAAATTACAATGATGCATATTTTTATGTATTAGAAATGTTCATAGATGGTAACAAACTCTGGGTAGGATTTAATGGACAAGGACTTGGGATTTTAGATGTAAATACTTTTAATATTCTAAAAAGAATTAAACCCGGTCAATCAGAATATGAATTATCAGGAGGGACGATATGGTCAATATTTAAAGAAAATGAGCATAGTCTTTGGGTGGGAACCAATGGCTCCGGTTTAAATAATATTAATCTCGATAATAATAAAATTACTAAATATACCGGAAAAGATTATGAAGGCTTTGATAATAATGGGATCAGAACAATTCAACAATATCAAGAGGATAAACTTCTTTTAGGTACTGAAAAAGGCGTTTATATTTTTAACACAAAAAATAAAACACTAACAAAACAATTTCCTAAAAATGATAAAGGAAATTCGTTTAAAACAATAAAAAGTATTTTTCAAGATTATAAAAAAAGATTTTGGTTGTGTACAGATGGAGGAGGAATAGCAGTAGTGGATACTAATTTTAATCTAATTAAAAATTTCAATACAAATAATGGCCTTAACAATAATGTTGTTTATGGAATATTGCCGGAAAATAAAAATACATTCTGGATTAGTAGTAATTCCGGTATCTGCAAAATTTCATGGGATGAAGAGTGTTTATATCAAAAAAAATCATTATTTGTTCATTGTTATGATGAAATTAATGGTTTACAATCTAATGAGTTTAATACCGGTGCATTTACTTTATTAAGTGATAGTTCAATGGCATTTGGTGGCTTAAACGGAATCAATATTTTTAACCCAAAAGATATTAAAATAAACAATTTAAAACCTAAAATCTATTTTACTGAATTTAAAATATTTGAAAATTTTTTACAATCAGATACTAACATATCTTATTTAGATAATATTAGTTTAAGCTATTTTGAAAATTCAATCTCAATAGGTTTTAGTGCAGTTGGTGCTTTACTACCCGGTAAAATTTTATATAAATATAGACTTCTTGGATATGAGAAAAATTGGGTAACACCTACCGACAGGAATTATGTGTCATATACAAATTTGCCAAGTGGCAAATATCAATTTCAAGTTTTGGCAATGAACTATGACGGAGTTTGGAATGATATACCAAAAACTTTAAATATTTTTATTGCAACTCCTTTTTATAAAACATGGTGGTTTTATTTTTTAGCATCAATAATAATTGGAGCACTTATTTATTTATTTTATCTCCATAGAGTAAGACAAATTAGGGGAAATGAAAAATTAAAAATTCAATTTACAAAAGAATTAGCAGAAGTTGAAATGAAGGCATTAAGGGCTCAAATTAACCCACACTTTATATTTAATTCTCTTAATACTATTAATAATTTCATTTTGAAAAATGACTCTCAAAATGCATCAAAGTACTTAATTAAATTTTCACAGCTTGTGAGAAATATCTTAAATAATTCATCAACTACCTTTGTAACAATTCAAGAAGAACTTAATACTATTGAACTCTATCTTATTATTGAAAGTATCCGATTTGGTAATCAATTTACCTATAAAATAGAAACCGAAGAAGGACTTAATACAAAATTATTTTATATCCCATCTCTTCTATTACAACCTTATATTGAAAATGCAATATGGCACGGACTTTTACACAAGGAAGATGAAAAACATATTTTGATAACAATTAAAAGAAATAATGGAAAATCTATTGCAATCTCAATTTTGGATAATGGTATTGGTAGAGAAAAAGCAGCTTTAATAAAAGAAAAAAAATATAATCAAAAATCATTTGGGATGGAGCTTGGTGAAAATAGATTAAGATTATTAAGCAGAAGCTATGGAGAAAATGCATCAGTAAATGTTGTAGATCTGTATAATAATCAAAGAGAATCTATCGGTACAAGAATAGATATAATTATCCCTATAAAAACAAATGTAATTGAATCAATCTAAAAAAAACCTTAAAATATGTATAATACTGTAATAATTGATGATGAACTTCACTGCATTGAAGTGTTAGAAATTTTATTAAATAAGAATTTTAACGATATAAATATTTTAGCAACATTTTCCAATTCTAAATTAGCATTAGATTTCCTAAAAAACAATCAAGTTGATTTAGTTTTTCTTGATATACAAATGCCTTTTATGACCGGGATAGAATTACTGGAGCAACTTAATAAATATGATTTTTATGTTGTATTTACAACAGCTTATGATCAATATGCCATTAAAGCAATTAAATTATCTGCATTGGATTATATTTTAAAACCAATTGATGAAGAAGTATTAGAAGCAACCATATCAAAATTTAGAAAAATTAAAAATACATTTGATATGAAGAATCAAATTTCTACTTTATTACAACAATACGCAAGTACTAATACGAATGATAATAATGAAGCTACTAATGTATCATTTAGCTTTACTAACAAAATTGCTATATCTTTTCAAGATAAGATTGTTTTTTACGATCCACAAGAAATCATGTATTGTCAAAGTAGTGATAATTATACTCTTATTCAACTTAAAAATGGAGAAAAAGTTACAGCATCTAAGACTATGAAACATTTTGAAGATTTATTAACTCCAAATGGCTTTATAAGACCGCATCATTCTTATATCATTAATGTTAAATACATTGAGCAATATAATAAAAAAGACGGAGGATATTTAGTGCTTACAGATGGTACTTTAATTCCAATTAGCCGACAGAAAAAAGAAGAAATACTCTCTATGTTTAAAGGAGATTTTAATTAATATTTTTTAACTTAAAATCTATTTTATTTCTGAGAGAATATAAAATAATTCCGGTAATAGAAATTAGTACAGCAATGATTTCTGCTTGAGTTGGTTGTATAAATCCCAAGTCATATTTACTATTTACTCTTAATTGTTCGATAAAAAAACGCTCAATGCCGTTTAATATTAAATATATTGAAAATATACTTAAAGGTGTTGTTATTTTTTTTCTAATACTCCAAAGAATACTGAATATAACTAAGCACATAGCTAATTCATAAATAGGAGTAGGGAATACAGGTATCGGTAATACAGCATTATAATCATCATCAATTCCATTCATTGCAATACCTACATTATTTACATTTTTAGGATAATTATATGCAAACAAAAAAGTAGGTAAAAATGAAGGTGCATTTATTGATTTGTGAGGTATATTTTCAATATCGTCAAATTCAGCTTTTAAATATTGCTGATAATCCAAAACGCTTTCCTTAAATGGTTTTGTTGCTTTTACCACTTTATATGTATTCAAATCGGTAATATAAGCTGAATTGAATATACCCCAATCTCCATCTCCACTTATTTGACATCCTAAACGCCCCAAGCCATACGCTAATATGAGTGCCGGTGCAGCCGCATCACATAAATGACGAAAATCTAATTTTATCTTTTTTGAATAATACCATAATGCTATAGTAGCCACTATTAACCCTCCATAAAAAGTCAAACCGCTACTTGAAAATAGGCTCCCCAATGGGTCTTTGATAAAGCTATCCCAAGTTTCGAAAGCATTAAAAATTTTTGCTCCTGCAAAACCACCAATAGCAGATATAACAGCTATATCTCCAACTCGTGTATAAGGAGATACTTTCACTTTTTTAGTTTCTTCTTTTTTATCTTTATTTTGGTATTCAGTGTAAGCTTTGTAGGCTAATAAAACTAATCCAAGTACTAGACCGGCTACAAAATTTCCTTTAAGGGAAAGAATAAAATTTAAAGGGTCATGCGATGTTTCCTTAAAGGATAAAAACATCCCAATCATCTTATAGCCTAATAGAAATCCTATTATAAAATTAGAGATAAAGTCAATCGGTTTTGCTTTCTTCCCTATCGTTATTTCTTCAATTTGATAAGAAATAGTCCCATCATCTTCTTTCCTTTTAAGCTCTTTCATCAAAATGTATGCTGCTGCAAAAAATGAAATTGCTACTAAAAATCCAAATGTCTTGAAAAGGCTTAATATAGGAATGGATATTCCAAATATGTCCTTTAATAAATGATAAAAATCAGGATACAAACTATTTTCTAATGTTGTATGTTGTTATTTAATTTAGTTGCAATATTCTTCCAATGCACCTTGTAAATTTGCAGAAATCATTTCAGCAGGACGACCATCTATCATGTGGCGTTCTATCATGTGAACTAATTTTCCATCTTTTAATAAAGCAATACAAGGAGATGATGGCGGATAGGGTAATAAATATTCTCTTGCTTGTTGTACAGCTTCAGTATCAAAACCGGCAAAGGTTGTAACTTTATAAGTGGGTTGTTTTTTTGATTTACTTAATGCATCTAAAACTCCGGGACGTGCGCTACGTGCACCACAGCCACATACTGAATTAATAACTAATAAAGTAGTTCCTGTTTTTTGCACTGCACTATTTACAGCATCTGCGGTTTGTAAATCTTCAAAGCCGTTATTTGTTAACTCCTCTTTCATTGGGAGAACTAATTCTAATGGGTACATAGTATAAATTTTTTTGCAAAGTTAGGATATAATAAAGTATATCCTGATGTTTTTTTCTTATAAATAGTAAAAAAACATTATTGATTTTTATAATCTTCTTTTTTTGATTTTTTGGGGTAGGTTAAGGCTTATTTGTCTTTTCACGCCATTGCGTTCAATATCTAAGTTGACTTTATTTTTTACAGCTACTGAATTAACAGCCTCTAATAACTCATCAACATCATTAATATCTTTGTTGTCAAAAGAACGAATAATATCGTCTTTCTCAATACCTGCTTTTGCAGCCTCACTATTTTCAACTACATCTGTAACTAAAACACCTTTTCCATTTTGCCTGTTTTCAATCTGAATGCCAATTTTAGGTTTCTCATCCAATGGTGGATATTGAAATTTAAAATTCCTGCCAAATGTGTTTTCATCATCTCCAAAAGGAAATATTTCAAATGGTGGAAAATCATTTCTATAATTATAATTCAACTCATTTTCTTGTAGAGTTGCTGTTTTGGAATAGGTTTGATTATTGCGTTCAAAAGTGATTTTTACTTTATCATTAGGTTTATATTTTGAAATAGCTTCCACCAAATCTTTTGGATTTAAAATAATTTTTTCATCAACTTTTGTTATTACATCTCCTTCTTCAATTCCAATTTCTTGAGCCGGTGAATTAGGAGAAACTCTTTCGACAAGGGCACCATCATTTTTAGGGCTGACCGATGTACTAACACCTAATAATGCTTTATTATTTGAAAAAGTTTTTTGTGCATTTTTACTTTTAGGAGGAATTAAAAAATCGTCATTATCATCAAAATATTCATTATTATTTGCGTTACTATTCTTTTTGATGATTTTTATGTTTTTATTTTTATCGCTAAGCTCATTGACTACTTTTTTTCCATCAACAAACAATTGATTGTTTTTAATTTCAATAGTGGTATTGCTATTATTCATTTTGTCATCATCAATTATAATTGTTTCTTGTTTTTGACTTTGAGCAAATACCGTTGTACTAATTTTAAATGATAATATAGTTATGAATAAAAAAGTGTAAAGAAATTTTTTATTAAAAAGTATTTTTTCCATTTTTCTCTGTTTTGAATTTTCATTACAAATTTATTAATGGGAGGAAAATGGCTTTTTGATTATCACGTTAAAAATAAATAAAAATATATTTAAAATTTTTGAAACAAAACTAAACATACATTAAATTACAGCCTCTAAGATCACTAAATTCTAATCGCCCATTAATCTTAAATGAGCCATCTTCATATACTTCACCTACATCATCAGTTGCAATAAAACAACAAGAATGAATATTGGCTAAATCTATAATATTAATAGCTCCTTTCCCTTTTTCATTAATAGAAAATGGGTCATTAATATCTCTTACCAATACTTTCATACAAGCAGGGCACTTAAAAATTCCATTTCCTTGAGAATAGGCTTGGGATAATAATTCTGTCATTCCATATTCTGAGTGAATTGTTTTTAATTGAAATTGTTTTTTTAAAATTTCATGCACCGAATCTCTTGAGATTTCTTCTCTGCGACCTTTCATTCCACCGGTTTCCATAACTATCAATTCAGGAAAAGAAAGAGAAAATTTTTCTGCAAAATCTAACAATGCATAAGTAACCCCCATTAAAATTGTCTTTTGTTTATTTTGTTGCAAGACCAATAAGTTCGAATATAATTCTTCAAAATTATAGAGATAAAATCCTGACAATTCATGTTGAGATTTATTAATTAAATCCCTCATCATATATACCAATGATGAATGCTGTTGCTCTAAGTAAGATGGTAATAATGCTATTATGCAATAATCTTCAATTGCCCCATAAAAGCTTTGAAATGATGATAAAAATGATTTCTCGTATAGTATTGAATCATTAATATAATGCCTACTCTTATTTTGCTGGGTGGTTCCGCTGCTTTCAAAAAGTAATGGAGATGAATTCGGATTAAGCAAAGGCGTGTTTTTACAAACAACCTGATGAGTTTTAAAAAAAGAAATAGGAAGAAAAACAAAATCTTCTATTGAATTTGGTGTAAGATTTTTTCTGTTTATGACATGAATATATTGTTTGTAAATATGGTTATTGTCAAATTGATGATGAAAAAAATCAATTGATTTATTTAAAAAATCTTCATCTTTTATTTTAAATATTTCTTCTGTAAATTGACTTTTCATTATAAAAATATATAACTTTGGAATATGCGTTTAGGTATTCTGTTTGCAATATTAACTCTCACAATTTTATCGTGCAATAAAAAACATAAATACTCTAATATTCCAAAATTAACATTTAAAGATTTAAGCGATAATATTGTTAAAGCAGGTGTAGATAAAGTTATTTATATAAATTTTTATTTTGAAGACGGAGATGGCAATATCGGCTTTGGAACGCCAAATCTTTTTCTTAAAGATAATCGAGATACAATATGGGCACCTTTTACAATCCCCGACATACCATCAAAGTTTACGCCGGAGAATGGCCTTAAAGGAGTAATTCAATTAAAATACAATGCTGCTTTTTTATTATTAAGAAATGATTCTTTGCATGTTAATAGTGATACGCTCACTTGGGATATTTATATGAAAGATGCAGCAGGAAATGTGAGTAATACTATAACCACTACACCATTAATTTTAGTCCAATAAACTTTGAATAGCCAAATCATAACTTTTTAGACCAAACCCACAAATACTTCCCATGCAGACAGGAGCTATGTAAGACTCTCTTCTGTAATGTTCACGAGCATATACATTTGAGATATGTACCTCAATGATTTTTTTTGATTTAACTCCTCTAAGGGCATCTGCTATAGCAATAGAAGTGTGTGTGTAAGCTCCCGCATTTATAATAATTGCATCTGTATTTAGCGCATGCTTTTGAATTTCATTAATGATTTCACCTTCAATATTACTTTGAAAATCAGTAATGGCGATAGAACTATATTTTTGCTTTAATAATTGTAAATATTTAGTAAGTGAATCTGTACCATATATTTCCGGCTCACGAGTTCCTATCATATTTAAATTCGGACCGTTTATTATTGCAATTTTCATACCTTAAAATTGATATACAAACCTACATATAATTATTTGAAAATTTTAGTAATGTGCTTAGCGTTTAATTTTAAAATATTCATATTAACTTTATAAATCAGAAATAATAAAATGAAGAACGCATATATTTTAGGGTTCAAAGCATTTTTAAAATTAGAAAAGTCGCTTAGTGAAAATACAATTTTAGCATATATTCATGATATTGAAATGTTGTTTCAATATCTTTCTCAACAAGAAAATATTTCAGAGTTGGAAAGTATTGATTTGAAGGTTCTAAAACGATTTATAAAATATATTCACGAACTTGGGTTGAATGAAAAATCACAATCCAGAATTATATCCGGTATCAAAGCATTTTTTAAATATTTAATCATAGAAGACATCATTAAAATTAATCCTACAAGTTTATTAGAATCGCCAAAGTCTTCAAGAAAATTACCTGATACGTTGAGTGTTGAAGAAATTAATTTAATCATTAATGCTATTGATTTAAGTACTGATGAAGGTACACGCAACAAAGCCATCATTGAAACAATGTATGCTTGTGGTCTAAGAGTAAGTGAACTGATAGAGTTGAAAATTTCTAATTTGTATGAAGAAGAAGAGTATATAAGAGTTATAGGAAAAGGAAATAAAGAGCGTTTGATACCTATTAGTAAGACGGCTTTGAAATATATAAAAATTTATAAAGAGCATGTACGTAATAAAATCACACCTAAATCATCTTTTGAAGATCATTTATTTTTAAATAGGAGAGGAGCTAAGCTTTCAAGAGTAATGATTTTTTATATCTTGAAAGAATTAACATTGAAAGCTAATTTAAAGAAAAATGTACACCCCCATACTTTACGTCATTCTTTCGCTACACACCTTGTAGAAGGCGGGGCTAATTTAAGAGCAGTGCAAGAAATGTTAGGACATGAAAGTATTACAACAACTGAAATCTATACTCATTTAGATAGGAATTTTTTAAGAGAAACCATTCACGTTTTTCATCCGAGATATAAAAATGATTAATTTGATTTTAATTTATAAAATTCCAATTGGATTGGTAACATCATGATAAAAAAGAAATTGCCATTTTTCCTCTTTTCCGGTAGCAGCAAATTGTTGTCTTAATTCCATGCTTTTTTTTCCATCATAATCATACTTGGCAATATATTTTGTTTTTAATTGTCTTAATTGTGGTGCAACATCTCCACCAAAAAAAACTTTTTGATCTAAGTTATTTGAAAATAAAAAAGTAGTATGGTGAGGGCAATGTCCGCCATTTTCTTGATAATGTACAAAGTCGAAAACCTTTCCTTCAACATCGAGCCATTCTGTTCTTGAATCATTTTTTAATAGTTCAAAATCATCAATATGATAAGATGGATATCCTTTTTGTAGTGCAAATTCAAATTCATTTTTGTTTACGTAGTATCGTGCATTAGGAAAAGCTAATTGTTCTGTATTTTGCTCATTTTTAAAAGCAATTCCACCGGCGTGATCTTTGTGTAAATGCGATAAAATTACATAATCAATATCATTTGGGGATACTTTATGCTTTTTCAAATTTTCATAAATTTGTAAATCTCCATTTGAATTTTTGAAACCTAACCCGGTGTCTAAAAGGTAATTTTTATTTTGATATTGAATTAAAAAAGGTTGCACTTCTACTAAAAGAGAACCGGTTGGTCTTTCATTTAATTTATCTTTATTTATTTCAAAAGGCACGAAAACCTTATCGTGTCCTATTGTAAAAACGCCTTCAGATAATGGGAATATTTTTATATTTTTCATAAACTATTTACCTTAAAACCATTTGTCGATCAGAATCTAATTTTATTAGAATAAAAATTAAAATTGCAAAAGTAAGCAAAGAAGTACCTCCATAACTTAACAAAGGCAAAGGAATTCCGATAACGGGAGCAATGCCTATTGTCATACCAACGTTTATGATAAGATGAAAAAATAAAATTCCGGCAACACAATAAGCATATATCCTTGAAAATTGCGAACGTTGTCGTTCCGCTACATAAATTATACGTAATAAAAATCCGGTATAAATCAATATAAGCATTGAACTACCTATAAAGCCAAATTGTTCACCGATAGTGCAGAAGATAAAATCCGTTCCTTGTTCAGGCACCCAATCATATTGCGTTTGAGTGCCATTTAGAAATCCTTTTCCAAACAATCCGCCTGATGCAATAGCTATTTTTGATTGTCTTACATTATAATCTGAAGTACCTGTTTTAATTTTCTCACCTGCTTTATTGAGTTTTATATATTCATCTGGTACATCTTGTCCAATGAGTGAATAAATTCTATCAATATGATGAGCTTGAAATACATGCTTAAAAGCAAATGGGACAAGAACCTGAGAAAATAAAATACCAAATGCCCAAATACCAAAAATCACAATAAGCATTTCTTTATTTCGTTTTAATTTTTTTCGCAATGAAAAAATTATTAGTACGAGTAAAATTGTTAAAATGATAAATATTGTATTTTTTGCCAAAAGGAGGGTTGTAATTCCTAAAATAAGAAAAGAAAAACCAATGATAAGTATAATATTCGGCAAGCCTTCTCTATACATTGCAATTAAGAATGATAGATAAACCAAGGCTAAGCCGGTTTCATTTTGTAAAATGATTATTAAAGCCGGTATAATAGCTATTCCTACACATATTAATCTATGTTTTAGTAATGAAAAATTTACTTCTTGTAGAGTTAAAAATTTAGCAATGGATAAGGATGTAAATAATTTCATTAATTCTCCGGGCTGAAATGTTAATACTCCTAAGTTGAGCCAAGAATGGGAGCCTTTTACGCCTTTACCTAACGGGGTGAGAGCTAATAATAAAAACAAAAAGCCAATTATATAACTTAAGAATGGAATAGAAGTAAAAAATTTACTATCTAAAAGCATAATGATAAATCCAAAAATTAGAGATAATCCCAAAAAAACAGCTTGTTTGAAATATCTTTTATTAGTCATAAATAATGAAATATCTGTATCACGGTGCTCAACAGTGTATATACATAAAACACCTATAGTGGCTAGAATTATAAAAAAAGCCACCAGTAACCAATCAATTCTTTCAATTATTTTAATAGGCTTCGCACTCATTTCTACTTTTATTTATCATAATTTAAAAATCTTTTTCTAAAATAATATTTTGCTATTATAGTATCTATTTTTCTTTGCTTTAATTCATTAAGCTCATTTAATTTTGCCAAACTATCTTTTGACATTTTTTTCATAAGTTCTCTTTCTTTATCTTTTTGTTTTTCTAACGAGTCAATGATATATGTATAGTTTGGAATAATTTTGGCTTCGTTCATTTTATTTAATAACCCTTTTCTCTTAGGGGAAATGGTATCCGTCAGATACTGTTCTATCATTAAGCTAGCTATAGGTCCTGCCCACGTTGCTCCATATCCTGCGTTTTCAATACAAACGGCAACAGCTATCTTAGGGTCTTGCATAGGTGCATAAGCAACAAACATCGAATGGTTTTGAAGTTTTACAATTTTTCCAGCTATTAATCGTTGGTTTTGGGCAGTACCTGTTTTAGCACAAACATCAATTCCCGGAATTCTTGCTATTTTACCTGTTCCTGCTTCTACAACTTTTAGCATACCATAGCTTACAGCATTATAAGCAGAATCAGCAATATTGGCTACTACATGTTTTTGTAAATATTTTTGTAATTTAGGATGTGTTGAATCATTATCAATAGCTTTTACAAAATGGGGAATATAATAATAGCCTTTATTGGCTATGATGCACATTGAATTTGCCATTTGTAATGGAGTCAATAAAACTTCACCTTGCCCCATTCCGATAATAGACATGTTACAAGAGTTCCATACATTGTTATATGTTTTATTAAAATAATTACTATCGGGGATATTACCACCTCCTTCGGAAGGTATGTCAATACCTATCGGGTGTCCTAAGCCAAATTCCGTCATATAGTGATGCCATTTTTGTAATCCAATATGAACATTACCATATTTAGCGGCATCAATTGATAATCTAAAAATATGGCAGAAATAAGAGTTACATGAATTTGCAATTGCTAATGTCAAATTTGCTGCATGTCCACCTCCTGAATGCGTACAACCTATTCTTCTACCACAAGCATAATAACCACCGCCACAAGGGTATCCAAAGGAAGGGGTGATTACGCCTTCGTCTAATGCAACAAGTGCCGTAATGGGTTTAAAAGTAGAACCGGGAGGATAATAAGCTTTTATGGCACGATTAAATAAAGGTTTGGTTGCATCAACCAACATATTACCTATATTTTTATTTTTGTTAGGTCCTGTGAGTAAATCAGCATTAAAGCTTGGTCCACTTGCAAAAGCGAGAATACCTCCAGTTTTGGGATCGATAGCAACTGCACTACCCAATTTATTCTCCATCATACCTTCAGTAAGTTTTTGTAACTTGGCATCAATATAAAGAGTAAGTGATTTTCCGGGAACTGATGCCGAATCGTATATTCCTTCCTTGTATGGTCCTTGAATACGTTGTTTAACATCTCTTAAAAGATATTGTACACCGGGTTTCCCTCTCAAAATATCTTCATAATTCCTTTCGACACCTGTAATGCCAATATAATCTCCTTTTTGGTATGTAGAAAATTCTTCTTGTTCTAATTGAGCAGGACTTATTTCGTTAATATAACCAATAAAACTACCGCCGATATGCTCAGAAAAATTACGTTCGGTATGTTCAACTAATTCAACTCCAACAAAATCATTTATGTTTTCCTGAAGATTTGCAACGGTGCCGGGTGTAAGGTTTTTATATACTGTAAATGTTTTTGCCCATGCTCCATATTTTAAAATCTGTTTTTTTAATTGCGTTTCAAAATCACTCACCGTAACATTTATCATTTTGCATAGAAAAGCAGTATCAAAATCGTTAGAAAATTTTTTAGGCTCTACTACTAAATCATATACAATATTATTGTTCATTATTATTTTATTATTCCTATCATATATTATACCTCTTGGAGGATTTATTTTTTTGATATAAATAGCTTGTCCGGTTGCAGCATCTTTGTATCCGCCTGCGCCGATTACTTGAAGAAAAAACAAACGAATGATAATTAATAATGGGAATATTATAAAGAAAATTCGGATGTAAATACTTCTATTATGTGTAAAATCAGCCATTAATTCAAAAAGGAATAATTTACAAATGTATGTATTTTGCTGTTGATAGATTTTGTGTAAATATGCACAAAATCAAATAAAATGTTAGTATTGTTTTTTGGTGTTTTTATTTTTTTATAAAAAATAACAAATCAAATTTTCAATCAAAAGGTATTCATTTTTTGTAGCGTTAATTAGTTACTTTTGTTTAATAAAAATATTGAAATGAAATTATATACAATTAATACAGGTCTATTTAAATTGGATGGTGGTGCAATGCACGGAGTTGTGCCAAAAAGCATGTGGAACAAAGTTAACCCTGCAGATGAAAATAATATGTGTAGTTGGGCAATGCGTTGTTTGCTCATTGAAGATGGTAACAAATTGATTTTGATAGATACGGGAATGGGAAATAAACAAGATGCAAAATTCTTTAGCCATTATTCCCCTCACGGAGATGATAGTTTAGAAAAATCAATAAATCAATTAGGATTTTCGAATAGTGATATTACAGATGTATTTCTAACACATCTTCATTTTGACCATTGTGGTGGGGCTGTATCAAAAGAGAATGATAGGTTATTTCCAACATTTAAAAATGCAACTTATTGGTCAAATGAAAAACATTGGGAAATTGCTATTCGTCCTAATGCAAGAGAAAAAGCTTCTTTTTTAAAGGAAAATATTTTGCCTTTACAAGAAAGTGGTCAACTGCAATTTGTTCAAAATGAAACTGAAATAAATTTATCTAAATATATTAAAATTATAACTGTTCATGGTCATACCGAAAGCATGATGCTTCCTTTAATTCAATATAACGATAAAACCATTTTGTATTGTGCAGATTTAATTCCATCAATGTATCACATTTCATTACCTTGGGTAATGGCTTATGATATGCAACCTTTAGCTACATTGAATGAAAAAGAATCTATTCTTAAAGAGGCATTTGATAATAATTGGTATTTATTTTTCGAACACGACCTTAAAAATGAATGTTGTACTTTAATTCAAACTGAAAGAGGTATCAGACAAGGAGAAGTATTATTATTGAGCGAATTAAATTAATTGAAAATTTCAACTAATTCTACTTCAAAAATTAAATCTTTTCCTGCTAAAGGATGATTTCCGTCTAAAGTGACAGTGTCTTCATTCAATTCAATAATTTCAACAGGTATTTCGTTTCCCATTTGGTCAACCATACTTAATTGCATACCCACTTTCAATTCACCTAATTCTTCCGGAAATTCAGTTTTAGGAACTTGAATTATCATATTGGGGTTTATTTCACCATAAGCTTCCAGAGAGGGAATATTTAATGTTTTTTTATCACCTATTTGCATATCCAGCACACCTCTGTCAAAACCATGAATTACCATATTTTCCCCAACAATAAACTGTAAAGGTTCTCTACCTTCCGAAGAGTCAAATAATGTACCATCATTTAATGTTCCTTTATAATGTACTTTGATTGTATCCCCTTTTTTAACTTTTTGCATAATTTGTAATTTTCGGCAAATGTAAATTTCTTTTTGGGATATATTTTTTTTATTTTAAAAAGTACAAAAGTTTAGTTTATGTCAATTGATTTATATACTAAGTAAAATTATAAAATAGGTGTTGAGTAATGATTTTTAATTTCCTCAAAAATATTTTCAATATCTTCAATTGTTTCTGCTTTTACTAATTTAAAACGGAATTCCTTTATATGAGAAAGCCCTTTAAGATAGTTTCCGTAATGTGGCCTCATTTCAAGCAAGCCAAGTTTAGGTCCTTTCCATTTTAAAGAAAAATCCAAATGTTTTTTACAAACAGCAATTCGTTCTTCAATACTTGGAGGTGCCAATTGCTGATCGTTTTTTAAATAATGTTTTATTTCGTTAAAAATCCATGGATAACCAATAGCGGCTCTTCCAATCATAATTCCATCAACTCCATATTTGTTTTTATACAACAGTGCTTTTTCAGGAGAGTTAATATCTCCATTCCCGAAAATAGGAATATGGATTCTTGGATTATTTTTAACTTTTGCAATTAAAGTCCAATCAGCTTCTCCTTTGTACATTTGAGAACGTGTTCGACCATGAATACTCAAGGCTTTAATGCCAACGTCTTGAAGTCTTTCAGCAACTTCTTCTATATTTTTAGTTTGCTCATCCCAGCCTAATCTTGTTTTAACAGTGACAGGAATATTGACTGAATTAACTACTGCTTTAGTAAGCGAAATCATTTTGGGTATGTCTTTCAAAATACCTGCACCGGCACCTTTACAAACTACTTTTTTTACGGGGCAACCAAAATTTATATCTAAAATATCCGGACCCGTAGTTTCAATAATTTTTGCCGAAAGGGACATAGCCTCTTCGTCACCTCCAAAAATTTGAATGCCAATTGGTCTTTCATAATCGAATATATCAAGTTTTTGGCGACTTTTTATAGCGTCTCTAATAAGTCCTTCGCTACTAATAAATTCAGTGTACATCAAGTCAGCGCCGTACTCTTTACAAACTGCTCTAAAAGGAGGATCACTTACATCTTCCATTGGAGCTAAGAGTAAGGGAAACTCAGGAAGTTCTATTTTTCCGATTTTAACCATCCATTTTAAGAAGTTGTAAAAATACTTTATTATTTTTGTATAAAATATATTACATAACCTATTCCTTTTTTATCGGCTTAAAGATTTTTATTATGCAAGAAATTTTAAGAAATTATCAAACATTATTTACAAATGATTTAAAAAATATAACATCTAATGTTTTAAATGAAAAAGATGAAAATGTATCAAGCGCATTTATTACTGCACTTCCATATTTACTGCATTCTCTTTTAGAAAAAAGATTTTCTAATCATGATAAAATAGTTGCCTTTTTGGATAATGGTATCAAAGTATCTTTTAACTACTCTTCTTTTATAAGTGATATAAAAAATCAAAATGAAAATTCTATTGCTTTGAATAATGGTTTGAAAATTTCAGAGTTGGCATTAGGGACAAAATCTAAAAGTGTATTTAATATTTTATCAAATCAATGTGGAATAAGCCAAAAATCATCTGAAGTTATTTTTATTATTATATCAAGTTTACTTCCTCATTTTATTCAACAATTTTTTATCAATGATAAAAATAACATTAATTCTTTTTTTGATTCATTAAAAAATAGTCATGATGTTATAAAGAATTCAATAAATCCTCTATTTCTTAAAATTGGGGAAGAAAAAAACAGCACATCAAAACCTTTATACGATAAGATAAATCCCAAAAAAGAGCAAGAGGAGAAAAATAAATTTATTTTTCCGCTTGTTTTTTTAGTGTTGTTCATAATAGGTATTTTTTGGTGGCAAAAAGGATGTAATCTCAACAATGATAAAGAATCTAACCAAAAAATAGTAATAGATTCAACAGAAAATAACCCGGATAAGGTGCTTGATAATAATTCTAATAATTTAGATAGTATCAATGATGAAAATCTTCCAATCGCAGGAGCCGGAAGAATAGATAGCAATGGAAATTGGATCGTTGTTAAAGGTGATTCATCCGAATTAAAATTAGAATCAGGAGTAATGATTCAAACGTTTATGAATTCAACAGAAGAACAACTTTATCATTTTATTATGGAGCCAAGTGCTGTCGTTGATAAAAACTTATGGTTCAATTTTGATGATTTGTATTTTGAAAGTGGCAAATCAAAATTACTGAAAGGATATGAACATCAATTAGATAATATTTGTGAAATTTTAAAATCATATCCTAAAGTTAAAATTAAGATTGGTGCATATACTGACAACACAGGTGATTCACTGGCGAATATGAAATTGTCTAATGAAAGAGCAAAAAAGGTATATGAATTAATGTTACAAAGAAAAGTGGATAAATCCTCTTTTGATGATAAGCCTTATGAAGGGTACGGTTCTCAACATCCAATAGAAACAAATGACACGGAAGAAGGAAGAGCACAGAATAGGAGAGTAGCTATATCTGTTAGAGCTAAATAAAAAAGAGGCTGAAAATTTTCAGCCTCTTTTTTTGTAGCGTGATCGAGATTTGAACTCGAGACCTCAGCATTATGAGTGCTGCGCTCTAACCAACTGAGCTATCACGCCAAATTGATTCTTTTTTGAATCGGGTTGCAAATGTAGTAATAAAAATAAAAATAAAAATTATTCGTGATGATATTTTTCATTTTTTAAAATAGAAAATGCTCTATAAAGTTGTTCACAAAATATTAAACGAACTAATTGATGTGGAAAAGTTAAATTGGATAATGAAAATAAAAAAAGAGACTTCTTTTTCAAAACATCTGCAATACCATAACTACCACCTATTAGAAAAATTATTTTAGAGGTATTGTTTGATAAAAGTTGATTTAATTTTTCAGAAAATTGAATAGAAGTAAAGTGCTTTCCTTTATCATCCAAACAAATTAATAAATCCTTATCGTTTATTTTTTGTAGTATCAAATCCGCTTCTTTTTCTAAAATTTGTGCAATAGATAATGACTTATTAATTTTTGAGTTGTCTATTGTAACTAAATCAAATTGAGTATAATGTTTTAATCGATCAACATAAAGTTTTATAGCATTTTCAAAATGTTTGTCGTTTTCTTTACCAATAGACCATAATTCTATTTTCATGAATATATTTTTTGTAGAGACAAAAGTAGTTTATATATTTGCACTCCCCAAATGGCTGCGTAGCTCAACTGAATAGAGCATCTGACTACGGATCAGAAGGTTTAAGGTTTGAATCCTTACGCGGTCACTTCAAAAGAGCAACTTTTTAAAAGTTGCTCTTTTTTTTGATAATTATATGTTTGATAATTATCAATTTATCGAATGTGTATTTAGATTTTTAAATCAATTTTAGTTGTGAAAACTTTAAAATTAAAAGGCTATCAAATTATTATGATAGCCTTTTAAAAAAACATGAAAAATTTAAAATTATTTAACCATTGATTTTAAAGTTTTTTCATTAATGGAAATAGGGTATTTAGCTTCTAAATCGCTAATCCATTTTTTCTCAAGATATTCTTGAAAATCAGAAACAACGTAGCCTCTGGCTTCATTTAATGTTTTTTGAGTAGGAGTGTTATATACTTCTTTGACATTAATAATAGAATATGTTCCATCATCGTTTTTGTAGTATGGAACGTATTTTCCGGCTTCAAATTTTAATTTTGGAGAAAATTTACTTTGCTCAAATTTTCCACTTTCATAAACTAATTTATTTTGAGAACCATCACCATTAACTTCTTTAGCAATTTCCTCTTGCGGTTTAGAAATATCACTATTTAGAGCTTTAATCACTGCTTTAGCTGTATTCTCATCAGCGGTTCTATATAAGTCGGCTGTAATGGCAGGTCCCCACATGTATTTATTTCTGTTATTTTCAAAAAATGTTTTAATTCCTGTTGTGTCTTGAGTCGCTTTATTCCAAACATTTTTTTCGGTTAAATCGAAAATGATAATACCATCTTTGTATTCGGTTAAGAGATTTTTATATTCTTCATTTTCGTCTATTAGTTTGTTTTCTTGATAATCATTGATAGCTTTATCTACATAGTTTTTAAATAAAGAACGTAAAGCACTTTCTTTACCACCATATATTCTTCCTTTAGTATAAGAGTCAATGTAGTTTGCAAAATCGGCTTGATTGAAAGATATATTACCATCCATTTCAAATAATTTGGCAGTATATTTTTTATAATCATTACCTCTAAAGCTACCATTAGTGAGGGTACTATCCGGAATTTTATTGATAAGTTCGGTTAAAGCATTAGGATATTCTTTATAATGTAATTTCGTTTTTAATTTATCAATGTATTGCTGTTTAGCTATATCAATACGACCGTCTTTTTCAATTCGTTTTTCCAAATCTGTTTTTACACTGTCATAAGGTTTCAATGGGATTTTTTGTATTAATTTTATTATATGGTATCCAAATTTTGTTTTTACAGGAGAAGAAATGTCTCCCGGTTTATTTAAGCTAAATGCAGCATCTTCAAATTCGGGTACCATTTGCCCAACTGAAATGGTTTGTAAAACGCCTTTTGTATTTTTAGAGAATTTATCGTCTGAATATTTTTCAACTAAATCTTCGAAGTTTGCTCCTTTTTTAAGTTGTGTGTAAAGTGAATCAGCAAGTTTTTTAGCTCTTTCAGCCCCTTCTACTCCCTGACTTTCTTTAATATTTATCATAATTTGAGCAACTTGTATTTCTCCTCTAGCGGGTCTTTCATCTGTTTTTTTCAAAATATGGTAACCATAAACTGTTCTAAAAGGCTTTGCCAATTTACCAACCGGTGTTTCATAAGCAGCCGTTTCAAAAGGATATACTATTTGTAAAACATTAAAAAATCCGACATCTCCTCCATTAATAGCCGATTGTCTGTCTTCACTCACATGTTTTGCAATAGTGGTAAAATCAGCACCTTTTAAAATTGCGTTATAGATACTATCCACTTTATGGAAAACTTTTTCTGTATCGCTTGCTCCTCTTGGTATAGAAATTAAAATATGACTAACTCTAACATCTTTTTTCTTTCTTTCGTAAGCTTCTTTTACTAATTTATTAATAACTTCTTTGTCTGTCAGATAGGATTTTGCTAATTGTTTTTTATATGAACCTATTTCGCTTTGAATATTAGGCAGCGTATCTAATTTTAAATTTTCTGCTTCTTTCACTTTCATTTTGAATCTTGCATAAAGCGGAATATAATCTCTTAGTGCTTTTTCACTAAAATCGGGTTTTTGATTATTTATGTTTTTCGTGTACATTCTCAAAAACTCATTTTTCATTACAGGGTTATTTCCGTAGTGAAAAAGAATTGCATCATTATTAGTATTTTTTTGAGCTTGAGAAGCGTCTATACATGTAATAAGAATAAATAAAATGATAATTAATTTGTATTTTTTCATTTTCTAATTATATTTTCTTTGTGTTTTATTATTTATTGCCGACAAATTTAAAAACTATTTTTTTGTTTTATCTTCATTTTTCTTTTTCTCCAACCATTCAATAAGACCAACCACATTTTCGTGGTCTATACGTTTTCCTCTTATTATTTTTTTATCATCTAAAAGATAAATAGTTGGTGTGCTGTAAACATCATAAAAAGAACGGAAGTTAGAAGTGTTGTTAGGATCATGTACATGCACCCAGCCTTCGCTTAATTTATTGTCTCGTATAAATTCTTTCCATTTTTCAGGTTCATTATCTGCTTCAAAAGCAAACAACTTAACATTATATTTTTTAAGAACTTTCTTGTATAATGAATCGAAAATTGGCATTTCTTTTTTACAATGTCCGCAAGTAGGAGACCAAAATATCAAAATAGTATAATCAGCTTTAATATCAAAAAGTGAAATATTTTTAGTGTTAGAAGTGTCCAATGCTCTTATATTCATTGCAGATTGCCCTATCATATTAGGTGCAATTTGTTGTGCACGATTTATATATTTTGCTAATTGTGCAGAATCTACCCAAAAAGCTTTTCCTTTCATGTAGTAGTTTTCAACAAGATAAACAAAAACCTCATCCATCCCCATTATTTTACTTGTTTCACTCCATCGTGTTAAGTACCACAAAGTGTATTTATATGTTTCTTTTGTACCATCTGCTTTTTTAAGTAGCATATCAGCTTCTTTTATTACAGAGTCCGGAATAGGTATAACGAATTTTGTTAGATAATCATCCAATTTTTTTTCATATATTGGTGTATATATTAAACGGTCATCTTTGAAATCATACGTTTTCCAATAATTTGAAATATAAAATGTTCTTGGATAAGTTGAGTCTCGTGAACCATCAGGATTTAAAGGCAATTCTTTCGGAATTTCAGGTTCTTCTAAAGCTCCAAATAATTTAGCAAGGAAAGTATTAGGATGTTCTTGTTTGAATTTATTTCTAAATGTTATTAACTCTTTAGATTTTTCAACCATTTTTTCATTTATTTTAGTTGAATCTTCTTTTGTTTTAGCATTTATTAAACTCGATTCTATCATTTGATATTGTGAACCAAATTTTGTTAAATATTTTTGGTATTCATAAAAGATATTATTCTCTGTTTTTCCTGTAAACTTTGCAGTATTATAAATATCATTTTTTGAAACTTCTAAACTAAAATCATCTCCATTTAAAAGAATAATTTCCATTGAAGTCATTCTATTTTTAAATAATATCATATAAATACCGCCTTCAATTTTTTTATCTGATTTAAATACTGCTTCTCCTTTATGGTTTAAATTTGTAGAGTCGTCAATAAACACTGTACTTGCTTTACCAAAATAATGACATAGCAGAATAGTGGAATCGGTTACATCATTGAATTTTATTTTTATTTGATAACCATCTTTTGCTTGTGATTGGAAAGAAAAAAACAAAAAAGAAAAGAGGAGTAATAAAGTGAATTTAAAATTTATTTCAGAATGTTGTAAACGGTTAAAACACAGATGTCTTAAATTCATAAATAAATTGTTTTTTTTAAAAGTGAACGAAATTAAAGAAATAAGACGGAGTAATAAAAATCATTGTTACTAAATTTGCACACTTTAACAGATGATTAATTTTTTCTTTTGATAAAATCAATCATCGGTAATATGTTTTTATGGCAAAACGAAAAAAATATATAATTGAAAATTTGCTTATTGAAAAATATGCAGCTGAAGGCAAATGCTTATCTAAGCATGAAGATAAAATTGTGTTTGTAGAAGGAGGTGTTGTGCCGGGAGATATAGTAAACGTTCAAGTAACCAAAAGTAAAAAAGATTGGGCTGAAGCCTATCCTATAGATTTTATTGCCTATTCGAATTTAAGGCAAGAACCTCAATGTGAGCATTTTGGAATTTGTGGTGGGTGTAAATGGCAAATGCTACCTTACTCTTTACAATTGGAGTATAAAGAACAACAGGTAAAAGATCAGTTTAAAAGAATCGGACACATTGATGTAGAAGAGTATCTACCAATAAAAGGATGCGTAAACACTTATAATTATAGAAATAAATTGGAGTTTACTTTTTCAAATAAACAGTTTTTAACGAAACAACAAATGGAGGCTAATCTGCCATTTGAAAAAAATGTTTTAGGCTTTCATGCACCAAAGTTTTTTGATAAAGTAATTGACATTTTTCATTGCCATTTACAATCCGAACCTAGTAATGAAATAAAAAATTTCATAAGAGATTATGCTTTACAAAATAATTATACTTTCTATGATATCAAATCCCATCAAGGTTTATTGAGAAATTTGATTATCAGAGTCGCATCAACAAATCAAATATTAGTAAATGTTATTTTCGCAGAAAATGATAAAGAAAAAATTTCTGCCCTTCTGCAGGCAATTCAAAACCATTTTCCACAAATAACGTCTTTGAATTATACAATCAATACCAAATTAAATGACACTATTTATGATTTAGATGTTCAGTTGTTTTATGGTAAAAAGTATATTGAAGAAAACTTAGAGAAATATACTTTTATAATTAGCCCAAAATCATTTTTTCAAACCAATCCAATTCAAACCGTAGAACTTTATAATGTAGTAAAATCATTTGCAACGTGTAAAGGTGATGAAGTATTATATGATTTGTATTGTGGGACGGGGAGCATTGGAATTTTTCTTTCAGATAATGTAAATAAAATTATAGGAGTGGAAAGTGTTGAAGATGCTATTACGGATGCTCGATTAAATGCTAAACGCAATCTATTAGAAAATACATTTTTTTATACGGGCGATGTATTAAAAATTTGCAATAATGATTTTTTTATAAAACACGGTTCACCCGATATTATAGTAATAGACCCCCCACGTGCAGGTTGTCATAGTCAATTACTTGAAAAGTTATTAGAGATTAAATGTAAAAAAATTATTTATGTTAGTTGCAACCCTGCAACACAAGCAAGAGATTTGCAAATTTTAAAATCATCTTACCGAATTGTAAAATCACAAGCCGTTGATATGTTTCCACACACACATCATATAGAAAATGTTGTTTTACTTCAATTGAATTAAAATTTTATGAATCCAATTTTAGAAGAAATAAAAAAGAGACTTCAACAAGAATTACCCGGATTTGATGCACAAATTTTAATGGCTAGCTCTAATAGAAAAACGCATGTATTACCTCCTGAACATGCTAAACAAAGCGGAGTTTTACTTTTGTTGTTTTTAAAAAATGAGCAATGGTATGTCTTGCTTATGCAACGAACAGAAGATGGAAATGCACATAGCGGACAAATAAGCTTCCCTGGAGGAAAAGTTGAAAAACAAGATAAAAGCTTTATTGAAACTGCCTTACGTGAATGTGAAGAAGAAATTGGTATTCCAAAAGAAAATATTTCTATTCTCGGGACTTTAAGTTCTTTATATATACCTGCAAGCAACTTTGTAGTTAATCCTACTGTCGGATATATGCAATTTGACGAAGAATTAATTTCATTATCTCAAAATGAAGTAAAAGAAATTTTGATTGTTCCTATAAAACATTTATACGATAATGTAAATAAACAAACTCGTATTGTTCAAACGAACTACCAAAAAGATGTTGAAGCAAGAGCCTATATATTACCAAAAGAGAATGTCGTTTGGGGAGCTACCGCTATGATCCTTTCAGAATTTGAACAAATTACTAAAGATTTATTTTTTTATTAAAATGGAACAAGAATATCAAGAAGTATTAAATTGGATGTACAAACAACTCCCATACTTTACAAGAGTGGGGATTGTGGCTTATAAACCGGATTTAGGAAATATTGTTTCATTGTGTGAAAAATTAAATAATCCTCATTTGAAATTTAAAAGCATTCATATCGCAGGCACTAATGGTAAAGGTAGTTGCAGTAATATGATAGCAAATGCTTTTCAAAAAGCCGGATATAAAACCGGACTTTATACGAGTCCTCATTTATTTGATTTTAGAGAGAGAATTAAAATAAATGCAGAAGATATTCCAAAAGAAGAAGTAATCCGATTTGTAAAAACAAATCAATCAATTATAGATGAAATAAAACCATCCTTTTTTGAAATAACTGTCGCTATAGCTTTTGATTTTTTTGCAAAACAAAAAATAGATATTGCCATTATTGAAGTTGGATTGGGTGGACTTCTGGACAGTACAAATATTATTCAACCCGAGCTCTCTATTATCACTAATATTAGTAAGGACCATACAAATTTATTAGGAAATAGTATTGAAGAAATTGCCACTCAGAAAGCAGGTATTATAAAAGAAAATACACCGGTATTAATTGGAGAAACAAATCATTTGACTGAAAAGATTTTTATGGCAAAAGCAATATCAATGAAAAGCCCTTTCTTTTTTGCTGATCAACGATATGAAGTCGTGCAATATCATATAGAAAATTTTATTCAATCCATTAAAATAGTTGATAAATCAAAAATGGATGTTTTAAACATTCAAACAGATTTGTTAGGATATTATCAATGGAAGAATTGCATAACGGTTTTATACGCACTTGAAATTTTAAAAAAATTATCATGGGATTTTTCTAATATTAATTATGAAAATGTTTTTATTGATACTAAAAAGAATTTAGGCTTCAAAGGACGGTTTGATGTATTTTCTAAAAATCCAACAATTATATTAGATGTTTCACATAATGAGGCAGGTGTGAAAGAATTAATCAAACAAGTTTTACAACTGCTAAAAGGGAATTTACATATAATAATGGGCTTCGTGGAAGATAAAGATATTCATGCTATATTGAATTTATTTCCTCCAAAAGCGTATTATTATTTTGTGAATGCAAATATTCCAAGAGCCAAAAAAGCGACAAGTCTACAAAAGGAAGCAAAAGAATTTAATTTGTCAGGAGATGTTTATAATGAAATTTCTCAAGGTATTCAAAAAGCAATACAAAATGCAGGTGAAAATGATATTGTCTTAATTACAGGTAGTTTCTTCATTATGGAAGAGGCATATACTTATTTAAAGCAAAATTTAAAAAAATAAAATCGAAATACTTATTATTTTTAAGCCCAAATTATACATTTAAAATTCACATTGAAAAAAGGATAGAAGGAGCTTAAAAAAAATGGAAATAAAACATGATGTATAATTAAAACTAAACATTGAGGAAATTAATTTTACGATATGTCAAAAAGCAAAAAGAAAAAAAATATAACTCAACAAAATCAGGTTGTAACCAATGAAAATCAATCAAAAACTTCAAAAGAAAATGTTGGTATTGATTTGCCTTGGTATGATAAACTAACAAAAGGATTTATACCCTATGTCATTTTTGCTATATTGAGTTTAATCATTTACAGTAATACATTCAATGCTCAATTTGCTTTGGATGACGACATCGTAATTTGTAAAAATGAATACGTACTACAAGGTGTAAAAGGAATGCCGGATATTTTTAGCAAAGATTTATTTGATAGTTTTTATAAACAAATGAATACAACAGCCCAATTAGCGGGGGGACGTTACAGACCTTTATCAGTTGCTACTTTCGCTATTGAACAAGAATTTATAGGTGCAAGAGATAATGCAAATTTTGAAGAAAATGTTTGGGATACAAATCATAATGGTATCAAAGACGCATCGGAGGATGTGAACAAAGATGGTCTATTTAATGATAAAGATTTTCGCTCTAAAGGATTTGGAATGAGACATGTGAACAATGTGATCTTATATATTATTTCGATTTCTTTACTCTTTATTTTCTTAAGCACTATTGTTTTTAAAAACAATAAACTATTAGCGTTTATAATTTCGCTTTTATTTTTAGCTCATCCCATACATACAGAAGTGGTAGCCAACGTAAAGAGCCGTGATGAAATAATGTCCTTTTTGTTTATGATGCTTTCATTGATATTAGCACATAAATATGCATTAAAAAAAGATTTCAAATATTTAATTTTATTGTGTGTTTCTTTCTTTTGTGCATTGCTATCTAAAGAATATGGAGCCACTTTACTTATATTGATTCCATTGTCTTTATACTTATTTTCAGAAGAAAAATTTCAGCTATCCAAATACATTCCATTGTTTGTTGGTATGGCAATTGTCTTCGGAATTTATTATGCAATTAGAAGCAGTATAGTGATTGGCGAGTCCAATTTGCAAGACACTGAATTAATGAATAATCCTTATTTATTAGCTGATGATAATCAGAAATTAGCAACGAAATTATTTATTTATTTAAAATATTTCTTACTATTACTATTCCCAAATCCTTTAAGCAGCGACTATGGATATAACTCCATCCCATACAAAGATTTCAGTAATCCTTTAGTTTGGGTAGCCATTTTATTAATTATTGCAACCATTGCTGCAGGGTTTATTTCTTTTAAGAAAAAAAGTTGGGTTTCATTCGCCATTGCCTTTTATTTATTGACTATTTTATTAGTAACAAACTTGGTGTTCAATGTCGGTGCCACTATGGGTGAGCGTCTTGTTTTTCATTCTTCATTAGGATTTTGTATGCTTTTGGGTTATGCTATTTATTGGGTTGGAGAAAAAACAAAAATGTCTCCAATACCCCTACTGATAACATTACCAATTTTAATACTCTATTCAGTCAAAACATATTCAAGAAATTTTGCTTGGCATAACGATATAACCTTGGCTCTAACAGATGTCGAAACTATGCCGGAGAGTGTTGCCTTAAATGGAAATGCTGCTTCTCGTTGTATTGATTTATCTGAAATGCCTAAAAATAAGGACAAAGAAAAAGAGTATATTTTAAAATCAATTCAATATGGGACAAAAGCCGTCACCATGCACCCCGGGTTTGTGAATGGTTTCCTGAATTTAGGAATTGCTTATGCTAAATTAGATAGCTTAGATAAAGCAAAAGAATGTTGGGAAAAAGCATTTAAATTATATCCAAGCCATCCAAATAAAAAATTATATTTCGACCTTTTAGCTAATTCATATTACAAAAGAGGTTATGATTTTGGAGGGACACAAAACTGGGTTGAGGGACAAAAAAATATTCAAAAAGCTGTTGAATTAAATCCTACGATTGCGAGATATTGGTACGATTTAGGAGGCTTTGCCTATAATGCACAAGATTATACTAAAGCAAAAGAGGCATGGCAAAAAGCTTACCAATTAGACCCGAAAGATAGTTTAATACGCTCTGTTCAAGCATTCATAAAATAATTTTTAAACTTTACAAATGAAAAAAAAATATATCCTACTAATCATTTTACTGTTAATGATTGCTGTGACATACTCATTCTTTTTTTCCTCAAATGTGAATGTGCAAGAAGGAAAAAAATATTTGTATATTAGAACAGGTAGTAATTATGAATATTTAATACAAGAAATAAAAGATAGTCAGCTTATTGAAAATATTTCAACTTTCAAATTAGTCGCTTCTCTTTTTTCTTTATCTCAAAACATTCATCCCGGTCGATATGAACTTAAAAATGGAATGGGGAATTATTCTATAATAAAAATGCTAAAACAAGGTCATCAAACTCCTGTAAACCTTGTGATAAATAAATTAAGAACCAAGCAAGATATAATCAAAAAATTTTCTTCACAATTAGAAGCAGACAAAAGCCAATGGGAAAAATTATTCCTAGATTCGCTTTTTCTTGCAAAAAATGATATTGACTCCAATCAAATACAAATACTCATTTTGCCTAATACTTATCAGGTTTATTGGAATACAAAACCGGAAAAAGTTATGGATAAATTTATTACTTATAAAAATAAATTTTGGAATGAAACGAGAATAAATAAAGCAAAAAATCTTAATCTGACTCCCAATCAAGTTAGCATCATTGCATCTATTGTTGATGAAGAAACCAATAAAAATGATGAAAAGCCAATGGTCGCAAGTGTTTATATCAATCGCTATAGAAAAGGAATGAAGCTAGAGGCTGACCCAACTGTAAAATTTGCAGTGGGTGATTTTTCTCTTAGAAGAATTTTAAATATCCATTTAAAAACAGCATCTCCTTATAATACTTACTTAAATACGGGACTACCTCCTGGACCTATTTGTACCCCATCTGAAAAAAGCATTGATGCTGTGTTAGATGCTAAAGAAACAAACTATTTATTTTTTTGTGCAAAAGAAGATTTTAGTGGTTATCATAACTTCGCTTCAACCTATTCAGAACATTTGACAAATGCCAAAAAATTTCAAAATGCTTTAAATCAAAGAGGAATTAAATAATTTTTTAATTATTTGATTAAAACGAAATTAAATAATATCAACTCGATAAAACCTGCATTAATTCCACCAAATCTTTAGCAAATGGTTTATTTAATTTAATTGCTTTTTCAAAAGGAGTAAAAGCAATTTTATTATTAATTAAACCTACCATCATTTGTTTTTCTCCTTTTAAAATTGCTTCAACGGCAGCGTGTCCCAAACGACTTGAAAGTATTCGGTCGAAGCAAGTAGGGGAGCCCCCTCGTTGAATATGACCTAATATAGAAACGCGAGGCTCAATGGGTAATTTTTGAGTAATGATTTTAGCTAATTCATTTGCACCTCCAAACTCATCTCTCTCAGCAACCACAATTATATTTGTTAACTTTTTTCTTCTTCTATGATCACACAAATCATTGAGAAAAGCATCTAAACTTTCTTTTTTTTCAGGTACAAAAATATGCTCAGCACCACAAGCTATACCACTATGTAAAGCAATATAACCGGCATCTCTGCCCATTACTTCAATTAAAAAAACACGCTCATGTGATTCTGCCGTATCTCTAATTTTATCTATAGCCCAAACTGCTGTATTGACTGCAGTATCAAAGCCTATCGTGAAATCAGTGCCATTTAAATCGTTGTCAATTGTCCCGGGCAATCCTATAGCCGGAATATTATATTTTTTAAAAAATATATTCGCTCCCCTAAAAGTACCATCACCACCTATTAAAATCAATCCGTCTAATTGGTGTTTTAAAATTTGTTGATAGGCATTTTCCATTCCTTCATCTGTCATAAATTCTTTACTTCTCGCAGATTTTAAAATAGTACCCCCTCTTTGAATAATATTTGAAACTTCCGTTGTTTTTAATTTTACTATATCGCCATTTATTAATCCCTGATAACCTCTCATAATGCCAAAAGGAACCAATCCATGGTGTAAAGCGCTTCTGACTATTGCCCTTATGGCAGCATTCATTCCGGGTGAATCTCCACCGGAAGTAAGGATACCGATATTTTTTATTTTATTCATTTTTTAGCTTTTTTAAAAATATAAATTCAAAATACTGAATTACTTTTACTCAATAAAATGTAAAAATATGAAATCCATTTTTTATGCGTTTTTAATGTTTTTTTCTATCTCACTTTTTTCTTGCAATAATGGAACAAAAGGAGGTGTCAAACAAAAAGAAAATAAAGAAAAATTAAACATTCCGGAGACCGGAATACATAGTTTGATGGAATCAAATACAGAAAAAATTATCGAAGGCACTAAAGGAAATATAAAAATAAAAATTGGCGAAGTCACTCGAAAAAAAGCGGATATTAGCATTATTCGAAATGATAGAATTATTGAAGAAAAACTTTTAGAAAAAGATGACACTATTTCCTTTAATTATGAAGGTCGAGTTTATACCTTGTTAGTTATTAAAGTTAAGAAACCTCTACTTGGGGATGGTAAAGTAGAATTTTCAATACAAGAACAATAAAAAAATGACACAATCACATGAGAATTTTATGAAGATTGCATTACAAGAAGCCCAAAAAGCTTTTAGTAAAGATGAAATACCGATAGGAGCAGTCGTCGTCGTTGATAATAAAATTATCGCTAAAGGTCATAATCAGACAGAAGCACTACAAGATGCAACAGCTCATGCAGAAATGATTGCTTTGACGGCTGCTTTTAATTCTTTAGGCGCAAAATATTTAATGAATGCAAGTATTTATGTAAGCGTTGAACCTTGTGTTATGTGTGCAGGAGCTTTGTATTGGAGTAAAATTAAAAAAGTTATATATGGGACATCAGACCAAAAATATGGTTTTTCTCAAAAGTGTAATCATTCAATTTTACATCCTAAAACTGAAATTATAAGCGGTATTTTAGCAGAAGAATCCTCACAAATTATGCAAGACTTTTTTAAATTAAAAAGAAATTAATTTGTATCATGAAAATAAAGGATAATTAAGTATTATATTGTTCTGTACTTTAATTTTACTTACCTTTGCAACAATTTTTTTAAAACGAATATCAAGAGAACACGGTCATGAGTCAAAACGAATTGTACATTTTAAAAGATAATAAAATCATTATCCCTACAAATAATTGGTTTGAAGAAAGAGAAATAGCAGAATTTAACGAACAAAATAAAGAATATCTAATAGGTTCTTTTATTGACAAATTCAATGAATTTGAAAAGGAACTATTTATTATAAAAAATGATTTTGAGCAAGCAGACGATAAAATAAAATTTGCCGGAAACATTACTCGTAAAAAGAATTATTTACTAACTGCAAAAATTATAGGTGATTTCGATAAACTTTTTCGGTTAATTGAAGATCTTGAAGAAATTATTAAAAATGAAATAGAAAAAAATATTGCTCAAAAAAAAGAAATATGCAATGAAGCCGAAAATCTTTTGACATCAGAAGATTTAAAAGCAGCTACTGATACACTAAGAGAATTGCAAAAAAAGTATAAAGAACTAAGAGCAGTACCTGATATTCAAGATGATGAACTAAGAAAACGCTTTGAAGAAATTAAAGATAATTTCTTTAAAAAGAAACAAGAAATTCATGAACAATTAGGTCAAGAACTTTTAGATAACCTTGCCAAAAAAATCGAAATCTGTGAAAAAGCAGAAGCTATACAAAATTCAAATGATTGGAAAAAAACTACAGAAATATATAACGAATTAAATGAAGAGTGGAAAAAAATTGGAATAATTCCAAAACATAGAATGGAAGAACTTTGGTTTAGATTCAATACAGCTAAAGATATTTTCTTTAATAATAAGAAAAATTACTTCAATGAAATTAAAGCCGAGCAAGAAAATAATCTTCAACTGAAGTTAGCTATTATTGAAAAAGCAGCCACACTTAAAGATAGTACAGATTGGAAAGCAACCTCAGAAGCTTTTAATCAACTAATGGAAGAATGGAAAAAAATTGGCCGTGTACCCTTAGAAAAAAGTGATGAGATTTGGGAACAATTTCGTGAAATAAAAGACCATTTCTTTAAAAATAAAGACCTTTATTTTACAAATATCCGAACTCAATTAGAAGATAATTATGCCAAAAAATTATCTATCGTAACTCACGCCGAAGAACTTCAACATACCAATGACTTTGATGAAGGTACTACCGAATTTACCAATATGTATGAAGAATGGAAAAAAATTGGTCGAGTACCTAAAGAATATGGAGATGAACTATGGGAACGATTTTTAAAAGCTAAACGCAATTTCTTCGATAGAAAAGATGAAAATAGAACTAAGAGAAAACAAGAAATTTCAAAAATAATATCAGAAAGAACAAGCAGAAACAGAGCTTTTTTCAATAAAATCTCCAAAGAATTACAAAGAGAAATAGAACTGCAAGCCGATGTAGAATATCGGATTAAAAATCTTCCCGCTACGTTACGCTCTTATGAAAAAAGAGAAGAACTGAAAGAAATGTTGGAAGATATTAAGAAAAACATAGTCCGATTAGAAGTAAAAGTGAAAGAAGTAAAAGAAAAATTACGCAACGATGAGAGAGAGTTGAATAATTTTACGAAATCGCCTAAAAAAGTGGAACCCAATTCTAATGAAAGTAATCAACATCAAGAACTCAACACTGAACAAGAACAAAAAAAACTTGAAAATTCATCTCCTACAAACGAAGATGAAAGCAGCAATAAATCACAAAACTAATTTTTCATTTTAAATAAAAAACATATATGTCAAACACTGTTTTTCAACTAATGAGCGAACTAAAACACGAACAAGTCGTAGTTTGCAATGACCCTCACACCAACTTAAAAGCGATAATCGCAATACACGATACAACATTAGGTCCCGCACTCGGCGGTACAAGAATGTGGAATTATAACTCTGATGATGATGCAATGGTAGATGCATTAAGATTATCAAGAGGTATGACTTACAAAGCAGCTATTTCCGGTTTAAATTTAGGAGGTGGAAAAGCAGTAATAATTGGAGACCCTTCATTGAAAAGTGAAGCACTTTGGCGTAAATACGGACGTTTTGTAAATTCATTAAATGGAAAATACATCACAGCCGAAGACGTAAATACCTCTGCAAAAGATATGGAATTTATCCATTTAGAAACAAAGCATGTTACCGGAATTCCTGAATACATGGGAGGAAGTGGTGACCCTTCACCTTTCACAGCCTACGGTGTATTTGTAGGAATGAAAGCTTCTGCATTCAAACAATGGGGAAATGATAATTTGAGTGGTAAGAAAGTATTAGTTCAAGGAGTAGGACATGTTGGGCAATATCTAGTAGGGCATTTGGTAGAAGCAGGAGCAAAGGTGTATATAACCGACATCAATGAGACTCGTATCAAAGAAACAGTCGATAAATATAAAGTAGAATATGTTAGCCCTGATAAAATGTTAGATATGGAAATTGATATTTACGCACCTTGTGCATTAGGGGCAGTAATCAACGATAACTCAATTCCAAAAATGAAATGCGCTGTTATCGCAGGTGCTGCCAACAATCAATTAGAAATTGAAGAAAAACATGGTAGAGAATTAATCAAAAAAGGAATTATCTACGCTCCCGATTTCTTAATCAATGCCGGTGGTTTAATCAATGTAGCCGCTGAAGCCGGAGGCGCTTATAATAGAGAAAAAGTTACTAACGATGTTGAAAAAATATACAATCGTTTATTAGAAGTATTTAAAGTATCTGAGAAAGAAAATATTATCACACAAGAAGCGGCCATGAGAATCGCACAGAAAAGAATAGATGATATCGCTATCGTAAAATCTCGAATTTAATAACCATTTTATTCTTAATAAAACGAAGCCGACTAAAAGTCGGCTTCGTTGATTAACACCCCTTGTAATTTAAATCTTGTAACATAAATTCAGCTAATGTCACAAATGTTACTTTACATTTAAAATACTAAATGCAACTTTGCAATCTAAAAATTTAAAAAAAATGAACATAGAACAATTTATTAAAGAAAAAAAAGGTACTATTTTGGATGTGAGAACTCCTGAAGAATTTCAAGGTGGGCATGCTGTGGGTTCTATAAATATCCCACTTCAAGAAGTTACTATTCGTTTAGACGAAATCAAATCTTTTGAAACACCCATTATTTTATGTTGTGCTTCAGGAGGGAGAAGTGGAGTAGCAACTCAATTTTTACAGCAATCAGGTATAGAATCGTATAATGCAGGTTCTTGGCTTGATGTAAATTATATTCAATCTCAAAATTAAAATAAAAAATATGTTTGACTTTTTAAAAAAACTATTTGGTGCAGGACCTTCTGTAGATTACAAACAATTAGTTAGTGAAGGAGCAATTATTGTGGATGTAAGAACACCGGGCGAATTTGCATCAGGGCATATCAAAGGCTCTATTAATATACCGGTTGATCAATTAAGTAAAAATCTGAGTAAACTAAAAGATAAAAACAAAACCATTATAACTTGCTGTGCATCCGGTATGAGAAGTGCCAGTGCAAAAGGAATCCTTAAATCAGCAGGATATACTTCAGTTTACAACGGAGGAGGATGGAACTCTTTAAATTCCAAACTATAAAAAAAGAAAAAAATCAAATAACAGTAATTTTTTAATTACTGTTATTTGATTGTCTTATAGATGCCGGGTCTAAAATATACACATTTCCCGAAACATTATCTGTGTATGATTGATTTGCTTCCGAATAATAAAGCAAATCATTATTTTGATTTAAATCATCTCTCACAATAAGCATTCTCCAAGGATTTGCTAAATTATGAACAACAAATTTATCAGTATATTTATCGTTATTGTAAAAAGATACTGTTGCATCAATATAATAAATTAAAGAAAGACTACCATCAGCCGTTTTAAAAATACGATCAATAGCAGGTCTATTGTCTCCATTATTTTTAAAATCAGCCGGTTGTAAATTTTGTGCTTTTGCAAGAGTCACAAAAGCTAAAAAAGAAAATAGAAATAAGATTTTTTTCATATCGAGAATCTTTAATTTTCATCAAATATATATAAAAAGTTTTTTTTATATGCAAAACACTAAAAAAAAAATTGTTTAAGCTAAATTATGTAAATGAGATTTACTAAAATTGCTTTTAAGGATAGTTGTTTGAAAAAAGATTTGTTAAGTTAATAAAAAAAACGACATTTAAACACTTAAAAAAATTAAAATTTCCACCCTTTGTAGCTTACCAGTGATTTGTATTTAACTTTTTACAACAGAGAAAAAATAATGATTGTTATCAAAACAAACTATTCGTTTTTTCTGAAAACCTACTTCAGTCTATAAACATAATTTGATAAAATTTTAAAGTATAAAATAGATACATTCTTATTAATTTTGTATTTTAATTATAAATAAAATGAATTCAAATTTTAAACCAATTAAAGCCCCCATTGGTAATCAATTAACGTGTAAAAATTGGGTAAGCGAAGCAGCATACAGAATGATACAAAATAATTTAGATTCTGAAGTCGCTGAAAGACCTGAAGATTTAATTGTATATGGAGGGCTAGGAAAAGCTGCCAGAAATTGGGATAGTTATTATAAAATATTAGAATCTTTAAAAAATCTAAATGAAGATGAGACGTTAATGGTACAAAGTGGTAAACCGGTAGGGATCTTAAAAAGTCATAAAGATGCACCACGTGTATTAATTGCAAATTCAAATTTAGTAGGTAAATGGGCAACATGGGAACACTTTCGGGAATTAGAAGCGAAAGGTCTTATGATGTATGGACAAATGACAGCAGGAAGTTGGATATATATTGGTTCTCAAGGTATTGTACAGGGGACTTACGAAACTTATTTAAGTTTAGCTAACAAACATTTTAATGGAACATTAGAAGGGACTTTAAATGTAACTGCAGGCTTAGGCGGTATGGGGGGAGCTCAACCTTTAGCCATTACCATGAACGAAGGTGTGTGCTTAGCAGCTGAAGTGGAAGAATGGAGAATTCAAAAACGATTAGATACTCGCTATATAGATAAAATGTTTCATAATATAGATGAAGCTATAGATGAAGCACTTAAAGCAAAAGCAGAAAAAAAAGCATTAAGTATAGGCGTAGTTTGCAATGCGGTTGATTTATTGAGCCGTCTTCTTGAACGAAATATTATACCTGACACACTTACTGATCAAACATCGGCTCATGACGAGTTGGTTGGGTACTTCCCCGAAGGAATGAGTGTAGAAGAAGCGAATCAATTGAGAGAAAAAGATCCGGCAAGCTATATTGAAAAAAGCCTTGACACGATGGCTCATCATGTAAAATTAATGTTGGAACTACAGAAAAAAGGCTCTATTACTTTTGATTATGGAAATAATTTAAGAGGGCAAGCTCACGACAAAAGAGGTGTTAAAAATGCATTTGATTTTCCCGGATTTGTACCGGCTTATATCAGACCTTTATTTTGTGAAGGGAAAGGTCCTTTCAGATGGGTAGCACTGAGCGGAGACCCCGAAGATATTTATAAGACAGATGAAGCATTAAAAAAATTATTTCCGGAAAATAAAGGTTTAATCAGATGGTTAAATATGGCAAAAGAGAAAATTGCATTTCAAGGATTGCCTGCAAGAATTTGTTGGTTGGGGATGGGAGAGAGAGAAAAAGCCGGACTTCTATTCAACGAAATGGTAAAAAACGGAGAGTTGAAAGCTCCTATTGTTATTGGAAGAGACCATTTAGATTGTGGTAGTGTGGCAAGCCCAAATAGGGAAACCGAAGCAATGAAAGATGGCAGTGATGCTGTGGCTGACTGGCCTATTTTAAATGCATTGATTAATACAGCAGGCGGAGCAAGCTGGGTAAGTTTTCATCATGGAGGTGGAGTAGGGATGGGCTATAGTTTACACGCCGGTATGGTAATCGTTGCGGACGGGACAGACGGTGCAAAACGAAGATTAGAAAGAGTATTGCATAATGACCCGGCAATGGGAATTTTAAGACACGCTGATGCTGAATATGAAGAAGCAATTGAGAACCGTAAGAAATTCAATTTATCTATATAATTGATGTAAACTCTAATAGAATTTTAAATTTCAACACCATGCTCAAACCCTTTTGGGTGTTGTATTCACAATAAGAATGTCAATAAAAAACTCCAATACTACGGTGTTATGTAGTTGTTTGTTCAGCCCTATAGGGCTGGGTGTGTATATCGTATTTAAGCCCTGCACGGCAAGCGTACAGGGTTCGTATAGTGAGGCACTTCGTGCCTTATGGGACATCCATACAGCTTACTCCTTCACGAAACGTATATTCTCATAGCCTGTATAGAGGTTGTTCAAGCCTGTGGCCTAATTGACCAGCATAATTTCCACTTGTAGCCCATAATGTTCCATCTGTTTTAATAGCGAAAGTACTATCTGGGCTATTAGCTATAGTTCTCCAACACTGTGCATATCCTATTGTTAAAAATAAAAAATATACCTATTAAATATTTTTTCATAACAAATAAATAAAACATTTTTTTTAATATACAAAACATTAAAAAAGAAATTTTTGTTTGCTTTGAAAAAGTATGAAAAATTATACATCTAATACCACATTTTTTTTAAATAAAAACCATAATTCAATTTTTGATTCAAATAAAAAATCTACAAATCACGTAATTCTTTACCGGTTAAATTGAGAAAAACATCTTCAAGGTTAGCGGCTTTCACTTTTTTTGTCCTTTCAAATCCGGCAGCTATTAAATTATCTATCATAGCATCAGGAGTATCTAATTTTATAATTTGTCCACTATCAACAATAGCAATTCTATCACATAATTCTTCTGCTTCGTCCATATAGTGAGTAGTGAGTACAATGGTAGTACCGTTTTCTCTGAGTTTTTTAATTAAATCCCATAAATTTCTTCTTGCTTGAGGGTCTAAGCCTGTAGTCGGTTCATCTAAAAATATAACTTTCGGTTTGTTTATAAGTGTGGTTGCTATTGAAAATCGTTGCTTTTGCCCTCCGCTTAGTTCTTTAAATTTATTCTTTGCTTTATCTTCTAAATTAACTTCTTGTAAAATTTGCATGGGCTTTATATCAATATTATAAAGTCCTGCAAAAACTTCTAAAATTTCTTTCAGATTCAAATTTGGATAATACCCCGCAGCTTGTAATTGTACGCCAATAATTTTTTTAATTTCTTGTTTATGTGTATCAACGGACAAGCCATCTACAAAAATACTACCGCTTGTTTTTTCTCTCAATGTTTCAATTATCTCAAGGGTACTTGTTTTACCGGCTCCATTGGGGCCTAATAGTCCAAAAATTTCATTTTTAAAAACATCAAATGAAATATTATTTACAGCAGTAAAATCGTTATATTTTTTTACTAAATTTTTTACTTGAATGATGGGTGTTTCCATTTTTTTATTGAATTAGGATACGAGCATTCCTTCTAAATCATAATCAAAAGCTTTTGTAATTTTTACATTGACAAAATCTCCGATTTTTAATTTTTGTTTGGTATTAATGATTATTTCATTATCAACTTCAACACTGTCAAATTCAGTGCGACCTATATAGCGGCCGGCTTCTCTTTTATCTATAATGACTTTAAAAATTTTTCCTATTTTTTCTTCATTTTTCGCTAAAGATATATCTTGTTGTGTTGCCATGATTTCATTTGCTCTTCGTTCTTTTTCTTTTTGGCTTATGGATTCTTTTAATTGAAAGGCATCGGTGCCTTCTTCATGAGAGTATGTAAAAACACCCACTCTGTCAAATTTTGCCTCTTCGATAAATTGTATAAGCTCTTTCAAATCTTCTTTTGTTTCGCCGGGGAACCCAACTATAAAAGTTGTTCTAATACAGATATCGGGAAGTATAGCTCTGATTTTTTTAATTAATTCTATAATGTCATTTTTTGTAATTTGTCTTTTCATTGCTTTTAACATATTATCAGAAATATGTTGTAAAGGCAAGTCGAGGTAATTGCATAATTTGGGCTGTCTTTTGATAGTTTCGATAATTTCTAAAGGAAATTTATGAGGGTAAGCATAATGTAATCTTATCCATTCGATTCCGTCTATTTCGCAAAGTGCATCTAATAATTCGGGGAGCTTTCTTTTCTTATAGATATCCAAACCGTAGTAAGTTAATTCTTGTGCAATTAACATAATTTCTTTCACGCCTTTGAGTGCAAGTTTCTTAGCTTCTTGTACAATTTCTTCAATAGGTTTTGAAATATGTTTTCCTCTCATTAAGGGGATAGCACAAAAAGCACAAGTTCTATTACATCCTTCGGAAATTTTTAAGTACGCATAATGGCTGGGCGTGCTTAGCAAACGTTCACCTAAAAGTTCTGTTTTGTAATCGGCTTCAAATACTTTTAAGATATTGGGCAATTCCATTGTTCCAAACCAAGCATCCACACCCGGTATTTCTTCTTCCAAATCATTTTTATAGCGTTCGCTCAAACAACCCGTAACATAAACTTTGTCTAATAATCCTTGTTCTTTTAAGGCAACGTGCTCAAGAATGGTATTGATACTTTCCGCTTTTGCTTTATCAATAAAACCACAGGTGTTTATAATGGAGATATTATAATCAGGTTTTTCGCTTTCGTGTTTTACTTTAATTCCATTTGCTTGTAATTGACCGCTAAGAACTTCACTATCTACCATGTTTTTACTACAACCTAAAGTCGTAATATTGACGATATCTTTATGTAATTTTTTTGATTTCATTGTTTGTGAATCTTATTTCAGGCTGAAAAGACTATCTACAAATTCATATTTATTGAAGATTTGCAGATCTTGCATTTGTTCACCGACTCCAATATATTTTACGGGAATTTTAAATTGATGGGCAATTGCCAACACGACACCACCTTTAGCAGTACCGTCTAATTTAGTTATGGCTAGAGCAGATACATCGGTTGTTTGGGTGAATTGTTTGGCTTGTTCTAAAGCATTTTGTCCGGTACTACCATCCAGCACGAGTAATACTTCGTGTGGTGCATCGGGTATCACTTTTTGAATAACTCTTTTAATTTTATTTAATTCATCCATTAAGTGAATTTTATTATGAAGACGACCTGCAGTATCAATGATTAAAACATCGGCTTGACGGGCAACAGCGCTATTTACACTATCAAAAGCTACAGAGGCCGGGTCACTTCCCATTTCTTTTTTAACAATATCTACTCCAACTCGCTCACTCCAAATAGTTAATTGGTCAACGGCAGCCGCTCTAAAAGTGTCGGCAGCACCTAAAACAACTTTTTTACCTGTATTTTTAAAATTATAGGCAAGTTTACCAATCGTAGTTGTTTTTCCAACACCATTTACGCCTACCACCAATATCACATAAGGCTTTTTATCCGCAGGAAGTTCAAAATTTTGATATTCTTGTGAAGGGGCATCGGTCAGTACATTGACCATTTCTTCTTGCAATATTGAATTAAGTTCTGTTGTTCCTAAATATTTATCTTTGGCAACTCTATCTTCAATTCTTTTTATAATTTCAACGGTTGTTGTTACACCGACATCGGAAGTCATTAAAGCCTCTTCTAAATTATCAAGCACTTCAATATCTACTTGAGATTTACCGGCTACCGCTTTGGTGATTTTAGAAAAAAAACTTTGTTTTGTTTTTTCTAAACCTTTATCTAAAGTTTCTTTAGCCTCTTCCTGTACTTTATTTCTTTTAAAAAGTTTATCAAATAAACCCATAATTTTTTTTGAATGAATTTGCAAATATAGCTATAAAACTATTTTGAATAGGTATTTGATAAGAAAGAGGTTTTTAATAGTGAAATTTTGTTTTAACGTATTTTATAATAAAACAAGATAGAAACAATGTTAATGTGAGAATTATTTATTGCTTCCGATTAAAGTTTAAGTGTTTTATTGATATGATATTTTTAAAAACTTAGGACGAATGTCTAATTACAATGTGCGATGCCCTGACCAATGACCGTTTTTAATTGACTGTGTCCATGTCCCGTTTATGTCATCACCTGAAAAAGTCCCGTCAAAAGTTCCATTCTCGTTATAATTGTCTTGGAAAGCACCGTGAACAGATCCATTGGGTTGGATAGATCCGTTAAGGTCAAAAGCATTCTCTCCGTTAGGTTTTGCTGCACCCTCTATGCTTCCGTCACTACGAACAACAAGATCAAAAATACCACCATCAAAAGTGCCTTCATAAACACGCACTAAAGAGTTAGACAATTCTTTAAAAATATGAACACTTGGATTTGGGTGACCTGAAATATTAAAGTTGATTGCCTGAGAGTTGCCCAATGCATCTACAACAAAGTCAAATGAATCATTCCCGCTTGTAAAATGGACAGTTCCTGCTTGTCCTTGGGTGATCGTACTATTTGATGTAAAAGTAAGTGTAGTGCCATCAACTACAAGTGTCGCTCCAAGATTACCATCGTTGTATATGTTGATTAAAATACTTCCCGAAGAACCAACAAACACACCTTTGTAAATACCAAAGTTGTTGTTGTCATACGCTGCTTTTGCAAGAGGTGTATTGCTTAAATTTTTTGTATTATTGTTTGGGGAATTTTTGTCTTTGTGACAAGAAACAAGCAACAAAGTGCATACTATCATCCCGAATAAAACTTTTTTCATTTTTTTTGTAATTTAAAATTTAAAACAAAAATAGATACAGAAAATATATTCGGGAATAGCACGAAAGTTGTAATTTTACCTCACAAAGAAAGAAGATTACCGCCTAAAGCCGCATTTATGGCTTCTATCTTTGATTTGACTCCAAGTTTTTGATAGATGTTGGCAAGATGTCTGCGAACAGTTTCTGTGCTGATGAAAAGAGTGTTGCCAATTTCTTTATACGATTTTCCTTTTGCCAATAGATTCATTATATCTCGTTCTCTCTTTGACATTTCTCCTTCGTATTTTATTAAAGGTTTATCCACTTTTACATCTAAAAAAGAAGGCTCCCCATTTAATCCAATAAATGATAAGATGGATTTTCCTATTGGTTTTATATGGGTTATGTCCGTGTGTATTCCTAAAAATGCGCTTGGTGTTCCGTCAGGATATTGACCGCAAACAATACCTTGATGCAAAATTCGTATCCATTCTCCATTTTTCTTTTTAAATCTGTAATCGCATTGAGCCTTATAATTCATCACTTTTTCTTTAGGTAAATTTCCAAAGAATTGCAAAACATAGTTTTCGTTATTTACAAAATGTACTAAATCTTCAGGCTGTAAAATTTTTAATGCAAATTGAGTGTCTGTTAACTCTTCCGGTGTGTATCCCAAAACCTTTTCAACACAGGGGGAAATAACAAATTGTTGTGTTGAGATATTGAAAATGTAATAATAAAACTCGCCAATCTGAAAATAGTTAAGTATTTTTTTGTGAATATCCAACTCAATTTCCAACTGATTCAAACTATCGTCCTGTTGAGCAAAGCTACGCCAGACTTTCATAACTTCTGAATATGCTTTAGCAACTGATTCATGTTTTTTGTTATTCATTTTAAGGGCATTTTATTTACTTCTATTTTTATTAATAGTATGTGGCCTATTATTCAGACTAACATAAATACATTTAGCTAATAGTCACATTATTACAAATATTAAATCATCATTAGTCAACCCAAATTTAGTGTATTGTTTTTGAATTATTTTGACAATACATAACTTTATTTTTTGATCATTACACTAAAATAATAAAAAAAACAACCATATTTAATGATTGCTTTAAACCAAATTATGTATTCTATTCTTTTTAATAAATAAATTCTATATCAAATTAATTTCAACTGCTCAAAAACCATAATAAATTATGCTTTTTCGGCCATTGTATTCATTTTTGTAAAATTTCACTTTATCTAAATTACTAAAATGTAATTTGGATTAAAGTGCTGTTTTCCCAGATAATAAATATAATACAGCCATTCGGATAGCTACTCCGTTTTCTACTTGATTTAAAATGATGGAATGATGGCTATCCGCTGCATCTGAGCTAAGTTCAACTCCTCGATTAATTGGTCCCGGGTGCATAATGAGGATTTCTTTTTTTAGTGAGTCCAACATTTTTTTGCTGATTCCATAATAAATAGAATATTCTCTTAAAGTAGAAAATAAAGGCATGTTTTGCCTTTCTAATTGTATTCTTAAAACATTAGCAACATCACACCAATTAAGAGCTTCTTTTACATTGTATGTTACTTGCACGCCGAGAGATTCGATATATTTTGGAATTAGGGTAGGGGGGCCGGCAACGGTTACTTTTGCTCCCATTTTATTCAAACAATAAATATTAGACAATGCAACACGTGAATGCATGATGTCACCGATGATAGCTATTTTTTTATTTTTAAGAGTACCTAATTTTTCTTTTATTGAAAAACTATCTAAAAGTGCTTGTGTGGGATGCTCATTCGTTCCATCCCCTGCATTGACTATTGCAGCAGGAATATGTTGAGATAAAAAATGAGGAGCTCCACTTGCGCTATGTCTCATCACAACCATATCCACTTTCATAGATAAAATATTTTTCACAGTGTCTATTAAAGTTTCTCCTTTTGAAACACTGGAAGAACTTGTTGCAAAATTGATTGTATCGGCACCTAAACGTTTTTCTGCCAATTCAAAAGAAATACGTGTTCGGGTAGAGTTTTCATAAAATAAATTGACAATGGTTGTATCTCTAAGCGAAGGCACTTTTTTAATCGGTCGTTGAAGGACACCTTTGAAATTTTCTGCTGTCTGAAATATTAATTCAATGTCTTTTGCATTTAAATTTTTTATTCCTAAAAGATGTTTGGTGCTTAATGACATGTGTTAATATTTTGAGTTTTAAATTTTATCATTGTCGGTATCCAATAAAATGACTTCATCTTTTTTATCGTGCTCAGCCCATAAAACTTTTACTTTTTGACTGAGGATAGAATCTATGGTTAGTCCGACATAATCAGCTTGAATGGGTATTTGTCTGCTAAAGCGTCTGTCGATTAAAATTAATAATTCAATTTTTGCAGGGCGTCCAAAATCAACTATTGCTTCCATAGCACTTCTAATTGTACGTCCGGTAAAAAGGACATCGTCTATTAGAATTACATTTTTGTTTTCTATTGAAAATTCAATTTTGGTTTCGTCCGGGATGTGTAAACTTTTGGAAGTATTGTAATCATCTCTGTAAAAAGTAATATCTAATTTACCATATTGAATTTTTTTACCGGATATTTTTTCAATATAAGAAACAATTCTATCGGCTAAAAAAACACCTCGTGGTTGAATACCAATAATTACGGTATTTTCAAAAGAATAATGATTTTCGATAAGCTGATGGGCTAATCGTTCTATTACAATGTTGAATTTATTTTTGTCAAGTATGGTTTTCAACGATTGAAAATTAAGTAGCAAATATAAATAGATTTTAAGAGATAAATTAAATTAATCTTTTTCGATATAATTCAAGTCCTTATGGAAAGTTTCTTTAAGTGTAGATGCAGCAATAAATGCCAATACACAACAGACTATTCCTGTAATGAGAGCACTATTCGTTTTGGAGATTTGCACGGATTGCAGAAAAGTATATAAAAGTGAAACCGGAACTAAAGATGCTCTGATAAAATTAGGAACAGAGGTTGTTATAGTTGCTCTGATATTAGTCCCAAATTGTTCAGATGCATTTGTAACCGTAACAGCCCAATAGCCGGATGCAAAACCTAAAACCCCAAATAAAAAATACCATTTAGGTGCCTCAAAACCATCCATGAAAAAATAGGCTATTACTAATATAGTCGTAAGGATTATAAATATTTGTAATACTTTTTTTCTGCTTTTCATGTACTGACTTAAAGCGCCTGATGCGAAATCACCAAAAGCTAAACCGGCATAGCTATACATAATTGATTTTGCAGAAATAATTTCTCCTTGAATATTTAACTCCTTCCCTAATTCAGGGCTTAACGTAATCAAAATACCAATCACATACCAAATAGGTACTCCTACTAATATACACTTCAGATAAGTTAAAAGCCGGTTTTTATTTTTAAAAATTAAAGATAAAGAACCCAATTTGTGATTTTCATTTTTAATATTTTTATACATACCCGATTCATAAACACTAATTCTTAAAATAAGTAATACTAATCCCAATGCACCTCCAATGGTATAACAAGTTCTCCAAGAAATATCAGATAAGGCTAAAAGCCCTGCCAATACTGCACCTGAAACGCCCACCGTAGCCACAATCGTAGTTCCCCAACCCCGTTTTTCTTTAGGTAAAATTTCAGAAACTAAAGTAATACCGGCACCCAATTCACCTGCCAAGCCTAAGCCGGCCACAAATCTTAAAATCGCATATTGATTTATATTTTGAACATAAGCATTTAAGATATTGGCAATGGAGTACATCAAAATAGAACCAAATAAAACAGACAATCGCCCCTTTTTATCACCTAAAATCCCCCAAAAAAGGCCACCGATTAACATTCCTATCATTTGAGTATTCAATAAAAGCAAGCCATCCTTTTCAAAAGCATCGCTTGCAATTCCTAAATCTATCAGACTGGGTTTTCGAACAACGCTAAAAAGAACTAAGTCATAAATATCCACAAAGTAACCTAAAGCCGCAACAATTATAGGCATTATCATGAGTCGTAGTTTCGTATTCATAAGTTGAAAATAAAAAAAATATCACATGTGCAAAACTTTCAGCTAATATTTAATTTTAAAATAAATTCAAAATACTAATTTTGCCACTTAGCAGAATAAAAGACAGAAATTGCACACCTCTATTTTATTTTTTTAAAATAGAATAAAAAAAAAATGCCTAAAGACAAATCTATTCAATCGGTACTAATTATAGGTTCAGGACCTATAATTATTGGTCAAGCCTGTGAATTTGACTATTCAGGAACACAAGCAGCACGCTCTCTCAAAGAAGAAGGAATTAAAGTGATTCTAATCAATTCAAACCCTGCAACCATTATGACAGACCCTATGATGGCTGACAAGGTGTATCTTTTACCTTTAACGGTGGAGAGTATTGAACAAATTTTAACAGAAAATAAAATTGATGCAGTCTTGCCTACTATGGGTGGGCAAACAGCTCTGAATTTAGCCAAAGAATGTGAGGAATTGGGCTTATGGCAAGAACATAACGTGAGATTGATAGGAGTGGATATTAAAGCAATAGAAAAAGCAGAAGATAGAGAGCAGTTCAGACTATGGATGATTGAATTAGGCATCAATGTAGCAAAAGCAAAAATTGCCAATTCGTTTTTAGAAGGTAAAGATTTTGCTCAAGAAATAGGGTTTCCTTTAGTTATTCGACCATCATTTACATTAGGAGGGACAGGAGGTGGTTTTGTGAATGCAGTTGAAGATTTGGATAATGCCTTAAACAATGGATTACAAGCCAGTCCAATTCATGAAGTGTTGGTAGAACAAGCCGTTTTAGGTTGGAAAGAATTTGAATTAGAACTATTAAGAGATAGTGCAAACAATGTTTGTATTATTTGTACTGTGGAAAATTTTGACCCGATGGGAGTTCATACCGGCGATAGTATCACTGTGGCTCCCGCAATGACATTGAGCAATAGTGCTTTTCAATTAATGAGAACAACCGCAATCAAAATGATGAGAGATTTGGGGAATTTTGCAGGTGGTTGTAATGTGCAATTTGCCATGAATCCGGAAACGGAGGAAATTTTAGCAATAGAAATAAATCCAAGAGTGTCCCGTTCATCAGCTTTAGCAAGCAAAGCAACAGGATACCCGATTGCCAAAATTGCAACAAAGCTCGCAATAGGTTATCGTTTAGATGAATTAAGCAATCAAATTACAGGAAATACATCTGCCTTTTTTGAACCCACTTTAGATTATGTAATCGTAAAAATTCCACGCTGGAACTTTGAAAAATTTAAAGGAGCGAAAGATACCTTAGGATTACAAATGAAATCGGTTGGAGAAGTGATGGCTATTGGAAGGAGTTTTGCAGAAGCAATTCAAAAAGCGTGTCAAAGTCTTGAAAATAATTCGATTGGCTTAGGATATTATGGAAAGAATTTAATGAAAACAGACGATATATTAGAATCTTTTAAAACACCTAAATGGGATAGACTATTTAGAATAAAAGATGCTTTGATGGCCGGAGTGAGCGTTAATTCAATATCAAAAGCAAGTCATGGAATTGATAAATGGTTTTTAAATGAAATAAAAAGACTGTGCGATATCGAAAAAGAAATCATGAAATATAAGTTAGATACTTTACCGGAAGAACTTTTGAGGACGGCAAAAGAACATGGTTTCGGTGATGAACAAATTTGTAGAATTATGAATGATGGTACAGAAGACGAATTGTATGAAAAAAGAAAAAAAATAGGTATAACTCGTGTATTCAAAATGGTGGACACTTGCGCTGCTGAATTTGAAGCTCAGACTCCTTATTTCTACAGTACATTTGAAAAAAGAGGTGTTGAACCCGAATGATTTAATGTTATTTAAAAAAATATGATTTTTAATATGATAATTTAAAAAATCAGTTATGGATAATAATTTAAAAAATACTAAAAACTAATTGGAGTGTAACATCAATGAGGAAATTTTTAAACAATGGAAACGATTATTTAAACCGGACGATATGAAAGAGCTTGTCAATTATACCAAAAAATGCCCCAGCACAATACGCAATGCAATATATTTTGGATATGTACAAAGACGAGAATTAATATATTTAATAAACTATTTTTATTTGAAAGTAACTCAAGAAGAAGAAGAAGAAGAAGAAATAATTGAAAAATTAAAAAAGCTTTAAAAAAAAAATTATATAAATAAAATGACTTTACAACATAACGAATCCATAGTCAGTAACAAAAAAAAGATTATCGTTTTAGGCTCCGGGCCCAATAGAATAGGGCAAGGAATAGAATTTGATTATTGTTGTGTTCATGGGCTTATGGCGATTAAAGAATGTGGGTATGAAGCAATAATGATTAATTGTAATCCGGAAACTGTCAGTACCGATTTTGACATAGCTGACAAACTATATTTTGAACCTGTAAATTGGGAGCATATTTATGAAATTATAGACCACGAAAAACCTGATGGCATAATAGTCCAATTAGGTGGTCAAACAGCACTTAAAATTTCCAAAAAACTTTATGAAAAAGGCATTAAGATTATAGGAACTTCATTTGAAGATATGGACATTGCAGAAGACAGAGGGCGATTTAGTGACTTATTAAAAGAACTTGACATTCCTTATCCCGAATATGGTAGCGCATTAGATGTAGATGAAGCTTTACAAGTGGCAAATAGAGTAGGGTATCCGGTTTTGGTTAGACCAAGTTATGTTATAGGTGGCCAAAGAATGAAAATTGTTATTAATGATGAAGAATTAGAAAAATCGGTTGTTAGTATTTTAAAACATATACCCGATAATAGAATTTTAATAGACCAATTTTTAGATAGATGTCAAGAAGCAGAAATCGACGCAATATTTGACGGTGAAGAAATGCATATCATGGGCATAATGGAGCATATTGAACCGGCCGGTATTCATAGTGGTGATAGTCATGCGATGTTGCCTTATTTTAATTTGTCGCCTATGACAGTAACCACGATGGAGCATTACGCTCATAAAATTGCAAAAGCTTTAAATATAAAAGGACTTATAAATATTCAATTTGCAATAAAAGATGGCGTAGTGTACGTTATAGAAGCTAATCCAAGGGCTTCAAGGACTACTCCTTTTATTGCGAAAGCTTATCAAATTCCTTATTTGAATATAGCCACTAAAGTTATGTTAGGCACTCATAAAATTTCAGATTTTAAATTTGAGAAAAAACTGAGCGGTTTTGCAATCAAAGAACCTGTTTTCAGTTTTAATAAATTCCCAAATGTCAATAAAGAATTAGGCCCTGAAATGAAAAGCACCGGTGAGGCTATCCGCTTTATTAAAGATTTAAGAGACCCCTATTTCCGTCAGTTGTACAAAGACAGAAGTATGTATTTGAGTAAATAAAAAGAGAAAATTATTTATTTGTATTCTTTAAATATTCAATAGCTGCATTAAAATCATCTTCAGTATCGATTGATATTCCAACATGAAAAATTTCTTTTAAATAAATATCAATCCCATTTTCCAACATTCTAAGGTTTTCTAACTTTTCAATTTGTTCAAGAGGAGAGGGAGGAAGTTTACTGATTTTCAAAAGCGAATCTTTCGTAAATCCATAAACTCCAATATGTTTATAATATTGACAAGGAACTGAATTATCTCTTATGAAAGGAATGGGACTTCGTGAAAAATACAAAGCCTTATCATTTTTGTCGGTAACAACTTTTACGCAATTAGGATTATGAATTTGATTTAAATCATCTATTTTCATTTTTAATGAAGCTACTTCAACATGCTCATTTTCAAATATAGAAATCAATGTCTCCAGCGATGTTTTATCTATAAAAGGTTCATCGCCTTGAATATTGACAATAATATCACAATCAATTGAGCTTGCCGCTTCTGCAATTCGATCAGTACCACTTTCATGTTGTTTTTTACTTAAATAAGTATGCCCACCGATAGATTTAATTTCTTCTTGAATTAAAGGATGATTACAAACTACCAGTACATCATCAAATAAATTGCTTGATAATACAGCTTCATACGTTCTTTGAATAATACTTTTGCCTTCTATTTTTTTTAATAATTTTTCAGGAAAACGAGTTGATTCTAAACGAGCCGGTATTAACGCAATATTTTTTTTCTTCATCTTACTTGAATTGTTTTTTTATAAATAAATCACTTGTCCACAAGATTAAAATTCCAAATACAACTCCAAAAATACTACCGGCTAAAACATCTGTAAAGTAATGTTGCCCTAAATAAATTCTTGAATAAGCACAACCTAAAGATAAAATAAAATAAAAAAAAGTAATAAATTGATTTTTTAAAGGAGTAAAGTAATTTAAATAAAAAAACAATCCAAAAGCACCCATAGAATGGCCGGATGGGAAACTATTATTGACCAAATTTGTCAACCATGGAACATAGTGAACTGCCTCTTCACCATACATACCGATCGGTCGCGTTCTATCAAAAAATAACTTGCTTAAATAAACTAATAAAGGAACGATTATGCCAAAGCTGATAGTTGAAATTAAATAGAATTTATTTCTGAACTGTTTAAAAATAAGTAATGATAAAAAAATAATCGTAACAGATTCACCACGCCCAAAAGCACTAAGTACAGTCATTACTTTATCAAAAAACAGATTGTGATTTTGATTTATAAAAAAAAATATTTCTTTGTCTGTAAACAAAAACGAAATAACAGATGCAATTAAAACCCAAATTAAAAATAATATTAAAAAAAACTTGTTTTTTTGTATAATTTCTCTCATAAGTTTAATTCAAAATGTTTTGCAAGATAATCCAAAGAAATGGCAATTTGCTTGGTTTTTATTTAAAAATATTATAACAATATTTTCTCTAACTAATAAAAAAATGTTAGTATTATTGATTTTGTTTTCTAACTTTCATAATGAAAAAACAGCTACTGAAAATTAAATACTTTAAGCAAATAATTTTAATTGTTTGTTTGTTGTATTGTAGTTTTATTATGTTCGGTCAACAAAAAACAGAAGCTCGTTATGAAATAGATTTAAAACGAGGGGACATGAGCTACACAAGTCCGGATGCTTTACCAAGGGGGCGCGAATTTAAAAGAATAGACAGTACATACTATGTCGGTTGGATGTTTGAAGGATGTTACAAATATGAACATGCAGCAGATTATATTGGATTCCGAATGGCTGCAGAACAATTAGAAAAAGCCAGCCTACTGTTAGAAAAGGATTTCAAAAACAAACTACGAACACGTACCACAGATGTATTTGAGTTTTTAAATATCATGAATATTCATAAAGACTGGGATTATATAGCTTATTGTCTTGTCCAATGTTATACAAATATGGAAGCACCTGATAAAGCATGGGATTTTTTACAACGTTGTAAAAAATATAATTTACAAGATGAATTTTTGATGGATACATATAATTACTTAGCGTGGACGGTACATCGCAATCGTTTTTATACAAAAAGTAAATATGCTTTTTTGAAAAATACCATTCAAGAAAATGAAAACTATGCTAATAAATTATTAGATAGTAGTGCGTTAAAAAACAAAAGCGATGCTGATTTGAATAGTTCATTTATCAACAAAGAAACATTTTTAAAACAAAAAAATCCTGCTGTTTGGCATTATAAATCTATTTTATTTACTTATCAACTCAATATAAAATCAGGAGCTTACTATTATGAAAAATTAAGAAACACACCTTATTTCCCTGAAAATAATTATGCTACATTTTGTTCGATTCAAGGAAAATTTGCTGACGCTAAACGATATTACGACATAGCTAAAACGATTGATCAAGGAGATAAAAGAATGAAAGAATCATTCTACTACTCATCTGTTATTAATGCTTATAGTAATAATAATAAAATAGAAATCGAAGAACTTAAAAACTTAATAAAATCCAACGGTTCCACGCCGGGTTTTGGCTGGTACAATTTAGCACTTGCCCGTAGTTTAATTTACGATGGACAAAATGAAATTGCTAATAGATATTTGACTAGAGCAGAACAATTTAAAGAAATTCATATTGGTACGACTTTAGGCCAAACACATTATGATTTTACAACTTCACTCTTAAAATTAATAATCAAAAATAGAGAAATTGAACAAATAAAATTTTTAGATAGAAACTGGTGGTTTCATGCTAATTCGCTTGCTAAAATAGTAGAACTAACCGTTGAAAAATTTACTATACAATATCTAATTATTAATCAATTTTCGTCTAACCCTGAAAGAGATTTAGTGATTTATAAACTATTTTCAACAGAAAGCACCGTATCTTTTGATGAAATATGGGAGTTGATAAACGGATTTAGTACAAATTTCTTTATTGAAAAATTCAAAAAAGAATTAAGTATAGAAGAAAGACCCCTGATAAAAAAATATTATAAACTTTTTTTGGCGAAGCTTTATATAAAAAAAGAAAATTATAAAGAAGCTAAAAAATATTTAGATGATATTTTATCTGAAAAAAAGATTGACTTAGAAAATGAAAAATTATTTTTAGCACGAACTTATGAAGCTTTAATTCAATGTAATTTAAAACTAAAATTAAAAGAACCAAAATATTATCAACTCTTAATGCTAACGTACCCCCAACTTATACCTTATATTGAATTTTCTTTTCCGGTAAGAATGACAAATAATGCTAAAACAAAAGAAGAAAAAGAAATTATAAGCGCATTGAAAAATGCAAACATTCGTTGGGTTAATGATTTGTCTGAGCCTGCCGGGAACCTAACTATTTATTTCTCCCAAAAAGATAATATTAATTATTTGAGTTATAAAATGGATTGGATAGGGGAGATCACACCTGAAATTTCTATTCCTTTTAAAAATATTGATATTTTAAAAAAAGAAGTTCCTTTTTTGATTTTTGGAATTGGTAATGATGATAAAAACTGGAATATGTTTAGTGGTAAATAATTTTTAGACATATCTATTGTGAAATAATCAATTTTTAAAACCTTTACTTATATTAACTTTGCATATTAGAAATGAAAAAAGTTTTATTTTTAATATTGTTTACATTATGCACTTTTTGCATGAAAGCTACCGATGAACCAAAACTTTTTTCATTATTTCCCATCCCGCTAAAAACAAACACTTTGTATGTAGAACGAAACAAAGATGCAAAAGATTGTATGAAAATAGTAAAAGTGGAATTAAGAAATTTAATTGGCAAAAGAATGCAATCAATCCCTTTTGATGCGAACGAAATGAAAGTTGCATTTATTGAAATGGATAATTACCCTAATGGAATTTATGTTATTTTAGCTTTTGACTCTTATGGAAAAATTATTGAATCAGCTAAATTTGTTATTAATAAATAATGCAGACTTTTAAAAAAAACGCAAGTAAAAAATCATTAATCTACGGCAGAAACCCTGTATTGGAAGCGCTTTACAACGACAAAGCTATTGATAGGATTCTCATGTATCATTCTATATCAGGTGAAAATATTGGCGAAATTATCAAATTGGCTAAAGAAAAACATATTCCAATTATTCGCGTGCCGCAAGAGAAATTAAACTCTTTAGTAAAAGGAAATCATCAAGGAATTATAGCTTATGCAGCCGTTGTAGATTATATAGCCTTGCAAGATGTAATTTCAAAATTATATGATGAAGGCAAAGAGCCTAAATTGCTACTTTTAGACGGTATAACAGATGTGAGAAATGTCGGCGCTATAATAAGAAGCGCTGTTTGTTGTGGAATAGATGCCATTATTTTTCCGGAAAAAAACTCGGCACCTATACATGAAGATATGATAAAAACATCTGCGGGAGCTTTAATGCAGGTTATATTTTGCAGAGAGAAAAGTATTAAATCTATTTTAGAAACTTTAGCGAATAATGGAGTTAAAATTTTTTCAAGTAGTCTTAATGCTAATAAATCTTTGTTAGAAATAAATTTCAAACAGCCATATTGTATCGTAATGGGAGCAGAAGATCATGGTGTTTCAAAAGAAACTTTAACAGCTTGTGATGAAACTTTTTTTATACCTATGATGGGGAATTTTGATAGTTTAAATGTCTCTGTAGCTGCCGGTATTATTTGTTTTGAAGCAATGAAACAACGATTTTAAATTTTTATCGTACCAATACCGTTTTAATATTTTCCAAGAGGGCTATTTCATTTTTCTTTAATTCTAATAATGAAGTCTGAATGATAATCTCTTCTTGCAAATCATTTGTTACAGTCTTTAATTCATTCAATAAATCTTGGCTGATATTTTTTATTTTTCTCAATAAAAAATAAAGTATTGTATTTTCGACTTCTTGAATGTATAATGATTCTTTTTGGGGGACAATTATTTGATATTTATTAAACCAATTTTCACTTAGCTCAAAAGGGAAATAAAGCGATTCAATCGCGGCACTCCTAATTATTTCATCATCGTTATAAGTGAAATATTTTTCAGTTGGAAATTGTAAAGTTTTATCTAAATAATTGTAATAAGCATTAAAAGCATTTTGCCATATTGGATTTATGAAATCAGCATCGCCCACTTTTAGTCTTACATATTCTGCAACATGAATATTGTCATCGTAAGGCTTACTACCATATTCTATTAAAATTTTTACGAGTGCTTTTTCTTGCAAATAATCTTTTTTTAAAAGATCAAGTGTATCGCTTTGGTGATGTATAGTTTCCGGATTAGCTTGTAACTCTAATACTTTAGCTTCTGATTCTTCTATTTGTGTTTTTTTGACAACTTTTTCTCTTATTTTTTTATTGACTAATGAAATTAGACCTTCCTCTTCTATACCCAGAAGCTGAGAGCAACGCCTGATATAATCTTGCTGTTTACTAAAATCTTCTAAACGATTAATTTTCGAAAGTGTTTCGGCAATTTCATTTATTAAAGCTGACTTTTTGATACTATCATTTTGAGCTTCTTTTAGTGAAACTTCTAATTTAAAAACAATAATATCTTTTTTATTTTGTTCAATATATTTATTGAAAGCATCTGCCCCGATTTCTGTAACATAGCTATCAGGGTCATGATTATCCGGAAGCAATACAACATGCACATTTAATCCCTGTTCAATAGCCATATCAAGCCCCCTTAAAGCAGCTTTAATACCTGCAGCATCTCCATCGTATAAAATGGTTAAATTATTACTGAAACGTTTTATCAGTTTTAACTGTTCTTCTGTGAGGGAAGTGCCACTACTTGCCACTACATTTTCTACTCCGGCTTGATGCAGTGAAATAACATCAGTATAGCCTTCAACTAACAAACATTCATTTTGTTTTGTAATACTGTTTTTACTTTGATATAAGCCATAAAGTGTTTTGCTTTTATGGTAAATTTCATTTTCAGGGGTATTAATATATTTGGGCGATTTTTCATTATTTTTTAAAATGCGTGCTCCAAACCCAATGATGCGCCCACTTTGGTTATGTATAGGGAAAATCACACGACCGGCATATAAAGCATAAACTTGATTGTTCTTTTCTCCAATTAAACCGGCTTTAATCAAAAGTTCTTTATTATACTTCTTTTTTAAGGCTGCTAATGCAAATTCATTTTTATCTTCGGGGCAATAGCCTAAATAGAATTTTTTAATTGTGTCGTTTCTAAAATTTCTTTCCTTAAAATAAGACAATCCTATTACCTTTCCTTCTTCGGATGAAAGGAGTGTCTCATGAAAATAGTCAGCGGCAAATTGATTAATTATTCTCAGACTATCTTCAGCTTGATGTTTTTCTTTTTCTTCGTCAGATTGATGTGTTTCTTCAATTTCGATATGGTATTTTTTAGCGAGCCATCGAATAGTTTCAGGATAAGTTAATTTTTCATGCTCCTGAATAAATGTGATTACATTACCTGCTTTACCACAGCCGAAACATTTATAAATTCCTTTAGATGGCGAAACTGTAAATGACGGTGTTTTTTCATTATGAAAAGGACAATTTCCCAAATAATTCGCTCCCCGCTTTTTTAAGTTTACAAACGAGCTAATCACATCAACTATATCTGCCACATCATTTACTTTTTGTATGGTAGCTTGAGAAATCATTGCTTGTAAAATTAAAACATTTTAGAATAAAATTGTATGTATGAGAGCAAACTTGCTTGATATAATTACTGAAATTAGTTATTGATTATTATTTGTTGTATCAGAAAAACTACTTTCTGTAGTCGTATTGTTTTTATTTATCAAATTTTGGAGGCTTTCTTTTTTTTCTAAAAAATAAGTTTCGATTTTTTTTAATTCGTTGCTGGTAAGATATAAATCATTTTTGCTTTTTCTAATGACTCTTTTTTTAGTGCCTAAAAAAATAAAAAGCAAGCCAATAAAAACAATCATTCCTTTAATTGTTAAAGCAAACATATCAACATCATTACCACTCAGAAATTGTTCTCTGACACTTGGTTTTTTGGTCATTTCTTCTAATACATGAAACGGGAAAATGTTTTTCATTATGAAGATAAAAGCAAAACAAGCCAATGCAATCAAATAATAAATATACTCTTCAATCCAGTCTATTCCTTTAGACATAATCAACATAGCTTTATGATTATGCACTTTATCCAATATAGGCTTTATTGAATTTAAAAAACTCTCAGCGTCTTTTATTTGTTGTTCGCTATCATAAGGAGTTGTCTTGTTTGAACTAAAAAAGTTTTTCATTTCATTTAAATTATTGTGTTATCATTTTTTCTATTTTCACTCTCCATTCTTTTGTTTTTTCTACATTGGTGCCATTATCTGTTTCCTCAATATATTCTTTTCTAATAGCAGCATAATCATGTATAATATCATTATAAATCTTATTCAGTTCTGTTCTAAATTCGCCCAAGCTATATTGATAATTTCTCATTTCTTTTTGTAATTTCAATCCATAAAAAGAACAAAGGTCATACATCCCTTGTTGATATTCTAACCAATTGCTATTTTGAATATTTTGCGGCTTCCAACTTAGTTTTTTGTCTAAAAATGCATAAACAAAAATGTCTAATTTCAATTGTTTACTTGTTTCTTCAGAAAATGCTTTATATGTCAAAGTAAATTTTGCATTACCATTTTCATTTTTTGCTTTTTTATTTTCTTGAAACATACTCCAATCAATTTTTTTGTGAGTAGCACAAGCAACAGAATCGTTTGAATTAATTTTATTATAAATACAATTTACTTTAATAGGTTTAGCATTTTTGGCATTTCCATTTTGAGCATCTTCTTGCCAATCTATACGATTGTTAAATGAAGTTTTAAATTGTTCAATACCTGAATTAATTGCTCTTACAATATAATTATTCAAAACCGTTTCAACATCTTCAAAAGTGCCAAATTCATTTTTTGCTTTAAAAGTGTAAAGTAAATCTTGTTCATCATTTTTCCCTTTGTAAAAATTACATTCAAATTGGAAAATATCTTTTGGATTAAATTCACCTTTTTTTATCGGTGTCAGTTCTAATTTTTTTATGACTAATAATATCGGAGCCCCGTCTTTATTTTGGTTAAACTGATTTTCTATAAAAGATATAAAAACTTCTTCTTTATTTTTTGTTGGAAGATAAAAAAGAATATTTCCCTTTTTTTCTTTAGAATATATAGTTGCTACAGAATCCGATTTTAAGTCAAATTGTACTTTATCTATATAAAAAGGAATGTCTTTTTTCTTTATTTCAATAGGAGTTAAATGTATTTCTGCTTTTTTAATTTGAGCGAAACTCTCAATTGATATTAAAATTAATAATAGGCTAAAAACATTTTTCATTTTATAAATTTGATATTTAAAATTAAAAACTATTGTTGAATTAAACAATTATTTTAGTTTTGCTTAAAATATTAAGAGTGAAAAAAATTGTTTTTTTATCTGTATTGTTGGGCTGTTTGTTTATTTCAGGTTATGTTTATTGGTTCTATTATAATATTTATAGTGATGGAATAAGGGACGGAATACTTTATAAATTTTCACGAAAAGGGAATATTTTCAAAACGTATGAAGGTGAATTAATACAACCGGGATTAAGACCATCTTCCAGAGGGGCATCTATTAATACAAACAATTTTAATTTTTCAGTTTTAGATGAAAAAATTGCTGATAGCCTTGAAAAAGTAATTGGAAAAACGGTAAAAATCCATTATATTCAATACCGTAAAAATCTCCCTTGGCGAGGAGAAAATTACAATAGCAATAATCAGGAAAATGGACAATATATCATAGATAGAATTGAAGAAGTTAGAGACGAAATCCCATCCAATATTGGTCTTTAAAAATGGTTGTATAATAAAAAAACAGCCGGTATTTTATGAAAATTGTATGTCATTTTTCTCCAATCATAGATTGAGCAAGAAATAATTTTTTCTTCCATTGATGTTAAATTTGAGGCTACACATAATTTAGTGTGAGAATGGCAATGTTTTAGTAATTCTTCTAAAAGTTGATTATTTCTATATGGCGTTTCAATAAATATTTGTGTACAATTTTCTTTTTGGCTATGAAGTTCTATTTCTTTTATTTTATGAGATAAAGCAGGTTGTTTGTTTGGTAAATATCCATGAAAAATAAATTTCTGACCATTAAAACCGGAAGCCATCAACGCTAATAAAATAGAATTTGGACCAACATAAGGAATAACTTTAATATTCATAGAATGTGCTAAAGACACCAATTCGGCTCCCGGATCTGCAACGGCGGCACATCCGGCCTCACTTATGTAAGCTATTGATTTTCCTTTAGCAAAATACTCTTTTGCATGTTGTAAATCATTATTTTTATGTTCATTTAAAAGATGAAAAGTCAGATTGTCAATATTTATTTCCTTATCAATTTTTTTTAAAAATCTCCTTGCGCTTTTAATTTCTTCTACAAAAAAAATATTAATTTGTTGGATAATTTCTTTGATATAAGGTGGCATAACGTGAGAGGTGTTATCCGCTAAAAAGTTAGGTATCAAATGTAGAGCTGTATTTTCCATACTTAAAATAGAGTATAAAATTAGTGTATAAAAAATCAATGAGAAAATAAATAAAAAATGTATTTTTGTTTGATATACTATAAAAATGGAGATAGAAGCAGGACCTTTATTAAGTAAAATTGAGTTTCCTTCTGATTTAAAAAAAATTAAAAAAGAAGATTTATTACAAGTTTGCCATGAATTGCGCCAATTTATTATAGATTCAGTCAGTGTAAATGGAGGCCATTTTGCCGCCAGTTTAGGAGTTGTAGAATTAACCGTGGCACTTCATTATGTATATGACACTCCTTATGATAAATTAATATGGGATGTTGGACACCAAGCTTACGGTCATAAAATTTTAACCGGAAGAAGAAAGCTATTTCATACAAATAGAAAATACAAAGGTTTAAGTGGATTCCCTAAAATAAGTGAAAGTGAATATGATGCGTTCGGAGTAGGGCATTCTTCTACATCCATTTCAGCTGCTTTAGGTATGGCAATAGCTTCAAAACTAAATGAAGAACATAATCGTAAGCATGTAGCTATAATAGGGGATGGTGCAATGACTGCCGGATTACCTTTTGAAGCGTTACAACATGTTGGCACGACCGACACGGATATTTTAATAATTTTAAATGACAATAATATAAGCATTGATCCCAATGTGGGTTCTTTAAAAGAATATTTAACAGATATAACAACTTCTAAAACATACAACAAAGCGAGAAACGATATTTGGAAAATTTTAGGTAAACTACCCGGTGGGACCTTTAACCAACAAGTTGCTTCAAAAATTGAAGCCAGTTTGAAAGGAGTCGTATCTAAAACAAGTAATTTATTTGAGGCCTTGGGTATAAGGTATTTTGGACAAGTAGATGGTCATAATATTTTAAAATTGGTAGAGACATTAAAAGATTTAAAAGAAATAAAAGGTCCCAAAATACTACATATTAATACAATCAAAGGAAAAGGCTTTGATAAAGCAGAAAAAGATCAAACATTATGGCATGCACCCGGTACGTTTGATAAGGCAACAGGCGTAATAAATAAAGTTATTTATGACGTTCCTCAGCCTCCAAAATACCAAGACGTATTTGGTAAAACAATTTTAGAACTTGCTAAAGCGAATGAGAAAGTAATGGGAATAACTCCGGCAATGCCTTCCGGATGTTCTTTAAAATTTATGATTGATGAAATGCCACATCGTGCTTTTGATGTCGGCATATGCGAACAACATGCAGTTACACTAAGTGCAGGACTTGCCACTCAAGGTATGAAAGTATTTTGCAATATATATTCATCTTTCATGCAAAGAGCTTACGATCAAGTGATACACGATGTTGCTATACAAAAATTACCGGTTATTTTCTGCTTAGATAGGGCAGGGCTTGTAGGAGATGATGGTCCTACTCATCATGGTGTGTATGACATAGCTTACATGAGATGTATTCCAAATTTAATAATTGCGGCTCCTATGAATGAGTACGAGTTGCGAAACATGATGTACACTGCACAAAGTGAACAAAACAATTTACCTTATGTCATTCGCTATCCAAGAGGAGAGGGGGTGTTACCGAATTGGAAAAATTCATTTGAACTAATGGAAACCGGAAAAGGTAAAATTGAAAGAAAAGGAAAAGACATTGCAATTTTATCAATTGGGCACCCCGGAAACTTTGTGATAGATGCTTGTAAGAAACTTAAAGATATTGATATTGATATTGCCCATTACAATATGCGTTTTGTGAAACCAATTGATGAAGAATTGTTACATGAAGTTGCACAAAATTTTAATCATATTATAACCGTAGAAGATGGTTGTATTATGGGAGGTTTCGGTAGTGCTTGTTTAGAATTTTTTACAACACATCAATACAAACCAAATGTTGTAATGCTTGGTATTCCTGATCGGTTGGTAGAACATGGGAAACCCGCAGAATTACATAAAGAATGTGGTTATGATAGTGATGCCATTGTAATGGCAGTAAAGAAAATTTTCAATAATGTAAATGAAATAGCGGTTTAATTTTTAAAAATAAATTGGATGGAATTTTATTTCTCCCTGGGTGTTTATTTCTAAAGTAGGTAATGGCATTTTTAAACGAATTAAATTAATAAACTTAAAGACCTTTCCGTTTTTTCCTTTTATAAATATTTTAGAAAAATCAATATCCGGAGCGAGATAAAACTGTCTATTGCGTTTTATATCGCTTCTATCATGATATACTCCCTGTTTATCTATCCACTGGTTAGTGTAACCACCAAACATGCCGGCACCGCCATATCCCACAGAAGCATTTAACCATTTGGGTATATTAGATTTTTTTGCAAAAGACCAAAGATTTGCACTAAGCCAATATGTTTGACCATTGTAATCTTTAAGGATTCGTTCAGGTAATGAACTGCCATATAAATCATTTGCTTTTATACGTAACTCTGCATCTGAATAACGCATAGTATGTGAAGAAAATTTAAATTGAATCCTTTGTTCTTTCCATATTAATTCTTGAGATAAAAAAAATAAAGACCCTGTTAAATTGGCTGCCATATCACCAACGCTAAACCCCCATTCAGCACTATAACCATCTAATATTTCTATAACAGATTCATAAGCAATTCCCATTCCGGCACCCAGTAATGCTGATTTTTTTTGACTCATACCACTCCACTGAAATAGTTGTGAAGATAGATTTGCTCCAAAATAAGCACTAAATGCGTGCCCCACTTTATCTATCTGTTGCCATTCTCCAATGTCGTTATAAAAATGAAATGCAGATCGAGGATAATTAGCATACCAAGCTTGATTTAATCCAATAAGGCTTCCAGCCCATATAGACGCTTGTAATCCTGAAACCGTATAAAATCTTTTTTTATTTAAAGTATCTGATTTAGTCAAGAATTTATTTAATAAATTATTTTGACTTAAAACACTAAATGGTAAAAGAAATAATATGAATATTATTTTTTTCATTTTTTTAGATAAAAGATAAAGTTAAAAAAGACTATCAATTAATGATAGTCTTTTTTAAATATTGGTTTGAATGAAAGATTAAATATGAGAAATAATTTTTCTTTCAAGAGCAGATTTGGGGGCTAATCCTACCTGCTTATCAACTACTTTTCCATCTTTAATAAACAATACACATGGAATGCTTGTGATACCATATTGAACTGAAAGATTAGGATTCTCATCAACATTTACTTTTCCGACATTTACACGTCCTTCATATTCTTGAGCCAAAGCTTCAATAGTAGGTCCCAATGCTACACATGGTCCACACCAAGTTGCCCAAAAATCAATTACACTTAATTTGTTTGATTGAAGAACTTCTGCTTCAAAGTTGTCATCTGTGAATGTTAGTGCCATATTTTATATGTTTTTTTTAATAAGAAAATGCAAATATAATGGTATTTAAAATACTTTTATAGATGATTGAAATAATTAAAAATTATTATTCATAGAATAAATTACGTGCTGATTATTTGGTACAAAATATTATCAAATTTTCCTAATTCTTCTAGAAACTCATCACTCAGAACTATTTTGCGATATGAGCTACTTATTTTCAATTGTTCATTACTATCGTCATCATTAATAATAATACCCATTTCACATCCTTCTTGAGTATTTGCATATTTTGAAATTAAACTCAAAAAAGCGTTATCTAAAGTTTTTAAATTCATTTTCAGATTTATTCTTTTGGTATATTGTTTCTTGACATTATCTAATAATGTTATATTAAAAATATTAAATTGAATATTATTATACCTTTCTTCAAACATACCGGAAATCATAACTTTAGTATCGTTTTCTATATATGATTTAAATTTTAAATAATCGTTGGTAAAAACTCTAAATTCGTATTGACCGTAATAATCTACTAATTTAAATGTGCCGTATTGCGTTCCTTTTTGAGATGTCAAATGTTGAGCTTGCTCTATATAGCCTGCAATACGGACTTGTTTATTAAGTAATGTTTCGGGTGAAAATAAGTTTAAAGGAGTTATATTGTAGTTTTCTAATTCAAAACTATAGTAATCTAAAGGGTGAGCGCTTAAAAAGATTCCTAAAAGTTCTTTTTCTTTATTTAATGTTTCAGGGACTCCCCATTTTTCACATTCGGTCATTTTGGGTAATGATATTTCAGCCATTTCAGCAATACCAAATAAGCTATTATTAAGCTCTGTATTATTTGAATTTGCCATTTGAGCAAAACGAATTAATTTTTCAAGATTGCTTGTTTTTTCATTTGTACCAACATGAAAATATTGTGCCCTGTGCATTTCATAAAAGGAGTCTAAAGCACCTGCCATAATTAAATTTTCCAATGTCTTTTTGGTAACAGACCTTTTGTTGGTCCTTTTTGCAAAATCGAAAACATCTTTAAAATCACCATTCGTATTCCTTTCAATCATTATTTCTTGCACAGCAGCCTCGCCCACGCCTTTAATGGCTCCAAGTCCAAAACGAATGGTTCCATTTTTAGTAACACTAAAGCCTTTGGCACTTTCATTAATATCAGGTCCTAAAACAGGTATTTTCATACGAGAACATTCTTTCATGTATTTTGAAATGTCTTCTAAATTGCCTTGTGCATTTAATAAAGCTGCCATGTATTCAGAAGGGTAGTTTGCTTTTAAATAAGCCGTTTGATAAGCTAAATAGGCATAACAAGTAGAGTGTGATTTATTGAAAGCATATTTTGCAAATTCAACCCAATCTTCCCAAATTTTTTCACATGTTTTTATTGGGTGGTTATTCATTTCACAACCTTGCATAAATTTATCTTTCATTTTTTGAAGTACTTCAAGTTGTTTTTTACCCATAGCTTTTCTCAATATATCAGCATCTCCTTTTGAAAAATTGGCTAATTTTTGTGATAATAACATTACTTGTTCTTGATAAACCGTAATTCCATAAGTGTCTTTCAAAATTTCTTGCATTTCGGACAAGTCATACACGATAGGGGTTTTACCATTTTTCCTATTGATAAAATCGGGGATATAACTTAAAGGTCCGGGACGATAAAGCGCATTCATGGCTATCAAATCTTCAATATTATCGGGTTTTAATTCTTTAAGATATTTTTTCATTCCAATAGAAGCAAATTGAAATGTTCCTTCTGTTTCTCCTTGTTGATATAATTCAAAAGTCTTAGGATCATTTAAAGGTATTTTAGCTATATCTAAATCTATTTGATGATTTTGTTTGATAAAAGCAATAGCATCTCTTATAATACTTAAATTTGAAAGGCCTAACACATCGATTTTAATTGCACCGGTCTCTTCAATAACCGAACCAACAAACTGTGTAACATATAAATCTATGTCTTTTTGTTTACACAGTGGCATAATCTCCATTAAGTCTTTTGGACCTATGATAATTCCTGCTGCATGTATCCCTGTATTTCTAACAGTTCCTTCCAGTTTTTCTGCTTCATGCAATATTTTAGATTGAAGTGTATTGCCTTTATATATGCTTTGAAGCTTATTAATATTTACAATATCGTCACTTGAAATACCTTCTTTGTTTTTTAATTCTTTTTCTTCAATATGTAAAATTTCATTTAAAGAAGTGCCGGGCTTATCAGGAACTAATTTTGCTAATGCATTGCTTTGTTCAAGAGACAAATCTAAAACCCTCGCCACATCTTTTATACTACTTTTTGCAGCCATTGTTCCGTGTGTAATAATATGGGCTACTTGATTTTTACCATATTTATTCACGATATATTCTACTACTTTTCCACGACCAATATCATCAAAATCAGTATCAATATCTGGCATAGAGGCTCTTTCGGGATTTAGAAATCTTTCAAAAAGTAAATTGTATTTAAGTGGGTCAATCGTAATAATATCAATACAATAGGCCACCACAGAACCTGCCGCCGATCCTCTTCCAGGTCCGACGATAACTCCCATTTTTTTGCTGGAAGTAATAATATCGGATACTATGAGAAAATAACCGGCAAACCCCATTTTTTTAATGACGCCTAACTCAAATTTGATACGTTCTTCTAACTCAGGTGTGAAAATTTTATATTTTATTTTTGCCCCTTCATATACTAAAAATTCGAGATATTCATCTTGTGATTTAAATTCAGTGGGTAAAGGGAAATTAGGAAGTAGTAAGTCATTTGTAACGCTGATAAGTTCAACTTTATCTACAATTTCATTCGTATTATCGATAGCCTCGGGTATATCAGAAAACAAATTCGTCATTTGTTCGGTTGTCTTAAAATAGAATTCACTATTGTAAAATCCGAATCGTTTATTTTTTACAGTAACATCATCATCTGTAAATTCTTTGATAATAGGAGTGCTTTGTTTTTCATTGGTATTCACACAAAGTAAAATATCATGAGCATTGCTATCCTCTTCATCAACATAATGAGAATCATTACTGGCAATAATTTTCACATTATATTTTTTAGCAAATTTTATAAGAACTTCATTGACGATTTTTTGTTCAGGGATATCATGCCGTTGCATTTCAACATAATAATCTTCCCCAAAAACGTTTAACCACCATTTAAATTCTTCTTCAGCTTCTGCTTCTCCTTTTTCAATAATTGCTTTTGGTACTGAAGCACCCAAGCAGCAAGTAGATGCAATAAGCCCTTCATGGTATTGTAAGATTAATTCTTTATCTATACGTGGATATTTTCCATACAAACCTTCCGTATAACCTAATGAACATAGTTTGATAATGTTTTTATACCCTTGTTTGTTTTTAGCTAATAATAACTGATGATAGCGTTTATCCTTTCGTTCTTTAGTAAATTGTCTGATTGATCTATCTTCAACTAAATAAAATTCGCAACCAACTATTGGTTTGATTAGTAAATTACCATTATCATCTTTGTATTTTTTAGCTTCTTTCACAAAGTCAAAAACGCCAAACATATTACCATGGTCGGTAATGGCAATTGCAGGCATATTATCGGCTAAAGCTTTTTTATATAATTTTTTTATACTGCTGGCGCCATCTAATAAAGAAAATTGTGTATGATTATGTAAATGTGAAAATTTCATTCTATCTTCTATTTAAATTGATTTTAAAAAAAATGATTCTTCAAAGTGTATTTTTTCAAAAGTAAAATTTTTAACACCTTTAAAAAAACGTAATTATTCACATTGCAATATTTTTTACTATATATAAATAATATTTATAAACACATTGTATGTTCAAACAGATATTTTATTAATTTTGCATCATAAAATAAGAAAAATGAAACAGATATTTATTACACTTGCCATTTTAGCTCTAGGTTTTAATGTAAATGCACAAAATTGGAAATCTGATCTCCCACATTCGAATGTGGTATTTACAGTCAGTCACATGGTTGTAAGTGATGTTGATGGAACTTTTAAAAATTTTGAAGCTACAATGTCTTCATCAAAAGCAGATTTTTCAGATGCAAAAATCAAAATGGTGATTGTGGCTAATAGTATTAGTACAGACAATGAGAAAAGAGATGCTCATTTAAAAAGTCCTGATTTTTTTGAAGTTGAAAAGTATGAAAATATTACATTTGAAAGCACTTCGGTTAAATCTTTGGGTGCAGGAAAACTTAGTATTTCCGGAAAATTTTCTATGCATGGAATTACTAAAAATATTACTTTGATTGCCACTTATAAAGTAGGTACAAATATTGCAAATCAAAAAACGATTGCCGGTTTTAAATTAAATGGTAAATTAAGTAGGAAAGATTTTGGTATAGGAGGTTCAACACCTGTTGCAGTAGTTGGAGATGAAGTGAATTTCAAAGTAAATTTAGAAATGGTTAAAGATTAAATTTTTCATAATTATTAATTTTTGTAAAAAAAGGTTGTCGTTATGACAGCCTTTTTTTATCTATTAATATTGAAATTACTAATGAAAGTATAGATACCACGAATAAAGCTACGACCGGTATAGCAATCGAAGCATAGCTCCCATCTCTCAATAAAATATTATTAATTCCTTCCAAGCTCCATCTCAACGGAGAAATATATGAGACTTTGTTTAAAAAATTGGGCAATATTTCTAAAGGCACCCAAACACCTCCAATTGCCGAAAAAATCACAACGGATATAGCACCAACAGGAAGCGCTTGATTAGTAGAATTAAATATCATTCCAAATAAAACGCCAATAGAAGCAGCACATAATGAGATAGCTGTAATCATTATAAAAAGTGCACCTTGATGAGAACCAATTTCTAAGGAATCTAATCCGAGTAATGGCATTAAATAGATGCCGACTAAAAGCATAAAATAAAATTGAATAATACCTAAAAGAATAAAAAACAATATTTTTCCAATAAAAATATCAAGCAAATTACCGGAGATTAATTTTATTCTTGTCCAACTACCACTGTTTCTTTCTGTTATTAAACTTTCACTTATAACCAAAACCATAAAATATATACCGAATATTGACCAGGAAGGCACATTGTGTTGAACTGAATTAATTTTTTGTATGTATTTATTTTCAGAGCCTGTGCCAATTTCTTTTACTTTAACTTGGTTTAATATTTTTTGAAAATCAAAAGAAGAATCTTGTGGCTCTCTTTGAGGTTGAATTGATGATATCCTATCTAAAATAATTTCCGATTGAATTTTTTCAATTAATTTTTCTAAAGCATTTTGTATCGCTATTTTGAAAGTAGGTTTTGATGCCGGGTCAAACATGAGTTGAACCACATTAGTATCTCTTTGAACGCGAGATGGTAATTTATTTTGTATTCCTATCTGCTCAGCAATTTTATTAGCAATAATATTACCGCTATTGACTATTTCAGCTCCAACACCTTTTTTTATAATGATTGCAAAACTGTATTTTCCATTTTTAATTAATTCTTTGGTTTGATCTATATGGATATTTTGAGATTGAATTTGAAATTGTTGTGATTTTTCAAGGTCATCAATAATTTTTTTTGAAATAGAACTTTGATCTTCATCTATAATCAATGTTTTAAATTTTGTCTGTTTAAAATCTTTAAAAGGCGCATCTTGTACTAAAGCCATGATAATCACTAAAACAATGGGCATAATAAACACTAATGAAATACCGCCGATGTCTCTTCGCATCAAATGTCCCTCTTTTATAAATGTTGCAAAAATCCTTTTCATGTTTTAGTCTCTTAGTGCTGTGCCGGTAAGTTTTATAAATAATGATTCTAAATTTTCAACTTGATATGATTTATTAAGTTCGATTGGTTTTCCTTGTACAATTTTTTTTCCATTATCAATAATTAAGACTTCATCACAAATAGCTTCAGCTTCTTCTAATAAATGTGAGGTATAAATAATTGAGTTCCCTTTTTTATTATAATTTTTTAAAAATTGTAAAATGACACTTCTTGAATGTACATCAACACCAGATGTTGGTTCATCTAAAATCAATAATGTTGGCGAATGGAGAATTGACGCTATTATATTAGCTCTTCGTTTCATACCACCTGAAAAATGTTTGATTTGTTTGTAGGCATGTTGTTCTAATCCAAAAGTATGTAAATATTCTTCAATTGTTTGTTTTAAAATAGGAGTGGCAATATTTTGTAATTTTCCAAAGTAAATTAAATTTTCTTTGCAACTTAAATTTGAGAAAAGAGCTATTTGCTGGGGAACAACGCCAATATGCTTTTTAACAAAAGCAATTTCTTTTTCAATATTTTTATCAAAAACAAATACTTTTCCCGTATCCGGTTTTAGCAATCCGCAAATTATAGATAAAGTTGTTGTTTTGCCTGCTCCGTTTGGTCCTAATAATCCTACTATTTTTGCATCTTCAAAAACAAAACTTAAATCATCCACAGATGGATGATTTGCATTTTTATATTTTTTAAAAAGATGCTCAACCTTTAGCATAATTTTTTAAAATTTAATATTTTCTAACGTTTTATAATCTGTAAGATCGTATTGAACAGGGACAACCGATGCATAATTGTGCTCTAACGCCCACACATCCGTATCTTTTCCTTTATCTTGGTTTACAAATTCCCCGGTCAGCCAATAATATTTTTTCCCGTGTGGATCAACTCGTTCAATAAAACTTTCTCTCCATTTAGCTTTAGCCTGTCTGCATATTTTTATTCCTTTAAAATTATTTGAAGATACTTTCGGAATATTAACATTATACAGTGCATTTTTAGGTAATTTTTTTTGTATTAAGGCATTTAAAATTGAATTTGCCACTTGCTGACTCAATGAGAAATCGGCTTCAAATGCGTAATCTAAATAGGAAAAGCCAACTGCCGGAATACCTTCTATAGATGCTTCCATAGCAGCACTCATAGTACCGGAATAAATCACATTGATTGAGCTATTAGAACCATGATTAATTCCACTAATACAAAAATCGGGTTTTTTATGTAATATTTTATCTACTGCAAGTTTGACACAGTCAACAGGTGTACCATTACATTGATAGGCTTCAATATCACCAAAAAGATGTACAGCGTTTAAGCGTAACGGTTTACCAATAGTAATAGCATGCCCCATCCCTGACTGAGGGCGGTCGGGAGCTACGACAATGACATCGCCAAATTGTTTGGCCACTTCTATTAATGCCGCTATACCCGGGGCGGTAACTCCATCGTCGTTTGTTACTAAAATGGTAGGTTTTTTTGTATCTTTTTTAATTTGTTTTTTATTCACATTATTTTTTTTACTGTTCAATTATTAAATACGCTACAGCATACAATTCAGTATGAGACAAACTGATATGTATATTACCTAAATTTTTATTCAAATGATTTTGCAAGGCATCGCCTGATAATTTTATATAAGGATTTCCGTTTGTTTTATGTAGCACTTCTATTTCATGCAAACGATGATTTCCGATAAAATTTAAACTAAAAGCCTTTAAATAAGCTTCTTTAGCTGCCCACCTTGCAGCGAAATGAATGAAAGGATTTTTTTGTTTTTCACAATATTCAATTTCATCTTTTGAAAAAACATGAAATTGAAAATCCTTATTTTTTTTTATTTTATCCTCAATTCTTTTTACCTCAACAATATCTGTTCCTATTCCTTGTATCATCCGTTTTTAGCGTTTATTTTATATAATTTATCTTCAATTATTTTCTTTTCTCCAATAGTTGCAATCTCGCATTTCAAAGCTCTTTGATACATAATTGCAGCGCTGTCTTTTTTATTTTCTGAAAGATAAATATCTCCTGCAATAGAATAAGCTTCATAAAAGTTTGGATTACTTTGTACAATATTTTGAGGTTGAAAATAATGATGTTTTTGAAATTCTTTTTCAAATGATAAAAAGTTCTTTAATTGCTCATAAGTTTTAGTGTATAAAAATGTATCCGGTTTTATATCTTTTGATTCATCAAATAAAGGGTTAGAATGAGGATTAGCAAATATTTTATTTAAATCATAACAAACAAATTCGCCGAGTTGCCAAGGTGATGTACTTACCCAAGCTTTTTGAATTTGTGGTTGAAAAATAATTGAATGATGTGCTATAAATTGATTTACTGCTTTTTCATTGGTAAGCCCAATATCTTGGTTTTGCTTTCCTTTATAGTCTCTTAAAATTTGTGCAGTCCGTTCAGGAGTATTTATTTTGGTTTCGTTTAATAATTCTTGCAAACGGTTATAACGATAAAGTGATGCACTATTTTGGATTTGCTCTTGATTTAATTTTTGATTTTTGAGTAATTGGCTTTGATAATGATTAGCACATAAAATTTCATTTTGATTCGTTTCGTAAACATCAATATCATCAGGTGTTTTTTCTATTACGACCGCTTTATTATCATTTGCCGAGCCTATTAAAAAACTTTCACTTACAAACATTTTTCTTTTTTTAGCAATAGCAACGGCTTCTTGAATATTGGACGCGTATTGCAAAATTTCCCTTGCAACTAAAGACACCGGTGTAGCTGCACCACTTGGAATAGAAGATTTTGCAGCATTGATTGTTACAGTAAGTCCTTGATTATTCATTCCACTCACTACACCGGTAAATCCTCCCCAAATAATAGACATAAAGGGGTAGCCTTTGGTAGGTTTATAAAAAGCTACTATTTTGTTTTTGGCAAAATCATCTCCTACATAAAAATCAAAATTTCGACCGATAGTTAATAAACTATCTTTCGACTTGTCATTCCAAGTTGCAAAAGAAGTACAACCTACCAACATCATATTAGCTAATGCATGGCCAATATCATGAGCAGCATGATAGTTCATCTGTCGAGAATAGTTAGAGCCTATCCAATTAAATCTTTCAGATGCCGAAAGTGAAATCCCATAAATCTCCCGTTGATATTCCGGAATGACATAATTATTTAAATTTCGATTCATAAAGCCTACGATATACTTTAGAAATTTCAGGTATTTAGGCGATGGTATCATACGCTGAATTTCATTGGTAAAAGCTTGTTCTTGATAATCTATTAATTCTTTTGCTAATTTACCATATATCACTCCACGTTCAAAATCATTTCCTTCAATATACATTTCATACAAACCGAATTTATTTTTCTGTAGAAAACAGTTTCCTATTTTTTGATGTGTAGAATCAAGCGATACCCTTTGCAGTTTTTCAACAGATTTGTCAGTGATTTGAGGAGGCTTTAAATCGCTGATATTATATACATAAAAAGAAAAAGCAATCAAAAAAATACAAATTATCAGTATGAATATACCGAATCCTTTAAGTATTTTTTTGAAAATTTTCATTGTTTACAAAGATAAATTTGAAAGTGTTAAAAGGAATGTGATTTTTTTCATTTGCTATTAGCAAAATTGATTTCATCAATTAGAAAATCAAGTCCCAATATTTCTGAAGAAGTTAATATAGAAGTGATGGCAACTCCTAAAACACCGTGCATATTTATATTCTGGCCGGTTAGATATAAGTTTTGAATTTTCGTTTTAGTTGAAAAAGTTAATTGCTCTAAATGATGAATATCTTTTTTAATTCCATACATCGAACCATTCGGTATGTTTAGATAATCACGGTAGGTCAAAGGAGTACAAACATCCACTTTTGAAACAGCCTTTTTTAATTCGGGGATAACTTTTTCAACTTCATCAATAATCTTTTTACTAATGTCGTTTTTAAATTTAAAATAAGATGCTGACCTGCTTGATTGTGCAGGTTTGGTATTTATATTATATGTTTTTTCCCATTTTTTAAAAAAATCAAAATTCATATAACATAATATAGAAAGTCTATTGGCATATTCAACATCATGTCTGTCTTGATAAAAGAATATTCCGTAAGAATTTGGGATATAGGTATTGGCTTCTGTAGGCATATCAATTAAATCTTTCCAAATATTTTCCTCTCTATGATAATGAATATTGTAGTTTTTATATTTTATACATTTCTTGTTAAGTGTAATATTGACCATTATTGCAGCTTGCGTATTGGGTAAATTGGCAATTCTTTTTTTGCTAATTTTCTTAATGATAGCTGTGTCAAGTATTTCAAAAGTTTTAGAAGGATGAATGTTTGAAATATAATAATCTGCATAATATTTTATTCCTTCCTCATTTTGAAAATACTCTATTTTGCCATCTTTTTCTTTTATGTAATTAATGTTACAATTTTTGACTATTTTACCATGATGATTTTTAATAAATTTTTCAAGGGCTTTTATGAGTTGACTGCTTCCTTTATCAAATTTCCAACTGCTTTCGATATATGAATTAATAATCAGTGCATAAATATAAAATGGGGTAGTGGTTTCTTCACTTGCAAAAAGTAAGTGATTGCCGGTTAAAATATTTTTTAAAGTTTTATCTTGTAAATATTCATCTAATTTTTGTTTAAGACTATAGTGTAAAACAGATTTTTTATCGTATGGAGATTTTTTTTTTAAAAAATAAAGCGGAAAATGTTTACATGTTTTTTTTACGTCATTAAAAAAAAGTTCGATTTGTTCTTTCTGATGAGGGAAATGGACTGCTAACTGTTTTATGAAATTTTTATACCCCTGAGCTAAAGGAAATTCCTTATTTTGAATTTTAATTAAATCAAAACAATTATCATTTAGTTTTTTCAAAGATAATTGATCAATAAGCCCTAAATAGTTGAAAATTTTATATAGTGTTTGTCCTTGGTCAAAACTGCCTACATAATGAACGGCCGGCTCAAATAACATTCCATCAACACCGTATCCCTGTAAACTTCCACCAAGCTGTTTATTTTTTTCAAGTAAAGTTACATGATATTGATGTTTTGATAATATGGCTGCACATAATAACCCTCCCAAACCGGTACCTAAAATGACTATCTCTTTCTTGTTTTTCATTTTCAAAGGTTAAAATTAATTGAAAAATAAAGTTATTTCAATAAGTTTTTTTTATTTCAATAAAATAGAAGTATCTTTATCAAAGTTCTTTAAAATTTATTTTTCTTAACTAAATAAAACTAAAATTATGAATGTACAGATTCGCACTCAGCGATTTGAAGCTGACAAGAAATTACTTACGCATGTGAACGAAAAATTAGAAAAACTAAAAACGTATCATGACAACATTGTGGATGTTGAGGTTTATCTTAAAGTGGACAATATTGTTCATCAAATAAAAGATAAGATTGCCGAAATCAAAGTCCATGTACCTAAACATACGTTCTTCGTGAAGTACGAATCGAAAAGTTTTGAAGAGTCATTTGATTTTGCATTAAAAGCACTTATTGATCAAATTAAGAGTCATAAAGAGAAAAAAATGACTGCCTAAATTCTTCTTTTTTGTGTAAAGCCATTGAAGTTTCAATGGCTTTTTTTATTTTTATAAACTTAGATTATTTCAATATGCTCCGATTCCCTAATTGCAAAATCAATATAGGATTACATATTACCCAAAAACGTGACGATAATTTTCATGATTTAGAAACAATATTTTATCCCTTAAATTGTTGCGATGCCTTAGAGATTATTGAATCTGATAAATTGCATTTTGAAATAGAAGGGCAGGAGATACCGGGAGAAATGGAAAATAATTTAGTTGTAAAAGCGTATAACTTACTTAAAAAAGATTTCCCTCAAATAAAACCGCTTCATATTTTTTTATTAAAAAAAATCCCAACCGGAGCCGGTTTGGGCGGTGGTTCTTCAGATGCAGCCTTTATGCTTAAAATGTTAAATGATTTTTTCAATTTGGGTATAGCTGATAAATCTTTGGAAAAATATGCTTTAGATTTAGGGAGTGATTGCCCGTTTTTTATAAGCAATAAGGTTTCTTATGCAAAAGGCAGAGGCGAAAAATTAGAAGAAATTTCTCTTGATTTATCATCATATAATTTTGTTGTAGTAAAACCCAATTTTAATATTTCTACCGCATGGGCATTTTCACAAATAATTCCCAATGATAATCGAAAATCACTTTTGGATATTATTCAACAACCGATTGCGACTTGGAGTAGAAATTTAAAAAACGATTTCGAAGAGTCTGTTTTTCAATTATATCCGAAGATTTTAACTATCAAACAGGAATTACAAAGTAGGGGAGCCGTTTATTGTTCTATGAGTGGGAGTGGAAGTGCTGTGTATGGAATTTTTAATGAAAAACAAGATAGGGAATTTATCCAATCTCTTTTTCCGGATTGCTTCGTTTATGTACAATAAAAAAGCACCTCTTTTTTAAAAAGGTGCTTGCAATATATTTTTTGTAAACTATTTTACTTGAGCAACTATACTTTTAAAAGTTTCTGGCTCATTCATGGCTAAATCAGCAAGTACTTTGCGATTTAAAGTAATATTTGCTTTAGCTAATTTATTTATAAAAGTAGAATAGTTCATACCTTCTGCTCTTACAGCAGCGTTAATACGGGCAATCCAAAGATTACGATAATCACGTTTTTTGAGTTTACGTCCTACAAATTTGTAGGTCATACCTTTTTCTACAACATTTTTTGCAACTGTATATACATTTTTACGTTTTCCGTAAAAGCCTTTAGCTTGGTTTAATATTTTTTTCCTTCTTGCTTTGCTTGCTACTGCATTTTTTGAACGTGGCATTGTTTATTCGTTTAAATAGTGATTAGATTTTTTACAAAGTGAGTTTTAACCTCCGATACATAATAGTCTGTTAACCATTTTGGTATTGGCAGAATCTACTAAAGTGCTACCTCGTAAATTTCTTTTACGAGTAGTTGCTTTTTTAGTCAACAAGTGACTTTTAAATGCTTTGAATCTTTTTATTTTCCCGCTTCCTGTCACTTTGAATGTTTTTTTCGCACGTGAATGGGTTTTCATTTTTGGCATGACTACATTTTTTTAAAGGAGTGCAAAAGTAATCATTTTATTTAAAAAAATATTATTTATTGTATTTTTTTCTTCATTTTTGTTTTTAATTATGAAAAATGCATTGCTTAAAATGCACTTAGCGGTGTTCTTATGGGGATTTACGGGTGTTTTGGGGCGGGCTATTTCTTTAAGAGAATATCCATTAGTTTGGTATAGAACATTATTTACAGCCATTATTTTATTTTTTATACTGATTTATTTACAGAAATTCTCAAAATTATCTCGTAAGGAATTATTTCGTTTCTTTATTATTGGAAGCGTTATTGCTATACATTGGGTTGCATTTTATGGTTCTATAAAATTTGCAAATGCTTCAATTGCTTTAACCTGCTTGGCAACAGCTGGTGTTTTTACTTCAATCATTGAACCATTGGTTTTGAAAACAGAGTTTAATTATAAAGAGATGGTAATTGGTATTGTCGCATTGGTTGGGATGTATAGCATTTATCATTTTGAAATAAATTATGCCTTCGGGATTACCTTAGGAATTATAGCAGCTCTTCTGAGTTCGGTATTTACTATAATGAATAAAAAAATTGTTAGTGGGTATTCAGCTCAATTAGTCGCCTTTTATGAAATTGGATTTGGGTTTATTTTCTTAACAGCTTTGTTACCTTTTTACTTACAATTTCAACCGGAAGTAAAATTTAGTATGTCCGTTATGGATTTCTTTTGGATGTTTATTTTAAGTCTATTTTGTACAGTTATTGGTCAATCGTTGGCATTGAGCGCTTTAAAAAAATTAACTCCATTTACGACAGTATTATTAGTTAATTTAGAACCGGTTTATGGAATTATTTTAGCTATGATATTTTATCAAGAAAATAAAGAATTAGGGTTAGGTTTTTATATTGGGATTTTTTTAATATCGTTGAGTGTCTTTCTGCATACATTCATGATGCGAAGGAATAAAGCTATTGGAAATATATAAATATAATAAGTTAAAATTCAATATATTGTGTATTTTATTTTTTACTTAAATTTCCTATAATTTATATTATGTTAAATAAAAAAGCAAACAATTCAAAAAATTACTATTTAATAAATCTTAATACTTTAAAAAAATTAATGTGAATCCAAGGATACTAATCTTAAAAACTCCCCTCTTGTTTTTTCTTTTTCAAATTCTCCAAAAAAAGCGGAAGTTGTTGTAGATGAATTTTGTTTTTGCACACCTCTCATCATCATACATAAATGTTTTGCTTCTATAACAACGGCAACACCAAGCGGATTTAATGCTTCTTTTACAGCGTCTAAAATTTGATGTGTCATACGTTCTTGTACTTGTAATCTTCTCGAATAACAATCAACCACACGGGCTAATTTACTTAAACCCGTTATATATCCATTAGGTATATAGGCAATGTGGGCTTTCCCAAAAAATGGTAACATGTGATGCTCACACATTGAATAAAGTTCAATATCTTTAACGATTATCATTTCGCTGTAATCTTCCTTAAACTTGGCTGAATTTAAGATTTCCACTGCATTCATTTTATAGCCTTGTGTAAGGTATAAATTTGATTTTGCAACACGTTCCGGTGTTTTTAATAATCCTTCTCTATTTGCTTCTTCTCCTAATTCTTCAATTATTTCCTTATACTTTTGACTTAAATTATTTATTTCTTTTTCGTCAAATTGTTCAATTTTTTTATATGACATATTTAAATTTTAGAAATTTTAACCGAAATATTCTACATAAATACTTTTCGTCTCTATTAATTTGACACAATGTAAAGTTGATCCTTTTTCTTTAATTAAAGGATATAAAACATTCCATATTCCAATGGCAACATTTTCTGCAGATGTAAATTTTCCTTTCAAAAAATCGACATCTATATTTAGATTTAAATGATCTAATTTCTCCGTAATATTTTCTTTAATTATCTTTCCTAAGTCTTTGGCATTCATAACAAATCCTGTGTCCGGATTAGGTTCGCCTTTTACAGTTACATACAATTCGTAATTATGTCCGTGAAAATTTGGATTGGCACATTTTCCAAAAACTTCTTTGTTTTGTTCGACAGTCCAATTTTCATTCCACAACTTATGTGCTGCATTAAAATATTCTATCCTTGTTGTGTAAACCATTTTGTTTTTTTAGTATATGCGAAAATATATTGAAATTGCTTATTGGGTTCCTTTTTTTTGTCTATTGTATATGTAAAATTTTTATTTATCTATTAAATTTTTCAAATTTGCTGAATGAAAATCACCTTGGCTGCTGCGACTCAAATGGAATTATCACAATTTAGTGCTATTTCATTTAAAAATCATTCTGTTGAAAAATTAATACATGGTGTTGGTTTGCTTTCAAGTGTTTATGAAATAACTCATTATCTGCTTTTATCTAAACCGGATTTTATCATTCAATGCGGAATTGCAGGTGCTTATAATCGGGATCTTAAAATTGGGGAATCAGTTATTATTGAGAATGAAATTATAGATTCGGGTGTTGAAAATAAAGAAACTATTGATGATATTTTTGATTTGAATTTTTACAAATCTGATGATTTCCCTTTTGAAAATAAAAGACTCCCCTGCCCATTTATTAAAGATATTCAAACAAAATTTAAAAAAGTAAATGCCTTAACAGTGCAGGTTTGTTCGGGAACTGAAACTACTATTAATAAGCGATTACAAAAATATCAAGCCGATGTTGAGTCAATGGAAGGAGCTGCATTACATTATGTTTGCTTAAAAAACGATATCCCTTTTTTACAGTTTAAAACAATTTCAAATTATGTTGAGGTTAGAAACAAAGACAATTGGGATATTGATTTAGCTTTAAAAAATAATAGTACTGATTTAATTAATTTTATAGATGAAATATTATGAAACTAAGAATTGGAATTTCACCATGTCCTAATGATACTTACATATTTGAAGCAATACATAATAAAAAAGTATTTATAGATGGTATTGACTTTGAATTTATTTTTGAAGATGTTCAAAAGTTAAATGAATTATCTGTTGAGAATAAATTGGATATTGTTAAAGTAAGTTATGCTCATTTTTTTTCTATTAAAAAACAATATAATTTATTGAATAGCGGTGGTGCTTTGGGTTTTGGGGTTGGTCCTCTTTTAATAACAGGGAAAGAAAATTTTACGATTTCTGATTTAAAACATGCAAAAATTGCTATTCCCGGCGAACAGACAACAGCCCATTTCCTTTTAAATTTTTTCCATCCAGATTTAAAAAATAAAATCCCCTACTCTTTTAATGAAATCGAGCAGGCAATACTAAATAAAGAAGCAGATGCCGGTGTAATTATACACGAAAATCGATTTACTTATTTGCAAAAAGGACTTCACAAATTAATTGATTTGGGAGAATATTGGGAATCACAAACACAACTCCCTATTCCTTTAGGTGGTATTGCCATTAAAAAAACAATTGATTATTCTGTTCAAAAATCCATTAATGTTCTTGTCAAGAAAAGTATAATTATTGCCGATAAAAATGAAGGCCAAATCAGCTCATTCATAAGTTGTCATGCACAGGAAATGGATGATGAAGTAATGAAAAAACACATATCACTTTATGTAAATGATTTTTCAAAAGACATTGGTGAAATTGGTAAAAAAGCAGTTTATAAATTATATGAAACGATGTATAATGAGAATTTAACTGAGCAAATTTATGTACTATGAGACACGTTATTATTAAAACATTTAATGATTTGACAAACAAAGAGCTTTATGATATTTTAAAAATCAGAAATGAAGTTTTTATCGTTGAACAATATTGCCCTTATTTAGATTGTGATGATAAAGACTTTGATGCGTTTCATGTTATGCTTGTAGAAAACAATCAAATTGTTTCTTATGCAAGAATATTTGCTCCAGGTGTAGTCTATAAAGATTTTTGCTGTATAGGCAGGGTGTTAACAAAACGACTTTATAGGAAGAGAAATTTTGGTCAAAAAATTATGAATATCGCCATTGATTTTTGCGCAACACAATTTCAAAGCCCAATTAAAATCAGTGCACAATACTATTTAAAATCTTTTTATAAAAAATTAGGTTTTGTACCCGATTCCTCACCCTATTTGGAAGATAATATTTTACACCTCTCAATGATTAAAATAAAATAAAATTAGCTAAAGAAATTATAGATAACATAAACTATTCCCGCTAAAATAGCACTAATGGGAATTGTCAAAAGCCATGCCCATAATAAATTGACTGTAACTCCCCATCTCACTGCATTTAAACGTTTAGCAGCCCCCACTCCAATTATTGAACCGGTAATAGTGTGCGTTGTTGAAACCGGAATACCCATTTGCTCTGTTAAAAATAAAGTTGTAGCTCCGGCTGTCTCAGCACATACGCCTTCTAATGGGGTAACCTTAGTTATTTTACTTCCCATTGTTTTTACAATTTTCCAACCACCACTTAAAGTACCCAAACCGATTGCGACATAACATGCTAAAGGTACCCAATTCTGCATTTGAGATATATCTGCAATATCTCCATTTGCCATTTGGGCAGCAGCAATAATCCCCATTACTTTTTGAGCATCATTACCTCCATGTCCAACACTTAATGAAGCAGAAGTGAGTAATTGAAAACGTTTAAACATATTGCCGGTTCTTGCTGCACTTTGATTTTTTGATTTTGCATTATAAATAAAAGCAAACACAAATAACAAAATCATTGAAACCATTGCTACTCTTAGAGTAAAATTATCAGAACGTTTAATTTCTTTAATCAAATCAGTACGAATATCAATTTGTAATTTGTTTTTAAAATCATCAATTTGTGCAATTCCTAAGCCATAATTTAAAGCCATTAACTTCTTACTCATCAAATTGGTTACACTATCAAATCCTATAATTGGCAATTGTTTGGCAAAAACTTTAGTACTATTATAAGCATTTTGCGCCAAAAGATATTTTTCCATATTCAATTGACTTTTATCTTTTATTGCCATTTTTCGCTCTACTTCTAAATATAATTTTAATTTATCTTGAAGTTTTAAAATCGAAATTTGAGATGTATCAATATTATTTAAAATCGCACTGGTAACATATTTAGAGCCTTTCATTTCATAATCACTAACATATTGTTGTGCTATGGCTACATTTTTTTTAGAATAGTTTATTTTTTGCTCTATTTCATTTTTTGATTCTTCCAATACGGCTTTTTTCTCATTGCTTAAATGATGTATTGCCAAGTCTCCATTCACTTTGTCTAATTCGTGTTCTAACTTATCAATTTTAAAGTATTTAGAAATATTCTCATCAATTTTATTATGTTGAAATCGCATAAATGAAACCCATAGTAGGACACAAGAAATGAGTAATAAACTAACTTTCAACCAAAGGTTTTTATTGATAGTAACTAAAGTGAAAAATATTGAAAAAAACATTCCAATAAATGGAGCTAGAAAAATATAGGCTATAATTTTTCCAATTTTACTATAATCAATCACCGTGTTTAAAGCCGGCAACTCACTGCCTTCAGAAATGGATATAATAATTGCATGACAGAGTGCCGCACCGGCAAACCCTCCTATAAGCGTATGAGAAGATGATGAAGGGATACCAAACCACCATGTTATTAAATTCCAAATGATGGCTGCTATTAAACCTGAAAAAATAACAGGCAAAGTAATGTATTCTTTAAAAACTGTTTTTCCTATAGTGTTGGCAACAGCATGGTCTTTAAAAATTAAAAAGGCAATAAAATTAAAAAAGGCTGCCCATAACACAGCTTGAAAAGGTGTAAGTACTTTTGTAGAAACAACCGTCGCAATTGAGTTGGCTGCATCGTGAAAGCCGTTTATATAGTCAAAAATGAGTGCTAAAGCTATTATTATAATAATGAATGACATATTAACATTTTGAAATTTATTTTAACAACATAAAAGCTTATGCATATTTAATTATTATACTTTCTATAACGTTTGCCGCATCTTCACACTTATCAGTAGCAGTTTCCATTACTTGATAAATCTCCTTTTTCTTAATTACTTCTTTTGCATCATTTTCAGTTTCAAATAGTCTTTCAATGCTCATATCATAAATATCATCCGCTTGATTTTCTAAGCTATTAATTTTTACTATAGCATTGGTTATAGTGGCTATATTTTTCAAACTACGCAATTCTTGAATAGCTATTTTCATTGCAGCTGTACCCATTTCAATACATTCAGCTAATTTTTGTATTCCTTGTTCTCTTGGATCTACTTTATAAAAATTAATTTTCTTTGCAGATGCATGAATATAATCTGCAATATCATCAAGTGCTGTTGCCAAATAATGAATGTCTTCTCTATCAAAAGGCGTGATGAAATTTTTTCCTAACTCCTGAAATATTTGATGTGTATAATTATCGTTTTCGTGTTCTAAATTTTCAATTTGAGAGATAAGTGTCATTCTTTTTGAATAATCACTTTCTAATGATACTTCTCTGATTTTTTTTGCCATTAAATCTACTGTATTGGCAACACTTTCAAAAAGCTCAAAAAATATTCTATCTTTTGGCTGAAAGAATTTTAATATATTGTTCAAACTCATTATTCATTTTTTTAGAATGTAAAATTGGTGTGATTTTTTCAAATTTTATACGCTAAAAAATAACATAACAATTTGGTAATATTGGAGGGAATATTTTCTTTAATCCAAAATAAACATTCGATTCTTTGTTAAAAAAAATAATCATATAATCATTTAGTCGAGCAAATGTTTGTAATCATTTGTAATATAAAAACTTATATCAGGGTTATTTGTTCTTTCCGTATTTAAATACCATTCACTTTCGGCAAGATATACATAATTTTCTTCTTTATCTTGAACGGTATTAGCTTGTTTAAATCGGATAAAATCTTGAATTTTTTGTGGTGTTGATTTAATCCAACAGGCTTTATAAAAAGGTAATGTTTTAAAACTGCAAGACGCACCATATTCATGTAATAATCTATATTGAATAACTTCAAATTGTAAATCACCAACACAACCAATAATTTTACGATTTCCGCCATGTTGTGTAAACAACTGTGCAACCCCTTCATCGGTTAATTGCCTAATTCCTTTTTCAAGTTGTTTGGTTTTCATAGGGTCTGTATTAATCAATTCTTTGAATATTTCCGGTGAAAAACTTGGAATTCCAACATAATTTAAATTTTCTCCTTCCGTCAAAGTATCACCAATTTTAAAATTTCCTGTATCAAAAAGCCCTACAACATCACCCGGGAAAGCATCCTCTACAACATTTTTTTCACTGGCTAAAAAAGTGTATGGATTACTAAAACGTAAATTTTTATCTAATCGCACGTGATGATAAAACGTATTTCGTGAAAATTTACCGGAACAAATTCGTAAAAAAGCAACTCTATCACGGTGCCGCGGGTCAATATTGGCGTGTATTTTAAAAATAAAACCTGTGAACTTATCTTCTTCCGGTTTCACTTCTCTTTTATCTGTCATCCTTTCTTTTGGTGAAGGTGCTATTTCAATAAATGTATCCAGCATATCTTTTATCCCAAAATTATTCACCGCACTACCAAAAAAAACAGGAGCCAAAATCCCATTCAAGTACTCATTTTTATCAAAGGTATCATAAACACCCATTATCAACTCCATATCTTCTCTTAAATTATCCGCATCTTTCTGCCCAACGAGTTCAACTATTTTAGGGGTTGATAAATCAGGCAAAGAAACCAAATCATCATCGCTTGCTTTTTGATTAGCTATAAATTTCAATAAACTTTTATTATGTATATTATAAACACCTTTAAAATCTCTTCCCATGTTGATAGGCCAAGTCAAAGGTTGTGTTTTTATGTTTAACTTTTTTTCAACTTCTTCTAATAAATCAAAAGGATTTTGTCCATCTCTATCTAATTTATTAATAAAAATAATAACCGGAGTGTTTCTCATTCTACACACTTCCATTAATCTTTCAGTTTGCTCTTCTACCCCTTTCACACAATCAATAACAAGTATGACACTATCCACGGCAGTTAGTGTTCTGTATGTATCTTCTGCAAAGTCTTTGTGGCCGGGAGTGTCTAATAAATTAATTAATTTGCCTTTATAATGAAAACTCATTACTGAAGTGGCAACAGAAATACCTCTTTGTTTTTCTATTTCCATAAAATCAGAAGCTGCATGTTTCTTAATTTTATTTGATTTAACGGCGCCGGCAGTTTGAATAGCTCCGCCAAATAATAGGAATTTTTCAGTGAGTGTTGTTTTTCCGGCATCCGGGTGAGATATAATTGCAAAGGTCTTTCTTGAATTGATTTCTTGTGAATATTTCATAAAGTTTGCAAATATAAAAGAAAGCTATTAAATACTTGAATTTGCTGTTGTTTTGGTCTTTACTTGTTTTAAAGTAAAATTTATAATTTTAATTTGAATTGAAATGATATATATCTATAATCAGGCTTGGTAATTTTTTGTTTTTTTATACCAAGCTCCTGAACGAATATACCATAAACTCATTAAGAGTAATGATATCCAATAAACAAATTCTGCTCCCCAAGCCCATGCTAAACCCATACGTAAATGTTCGATTATAATAAAACTATAAACCATGTAAATAGCAATACCTACAAACTCAATTATAAAACTAATGTTAGTTTTTCCGGTTCCTAACACTGCATTGAATAATACAGTACCAATTGATAATATACAAGATGAAATGACAACTACTCTTAATGCCGTAATGCTGCTTTCGATTAATTGTGTATCATAAGTCAAAATACTTAAAAACTGAGTCGGAAATAAAAACATAAAAAAGCCTGTGAACATGGCTATGGATAAACTTAACCCAACTATCTTCAACAAAAGTGATTGTACTTCATTTTCACGATGCTGACCGATTAGGTTACTCACCATTGAATTAGCAACTGCACCTAATGCGAAAGCCTGTATCCCGACAACTCCAAAAACGGTTCTTAATAATTGTGAAGCTGCTGATTCGGTTTTGCCTAAATGTTCTACAAATAAAAAAAATACCTCCCAAGAACCAACACTTAATAAATATTGTAACAATAAAGGAGATGATTTGTAAAAAATCATTTTCATCATCCTTTTGTTTACTTGTTCAAAAAATGAGATAATTAGTCCTCTTTTTTTAATTAAATTAAAAAAAACAATCAGTGAAACTATGAAATATATTACTTCAGCAGTAACAGAAGCTATTGCTGAGCCATTCAGGCCTAATTCCGGAAATCCGTTGTTTCCTAATATCAACCAATAATCAAATATTATATTAAATATGGTTTGCATCAGCGAACTAATAATAATTAATTTTGAATTAGAACCGGCTAAAAAAAATGAATTAATTGTCTGTGTTAATAATAAGAATGGAAGTCCCCAAATTCTAATATTTATAAAAGAAATAGCTGCATGTTTTATATGTTGATTTTGAATAGCAGCTTTAAAAATAATAGGTGCAAAAATTAATGAAACAATCAACAAAAAAATACTTAGCAAAAAGGTCAGTATCCATGAATTTGAAAAAATTATACTAATATTTTGGGGATTATTTTTACCTGCTGCTCTACTTAACAACATTAAAACACCTGATGACATTCCATTTCCAATCATTGCTAAAACCAAATAAAATATTCCGGACAAGCCGGTTGCTGATAAAATTTCCTGTGTAGATAAAGCTCCATTTGAGGGTGAATAATTGCCAAGGAAAAATGTATTAGTTAATAAATTTGCTTGAGGAATCAAAATAGCTACAACCATTGGTATCGCTAGTTTTAAAATATCTTTAAAACTATTTTCTACCCTATAGTTCATTGTTTGAGCCATAAAAATTCGGGCAAAGGTATTACATACAAGATGATTTTATGGCTTATTTTATCTTAGATTTTCTATACACAATAAAAAATTTGAGTAATATTGTGGAATGAGTTTTCAAGAACATATTTTTATTGATGAATCAGCTCTTTATCGTTCTTCTCAAAAAGATTTATCTTTATTTGTTTATATTGGTAAAACTTTTTTACAATATATATATTACCAAGCTAAAACAAAACAAGTACTTTATCTTTCGCATATTCATACAATAAACTCATCAATTAATGAATCGCATTTAGAGGAAGTCTTAAACTGTTCTTTGTATCAAAATGTTGATGAAGTATATATAACGTTTGACGGAATAAAACATATTCTTGTCCCCTTGCCTATTTATTCTAATAAACATCATCTATCTTATTTTAAGCATATACATAACATTGAAAACGATGAGTTAATTATGACTCAATTGCCTCGTGAAAATTTGATAGAATTATTTGTTATAAAAGAAAAAAGTAAAAAACTTATTAATAATAAATTTTCAAATGTGCATATTCTCAATCTATCTGCTTGTTTATTGAGTCAATATTTTGAGGTGATTAAGAATAATTTCAATTTACAAAATATCTTATTCTTGTTTTGTAGTGAGGATACTTTATACCTGACTTTGTTTCAACATAAAGAGCTTATTTATCATTTTAGTTTTGATATAGAATCACCACAAGATATTTTATATAATTTATTAAACTTAGTTCAAAATAAAAATGTAAAGTTGCAAGAAAGTCATTTTATATTAAGTGGTTTTAATTCAAAACAAAATGAAATTGCCGACTTATTGAATGAGTATTTTCCAATAGAAACATTTGAACAATCAATGTTAAAAAACAATACTTTTAATAATTATAATGACTTCCCTATTCATATTTTATTTAATGTTTATTCTATTATAAAATGCGTATCATAGGAGGAATACACGGTGGAAGAAAGTTTCACCCACCTACAAAAATGCCGGCTCGCCCTACAACGGATATTGCAAAAGAAGGCTTATTCAATATTCTACAAAATATGATTGGCTTTAGTCAAATCAAAACGTTAGATTTATTTGGAGGCACCGGTAGTATAAGTTATGAATTAGCATCAAGAGGATGTAAAGATTTGACAATAATTGAGCAAGATCAGCACTTGGTGCAATTTATAAAACAAAATAGCTCTTTATTAAAGTTTGAAAATTTTAAAGTTATACGCTCTGAAGTTTTTAAGTTTATAAATCATACACAAGAAAGTTTTGATTTTATTTTTGCAGGTCCGCCCTATGCGCTCAAAAATATTGATGATATTCCTAAACTTATTTTTGAAAAAAAATTATTAAAAGAAAATGGAATTTTTGTTTTAGAACATACTCCCCGAAATAATTATGAAGATTTTTCTTTTTTCTTTAGAAATAAAAATTATGGAACCACTGTTTTTAGTTTTTTCAAAATGACGACATAAAAAAAAGAGATGAATTTTCATCTCTTTTTTACACTAAAATAATTTTACAATTTAACCTTTTGTGGATTGAATATCTAAAGCAATTTTTACTTCCGGATAAATAAATTTATCTCCAAGTGATTTATCATTTCCATAAAACAACCCCCATTTAGTTCTGTCAATTACAAACTCAGCAACTGTATTTACCTTATTATCAGAAATAGAAATTTTTGCAGGAAAACTTATGTTTTGAGAACTATCTTTCAAAGTTAAATTCCCTGAAATTTTATGTGTAGCATTTGCATCACCATTCAATACTTCGACTGATGTTATTTCAAATTTTGAAGTTCCAAAATTATTTGCAGCAAAAAAATCTTCAGACAATAAATGTCCTGTTAATTTTGCTTTCGTATCGTCATCAAGGCCTTCATCTACTATCTTCATAGAGTTAATATCAATATTGAAATTGCCGGAAACAATATTCCCATCTTTAATTTGAAAAATCCCATCTTTAATTACAAAAACTCCATGATGAGTAGCAACAGGTTTTGAACCATAAAAGTTAACTTTACTATTCGCAATATCCACATTATAGGTTTCGCCTTCTGTAGAAACTGCCGCTTCTTTACTTTGCTCTGTTTGAGCTCTTTCTCCTTCAGGTGCTGATTGACACGCTGATAAAAATGAAATAATTCCTAAAAATAAAAATACTCTTTTCATAATAATTTATAATTTTTGCAAATAAACTAAATTTATTAAACGTTTAAACACATTATAATATTTTTTTATTAATATTAACAAATTTAAAAAGCGTAAAAAAATATATAATTTACTCTTAAAATGAATAAAGATTAACTTTACAAAATGAATTTTCGAAACTTAATAATTCTTTTTTTTATAATACATTTTAAAGGATATGCTCAACAAAATAATTTATTCGAAGACTTTTCAACTTGCAATGTAAACCTGCCAAATAATTGGACACAATACAGCATTACGGGCTCTGACACTTGGAAATGTACAGCATCAGGTTTCACAAATAATGCAGTTTTAATCAACGGTTATAGTGGTGGAAATAATAATGTAAATGAAGATTGGCTTGTTAGCCCGGCTATTGATTTAAGTCATTTTACAAAACCTATTTTATCATTTTTAAGCAGAACAAAATTTGCAGGTAATGCTATTCAAGTTTTTATATCCACAAACTATAACGGGAATCCTAATATTGCAACTTGGAATTTATTAAATGCTGATTTACCAGCCAACAACTCTGATTATTGGCATCTTTCAGATCATATTAACCTTTCTAATTATAAAAATCAAATTGTCAATATTGCATTCAAATATACATCCAATACTGATTCAGCAGCTTTGTGGCGTATAGACAATGTACAGATTTATGAAAACGGAATTACCTTCCAAAAAAAATTCATCAATGTTGGTCAAACTGAAGTCGGAACTTCATCTGATGCAATTCCTTTTACTTTTCAAACTGATAATTTTAATGGATTTATTAATATTGTCGCCCCCTCTCCTTTTGAAATATCAAAAAATAATATCAATTTCACTAATCAAATCAGTTATGATTCTACCATTGGGTTATCCCCTCAAACTCTTTATGTTCGCATATCTCCCAGTATAGCTGATAAAGTTTTTCGAGACTCAATTATTTTTTATTGTAACGGGAACCAAAATATGAATGCTTTATATTTATTGGGGACTTCATTACCTGATGATAAAACCTTACGTGTTGTAAATTGGAATATGCGTTGGTTTGGCGAGCCAAGTTGGTGTGCCTGTGATACATCCTTAGCATTATCTAATGCAACTGCTATTTTAAAAGATTTAAACGCTGATGTTTATTGTATTCAAGAAATGGTTAATCTGAATCAATTAGCAATATTAGCATCCTCTTTAGGTCCTAATTATGCATATATTGCTACACCTTATGGTTCAGGTGCGCCTTCTCCTCAAAGCGGATTTTATGTTACATGCCAAAAAATCGCTTTTATTTATAATACAAACAAAATTCAAGATTTAGGAACATTCGGTCTATTAAAATCAACATACCCCAATGATTCTTTTGCTTATAATTGTTTTGCTTCAGGTCGATATCCTTTTATAATGAAAGCAAAATTAAATTTACAGAACAATCTGTCCGACACTATATATATCGCTAATATCCATGCAAAAGCAGGCAATACACAAAGTGATTATAACAGACGGGAATGTGCCACTCAACTTTTGACAGATAGTTTGAATTTTTTATTTCCTAATAATAAAATAATTATCATTGGGGATTATAATGATTTTCTCGAAGGCTCTAATGTAAATGGCAATATTGTTTCTCCATATAAATATTTATTAGATCATAATTTTAATGGAATTACGCTTCCTTCACTTTTTCCGGGACAAAGCACCTACATAGGTTCTAACGATTTTATTATTGATAATATTGCATGTAGCCCTACTATGAAAAATCATTATGTAAGCAATAGTTTTATTATTTTCACAGAAGGTCCAAAATATATTGATAATTTTAAAAATACTACAAGCGATCATTACCCTTGTATGAGTTATTATAGATTTAATTTCCCAAATGCTATTAATGAAATAGGCACTTCGATTTTAGAAAATAATTTTATATTAGAAAATCCATCAAGAAATCATTTGGAAATATTTATTAAAAAAAATAACAATGATTTGAACCATTTGAAAATATATAATTCGCTTGGACAAATAATATATAAGACAAATTTTTCTAATTCGTTAACTTCATTTGAACTTTCAAATATTACTTTTCCAAAAGGAATATATTTTGTAGAGATATTTAATAATCATTGGAAACAAACTCAAAAATGGGTTTTGGAATAAAAAACAAATTATATGTTTAAAATAGGTGACTATAATAAATTAACCATTAATCGCAAAACTTCTGTTGGATTCTATTTGACAGATGGGGAAGGAAATGATGTTTTATTACCCAATAAATACATTAAAAAGGAGTTTCAAATCGGAGATAAAATAAATGTTTTTTTATATAAAGATTATGAACAAAGATGGATAGCGACTACACTTAAACCTTGGATAAAAATTAATGAATTTTCATCATTAAAAGTAAGAAACGTTACGGATAAAGGTGCTTTTTTAGAATGCGGTTTAGAAAAAGACATATTTGTTCCTTATAGAGAACAAAGTATAAAAATGCAAGAAGGCTACCGATATATTGTTTATTTATACGAAGATCCCCTTACAAACCGTTTAGTAGCATCATCCAAAATCAATAAATTTTTAAATAATGACAATTTAAATATTGAACCCGGGCAGGAAGTAGATTTACTTATTTTTGAAACAACGCCTCTTGGATTCAATGCGATTATCAACCAAAAATTTAAAGGTTTGATATATCATAATGAAATTTTTCAAGAAATAAAAGTCGGTAATAAATTAAAAGGCTACATAAAAAGCATCAGAGAGGATAATAGCATTGATATTAGTTTACAAGCCAAAGGCTTGGAGAGATTAGAACACGGTGCAGAAAAAATTCTTAATTACTTAAAACAAAATCGAGGTGAGTTATCTCTAACAGATAATAGCTCTCCTGATGAAATCAAACGTATATTAGGAATGAGTAAAAAGAATTTTAAAAAAGCAATTGGCATATTATATAAGAAAAAGCAAATTGAATTGCACGAATCATTTATACAATTGATTTAAAAAATTACTTTCCGCAATTTCATTATCTTAAAAAAGGATTATTCATTTTTTCTAAACCGATTTGAGTCTTAGGTCCATGACCGGAGTAAACAATTGTTTCATCAGGTAAAGTCATCAATTTGGAATGTATGGAATGTATCAGTGTTTCATAATTTCCGCCCGGCAAATCAGTACGTCCAATACTCATTTGATATAGTACATCTCCAGCTATTACAAATTTATGTTGTGGACTGTAAAAACAAACCGAACCGGGAGAATGTCCGGGAGTTAAAAAAACATGTAATTCTTCCTCTCCTAAAAAAATAGATTTTGTATCATCAATATATAAATCAGCAGCCGGAGCTTTGGTATAATCTAAGCCATAAAGCATAGCAGCAGATGCGGCTGCGTCAAAAACAGGTTTATCTAATTCGTGATAAGAAAAAGGGATATTAAATTTTTCCACACAGACTTTTACTCCAAAAATATGGTCAATATGTGTGTGTGTATTAAGAACCATTTTGGGGACTAAATTATTTTTTTCTATGAAAGAAAAAATTATTTTCAAATCATTGCTTTGATACATACCGGGGTCTATAATAAAGCACTCATTTTTGTCGTTATAAATTATATAAGTGTTTTCTTGAAAAGGATTAAAAACGAAAGATTGTATAGAAAGCATTTTGGTATAATTAAAGGTACAAATATCTTTCATTTTTTAAGATGAAAAAACAGAAAAGACATAATTCTCTATATTTTTGTAACTTTAAATTTTATTTTGAATCAACTCATGTTTATACTTCTGAAAGAAAATAGAATTCTCAAATCAATTTTTATTTTATTGATGATATTTATATTTTCTAAAAGTTATTCTCAAGCATCGTGGGAACAGTATGGGCAAAATCGTGTGCAGCATAGAACCTTTGATTGGAAATATTATGATAGTACCCATTTTAGAACCTTTTATTACGATAAAGGAATGACGCACGCTTTGTATGCATTACAAGTTGCAGAAGAAGAATTAAGCCATATCGTTTACATTATGGGCGGCAGACTTAATAAAAAATTAAATATTATTATATACAATTCATACAATGATTTTATTCAAACCAATATCGGACGAAAAAATGATGAATTTAATTTAGCTAATGGCGGTAAATTAGATGTAGTGGGTGACAATATACCGGTGTATTTTAATGGAGATCATTTAAATCTCAAAAAACAAATTATGAAAGGTATTACCTCCGTTATAAAAGACAATATGTTGTTTGGTGACAACCTGAAAGAAGTCTTTAAAAATGCGGTGAAAATGAATTTGTCCGAATGGTACACGAGTGGATATGTTTCATACATTTCAGATGATTGGACTCCGGAAAAATCAGCCGATTTAAAATCAATTTTTATCTCAACTAAAAGTAAATCAATATTAGAAATTGAAAATTATAAAAGTAATTTATTAGGTCATTCATTTTGGAATTTTTTATCCCAAGTATATGGCGAAAATTCAATATCCAATATGCTTTATCTCACTCGCTATCGAAAAAGTATCAACAATGCTTTGGAAATAGTTATCAAAAAACCTTATAAAGAAGTTTATAAGGAATGGGAGGATTTTTATCATTTAAGAGATACCCTTTCAGATATTCAAAATAATAAATTTGAAACGACTCAGATACTTGCTAAAATTAAAACTAAAAATGAAGCTTCTTATAGTCAGTTTTCAATTTCATCTAATAGTAGAAATATTGCATTTGTTGAAAAATTAAATGGGACTTTCAAAGTATTTGTTTATGATACAAAATTCAATAAACAACTTGAATTATTAGATGGAGGAATACGTGCCAATGTTGAAATTTCAGATCCTAATTACCCCTTAATAGCGTGGAGCCCAAATGGGAAAAGAATGGCGATTTTATATCAAGCAAAAAACAAATTGACTTTAAAAATATTTACGGTAGATGTAAATAAAACAAAAATCAAAATTATTAGCAGTAATAAAATAGATAGAATAACCGGTATGTGTTTTATGGACGATGAAGGACGTTTGGCAATTAGTGGTATCAAAAAGGGAAAAAGTGATTTGTACACTTTGAATATTCAAAATACAAAATTCGAGCCAATCACAGATGATATATTTGATGATAAGAATCCTGTATTAGTACAAAGCGGGACAAATAATGGAATCTTATTTTTATCCAATCGTACAAGTCCATTCTTGAATGATAATAAAAATAATAACCAATTTAATTCTCATTTCAATATTTTCCTCTATGACCCAAGAAAAGGTAATAATTTATTACAGCTTAGCAGTACTAATTCAATTTTAAGTCATCCTATTCAATGGGGCTTAGAACAATTCTCTTTTTTGACCCAAGAAAATGATAAGCAAGTTAGAAAAATTGTATCTGTCTCTGGCAGAGAAAACTCATTGGACACATTTAAAATTATATATTTTCCGCCTCTAAAAAACACATTATTTAGTCAAACTTATATTCATCAAACGGCTACTGTTATAGAGATATATAAAAATGGAAAAGAATTTATAGTTCAAAGTACACCTTTTTCTGAAATGGAAAAAGAACAAAAGAAATATTGGGATAGTTTAGCTCAATTGAAAAAAACAATTCAGGAAGAAAATGAGCATAACAATCAGGAAGAAAGTAGTCCAAACTATATAACTGCTTATGATGCTGATAATACTAGTATCCCATCGTTAGATATGATTTTTCTTGATAAAAAAGAATCTAAAAATCGCTACCAAGTATTTAATGAAGTTCCTAACACGATTAAACCTAAGTTATATCTTCAAACTTTTCATGCAGATTTTTTGCAGACCAGCTTAGACAATACTCTCCTATTTACACGCTATCAACCTTTTGATTATTACGGAGGTCAATATCAAAATCCACCTATATCAGGCTTTGTAACAGCGTCTTTAACTGATATTATGGAAGATTATAAAATTATTTCAGGAGGACGTTTGGGGGCTAATTTAACAGGGCTTGATTATTTTCTTCAATATAACAATTTCAGAAAAAGAGTAGATTGGGGTTTGCTTTACTTTCATCATGCCACAACTAATTTATACGATTTAAGGCAAAATGCTAATCCTTATTATTCTCCCTATCCAACTAATGGCAGAGTGAGTTTGGATTATTTACAATCGAATGTTACTTATCCATTAAATTTATTAACGAGTATCAGAATGCAATTGGGTGTTCGTTACGATAAAATAAAAATTTTATCTAAAGATAAATACAGCATTGAAATGCCCGATGATAAACAATATTGGGCAGTAAGTCGTGCAGAAATTGTTTATGACAATTCGTACTCTCCCATGTTAAATATCTGGTATGGTTCTAAGCTTAAATTTTTTGGAGAATATCAATATAAAATGAATAAAACCACGAAAGGATTTTACGCTTTTGGGTTTGACCTCCGAAACTATTTAAAGATTTATAAAAAATCAATTTTAGCGAGCCGTCTTGCAAGTTCTTTTAGCGGCGGTAATGCAAAAGTATTGTATTTGTTAGGTGGTGTAGATAATGCGCTCAATGTACAACGTGATGAAAATACAGCGATTGATTATACTCAAAACTATGCTTTTCAAAGTCTTGCTACAAATATGCGCGGTTATAAACAAGGGTTTAAAAATGGAAATAGCTATCTTATTTTAAACGAAGAAATCCGTATCCCTATATGGAATACCTTTTTTAAACGACAAGCCAAATCTCCTTTCTTAAGAAATTTACAGTTAGTTGCTTTCACTGATATCGGTTCTGCTTGGAAAGGACTGTTGCCTAATGGAGATAATATAAAACAAAACAATATCGTTAATCCCGGCAACTCTCCTGTAATTGTCTATTTAGATAATGCAACAAATGATTTTGGTTTGGGGTATGGATTTGGTTTGAGAGCAAAATTATTAGGGTATTTCATACGAACTGATTTTGCGTGGAATATTGAAGGTGTTAAAAAACCACTCATTCATTTATCTTTGGCTGCCGATTTTTAAACAATTCAATGATAGCCCCAAAATAATATGTTTAAAACCCTTAAACCATTATTGATTTTTTGCTTATTATTTTTCTCAATAAGTGGATTAAGCCAGGTTATTAATCATGATATTGACACAAATTTTCTCCCTACAAATTTACTAGACACACTCAAGCAGGACACAATTCATATCGAAGGGAAAAACATTATAAATAAAAATACTCAAGGAAAATTTATTATAGAAGGTAAGATTATTGATAACGTCACTCAGGAGCCTTTGGAATTTGTGTCTGTTTTTTTTTCAAAAACACAAATTGGAACAAGGTCTGATGAAAATGGTATTTTTCAAATTGTACTTGATAAAATTCCGAGTGACACTTTAAACTTTTCACTTATAGGATATGAAAATAAATACATTCTTATTGATAAAAAATTACAATTTCAAGAGTTGAAGATTGAATTGAACGAGAACACAATACAAATGAAGAATGTGGTTGTCAAATTTGAAAAAAATCCTGTCCTATCATTAGTAAAAAAAGTGATAAAAAATAAATTCAACAATGATTATGAAAATCAGCAGAATTATAGATATGAAGTGTATAAAAAAGTAGAAATAGATTTAACCAAAATCCCGCCTAATACTTTCAAAAAAATACCTCTTTTAAACAAAGTTGGTTTTGTAGAAAAAAATATGGACTCAACAAGTGATAAAATCCCGTTTTTGCCTTTATTTCTAACCGAATCCATTGCAGATTTTTATGCTCAAAATAATCCTAAGAAAACAAAAGAATTTATTAAAGGAACTAAAATTTCAGGCGTAAAAAACAGCAGTGTCAATGAGATTATTAATTCTCTATACTTAAATTTTAATTTTTATAAAAACACTCTCCCTATTTTAAAAGTAGATTTTATAAGCCCAATAGCTAACGACGCTCCTCTATTTTATAAGTACAAAATTTCAGATACTCAGATGATTGAAAACAAACTTTGTTATCAAATTTTTTTCTATCCGAAAAGATTAGGTGAAAGAACATTTGAAGGTTATTTTTGGGTTCACGATAGTGATTATGCAGTAGTTAAGTATCATTTTTTTGCAGGAAATGAACAAAACCTTAATTGGATTAATACTATAAAAGTTACTCAAAATTTTAAATATTGGAATCAAACAATTTGGGTACCGGACAAGGAATTTATTTATATAGATTTTCATCCGCCCCATGGAAATAAAATAGCCGGAACGATTGGGAGAAAGACAACGAGTTATCGTCATTTCATGTTTAATCAAGATACAATAAGCAATATAATAAAAGATATTGCATATCAAAAGAAAATGAATTTAACAGAAGAAGAACTGAATAGAGATAATGATTATTGGAATGAAGTCAGACATGATACACTTTCAAAAAATGAAAAGGCAATCTATACAATGATAGACACAGTTCAAAGCCTTCCCATTTATAAAAAATATACCAAAATTCTCTACACCATAGCTTCTGGTATTATCAATACCGGTCCGGTAAAACTTGGCTCTTTTTATAGCTTTTATAGTAAAAACAATATTGAAGGTTCCCGTTTCAAATTCAGAGCTTACACGACTCCAAAACTATTTAAAAATCTTATGTTAGACGGCTATATTGCCTATGGTGATTTTGATAAAATGTTTAAATACAGTTCAAAAATATTATGGATAATTAAAAATGAACCTCGCAAGCAAATCATAGTAGAATACAAACATGATTACAACAGCACAATCAATCAATACAATGAATCAGGGTCATTTGACAATATCTTAAGCAATATATGGAGGATGCCGAATATTCCTTTGAAGCTTTACTTTGAAACAAAAAAGAAAATTGAAATATTAAACACTTATTATAATGGTTTTAATAATACCTTTCTATTCGAATCTAAAAGTTTTACACCAAATGCACCACTTCCAATCATAGAACAAAACGGTATTCATCAAACTACAATTCACAATACAGAAATAGGCCTTGAAACAAGATATGCACAAGATGAAAAATTTTTAATTTCAAAATTTAGTCGAAAAAGCTTATCTGATAAAAACTTAATCATCAAGTTATATCTTGGATTTGGTTTGAAAGGAATATTGCAATCAGAATATTCTTATACAAAAATTAGATTTAATGTTTCAGATAAAATAAAAATTAAAAGGCTTGGTTCTGTATTTATTAAAGGTTTTGCGGGCAAAATATTTGGGACGGTTCCTTATCCTTTTTTAGAGGTTCACCCGGGTAATGAATATCGTTATTACAATCAAAATGTATTTAATTTAATGTATCGCTATGAATACCTAAGTGATGCTTATTTTGGTTGTTTTATTGAACACTCGATGGGCAGTCTTTTCTTTAAATACATTCCATATATCCGCAAAGCGAATATCAGAGCATTTTGGAATGCTAAAGGCGTTTATGGAAGTTTATCTAATGAAAATTTGCAATTAAATACATTTAATAATTATAATTTTCTTACTTTAAATAATAGCCCCTATTTAGAAGTAGGTACAGGCTTGGAAAATATTTTAAATCTTTTACGTGTTGATTTTGTTTGGCGTCTAAGCCCTACTCATACTATCAACGATGTTACGAAAAGGCGATTCGGAGTATTTGGAAGTATGAAATTTTCATTTTAAAATCATTTTTATTTTTTCATTTATTTTAAAAATATATTTGCACTTGTGAAAGAAATATCAAATCGTTCTGCAACTTATCATTTTACAATTGAGCAAAAGTTTATTGCAGGCATGGTATTATTAGGTACTGAAATAAAATCTATCAGAAGTGGGAAAGCAAGCTTTAATGATAGTTTTTGTATTATAAATCATGGAGAAATTTGGATAAGAAACTTACATATAGCCGAATATAATTTCGGCACATCCAATAATCATAACCCTATCAGAGAAAGAAAATTATTACTTACTAAAAAAGAAATAAAAAAAATTGAATCGAAAATAAAGGAACGTGGGAATACCTTGATTCCTCTGAGAATTTTTATCGCTGATAATGGCTATGCCAAAATAGAAATTGCATTAGCAAAAGGGAAAAAAGTGCATGATAAAAGAGATAGCATTAAAGAAAAAGATGTGCAACGTGAACTTAAACGTACTTTAAAAATTTAAGGTTTATATTTTGACTCGCTTAAAAAAGTTTGACTATCTGTTTCTGTCGCTAATACATCAGTCCATTTTACAGTAGGATTGTTTTTCAAATAACTTCTTACGATTTGCCATCCAATATAAGTACCAATATTACCCGGCGCTTCAGGTGGCATTCCGGTTGAGTTAGGCCCATCCATTACATAACGCATAACTTTTTGCAATTCTGTTGAATATAACAATTCATTTTTTTTAAAAAAACTCCAAATCATTTTTTCATTTTCTTTACACCACTCAAATTGATTTTTATTATAACCAATTAAAACTTCGTCACTAAATTTAGGTAAAGTATATTCAAGAAAAGTCATTTGCTTTCCGGCATAAATCATTAAATCTAATAATTTTTTCCCTTCAGGATTCATCTCCCATTTGTCTTCAAAAATTACTTTTGAAGCTAATACCGGTATATATTCTGGAATGCAATGTTCAGTTTCATATTGTGCCATTCCAATGGAAGCATAATAAGGATAATCTTTGCCTAAAAACATATCAAGTCCTATTCCTAAAATAGAGTCCACTGTGATGGCGCTATAACGATTTAGTCCCGAAACAAAATAATAAACAGTTCCCCATTTTGAAGTTGGATAATAATATTTTATATGTTTAAACAAATCGTTTAATTGAGCATCAATATTTTCTGTATTTGGAAAAACTTTTTTGACTGTATCATAAAGGTTTTTATAATCTTTATATGTCAAAAAATGGTGCATTGATTTCAAAAACAAATCATAATTTTTCTGTATTCCGAAACCGGTAAGATTATTAAAATAAATAGCACTAAAGTCCGGATATTTTTCACCTAAAGCATTTACACCTTCACTTATATTATTAGAATCTATCTTATAAACTTCATCATAATACGATATTGAATGAAAATTTATCTGAACATCTTTAACATTAATATTTTTTTTATTTTCTTGTTGACATGATATTAGAAATAAAAAAAATATTAAATAACAAATGTTTAATAAGCCTATTTGGGAAAGAAAGTATTTTTGTTGCATCAAATTTGTTTTGAAATTATTTCATTGCAAATTTGAACTTTAAATTGTTAAAACACATAAAAAAAACAAAAAACATGTACAAGAAAATTTTATTTGGCCTATTTATTTTAAGTTTTGCATTCATTTCTTCAAATGCGCAGTCAAGAGCTGAAAGAGTATTTAAAACTTATCGGTTTAGTATTTATACCGGACCTACATTTAACTCATTAAGACCTGTTGCAAATGAAGCAAAAGGGTATCTTGTAAATAAAGTTAAAGGTAATGTCGGATTCTCTTTAGGGTTATCAGCCGATTATAATATAAACGAACGTTATACTATTTTTTCCGGAGTAAGTTTAGATTGGAGAGGCGGTACAATTGGCGTTCAAGATAAAGATTCTATTATAGAGAGTGGGTATATTTTTAAAAATGAAGTGAAATATAATCATCAATATTTGACAGTTCCTATTGGTTTAAAAATGAAAGCCTTTCAATTTGATAAAATAAAATTATTTGCTCAAACAGGGATAGATGTTGCATTTCTTTTAAGTCAAAAAGGGGATATTTCAACTACATATTTACCCTATACTAATCCCGTAAATTTAGAAAAAGTTAAACTTGGAAAAATAGCACGCTCTACTCCTGTATCTGTTGGTTGGATGCTTGGAGTTGGTGGAGAATATGAAATTAACGATAAGAACTCTGCATATTTAACTATTTTATATAGAAATGGATTTACTGATTCTACTGTCCCACAAACCAATACGGCAGGTAGTCGTTTTAATGACGGAAATATTCGTTCAAATACTATTGCTATCAGAGTTGGATACTATTTCTAATAGTTTTAAAATTTAATAAGTTAAAAAGAGCAATTTTAAAAGTTGCTCTTTTTTATTTTTATTTAACCCACATAGTACAATAGTAGATTGTTTATTATTTTTCAAATGTTTAAAAGGGATTTTTATCATTCATTAAAATATTTACCTTTGAATAAATTTAAAATATGTCAAATGATACCATTAAGATTTTGATTGTAGATGATGAAGAAGATATTTTAGAAATAATTCAATATAATTTAAAATCTATCGGTTATGAAGTAAAGACTGCTCGAAATGGTATAGATGCTCTTTCAATTATAAAAACATTTAAACCTCATTTGATATTATTAGATATAATGATGCCGTTTAAAGATGGTTATCAAACTTGTAAAGAAATCAGAAAAAATGCTGAATACAAAAACACAATCATTATATTTTTAACTGCACTTTCTGAAGAACAACATGAAATAGAAGGTTTAGAAATTGGTGCTGATGATTATATATCTAAACCTATTAAACCCAAGTTATTAATTTCTCGAATACAATCAGCATTAAGAAGAATTCAGACAGAAAATAAGCAAGTACTCTCTTTTAAAAATTTAGAAATCAATCGGGAAAAATATACTATTCTTTTAAACGGGAATTCATTTCAATTGCCTAAAAAAGAATTTGAATTATTTGCGTTATTGGCATCAAAGCCCGGAAAAGTATTTTATAGGAATGAGATTTTAGAAAAAATATGGGGCAATGAAGTCATTGTCGGCGATAGAACAATTGACGTACATATTCGAAAAATAAGACAAAAATTAAATATTAATTACATTTCTACAATTAAAGGTGTGGGTTATAAATTTGAATATGAATAATATTATTTTAAGATGCTAAATCAAAAAAATTTAAGTCCAACTCATTATGCGTTGATTGTAAGTTTGATTATAAGTTTATCCGTCTCTATTATATGTTTCTTTTTTAATTTGACTTTAATTCAGTTGCTTATTTTATTTATAAGCATGGGTGTAATTACTTATTTTTTAATTCGATATATTTTAGACAAGTTTATTTATCGTAAAATTAAAATTATTTATAAACTGATATCTAACACAAAAGCAACACAAAGAGAAGAGTTTTTTAATAATGAAATTCTACCTCCAAAAACAATAGAAGAAGTACAAGAAGAAGTTGAAAATTGGTCAATATCCTATAAAAACGAGATAGAACGATTAGAAAGCAATGAAGAATTTAGAAAAGAATTTTTAATTAATTTATCACATGAATTAAAAACACCCATATTTACCACACAAGGTTATATTCACACGTTACTTGATGGAGCTTTATATGATCAAAAAGTGAATCAACATTTTTTGCAAAAAGCCTCTTTGAGCATTGATCGTTTAGCTGTACTGGTATCCGACTTAGATGAAATTGCAAAATTAGAATCAAATACTGTCCCATTAAACAAAATACACTTCAATATTAATGAACTTACAAATGAAGTTTTTGATGAATTATCACAATTGGCTACACAAAAAAATATAAAACTTTCTATCAAACATGGTTCGGAAGCTACTAAATTGGTTTTTGCCGATAGAGATAAAATTAAACAAGTATTAGTAAACCTAATTGAAAATGGTATTAAATATGGTAAGGAAAATGGAGAAGTAAGTGCCGGATTTTATGATATGGGTAATAAAACAATTTTTATAGAAATAACAGATAATGGTATCGGTATTGCAGAAGAAAGCCTCCCAAGAATCTTTGAACGATTTTATAGAACAGATAGAGCAAGAAATAAAGAAACGGGAGGAACAGGGCTAGGTTTAGCTATAGTAAAACATATCATTGAAGCACATGGTCATAAAGTAACATGCCGAAGTGCCATTGATGTTGGTACCAGTTTCGGTTTTACTTTAGATTCAAAATAATTGAATTTATTTAGAAATTAGATTTTGCATATCGTAAACTCTTTAAAGATGGGTCAATATCAAATGCTTGATTAAAATAGATTGAAGCTTTACCTGTATTTCCTGCTTTGTAATAAGACATCCCTTTCGTATAAATAGCTTCGGCATCTTTAGGATTTATTTTTAGTAATTCATCAATAATTTCTCGGCTTTTTCCAAATTCTCCCTTTTTCATATAAGCATTCGCCAATGAGAGATTAATATCTTTATCATAAGGAGAAAATTGTTTTGCTTTTTCATAACATAGAATTGCATTATCAAAATCTCTTAATTCTTCATACGCCATTGCCCAATTATCATAAAATGCTTTTGTTTTGAAATATCCTTTTTCTTCAGCTAACGGGTATAATTCAACTGCTTTTTTATAGTTGTTAGCATCATAACAACTATTTGCAGCTTCATAAATTTTACTACCATTATTGGGGTCAAGTTCCATAGCTTTAATGTAATAAACCATTGCTTCATAAAATTTATTTAACTTTCTATAGCTTAAGCCTAATTTATATGGGATATCCATATCTTTCGGCAGTGCTTTTTCAGCAATTAAATATTGTTCAATAGCTTTAGGATAATGTTTAACTTCAAAAAATGTTCTGGCAATCATTTTATTAATATGACCATCTGTCGGTTTGAATTTCAATACTTTTTCAGCATATTCAACCCCTTTGAATTTTTGAGGACTCATGCTATACATCTCGGATAATCTTGCTAAAAAAACAATATTTTTATCATCTGTCTTAATGATTTCTTCATACAAAGGAATAGCCTCGTAATATTTTTTATTCAAATACTGCACATCTGCTAATTCTCTTTTAACTTCCATATCATTTTTATCCAATTCTAAAGCCTTATTTAAAAGTCTTGCAGCTTCAACGTAGTTTTCCTTTTGTTTATAAGAAGTAGCTTGTAATAAATATTCATTTATATTTTGAGCATTAACTTCAAAAAGAGTAGATGATATAAAAAGTGTAAATAAAATTCTTATCATAATGTTAAGTGTTTTTAATTAAACTATTCAAACATTATGCCAATAATAAATATTAAAAATATATTTATAATATCACATTCATTGGACATTGATTATAAACCATTTATAAATTAAAAAAATTATAAAGCAGCAGCACCAAGTATAGCAGCAGCACTTTCGTTAAGTAAAGAAGGAATTATTTTTATTTTATTTTTGTAAATAACTAATAAATTTTCCTCAAAATATTTTTGAGTAGGCTTAAAAATATATTTCTCTGCTTGTGCTAATCCTCCAAACAATATAATTGCTTCAGGGCTTGTTATTGCAGCAGCATCAGCTAAGGTTTGACCGAGAATTTTGCCGGTATAATCAAAAACATCTAATGCTAATTTATCATTCTGTTGTGCCGCAATATAAATATCTTTAGATGATATTTCTTGTATATTTTTTAAAGGGCTTTCATAGGTATTTATTTTCATAAATTCTTTGACCGTTTTTACAATGCCGGTTGCAGATGTATAAGTTTCTAAACACCCTCTACGACCGCAACCGCAGGGTCTTCCATCTCGAATTGCAATAACATGACCAAGTTCCCCTGCAAAACCATCATGACCATATATCAATTGACCATTAGCTACAAACCCGCTCCCTACTCCTGTTCCTAAAGTAATCATAATAAAATCCTTCATTCCTTTTGCAGCGCCAAACATCATTTCGCCCATAGCTGCCGCATTGGCATCATTGGTTAATTTAGTCGTTATAGAAAATTTTTTTTCAATAATAGAAGCAAGTGGTATAATACCTTCCCATTCAAGATTCGGAGCAAATTCTATATTGCCTGTATAATAATTCCCATTGGGTGCTCCTACTCCTATAGATTTAATTTTTGAAAAAAAATCATTTTGTATTTCGCTTAAAATTTTATCATACAAGGTATCTACAAAATCAAGTGGGTTTGTATGACCTTTGGTTGAAATCGAGCCTTTTTTTAAAATTTTACCATTCTCATCTACAATACCATAAGCTGTATTAGTCCCACCGATATCAATGCCCAGTCTCAGATTTTTTATCATAATCAATACCTTGTTTTAATAATATTGTTTTTACTTTTAATGCATACCAAGCAAGGTATAAGAAACATATTATAGCAACAATATAAGAAAATTGAGTATAACTTACTCCCATTATACCATTAGGATGTGATTTTTCCATATCACAAATTAATCCTTGAATTGGAGGGATAAATGCCCCTCCAATAATCATCATCACTAATAAACTTGAACCTTGATTTGTATATTTCCCTAAGCCCGCTATTGCTAAATTGAAAATGCAAGGCCACATTACGCTACAAAACAAACCACCACTCATAAAGGAAAATATGGCAATATCGCCTTTCGAGAAAATTCCAATCAACATCATAATACTTGCCGAAATACCAAATAACATTAATGTCTTTGCAGGTTTTTCTTGAGCCATAAAATTAGCTATAATGAAAATGATTATCCATACAGCATAAATAAATAATTCACTAATTTCTGTACCTCTGACATGATTGAAAAATAATACAACACCAAATGCAACAAACGGGATAAAAATATTTAAAAATGTTTTTGTTTTTTTTGACATATTAAAAACATTAATAGCCCCGGTCCATCTACCTATCATTAAACTTCCCCAATACAATGACACAAATGGAGCAGCTACATTCGCTATTTTATCACTTTCCAAGTTTTTAATATGTCCTACTAAAGCCGGCAAATTACTTCCTATAGCTACCTCAACACCTACATAAATAAAAATAGCTAACATCCCTAACGTTAATTGAGGATATTTAAACGCTCCAATAGACTGTTCCTTCTCTTCTTCATTCACTATAGTAGGCAGTTTTGAGAAATTTAGAAATATTGCTAAAAAAAATAAAAGTCCACTTAAAATAATGAAGGGAATTTTAACTGCCTCCATTCCGATATCTTTAACTGCTTGAGCATTGGCACTGCCATATAAAGAGTAGGCAAAAAGTACTGGACCTACTGAAGTTCCTAAAGAATTGATGCTGCCGGCTAAGTTTAACCTAAATGAACCTTTCGAAGGATCTCCCAAATTTATTACAAAAGGGTTGGCAACAATTTGTAACAATGAAAATCCAAATGCAATAAAAAACAACCCGATTAAGAAATACAAATATTCATTAAAATTTACAGCCGGAATAAACAATAGAGCTCCAATAGATGAAATGATTAAACCAATGACTAAACCTTTTTTATATCCTATTTTATTTAAAGGATCTCCTGCTGTCATACTCCAAATAAAATAAATCAATGAGCCGACACCATAAGCGATATAAAATGCTGTATCAACAAGCTGAGACTCGAATTGAGATAATGTAAAATGATTTTTAAGTACAGGGATAAGAATTCCATTGCTTGCGGCTACAAACCCCCAAAAAAAGAAAACAGAAATAATGGTAGCCAAAGCCGAATTATTTGATGACGCGTTACTTGTTTTTATACTCATTTGAAATTTGAAAGTTTAAATATATAGTAGATGATGAAAAAAAAGACATTTTTTGTTAAATTTTGAATTAATTAAAATACAAAAAACTTTAATAAGTTTTAAAGTTATATTTGCCTTTCTTAAAATTTTAGAATGTTTGAATTATTAAAAGAAACCATTTTGAATCCAAAGTGGTATATTGAAATGGGTGGTTTATATTTATTGATATTTGTCGTTTTTGCAGAAACAGGCTTGTTTGCCGGCTTTTTCTTACCGGGCGATTCTCTTTTAGTGGTTGCTGGTATGTATTCAAAAGAATTATGTGCTAATTTTTTTGATACACATTATTTAGTTATTCCTTTATTGCTTTCAATAGCAGGAATTTTAGGGAATTTTGTAGGTTATTGGTTTGGAAAAAAATCAGGTCCTTTTATTTATTCTAGAAAAGATACTTTTTTCTTTAAGAAAAAACACTTAATTACCGCTCAAAAATTTTATGATAAAAATGGCGCATTAACCGTTATTGCTGCTCGTTTTCTACCAATAGTCAGAACATTTGTCCCCATTGTTGCCGGTGTTGTAAAAATGGATTATAAAAAATTCACTCTTTACAATATTATAGGTTCATTTGCATGGGTGTTTTCAATGTTTTTAATGGGTAAATTTGCTCGTGATTTTATACTCTCAAAATGGAATGTAGATATTGCTGACCACGTTGAGGCTATTGTTATAGTTATAGTATTAATTACAACTTTACCTGTAATTTTTAAATTTGTTTTTGGAAAACATCATCATAGTGAAGTAGAAGAAAAAACAAATTAATTTTCTCCTTATCCTTTGATTATTTCTATCTTATCAAAGTTATATCCCCTTTTTTAGTATAAACTTTATTATCTAAAGTACATCGATAATTTAAAAGATAATAATAAACCCCTATTCCTGCTTCTTCGCCATCTACACGGCCATCCCAACCTCTTTTCCAATCTGAAGTAGTCCATAGTTTTTGCCCCCAACGATCGTATATTTCTAATTTTATCAATTCCATTCCGGCAGTACTTAAGATTTTGAATTCATCATTCACCTGATCTCCATTTGGAGAAAAGGCACTAGGTATAAATGCAGCTTGACAACAAGGCCCTTCTGAAATATATACTGTATCGGATTTTTCACAACCATTAGCATCTGTTATTAAAACATTATACCACCCAAAATATAAACCACTTGCTGTTGCTGTATTTTGTACCGGATCTGTTGACCATTTATATACGTAAGGCATTTCACCGCCGGAAACATGAACAGTTGCATTACCTTCATTTCCCCTACCATAACATTTCAAGTCCTCTTTTGTAATACTAATATTTAAAGGATTAGAAGGCCCATTTACTGTGATTTCTGTTTTATATTCACAACCAACTGTATCAACTACTCTAACTGTATAAATACCACTTGCCAAATCAAAGAATATTCCTGTTTTATTTAAATTTAAATCGGGTGTAATAAAATACTTGTAACCTCCCAAGCCTCCTGTCCCTTGTATGTGCACCTTTCCATCCTTAGAGTCTATACATTTTGTCGATTCTATTTGAATATTAGCCCCAACAAGAGATGGTCCTGTCAAATTAATATTTGTATCTTTTCTACAACCTAAATTATCAATCAATGTTATTTTATATTGATCAATGATTAATCCTGTAAAAAGCCCTGTTTGGTTTGGTGTGCCATTATTTAACGAATATAATAATGGTGGTACTCCACCCGTTGCATTTATTTGAATAATTCCGGTAGAATCATAAGCACATATTGGTTCAACATAATTTAAATCATTAATTTGTAATTTAGGATTTTCTGTAACGTTAACGGTCGTTGTTATTGAACATCCAATAGCATCAGTTGCAATAATCGTATAAGTTCCGGCATTTAAATATTTAAAGAATCCTTCAGGCACCTGAGGTTTTGCAGGGTTGATAGTATAAATTACATTCCCGTTTCCTCCATTTGTTACAACTGCAATTGAACCTGTTGAATCTCCATTACAATATACTTCGTGTATATTTACCTGACTGAAACTTAAATTTGAAAGTGTTTTTATTACTACTGTTGTGTCTATTTGACATCCATTAAAATCACTTACTGCTATTGTATAATTACCTGAATTTAATCCGGTAAATTGACCGGTGTTATTTACTACCATTCCGGGGTTTAAAGTGTAAGAATACGGCAAAACTCCCCCGTTAGGATAAATATCAATCGTAGCTGAATTATTACCGGAACAAATATTGTCTTGAATAATAATTGAATCAAATAAAATAGGCTGTGGTTCAATTACATTAAAGGTAGTAGTTGCAAAACATCCATTATTATCTGTTACGGTCACTGTATAGTTCCCGGGGCAAAGATTACTTGCTAATCCGGTATTTGGATTTATATTGCCATTCGGGCTAATGGAATAATTATAATTTTGTCCACCTCCAACTGCATTCATTTGAGCTGAACCATTACAAAGTCCATAGCAACTAACATTTATTACATTGGCACTTAAAGACATTGTTGGAGGTGCTGTAATTACAAATGTGGTAGTTTTTATACAATTATTAGCATCAGTTACAGTTATAGTATAAGTACCTTCACAAAGAGCGCTTATGGCTCCGGTTACTTGATTAATATTTCCTACTTGTGGTGCTATTGCAATATTGTACGGTGTAGCAGCCCCACTAATAATAAGTTGAGCCGAACCATCACATTGACCATTACATTTTACATTGTTTATATCAGAAACTGTAATGTTCATAACAGGTATGGGTAAAACATTTAATAATGTTGTTTTACTACATCCGCTTGCATCTGATACAGTGATGGTATAGGTTCCTGCAGCTATATTATTAAATTGATTGTTTGGTTGAAAAGGGTATATTGGAGAAATACTATATTGATAAGGAGCTGTGCCCCCATTAGCATTTATAACGACAGTTGCATCTCCACTACAATTTGCCTGAGTCAAAGTAAAGTTAAAATCAAGTATTGGAGGCTCTGATACAGTTATAATGGTTGTAGCAGTACAACCGGATGCATCCGAAACTAAAATAGTATATGTCCCTGCAGTAACATTTTGAAAATAATTATTTGGTTGAAAACCACCGCCATTTATACTAAATACATAAGGTGGGTTGCCTCCGTTGCCATTTACAGTTAATGTAGTACTACCTCCGTTACATTGAATTGGAGGGTAAGTGATATTTAAATTTATAGGAGGGTTTAAATTAATAATAATGGTATCAGTACCTACACAACCTTGTGCATTTGTAACTGTTACCCAATATGTACCCGGTGCATTTATTGTTCTTGTTTGCGTATTTGCACCATTATCCCAAGTATAAGATACAAAACCGCCCCCTGCATCTAAAATTACATTATCTCCGACTTTACACATATTTCCGCTTGCAACAATATGAACGTTTACAGGAGCATTTTGTTGGATATAATTATATGTGGCTATTGACGTACAACCGGCATTTGTCGTAACTGTTACAGTGTATATACCGGTATTTGGAGGAACAATTTTAGGAGTTACTTGACCGCCGGGTGTCCATAAATATGTATAGGAAGGGTTAATTGCAGCTCCTGCTAAATAATTTAATATGTTTAATCTCAGATTTATTGCATGTTGATTCTGAAGACCCGGTACATTATTATGCCAATTTGTTGTTGTCATTCCACCAAATAGAACAAGCCCACTCCCCCATGGTTTTTCAGTTAATACAGCATCATTTGGATTTGTTGAGCTATGTATTAAAGTGGCTCCTCCATTAATTATATTTGCATGAGCAAAATAGTTACCGGTATAAACACCATTAGGATCTACCGGCAAATAAGGTCCTACATTTATTGGATGAGCCATATTAGTAATATTAACTCCCGGCACATCATTTGGATTTATAGGTATTAAATTTTGATAATTTAAAAAAACACCACCAAACCCCCAATTTTGGCCACTTCCTACGTTAGGAGCCGCATTGATAAATAATCTCCCTCCTGAATTTACCCAGTTTTCAATTAAAGGGCCATTTAACATCATATATTGATTTAATGCATCTGCATTAAAGTCACTACCTTCTAAAAATACAAATTGTGTACTTGGTGCAAAAACAGTTGCCGCAGTGGGAGACATAAAGTTCCCTTGTATCCATCCTCCTACTCCAAACACAATATTCATTTCGTTTTCATTAGTATAAACTCCCCAAGGCTCAACATTAGTTATATAATATTTATTACCTTGAATTGGACCTGCTGCATTCAAATTAACATTAGCTGTCAATGTATCTGAACAATTGCCGCCTGTTTGCGTAATGTTTACTTGAGGACTTGGGTTGATTGTAATATTTATTCCATTATCAGGGCTGATTATTACAGGGCTACTACTTACAATTCTTACTCTGTAATTTGTACCGTAAGGAGTATTACATGGTATAGTACAATTAATGGTTCCTGCATTAGCATTTCCATTCAATATGCCTATGTTAGTTGGAGCTGCAAAATTCCCAAGTGCATCCGACAATTGTGCTGTAAAAATATTAGCTGCATTGAATACTCCCGTAGCTGTGTAATCAATATTAATGGGAGAACAAGCACATATATTATTATTTTGTAGGGGGCTTATAGTTATCGTTTGTGCATTTGATATAGAAGTGCAAAAAATTATTAATAGAAATAAAAGTCCGTATTGTTGATGTATATGTTTGTTCATAAATAATCAATTCTAAATTTTAATTAAAAAAGGTTGATGTTTATCTGAAAAGACGAATTACCTCTTTATATGGTTTGAATAACTAATTCAAAATTAGTATAAAAATTTTTATATGTGTTTGTATATAAATTAATAATTTGATTAAATATAAATATTTAAAGATTCTTTTTTTTAATAATATATTAATTATCATACCATTATTTTATTTTCAAAAAAAACATAAGTTCATTTCCTATAACAAATAAAAATGATTTAACTTAAAATAATTGATTTAACTTCGCACGCTTTTTTAAAAAAGTCCTCATAATATATGAATATAAGAAATATTGCAATCATTGCACACGTTGATCATGGTAAAACTACCTTAGTTGATAAAATTTTACATCATACAAATGTTTTTAGAGAAAATCAAGAGACCGATGATCTAATAATGGATAATAACGATTTAGAGAGAGAAAGAGGGATAACTATCTTATCTAAAAATGTTTCCGTTATATATAAGGATACCAAAATCAACGTAATAGACACTCCTGGGCACGCTGATTTTGGAGGAGAAGTGGAACGTGTTTTAAAAATGGCAGACGGTGTGATTTTATTAGTTGACGCATTTGAAGGACCTATGCCACAAACAAGATTTGTATTACAAAAAGCTTTACAATTAAATTTAAAACCAATTGTCGTTATTAATAAAGTTGATAAAGCTAATTGCAGACCGGATGAGGTACACGATGCAGTATTTGAATTATTTTTCAATTTGGATGCTACAGAAGAACAATTGAATTTCCCTACTTATTATGGTTCCGGAAAAAATGGATGGTTCAACTTTGAAAATTCACAATGCGATGATATTTCACCTCTTTTAGATGGTATCATTCAACATGTACCGGCACCATACGTATCGGAAGGCAATTTACAATTACAAATTACTTCTTTAGATTACTCCTCATTTTTGGGACGAATTGCTATAGGACGTGTTTCCAGAGGGAAAATAAAAGAAAATGATAATGTCATTTTAATGCAAGCAGATGGCACTCAAAAGAAATCAAAAGTTAAGGAGCTTTATATTTTTGAATCATTAGGAAAAAAGAAAACAAATGAAGTTGCAGCCGGTGATATATGTGCCGTAGTAGGTTTAGAAGATTTTAATATAGGCGATACAATAGCTGATTTCGATAATCCGGAAGCCTTACCAATAATTCCAGTAGATGAACCTACCATGAATATGACTTTTAGTATCAACAACTCCCCTTTCTTCGGAAAAGATGGAAAATTTGTTACTAGTAGGCATTTACGTGAAAGATTAAATAAAGAATTAGAGAAGAATTTAGCTTTAAGAGTTGAAGATACCGATAATGGAGATACTTTTTTAGTTTACGGTAGAGGTATTTTACATTTAGGTGTCCTTATTGAAACAATGCGTAGAGAAGGCTATGAGTTGACTGTTGGACAACCCCAAGTAATCGTTAAACAAATTGATGACGTAAAAAGTGAACCTTATGAAACATTAGTTGTAGATGTGCCGGAAGAATTTGCAAGTAAAGCCATAGACTTGGTCAGCAGGAGAAAAGGAGAAATGCTGATAATGGAAACCAAAGGCACTATGCAACATTTAGAATTTGACATTCCATCAAGAGGACTTATTGGATTGAGAACTCAAATGCTAACCAATACGCAAGGTGAAGCCGTTATGGCACACCGTTTTAGAGAATACAAACCTTGGAAAGGACCTATACCCGGAAGAAATAATGGTGTGCTGATTTCAAAATTCAATGGTACTACAACTGCTTATTCTATCGACAAATTACAAGACAGAGGAACTTTTTTTGTAGATCCGGGCGAAGAAGTTTATGCCGGACAGATTATAGCAGAACACATCAAACCCGGTGATTTATTAGTGAATGTTATTGAAGGGAAAAAACTTACTAACCATCGTGCCAGCGGGGCTGATGATGCAACAAGAATTGCTCCTAAAAAACTAATGACCATTGAAGAGTGTATGGAATATATTGAACACGACGAATGTATAGAAGTAACGCCTAATTTTGTAAGAATGCGTAAAATTATTTTGGACGAGCATCAACGTAAAAACGCTATGAAACAAATGCAGGCAGAAGCCGCATCTTAATTTTTTAATGTATTTTGAGTGAGTAAAGATTAAAATTTATATTTAATAAAAATTTCAGTTTTAATTTAATAAACAGAAAACAAAAAAGTATAATATTTTTTATTTATATTCTATTTCATAGTAGTACATTTGCACTTTCAAAAAATTAATAAACATGCAAGAATACGGAATTAAAAACCAACATGCTGATTTATCAGAATTAGGCATTAATCCATCTATTGTTCATTGGAATTTATCGCCTGAATCATTGACCCAAAAAACAGTTGAATTAGGACAAGGCACACTAACCGACATGGGAGCTTTGTCAGTTAGTACCGGAAAATTTACCGGTCGTTCACCAAAAGATAAATTTACTGTCAAAGATGCCAATACAGAAAATAGTGTTGATTGGGGAGATATTAATATCCCTCTATCTACTGAGCATTTTGATTTATTACTAAAAGATATAACTAGCTATCTTAATGGAAAAGAAATTTGGGTAAGAGATGCTTATGCTTGCGCTGACCCCAAACATCAATTAAATATTCGTGTCATTAATGAAACTCCATGGGCTAACTTATTTTGTTACGACTTGTTTTTACGCCCTAATGAAGAAGAAATGAAATCACAAAAAACAGATTGGATTATCATTCAGGCACCCGGTTTTGAAGCTACTCCATCTGTTCATGGAACAAGACAAGGAAACTTTACTGCTGTGAATTTCACCAAAAGAATGATTCTCATCGGTGGGTCAGCTTATACCGGAGAAATGAAAAAAGGTATTTTTGGTGTACTAAACTATATACTTCCTCATGAAAAAGGAGTTTTAAGTATGCACTGCTCAGCAAATGAAGGTACGAATGGTGATGTGGCATTGTTTTTCGGATTAAGTGGTACCGGTAAAACAACTCTATCCGCTGATCCAAATAGGAAATTAATCGGTGATGATGAACATGGTTGGGATGAAGGCTCTGTATTTAATTTCGAAGGAGGTTGCTATGCAAAATGTATTGATCTAACAGAAGAAAAAGAACCACAAATTTATGGTGCAATACGACCAAATGCCTTAGTAGAAAACATAAAATATTTTGAAGGTACTAATAAAGTAAATTTTGCAGATGGCAGTATTACTGAAAATACTCGTGTAGCATATCCGATAAATCATATATCTAATGCAAAAGAGCCTAGTATTGGCGGTGATCCTAAAAATATCTTCTTCTTAACTTGTGATGCTTATGGAATTTTGCCTCCTATATCCAGATTGAGTAAAGGACAAGCTATGTATAGCTTTATAAGTGGCTATACAGCTAAAGTAGCCGGTACAGAAGTAGGAGTTACAGAACCTCAAGCTACATTTAGTGCATGTTTCGGAAAAGCATTTTTACCTTTACACCCAACAAAATATGCTGAGTTACTTGGTAAAAAACTAGAACAACATCCCGATGTAAAAGTGTGGCTTATCAATACCGGCTGGAGCGGCGGATCTTATGGAGTTGGAAGTCGTATGAAACTAAGTTACACGCGTGCAATGATAACAGCTGCTATGAATGGCGAGCTTGACAATGTAGAATATGTACCACATTCTATTTTTGGGTTTAACATGCCAACTACTTGTCCAAATGTTCCTTCAGAATTATTAATCCCGGAAAATACTTGGGCAAATAAAGATGAATATACCAAAAAAGCATACGAATTAGCAACTATGTTTGTTAAAAACTTTGAAAAATATGCTTCTCAAGCAAATGATGAAATTTTAAATGCGGCTCCTAAAATTTTAGAAAACGTATAATTTTGTAATCAATAATCATTATTTAAAAAGCTGTTCAAAAAACGAACAGCTTTTTATTTTTTTTAAACTATTTATAAAAAGTCATTACTTATTATTTTTTTTAATAAATGATTTGTATAAATACAAAAAAAATAACTTACATTTGCACCCCTGAAAAAATGTTGTAGTATGAAATTTAGAAGGGAGTTTGAAATTGCACATGTTGGGTTAAGACCCGGTATTCATAATTTCAATTACAACATTGATGATAGTTTCTTTGAAAAGTTTGATAAACCTGAGTTTAACAATGCAAATATTGACATAAATCTCAGTTTGGATAAAAAAAGCAATATTTTCTTACTAATATTCAAAATTAACGGTGCAGTAAATATTCCTTGCGATCGTTGTGGCGATGAATTTGAACTTAATCTTTGGGATGAATTTGAATTAGTAGTGAAAATAGTAGATGATTCATTAGTAGAAAAAAAATCGGAAGAAGATGCTGAAGTTGCTTATATAGGTCATTCGGATTATATCTTGAATATTGAAAAATGGATATATGAATTTATCATTTTAAGTGTTCCTATTCAACATATCCATCCTGATAATGAAAATGGAGAAAGTACCTGTAATCCTAATGCATTGGAATTTTTAAACCAAAGTAAATCAAACCAACAAACAAACGTTTGGGATAAACTAAAAAAAACAAATAATAAAATTTAAAAATAAAGCGATATGCCAAATCCTAAAAGAAGACACTCGCAACAAAGAAGTGCAAAACGCCGTACACACTACAAAGCTAATATTGATACATTAAGTACCGATAAAACAACAGGAGAATTGCATTTACGTCATAGAGCTCATTGGGTTGAAAACAAATTAGTTTACAAAGGACGTGTAGTACTTGAAAAAGAAGTAAAAGAAACCGGTGCTGCTGACGACCTTGAAATAAAAGAATAAGCCAATGATGCGTATTGCCATTGATATGATGGGCGGTGATTATGCTCCCGAGCAGGCATGCAAGGGGGTTATCGCTTTTTTAAAAGAATATAATGACTGCACTTTATTGTTAGTAGGTAATAAAAATGCAATACAATCTCATTTAGGTGATTCCGCCTTACACCCGGCTTTACAATACATCTCCACCACTCAAACCATTGAGATGAACGAGCATCCTATTAAAGCCATGAAGGAAAAACAAGACTCTTCATTGGTAGTAGGGTTCGGGCTTTTATCAAAAGGAGTTGCTGATATTTTTATTAGTGCCGGTAATACCGGCGTTATGCTTATAGGAGCAACACAAATTATTAAACCGATTGAAGGAGTTTTACGGCCTTCTATTCCAACTCCCGTACCTCAGATTGATGGTTCTTTTAGTATTATGCTAGATGTCGGTATCAATGCAGATTGCAAGCCGGATCATTTAAATCAATTTAGTATTTTGGGATCAGTTTTTGCAAAGTATATCTATAATATTGAAAATCCTAGAGTGGCACTTCTTAATATCGGAGAAGAAGAAGGTAAAGGAAATATCGTTTCACAAGCTGCATACCAGTTATTGAAAGAAAATAAACAAATTAATTTTATTGGTAACATAGAAGGACGAGATTTGTTAGAAAATAAAGCAGATGTTATTATCACAGACGGTTTTACAGGAAACATCGTTTTGAAATTTGCTGAATCTTTGTATGACACAATTAAAATAAAAAGAAATATCAATGACGATTTCTTAGAACGATTTAATCATAAAATATATGCTGCAGTACCCGTTTTAGGTATTAATAAACCGCTTTTAGTAGCACATGGCGTTAGCGATGAAGCTTCATTTTTAGGTATGTTTAAGTTAGGGCGTAAAATGCTGGAAACAAAAATGAATGACAAATTAGTGTCATCATTTACTTCTTTATAATTTTCATTTTAAGTTCAAAGTATTTTAATTTCTATATTTTTTTTTATAAATTGTTAATTGAATAATTAAATCATTTATTTACTTAACAAGAATAAATTAATGATTATCAGTTTGATAAGATTAATAAAATTAGTTTAGTTTTAGAAATAAACTATTCATGTACAACACTCATAATTCAAATATACGTTACAAAGAGTTAGATGCTCTTCGTGGAATTGCAGCTCTTTTGGTTGTCTTTTTTCATTTCACAATGGGACGCTCTGAGTATAATTCATTTTTCAAATTGGGGATTTCGGGTGTGGATTTATTTTTTATGATTAGTGGGTTTGTAATATTTATGAGTTTACAAAAAATAAAAAGTGGAAGTGAATTTGTAATAAATAGAATCGGCAGGCTATACCCTACTTATTGGTCTGCTGTAACTTTTACTTTTATAATTATGTTGGCTTATGCTTTTTACAAGGGCAATCAAAGTATTTATTTAACAATAAGATATATTGCCAACATGACCATGTTTCAATTTTACTTTCAAATAGATGATTTAGATGGTCCCTACTGGTCTTTAATAATAGAAATGTTGTTTTATATTTTGTTTTATTTTATTTATAAAGTTAAAATTCTAAAATATACGATCCACATTGGTATCTCTTTATGTACTTCAATTTTAATTCTGACTCAATTTTTTTATAGTTCTCTTTACGTTAAAAATCTTATCATTTGGGTCCCCTTGTTTCAATTTTTCCCTTTGTTTTTTGCCGGAATCAATTTTTATAAAATTTATACAGAAAAAGATAAATTACCTCAACGATATTTAATTATTCTATTTTGTTTTATTTGTCAAGTGATGCTTTTTCCGTATGCAGGTCGGTCTAATTTATTTATCAACCATTTAGAATATGGAATAATGCTGGCTGTTTATTTTATTTTATTTATACTTTTTGTAAATAAGTATTTATTTTTTATAGTCAATAAAACAACTTTGTTTTTAGGAAAAATCTCTTATGCATTATATTTAGTCCATCAGTATATTTCGATTCAATTTATTATTCCTACTTTACATACAAAATTCGGGCTGAATTTTTGGTTTGTAATCTTTTGTATTGATTTGCCTATCGTGATTGCATTTGCAACATTCCTAACTTATAAGATAGAAATTCCTTATTCCAAGTTATTGAAAAATAAATTAAGAAGTATAATGTTTAAATAAAATGATAAATCAAATTTTCGCTGTTGTCTGCACCCCTCCCTATAAGCCCACCCATTGACGTCCGAAGCTAACCGGACAACCCAGAAGCGAAATAATCTATCTTTGAGTTGCTCTTTGTAAGGCCGGTTTTTAAACTGTTACTTCGAGTACGGACGCAATCCTGGTTGAGATGTTTGCGATGACTTCAGTGGCGGTGTTTTGTATTTTCAAAGCAACCCCGTTCAGAATATTTTCTTTGCCAAAAGCACATCTCCTTAAAGCATTTTTTAAAACAAAATTGTATGGAACAAGAAGAAAAAATTTCAATGAAAATCGTCAACCCCAAAGCTGCGGGAATTGATGTGGGCAGCCACTCCCACTGGATGGCCATTGGACAACAGGAAAGCGACATTAGAGAAAGGCGAAGCATTCATGAATACCATTAAAAACAAATAAAAATGACAATGAGTAATTTGGTGTGTTTAACCAAGACCTATTTGAAATGGCCGATTGGCTACAGCAAAACAACATTAAGACTATTGCTATGGAAATGGAGTAAAGCGGAATTCACGAATATAAATAAAATAATATAAAAATATAATGAGTAAAGTACCGGAACCTACTGGCAAAACCTCTATGCCGTTTTGATCGCCAAAGGATTCCACGTCATTCTTTGCAATGGGAAATTTACAAAAAATACCAAAGGCAAAACCAATCCCCAAAAATTGGCGGCACTCCGACACGGTAATTGTCACAAAAGCGAAGAAGAAATTGCCAAAGCCCTGCAATCAAATGGCAGGAAGGACTACCTTTTCGCGATCCAACAAGAATTGGATACTTACGACCATCTCCAAAACAAAATTGCCGAATGCGATAAAATGATTGAAGCGATGCTCAATGAAATTATCGACAATGACGACAATAAAAAGCAGCATCACATTGACCCAAAGACATACAAGCGTATCAACAAAAACATTCCTAAAAACATAGACCTGAACCTAAAGTTCTATCAGGTATTTGAGGGAACAGATCTGCCGGCTATTGAAGGCATGAGTTATTCTACTGTTTTGGCTTTGATGAGCGAAGTAGGAATAGAAGGAATTTAGAAATTTCCCTCTGCAAAACAGATTTGCTCTTGGCTCAGACTGGCTCCAAACAATAAGGTAAGCGGCGGGAAAGTCCTTTTAAGTAAAATCCCGAAAGGCAGCAACCGGCTCAAAATCGCACTTCATAATGCTGCCAATGCCATCGGAAATTTGAAAGATTCAACTCCTTTAAGAGATTTCTTTCAGCGAATCAACTTTCGCAAAGGTCGCGTTTCTGCCGTAAGTGCTACTGAACGAAAATTGGCAGTCATCATTTGGAATATGGTGGTAAAGAGTGTCCAATATATCACCCCCGAAGGATATCTGTTTTTAGACAAAAAAAGAAAATTGGACATCGTCAAAAGAATCTAAAAAAAATTACTAAATTTGGTCTGACTAATGATGATTTAGGATTGATAATTGATTGACTTTGAACGATAATGGAAAACGTTAGTCAGAATATTCCCCGCCCACTCCCGACAAAACAAACTGATAAAAAGTTTCATTACAATGAAACTTTTATTATCTTTGCTTCGTTGACAATTTAACGGATGGATAAACTTTTTGAAGTAATATTTTTAGACGAAGCATTTGAGTTCTTGAAAGGATTGGATAGGAAACATTACGAAAAAATACTTTACAATATTCGTAAAGCTCAAACCGAACACGCCCCTGAATTATTCAAAAAACTCAATAATGACATTTGGGAATTTAGAACTTTATACCAAGGACTTCAATATAGACTGC
>JBDHYI010000001.1:0-247571 GCA_039811265.1 Chitinophagaceae bacterium | reverse complement strand
CCCTTGCTACCGGCTTCATCTTTTGCTGTTGTACTTTTAACTTTGCTTTGTTTCTGCTACTCAGTATGCCGTAATGCTAAGTAAACGCCTCCTATTGATATTTCCCCAAAAAAATACACCACAGCAACCAGCCACTATAATGTTTGTAACACTATTCACTTAATAGAGTATTAAGTAATTTAATTAAGGATCTACATCAATGGTAATATGTACAGTTGTAAAATTTGCTGTAACATTAAGTAATCTTATTTGCTGCATCAATTCACTTTTCAGTTTTATCAAGTGGTCTGTTTCTTTGTTTGTTTTAATCCAAATTTCTTGAATGTATAAATTTTTAATCCGGTTAATGTCGGGTTCTGCCGGGCCAAAAAAAATTGAGCGAGGTAGTGATTTTATTTTTTCGAATAAATGTTGAGCAGCATTTTTTACAATTAATTCGTTTCTATGTTTTAAATAAACCCGAATTAGCTTAGTGTAAGGTGGATATAAAAAGTCTTTTCTTGATTTGAGTTCTTCATTTACAAACCCGTCATAATCGTGATTTAATAAAAATTTTAATAAAGGATGTGTTGTATTAAAAAGCTGAACAAGCACTTTTCCTTTCTCATCCTTTCTGCCTGCCCTACCTGCTACTTGTTCAATTAGTTGAAACGCTCTTTCATTGACTCTATAATTAGGGTAAGATAAAATTTGGTCTGTACCAAGTACACCTACAAGATCGACATGCTCAAAATCAAGCCCTTTCACAAGCATTTGTGTTCCCACTAAAATATCAATTTCTCTTTTTTCAAATTGTTGAATAATATGAGTATGTTGATTTTTTATTTTTAGATTATCCCAATCAAACCGTTTTACTCTTGCATTTGGGAAAATCTTAATTATTTCTTCTTCTATTTTTTCCGTACCAAATCCTTTTGATTTCATAATATTACTCCCACATGCCATACATATTTTAATGAGAGGCGTTTTTGCATGGCAATAGTGACAATGCATCATATCAGAGGACTTATGGTATGTCAATGAAACGGCACAATTCTTACATTCCGGCACCCAACCACAAATTTCACATTGAACAAAAGGTGCATATCCGCGTCGGTTTTGAAATAGAATAACTTGCTTTTTGTTTGTTAGGCTGTTTTTAATTTCTTCGAGTAATCTTTTGGAGAAAATACCACGCACTAAAGTCTTATTGGCTATTTCTTTTTTCAAATCTATAATTTCAATTTTTGGTAAAATTGCTTTACCATATCTCGATTTAAGCTCTACTAAAGCGTATTTTTTTTGCAGTACATTATTATAAGATTCGATAGATGGCGTTGCAGAACCCAATATAATATTGGCTTTTACTTTATGCGCTAAATAAACAGCTGCATCACGGGCATGATAGCGAGGTGCAGGGTCTTGTTGTTTATAAGAAAAATCATGTTCTTCATCAACCACTATAAGTCCTAAATCTACAAAAGGCAATAACAAGGCTGAACGCGGACCCACCACAACTTCAAATTGTTTCGTTTGTATTTTTTGCCATAATTCCACTCGCTCTTGATTACTAAATCTTGAATGATAAATGCCCACTTTATCGCCAAACGTTTCTCTTAACTTTTGAATTATTTGAGTAGTGAGTGCTATTTCCGGCAAGAGATAAAGAGCTTGTTTATTATTTGCAATGGTATCTTCTATAAGCTTAAAATAAACATGTGTTTTTCCGCTTCCGGTTATTCCTTTTAGTAGTACTGTTTTATTACTTTGAAAATGAAGTTTAATTTTTTGATATATATCTTCTTGTTCCTTACTTAATATATTTTGTTTTAGGTCATAAACTTGTTCAAATTGTACCCGATCGATATTCATTTTTTTTTCAAAAAATATATCTTTGTTTATTAGGTATTTTATTTGAGTGGCATTTGCACCGGCTTGTGTAATTAATTCTTTTTTAGATACTGTCTTTTTTGTTTTTTGAAGATGTAAAAAAGTAAGAATGATATTTTGATAATGAATTTTTTTTTCAAAAGAGTTAAGTAGTTTTTTCAACTCATCATCTTTAAAATAATTTTTATTTAAAAAAACAAATGCTTCTTGTTTGGGTTTATAATTATCATTTAGATTTTCATAAATACTAACTAATCCTTTTTCAATCAGAGAATGTACAACTTTCAAAGCAGATGAATCTTGCACAATTTTTTGAATTTCATCAAGGGTAATATCGTTCAATTTTTTAGGCAAAATAATTACTTAGTATTTTTTTTGATTTTTTAAAAAGTATTAAGTAAATCAAAAGTAAAATTAAAACACCTTCTGATAATACATATACAGAAATGAATTTTGATACTTCCAATTTCAAAGGCTTAAAAAAGTTATATAAATAAAATGTAAAAAATTGAGTGCCGATTAATGCAATAAATATGACTACTCCAAAACGAATGATTTGTGGCTTTAAAAAATAATATTGCAACGATTTAGTATCATAACCTAACAATGACAATAATTTTAACCTTTCTTTTGATTCAATAATTTCAATTTTTAGAAATAATACAATGACCATAATACAAAGACTTAGTATGAAAATGCCTAACAATTCACTGCTAAAGAAAACAAGCTGCACAATAGATTTTATTTTACTCCATTTTAATTTTTCATTTTGAGTTTGATAATGTTTTTCGTTTAAAAATTTAACCAAATCGGGGTTATCAGGTTCTTGTGTTTTTAACACTAATCGTGCTACACCTGTCGCACTATTATTGTCTCCATAATGTTGATTTGCATAATTCATAAATGAAATGGGTACAATCACACTTGTATATCGCTGTGTGAAACCAACCACCTCTGCCCTATATGGAATAGTCCCGTTTATTAATACATCAAACGATATTGCTTTTACTGTTTCCTCGCTCATTTGAGGCAAACCTTGACTTAATGCAAAACCAAAATTATATAAGTTTAAAAAATCTTGTGAAAGTAAGATGGGAATAGTGTTTTCTCCTTCATGCCAATTAAAATCTGCTACTTTGGTATCCAAAAATTCATCTGGGATTGCTTCAAAAAACATTTGTGTACTAAACGAAATATCGCCTAGATTACTTGCTTCTACCGAAAATTGATTACTTACAATTTGACCTACTTTTTCGATTGATTTCTGTTGTGCCAATTCTTCCATCTCCAATTTTGAAAAAAAAGATTCTTGCTTGTGTCCCATCATAAGATTACTTATTTTTTTATTCACAACAAGATATTCAAAACGATCATTTTGAACTTGATTTTGATTTAAAATATGATAAACTGAAAGATATAATTGTATTGAAAAAAATAAAAGGCTGCACCCTATCAATAAGGTAACAAAAATGAATCCTTTATAATAACCTTTTTTAGTATATAAAATTTGATTTAGTGTGCTCATAACATTAACATTTGTGCATTTGAAAAATAAGTTCGAGGCTCTAAATCGCAATGAATAATAGTAGCTTTTCGTTTTTGTACTTCATCTTGTATTAACTGAATGCAACGGTTTATATTTTCTTCATCCAAATGACTAAAAGGTTCATCCAATAACAAAACTTCAAAAGGTTGCAGCATCGCTCTTATAATGGCTATACGTTGTCGTTCACCATACGAAAGCGTTTGAATCGTTCTATTTAATGTGTGTGAAACATGCAATGACTGTGCAAAATATTCAATTTTTGATTTATCATAATAATGTGTCAATTCATTTTTAATTAATAAATTTTGTATTGCTGTTTTGTCTTCAAATAATTTTAAATCTTGAAAAACAATACTCATTTTATTACTTCTTATCGAAGCCCATTCTGCTTGAGAAAGTGATTTAATTTTTTTTTGATTATAAAAAATATCACCGGTGTATTGTTGGTTTAATCCAAAAAGTAAATGTACAAAACTTGATTTCCCTTTACCTGACTTTGCCACTACTTGATAGTAGATATCAGGCAAAAATGAAATATTTTTACCCCAAATAGCTGATTCTGTTGTATCTAAATACTCAATATTTACGTTGGAGAGAGAAATATCCATAAAAAGCGAATTTAACCTAAATTACGCATTTGATTTGCTGCTATATGAAAAATCTGTTTTTAATTTAATTCAATTCTCAAAAAAAACTTTCATTTTTTAGAGTTGTAATACACCGTTCATATTTTTTATTAAAATGGTGATTTTATTTATTTAATAGCTAAAGGAGATAATTTTCATATAAATAAAAAACAAATGGCAAAGAATTACAATTTTAGAAACTGAAATACTATTTTTGTGCCACTATTTTAGACTTTAAGAATTATGCCCACAGAATATTATTTATTTCTTAGTTTAGCGTTGTTCTGTATCGGAGTGATGGGAGTCTTGATGAGACGCAATGCTATCATTATTTTAATGTGCATCGAATTGATGTTAAACGCCGTAAATTTACTAATGGTCACATTTAGTAAAATGCACAATAGTGGCGATTCTCAAATATTTGTATTCTTCATTATGGTAGTAGCCGCAGCAGAAGTAAGTATAGGACTTTCTATTATAGCGATGGTATATCGAAAGATACGTTCAATAGATATTAATATTTTAAACCGTTTAAAAAACTAAATGTAAATTAAAAATTGATTATGACACAATTAGTTTGGTTAGTTCCATTATTTCCATTTATCGGTTTTTTAATTACCGGTTTCAATCTTAAAACAGCGCTCAGTAAGTCAAGCGGTTGGATAGCCAGTTTAGCTGTTTTGGCATCATTCATTGTTTCTTTGCTTATATTTTTTGAGATAAAAAATACAAACGAACCACAAGTAGTTCATTTATTTGATTTTATTAATACCAGCAGTATGCTGATTCCTTTTTCGTTTCAGGTAGATGCTTTGAGTAGCGTTTTTCTATTAATCATAACAGGTATAGGGTTCTTAATTCATGTTTATTCTATATCCTATATGCATGACGATGAAGGATTTAGCAAATTTTTTTCTTATTTGAACTTGTTTATTTTTTCGATGTTATTGTTAGTGCTTGGGGCAAATTACTTAATCATGTTTGCCGGTTGGGAAGGCGTTGGACTTTGTTCTTATTTATTAATCGGTTTTTGGTATAAAAATCCTGAATACACAAAGGCAGGAAGAAAGGCATTTGTAATGAATAGAATAGGAGATGTAGGTTTTTTAATCGGGATGTTCCTCCTATTTAACAAATTTCACACTTTAGACTTTTTAAATTTAAAAACATTAATCAGTCAAGCAACATTAGACCCCGCTTATATGACAAGTGTTGCATTATGTTTCTTTATAGGCGCTACCGGTAAAAGTGCCCAAATACCCTTATTCACATGGTTGCCCGATGCAATGGCTGGTCCTACGCCTGTTTCAGCATTGATACATGCTGCTACGATGGTTACAGCCGGTATTTATATGATAACGAGAAGTAATTTTATTTATTCTCTTTCGCCGGATGCACAACAAGTAATTTTAATTATTGGTGCAGCAACAGCCTTTATTGCTGCTACAATCGCTACTCGTCAAAATGATATTAAAAAGGTTTTGGCTTACTCTACAGTCAGTCAATTAGGATTTATGTTTATGGCTTTGGGAGTTGGTGCATATACAGCTGCTGTTTTTCATGTCATTACTCACGCCTTTTTCAAAGCACTTTTGTTCTTGGGTTCCGGTTCGGTTATTCATGCAATGAGCGGAGAACAAGATATTCGAAAAATGGGTGGTCTAAAAGCACCATTAAAAACAACTTACACAACTTTCTTAATAGCTTGTATTGCCATAGCCGGGATACCACCTTTAAGTGGGTTTTTCTCAAAAGACGAAATTATGATGTTTGTGTTTTCACATGGTTCATTAGGGAAAGTAATATGGGTAGTAGGTATGTTGGCTGCACTTATGACCGCTTACTATATGTTTAGATTATTATTTATCACCTTTTTTGGTGAATTTAGAGGCACCGAACATCAAAAAGAACATTTACATGAAAGCCCTGCTTTAATGACTGTACCTTTAATTGTATTAGCTGTATTATCAATAGTAGGTGGATTTATTGGAGTTCCTAAAGTATTGGGCGGAAATCATGCTTTGGATAATTTATTAAGACCATTATATGTAGCGAGCGGAGAAGAAGTACATTTGGCACACGAAACAGAATATATACTAATGGCTATAGCTGTTTTAATAGGTGTAGCCGGAATTTTTATTGCCTGGATGGAATTTAAAAAATATGACTCTAAACAAGAATCAAAAGGTCTTTATAATTTCTTCGAAAACAAATGGTATTTTGATGAATTATATGATGCAATTGTATCAAAACCTCTTAAAAAACTAAGTGTATTTTTTGATAATATAATTGAAAAATCAGGGATAGACGGCTTTGTGAACGGAGTAGGTAAATTTGTCCAAATCAGTAGTGACAAATTAAGGTTGCTTCAAAGTGGTTTAGTAGGGTTTTATTTATTCCTAATGGTTATAGGAATAATTCTTTTATTTATCATACAACTTATGTTTAATAACTTAAATTAATAAACAAAAACTAACAAATAGAATAAAAAATCTGTTGTTAAAAGAAAAAATAAATAGATGCTGACAATATTACTTTTATTGATTCCATTTTTAGGCGGTGCATTAGCTTTATTAATGCCCGAAAATAGTGCAAGACTTACTGCTTTAATCAGTTCAACTGCTATATTAATTGTTGCAGCCATTATTTCATATTTCTATCTAAACAATATTAATGCTGAATTTATTGGATATGATAGAGTTTGGATAGAAAGACTGGGTGCACATTTTTCAATCGAAGTAAAACATCCGATACAAGCATTGATGGTTTTATTAACCTCTTTGACTTTCCCATTTATATTTGTTTTCTTTTTAAATAAGGAACCAAAAAATAAAAATATATTTTATGGATTAATGTTATTGGCTGAATTAGGGCTATTAGGTGTATTTATATCTAAAGATGCCTTATTGTTTTATGCTTTTTGGGAAATTGCCTTGATACCGGTTTACTTCTTAAGTTCACTTTATGGAGGAGAAAGGAGAATTCCTGTTACGTTCAAATTCTTTGTTTACACATTTGTAGGTAGTCTTTTAATGCTCATAGGCATCATTTATTTATATAAGCATACCGGTCCTAATCATTCATTTTCTTTATATAGTTTCATAGAGGCCGGAAGAACTTTACCGCTTGAAACACAAAATTGGTTATTTTGGTTAATGTTTATCGCATTTGCCATTAAAATGCCGGTTTTCCCGTTTCATACATGGCAACCGGATACTTACGAACAAAGTGCAACACCTGTCACCACCGTTTTAAGTGCTTTGATGGTAAAAATGGGTGTTTTTGCTGTCCTTTTCTGGTTAATTCCAAGCGTTACTTTAGGGGCTCAAGAATGGATGAATGTTGTGATTTTACTATCAGTTACGGGGATAGTATATGCCTCTATTTTAGCAATAGCCCAAAAAAATATCAAACGCCTTGTTGCTTATTCTTCTATTGCACATATTGGTTTAATGAGTGCTGCTATTTTTTCGCAACATAACTTAGGGTGGCAAGGTACTTTAGTGCAGATGTTTAACCATGGAATCAATATAATGGGAATGTGGTTTTTGGTTGCTATATTAGAAAACAGGCTGCAAACACAAGATATGAATCAAATGGGAGGTGTGGCTAAAGTCGCTCCAAAATTTACAACGGCTTTAGTACTCATTTCAATGTCTAATATTGCTTTACCGCTTACAAGTGGCTTTGTTGGTGAGTTTATGATGTTAAACGGACTTTTGAGCGGTGCATCATCTTATAGTGTTTTATTTACTGTTGCAGCTTGTATTGCAGTCATTCTCTCAGCTTATTACACATTAAGTATGATAAGAAAAGTTGCTTATGGAGAGTTGAAAGAAAATACTAAAAATTTTACTGATTTATCAAACAATGAAATGTTTATTATAGGTTTAGTGATGTTTATTATATTAGCTTTAGGATTTTATCCTCAATGGTTGTTAAATTGGGTAAATATTAATTAAACTAAAAAGACAAATAAAAAAAATAGAAAATGATTGCTATTGTAGTTTCAGTTTTAATGGGAATCTTGTTGATGTTTTCAGGATTATTTTTCCAAAAAAGCATACAAGTTCAAATATTGGCAATTTTTGGTAGTATTGCACTATTAGCAGCTAATTGTTACGACTTAATGCTGGATAGTAGTGGTGTTGTTTCCTATTACGACATGATATCTTTTGATAAGTACTCTTCTACTTATAACGTTTTAGTTACTGCTTGTGTTGTATTATATCTTTTCATGTTTAAGAAAAGTATTGCCGATATTGGAAAAAATGATGCTGAATACTTCGCTTTGATATTTTTTATTTTATGTGGTTCTTATTTAATTTCTTCTTTCACGAATTTACTTATTTTATTTTTAGGTATTGAAATTTTATCTATTCCACAATATGTATTAGCAGGAAGTGACAAACAAAATATAAAAAGCCACGAAGCATCTCTTAAATATTTTTTAATGGGTGCATTCAGTACGGGTATTTTATTAATGGGTATTGCATTGGTTTATGGTGCAACCGGAGATTTTAATGTTACAAGTGAGCAGTTTATAAATGCAATAAAAACCGAAAATGCTTTATCTTTTGTTGGAATTATACTTATTGCTATTGCATTTGCCTTTAAAGTTTCTGCTGCCCCTGTCCACTATTGGACACCGGATGTATATGATGGAGCTCCTACACCTATTACAGCTCTTATGGCAACTATTGTTAAGATTAGTGTATTTTTAGGATTTATTAAATTATTCCACTTGTCCTTTGGATCTATCGGAGCTACTTGGCAAGTAGCTATTGGCGTTATGATTGTCCTTACATTACTATTCGGAAATATTACAGCTGTTTTTCAACAAAGTGTAAAACGAATGATGGCATACTCCTCCATAGCCCAAGCAGGGTTTATGTTATTTGCAATTTATTCTTTGAATGGCACATCATGGAATGGACTAATCTTATATGCAGTCGCATACACATTAGCATCTTTAGGTGTTTTTGTTGCTATTACAAAAGTTAAAGATTATTCGTATGATGGATTTAAAGGATTGGGAAAACGTCATCCGGTACTTGCTGCTACAACAACTATATGCTTATTATCTTTAACCGGAATACCAATGACTGCCGGTTTTTTTGGTAAATATTATCTATTAACTGCTGCCATCGAACAAGGACAAGGAATGGGAATTATAATCTTTGCTGTTTTAATGGCAGGGCTTAGCTCTTATTACTATTTCAAATTGATTAGTAGTATTTATTTTAAAGAAGGAAATGTTGAACTTAATTCAGAGCCTAACAGCACCGATAATTTATTTTATATCATTAATGCAGCTCTGATTCTTATTTTAGGTATTCTACCTGGTTTAATCAATATTTCTTAATAAAAAATATATTAAAATATCTTTTTTCAGCTAAATTGCAGTATGTACGATACTGATGAAATTCGATTATTAATCAATAAAGCTAAAAACATACTTCAACAACCTTCTTTATATACCAATAAAGAAACCACTACCATTCTTAAAGAAATTATTCAATTCGCAGACTGGTCTTACTATGTAAAGGATAATCCCATTTTGGCCGATCAAGAATATGACCAACTTTTTTCTATTTTAAAAAAAATAGAATCCATATTCCCTGAAACAATTACAAAAGATTCTCCAACACAACGTATTGCTAAAGGGCTCACCAAAGATTTCCCTACAGTTAATCATCTTGTTCCCATGCTAAGTTTAGAAAATAGTTACAATGCACAAGATTTATACGAATGGGACAGAAAATGCAAAGAATTAAGTGGTGAAGCTAAAATACAATATTGCATAGAACCAAAATACGATGGAGCCGGCATTTCATTGCTTTATGAAAATGATTTTCTACAACGAGGTGCTACTCGTGGTGATGGTATTCAAGGAGATGATATAACCATTAATACCAAACAAATTCGTTCTATTCCTTTAAAAGCTTTTTTTTCAAAATATCAAATAGGGCAAATCGAAATAAGAGGAGAAATTATGATGACTAAAAAGTCATTTAAGATATATAATGAAAAACTTATTGCTGAAAATATAGCACCTCTTGCCAATCCACGCAATGCTGCGTCGGGTAGCTTAAGAATGAAAGATCCGAATGAAGTAGCCCAAAGAGGCTTGGATGCTTTTTTATACCATGTTAGTTATCTACAACTTGAAAATGATGACATAAATCTTAATAGCTTTTCTACGCATTATGATAGTTTAAAAACATTGAGTTCATTAGGGTTTAAAACACCCATTGATAATATGAAAGTATGTGATAGTATTGAAGAAGTTATCACAATATGCAATGAGTTTGAAGAACAAAGAGACTCTATGCCTTATGAAATTGACGGTATGGTCATCAAAGTCAATTCATTTTCATTACAAGAAAAAATTGGTCAGACTAGTCACCACCCACGCTGGGCTATAGCATATAAGTTTAAAGCAAGACAAGCAACATCAAAACTACTGAATATAGAATACCAAGTAGGCCGTACCGGAAGTATTACTCCTGTTGCAAAAATAGAACCTGTCTATATTGGCGGTGTAACCGTCTCTTCGATTTCATTATTTAATGAAGACGTCATTCGTGAAAAAGATTTAATGATAGGCGATACTATTTTAGTAGAAAGGGCCGGAGATGTGATTCCTTACATCGTTAAATCTTTTCCGGAACTACGAAACGGAAATGAACAAGCTATTATTTTTCCAAAACAATGTCCTGTCTGCCATCAAGAATTAATTAAGCCTGAAGGGGAAGCTGTTTGGCGTTGCACTCACGTCAATTGCGAAGCACAAGTCATAGAGCGTATTATTCATTTTGCATCAAAGGATGCAATGGATATTAAAGGTTTAGGAGATGCACTCGTTCGTCGTTTTTTTGATTTAGGTTTTTTAAAAAAAATACAAGATATTTATAATCTGCCTTATCAACAAATTCAACAATTAGAAGGTTTAGGTGAAAAGTCCATAAACAATTTAAAATTAGCTATTGAAAAATCCAAATGCCAAGCATTGCATCGTATTATTTTTGGATTAGGTATAAGATACGTAGGAGAAACTACCGCTAAAGCAATGGCAAGAAGCGTTTTAAGCATAAAAGATTTTTATAACAAAACAATAGAGGAATTAAAGAATATAGAGGATGTAGGAGATAAAGTAGCTGCTAGTATCATTGATTTTTTTTCGCATCCCGATACCAAGATTTTAATCGAAGATTTAGAGAAAGCAGGTGTGAATTTTAAAAATGAAAAAACAGAAAATGAAAATTCCAATGCGTTATTCGGAAAAACATTTTTATTTACGGGAACTTTACAAATGAAACGAAGCGAAGCAGAGGCTATAATAGAATCATTGGGTGGTAAAATATTAAGTGGAGTAAGCAGTAAATTAAATTATCTCATAGTAGGCAAAGATGCAGGCAGTAAATTAGAAAAGGCTAAAAAATTAAGCACGATTAATATTCTCAATGAAAATGAATTTTTAGAATTAGTTAAGTTTGCCAAATAGAGCGAATGAGCTATTTTTGCAATTCACTTTTAGACGCACCACTTTATGCAAACCGCCACCTTAGAACAAGCTATTAAATTAGGTCTTACTGAACAAGAATTTGAAAAGATTAAAGACATTTTAGATCGAACTCCCAACTTTACTGAAACAGCTATGTATAGTGTTATGTGGAGTGAACATTGTAGCTATAAAAATTCTATTATTTGGTTAAAAAAATTGCCAAAAGAAGGCAGTAAAGTTCTTGCTAAAGCCGGCGAAGAAAATGCGGGACTGATTGATATTGGTGATGGTTGGGCTTGCAGTTTTAAAATTGAATCGCACAATCACCCTTCAGCAATTGAGCCATTTCAAGGTGCAGCAACCGGTGTAGGCGGTATTCACCGAGATATTTTCACTATGGGAGCAAGGCCTATCGCTGCTTTGAACTCATTACGATTTGGAAATTTAAAAGATGATAAAACAAAACATTTATTATCCGGTGTTGTAAAAGGAATCGGACATTATGGAAACTGCTTTGGAGTACCAACGGTTGCCGGTGAAATTTATTTTGAAGATTGTTACAATACAAATCCTTTAGTCAATGCGATGAGTGTAGGGATTGTAAAAACAGGTAAAACAATTTCTGCCACTTCTTATGGAGAAGGAAACGCTGTTTTTATTGTAGGTAGTGATACCGGAAAAGATGGAATTGGCGGTGCAAGTTTTGCCAGTGCAGATATTAATGAAGATAGTGCAAAAGATTTACCTGCCGTACAAGTAGGAGATCCTTTTCAAGAAAAAAAATTATTAGAAGCCTGTATGGAATTAGTTGAAACCGATGCTGTTATCGGTATGCAAGATATGGGCGCTGCCGGCATAACTTGTAGTACATCTGAAATGAGTGCCAAAGGGAAACACGGAATGGATATTTTCTTAGATAAAGTTCCTACAAGGCAAAAAAACATGAAAGCTTGGGAAATGCTGTTGAGTGAAAGTCAGGAAAGAATGTTAGTCGTTGTAAAAAAAGGACAAGAAAAAATAGTTACTGATATTTTTGAAAAATGGGATATTCATTGTGAACAAATCGGAGTTGTAACGAAAAATCCTATGTTACGATTTTATATGCACGATGAATTGGTAGCAGAAGTTCCGGCAGAAAGTTTAGTTTTAGGAGGAGGTGCTCCCGTATATGAAAGAGAGTATAAAGAACCGGCTTATTTTAAAGAAAGAGATCAGTTTAATATTCATAAAATAGAAGAACCAAAAGATTTAAAATCGATTGCAAAAAAAATAATTGCTTTACCGAACATAGCAAGTAAGCGATGGATATACAACCAATATGATAGTATGGTAGGAAGCGCCAATGGCAGTACAAATCTACCAAGTGACTCGGCGGTTGTTTGGGTAAAAGAAACAAAAAAAGGAATTTCTTGTACGGTAGATTGCAATAGCCGATATGTACATGCTGACCCTTATGTTGGTGGTATGATTGCCGTTAGCGAAGCAGCTCGTAATATTATTTGTAGTGGTGCTACCCCAAGTGCAATAACCAATTGCTTGAACTTTGGAAACCCATATAATCCTGAAGTGTATTATCAATTTGTCTATGCGCTTAAAGGAATGAGTGATGCCTGCTTAAAATTTGACACCCCTGTAACAGGAGGTAATGTAAGTTTTTACAACCAATCACCCGATGGACCGGTGTATCCAACTCCAACTATTGGAATGGTAGGGATTATAGATGATATTACACAACGCATGACAATGGATTTTAAAAATGATGGAGATTACATATACTTAATCGGTAAAGCTGAAAATTGTTTCAACAGTAGCGAGTATTTACATAAAATATTAAACGTAAAACTATCACCTGCTCCCGCTTTTGATTTGAATGAAGAATATTCTAACCAACAAAAAGTATTAGAGTTAATTCAACAAAAATTAGTAGAAAGTGTACATGATATTGCCGAAGGAGGTTTGTTTACTGCATTATTGGAAAGTGCCAAACAAAGAAATTTAGGGTTTGAAATTTCTACTGCAAAAGATATAAGAAAAGATGCTTTTTTGTTTGGTGAAAGTCAATCTCGTTTTATTGTGAGTGTAAATACATCTAAGCAAAATGATTTTGAAAAAGCAATGGGTTCTATTCCATTTAGTTTCATAGGAAAGGTAACAAAAGGTAATTTGGTGGTTGATAATGAAAATTGGGATGATATTTCAAGTTGGGTAAATATCTATGATACTTCAATCGAAAATGAACTATAATTTTTAATTGATTTTATAAATTTTTATATCATGAGTTTGTCCGACAAACTGCATTGATTCTATATTAATATTAAAATTGTTTTTTTTCATACCTAAAAAATAATATTCTACTCCGTATTGTTTAATTTCATTTTTCAACTCTTTTTCTGAAAAGTCATTTTTTTCAATTGTATAAAATCGGTTGTTACTTAAATAAGCTACAACCCACATTCTACCGGCATCATCAAGGTTAGAAGTAAATTTTCCATGAATATTATGTTGGTTCAAATAAGCTGCTATTTCAAATAAATCCTTGTTTTTGTTTTTCAAATTTTGAAATGAAAAAACCGGAAAAACTAAAAATGAAAGCCCCAATAAAAGATAAACAATTTTGTATCCTTTTTGAAGATAATGATTATGATAGAAATCATTTATACAAACAGCACCCAATATCATGAGTAGTACAATGTTTAACCAAATATAACGGGTTTCAATGTGCATCATTAAGTATCCTAAAGGCAAAATACAAATCGTAAGAACGAGTAATTTGATTTTATCATCTTCATTTGATTTTGATTTTCTAAAAAAATAAAAATATACTGCTATGAAAAGTATCGCAAATGAAAAAAAGCTTATTTCCTGAAAACAAAATACAGCCATAATACAAGTGTGTATTATCCTCAATGCCCACTTAAAAAAATGTTTTAAAGAAGTAAAAGGTGTGCTTAAATTATCTTGTGTCAAATAAGGGTCTTCCCAAAAACTGGGTGAATCATCATAAACCGGTGGTATTAAAATTTTTATATCTGATTTAAATGTTTTCCCGCTATTGATATACCAACTCATATTGAGTTTTCCGGCAAAACCATTTAAACTGAATTGATGATATTTTTTATATAATAAATATGACCATGGAGAAATTATTAAAAGCATCGAAAGTATTCCCACAGCATAATTTAAAATCCATTTCTGAAGGTTGATTTTCTTTTGATAATAATAATATCCTAAAACAAATAACCAATGAACAGCAAAAAATAAAAAACTATACGCTTTTGCATAAACAGCAAACCCCATTATTACACCATATAAAATCGTTGTTGAAATATTAATGTTTTCTTTTTTCCAAAGAAGATATAAATATGTCAAAACAAAAATAAGTTGCAATACGTCTCCGAACATTTGAAAATACACCATATAAACCATGGCAATACTCAAAGCGAATTGCAAAATGTATAGTCCTATTTTTTTTATATTAAATAATATAAACAAAAAGTAAGATTGAAAAAGGATGATTAATCCAAAAAGAAAATTCAAATATTTTGAAACTTCCCATGCATCATAACCTTTACGAATAAAAAAAGCGACAAACCAACTATTCAAGGGACTCCATAAACCATTGACGCTTTTTAAAAAATCTCCATCAGCAACTCTCTTGGCTATAGTCAAATAGGCAACTGCATCACTATCTAACATATAGCCTAATGTTGGGTTGAACAAATACCAAATTACAGCATATAAAATTAGTGAAACAAAAAGCGGAATATGTCTATTAAAGAGATTCATGCAGGGTGCTAAAATAATCAAATGATTTTAACATTCTACTACCATACCAACTAAATAGCTCACCATCCACTAAAATAATTTTTGCATTCGGCAAAAATTCACTCAATTCCTCTGCATGTTTTTCTTTAAATGGATAAGGCTCACTTGACAATAAAATATATTCCGGATTCAATTTAATTAATTCATTTTTTTCTATTTCAGGGTAACGAATTTGATGATTTATTAAATTTTCAAAACCAGCAATACTCATCATTTCATCAATAAATGTTTCATTGCCAACTACCATATATGGATTTCTCCAAATAAAATAAATTGCTTTTTTTAATTCTTTTTTTCTTTGATTTATATAAGAGTTTTTTCTACGCTCAATTTCATCCACAATTCGATTTCCAATTTCTTCTTTTCCTGTAATATCTGAAATAGTTTTCATCATTTCAATGGCTTCGGAATAAGTGTTTATGTCACTTACCCAAACAGGGCAAAATTTTTGTATTTCTTCAATTTCACTTTTAAGGTTTTCTTCTTTATTAGCAATGACTAAATCAGGATTTAATGATTTTATTTTTTCTATGTGAATATTTTTTGTACCCCCGATTTTATTTTTTGTTTGATGCCAATGAAGTGGATGTATGCAGAACTTTGTAATTCCGACGATTTCATCATTCAAGCCTAAATCAAATAAATATTCTGTTTGAGAAGGAACTAATGAAACAATCCTTTTTGGATATTGCTTTAAATTAATTATGTTATTAAGTTGATCTCTCACCAAAGATTTGTTTGTAAAGCAAAATTACTATTCCTAAAAAAATAATATCTGCAGGAAAATAAATATCTCCGAAAACATCACCATAAGTGTATTTTCCAAAAAACATTTTAGAAAGCAATTCAAAAATAATCAACGAAAAATAGATTAACGCAAAAATGCGTTTGCGTAAAAAAATACCTGCCCATGTTAATGTAAATATCAACATCCCTACTAATCTCAAATATTGAATATTAAAACCCATAAAATCTGTAAATAATAAATATGATGCATGAATCAACACTAATGAATGAAAAATCAAAATGCTTAATAATATGATTTTTGTATTGGATATGTTTTTCATGTAATATTCTCTTGTTTATTTACTATCCTTTTGATTGGGATTTTGATAATTTATTTTTTTTATTTGTATTCATCAAATCGCTAAAACTATTAAATACTTTTTTATATGAAAGGCCTACTCCGCTTCGTGTGAATAATGCACCCCCTATATCCATATTATTTACCCGGTAGGCATTCAAACGAAATCGTCCGTCAGGTGTTATAAGAAAATTAGCCTTAAAATCACCATAAAAATTACTATTAGTATTGCCTGCAGCATCCTTACCAAAATCAACACTGTTACTAAAATCTACAACAATACGATCGTTTAATAAATTGGCTGAAACATTAAAAGAAACTTGGTCTCTGTTTCGTTCAGACATCCCACCTGTTAAGTTTTGATAGTTTACTCCTAACGAAATATTTTTTAATCCGGTTAGGTTTTGAAATTGATTTGTAATTTCTGAAGACAATGCTGTGCTGACTAAATCTGATACCGTAGTCACTGCACTTTTAGTGTACATACTATTGCTCACACCTTCTTCCGTTTTAAAATCACCCATCAATAGTAATACTGCAGCTTGTTGATACAGCTCTTTTTCTTCATTTCTTATTTGTTGCAACTTTGTATAGCCGGCACTTCCAATAGAACGGTTGTCTGGTTGTAAAATATCAAATTTTATTTCTGGATTAGCTAATGAGCCGGTTAATGAAAGTGGCACAAACGTTTTATAAGTTCTTTTCGCTTCTGCTATTTCCGCTTTGTCGCTTGGGTCAATAGTAGCACTTACCAAAGGGTATAGGGCTAATGGTTTCGGTAATTCATAAATTGCCTTTACGTTCATGTTAGCTGCAGTAGGGTCTCCCGTCCAACTAATTTTGCTTTCTTCATCAATCTTAAATGAGCGATTGACTATACCTCTGAATTTAAACAAATAAACACCTTCTGTAATTTCGTAATTACCATACATCAACATTTCATTTCCTAAATCAACAATTACTTTCAAATCTCCATTTCCTTTGGCTCTAATTTCTTCACCGGTATTTTTATCCATCACAATAATTGTTTCTACATTTGGTGTAGCTTCAATATTGAGAGTTAATTTCAAATAGTTTGCATTTTCATTTTTATCATCAGTCTGGCTTCTACCTATTTCTCTAAATTTTACATAATCAAATTTTGAAGCATCCCCGGTTCCACCTAAAGGTAAATAATAAGTTGAACCTTCTAAAGGTTTAGCATCAATATCCATTTTCAAATCATCTAAATATCCTTTTACTGTCATATTTAATTTAGCATGTAAATAACCATAAAATAAATCACTATCCCATTCATGTGTATTCAAACAAAGAAAATCATTTGATTTTAGATTAAAGTTCAAATAAAAGTCTGTGAAATTTTTATGTGTTATGCTTCCTGTCAAGTTGCCTTTGTACTCTTCTCCTCTTTCATCATGTAATATCACATTGCTTATTGAAATTTTTTGATTGTCAAAAACCAAATCGGCATCATCTAATTCATAAGATGTACCTAATAATTTTACTTTCAACCAAGCATTTTTTAAATTCAAGTTACCTGTTATTTGCGGCTTATCTAATCGTCCGTTGATGCTTACTTTCCCGGTTAGTTTCCCTTTTAGGTTATCTATAAAATCATTTACAAATTGATTTAAAAATGCAATTTCAGTATTTTTTAAATTTGCATTAAGTTGAATGGTACTATCTGCAATATTAACGATTCCTTGTACAATAGCTTTATCTCCATTTTTCACTATTGATGTATATGGATCTATTTGAATGATTTTTTTAGAAAGATCGTAACTCCCTTTTATGTTGACATAACCAATGGTATCTTTATCAACCATCAATTCATTTGTTGTGTTGATGTTTGCGGTAATGAGTGGCTCTGATTGGAAGTTAGCAAGATTGATATTTCCGTTTATACGCCCATAATATTTAGATTGATTTAAACCAAGATAATTGCTGATACTCTCCAAATCAATGTTTTCGATTTTTGCCTGAATATTTTTATTATTGTTTTTATCAGTAGCAATTATTATTTGTTGCGCGCCATTTTCAATATTTAATTCATTTACAAAAATATTATCTCCAATAATAATATTTCCTTTACTATACAGCTGCCAATTATCTTCTTTTAAACTTATGTTAGAGGGCAATAAATGAACATAAAGATTATTGTCGCTGGCTATACCTTGTGCTCTAATGGCTGTCGTTCCGACTAAATCATAGATACTTTGAGTAAGTACTTCCAGATTTACTGTATCATTTGCCATTGACGAATTTATTTGCAAGGAAGGTATAAGCGTTTCATCTCCATGTTTAAAATTAGAGGCATTAACATTTACATCGAAACCGGTAAAATCCCCTGCCCCAACTATATATGTTTCATTTAATTTAAATTGTTCGTAAGATAAATTTGGTAAAAAGGCATCGATAGAAAACTTCTTATTAAATGTATTGAGTGAACCACTAATTAATGCTCCATCTATATTTTTAATTTGTGGCAAAAAGATATTTAATAGATTTTCTACCTCTTTTATTTTTACTTCAAAATCGAATTGTTCATTAATTTTTTTCTTTGGTTCTTTAATATATTGAGGTAAATAATGGCACAAATAAAGTTGGAATGCGTTGGAAAGCTCTGATATATTAAATTTTCCTTTGATCTCTGCATCAGCAATTGAACTGGATAGTTTTATGTTTTTCCCATCTATAGTCAAAAATGAATTTAGAGATATACTATCTACATAAACCGATTTCTCAAGAGTTTCAAGATGAATATTTTTCAAATATGCATAACCTAAAAAATTATCAATAGTAGAACCGGTAAAATTAAGTTTAGCTAAGCACGATAACATAGTGGGTTCTTTTGTAATACCCATTTTATATAAATCCAAATGGATAACTCGAGTATTAAAATTCATAATCGGTTCTTTGCCTGATAAATCTAAAGAACCGTCAAAATTAAATTTGAGTTGTGGGTCCTGTGCTACAAAAATTCCATCAAATTTCTTTTTTGATATTATACCGTTTATGGTTAAATTTTCATACTTCATATTATCCAACTCAATGCTTTTTACGGTAGCATTCAGTTTTGAATTTAGCTCATTTAAATCAAATCCCTTTCCATCAATTTTTCCAGCTACACTAATATGACCAATTGAGTTTTGTTTTATTAATTTACCTAAATTAAAATTTTCAGTTCCAATTGCACCTTTATAGCTTGGAATTTTTTCTCTAAAACTCATACTTAAATCTAACTGTGCATTACCCATAGTTGTATTTAATCTTCCTACGGCATGAAAGTCATCAACTTTACCTGAATATGTTCCGGTATATTGAATATCTTTCATTTCATTCCAAGCAATTGCATCTGTTTTCGTTTGAGGTATTAAACGATTTAAATCATTACCGGATGTTTTTAAATTTTCAATATCTGCAAAAAACTTAGTATTTTCAATATCAGGTAAATTCACTGCATAAGCATCTCCTTTAAATTCAGATTGCAATGTTTTTATATGGAGGTTAGTAGCTGCTAAACTATCAACTGTTCCATTCATATCTCCGCTTAAATTGACTGTTATGGGATATTGTTTTATAATATTTGCGAAGTAACCTATGTCAACAGATGAAACATTGGAATTTTCTAAATGAGCAATCATCCTAATTTTTGAAATATAGTCTTCAAATGAATGAAAGTTTTTGTATTGCATTTCATAATGATCCTGCAAATTAGAATGATTTGTTTCCAATAGCATCTCACTGAGTTGTGCTTGTACTTGTGATACTTTTGCTTTTGCTTTGAGGCTTTTCACTACTAATCCACTTCTTTCTTCAGCATGTAAATTGATAATATCTGAAAAAATAGTATCAGCTAAAACATTCGTATTTTTTAGTGAAACTTGAATGTTTTTTATTTGCAAATTTGTTTCATCAAATAGTCCGGGTGTCGAAGTGATTTCGCCGTTTTGGTATACAAATTGTGAACGGTTTAAATTCAAATTTTCTAAATTTAATTTGAACAAATCAGGATTAAATGGAGTACCCCATGTTGTGGTGTCGTCCGGTTCATTATTTTTAGGTTTTAAGCGATCGTATTCTTTTATTAAAATATCTGCATCATTAATTGCTATATTTTTAATTGCTATATTTTTAGTACTTAAACTTATTTTATCGATTTCTAATAAAAAATCCCCTATTGCAAAGTGCATATCTCTTCCCATCCAACGATCATCCATATAAAATTTTACATTCTTACATTTTAATGATTGAAGTTCAATTGGCAAATCACTTAATGGCTCAGATGAGTTAGATTTTATGGGTTCTTCTTTGACAGTTACAGTATCGGATTTTTTTTCTTTATTTGTTGAAGCAAAAGCATTTTCTATAAATTCGTAGTTCCAAGATGTGTCTTTTCTATTTAGGTTTACAAAGCCATTTTCTAATGAAATATTTTTAATAACAGGTGTTTCCTTTTTCCAAACATTTTTTAAAACATCTGTGGTATTTATTTCTAACAAACCAAGGTAAACAAGGGTATCCTTTTCAGGCGTTTCGACAAATACACCTTCTATATCGAAATGATTAAAAAATTTTAGACGGACATGATTTACTTGTACATTCGTTTTCAGCTTTTCACTTAAGTATTGTGTTGTTTTTTTTAATAAATAATTTTGGAATTTTTCTGTGGAGAGTAACCAAAACGAAAGAAACACTAACAATAAAATCGTTAGCAAGGTATAACCAAGTATTTTAAGTATTTTCTTCAGCATTGATATCCTTGCAAAGATAAAAACAGTAATGAGTATTTTTGTAAGATTTCAAATTATAACATTCTATTTAAAATAACATTTTTTTTGTTTTATTTTAATTTTCAAATAGTTGTGGTAGCTCTCTTATTGCCTTTTGATAATCATCCGGTATTCCGATATCAATAAAATATTTATCTTGTACAAAACCATACAAATCTCTTTCATTAATAAATTTTTCAAGATAATCTTTTTCAAAAGAAAATTTTTTTTCAAACGGAATATTTAAAAATGAATTTCTGTAAATGCAATACACTCCACCATTTATTAAACCTGATGCTCCTGATTTTTTTTCTTCAAATGCTATGATTTGTGATTGTTCGTTCATTTTGACCAAGCCATATCTATCGGCGTTTTTTATAGGTTTTAATACAATAGTACAATCGGCCATTTGTGTTCGTTGAAAATTTAATAATGCATCAAAATTAACATCAAAAAAAGTATCGCCATTTATTACAAAAAAATCTTCCGTGTCTGAATAAGATAAAGCATTTAATATTGCACCGCCTGTTCCAAGTGGTTCTGATTCTTCAGCAAAGTCAAATGCAAATTTGAATTCTTTTCGATGTGATGTGATATAATCAATAATCATTTCTTTCTTATATCCAACAGAAAAGATTATTTTACAAAAATGAAATTTCATCAATTGCTGACAGATATAATACAAAAAAGGTTTGCCATTGATTAATGCCATACACTTTGGCCTATCTGATACTACGCTTTGCAATCTTGTGCCTAAACCTCCAGCTAATATGATGCAATCTTTATGCATTTATACAAAAAATTTTTCTTCTACTAATTGACAAATAATATGACCAATCATTATATGTGATTCTTGTATGCGTGGTGTATCATTACTAGGTGCGTTGAGTAAATAATCACAAATCGGTTTCATTTGTCCACCGCTTTCTCCAGTGAACCCAATCGTTATCATATTTTTCGTTTTAGCTACTTTAAAAGCCTCAATGATATTTTTTGAATTTCCGCTAGTGGAAAGCCCAACAAGTATATCACCCGGGTTTCCAATACCATTCACTAATCTACTATATACAACATCATAGCTATAATCATTAGCAACTGCTGTTAAATAAGATGTATTGCAATGTAAAGCTTCAGCAGGTAGGGCTGTTCGGTCTGTATAAAAACGTCCGCTAAATTCTGCAGCCAAATGTTGAGCATCGGCTGCACTACCGCCATTACCACAAAATAAAACTTTTTTCCCGTCTTTAAAGGCTTGCGTAATTACATCACTGCATTGATTTATCAATTGAATAAATTCATCGTTTGATAAAATATTTTTTTTCACTTCTATTGAAGATTCAATAATAGATTTTATTTTTTCGTTCATAATTTATAAAATACAAAGTTATTGAGGATTATTCATTCCTGCTAATTTATAAAATCGTACTGCTTCTTGTTGATTTCCTTTTTTCATAAAAATATCTCCCATGTATTGATAACATCCTTGTCTTATGTTTGGGTCTTGTGAGGCAGTGTTGAAATTATTCAATGCTGCATCCAACTGATTTGTTCCCATTTGAGCTATCCCTAAATAAAAATATCCTTTGGCATATTGAGGATTTTCTTGTAAAACCCGTTCAAACAGAGTTTGAGCAGTAGCAAAGTCATTTTTTTGTAAGGATAAAATCCCTTTAAGTTGTTTTGTTTCTATATCACTTGAGTCAATAGAAAATGAGCGATTAATATAAGGCTCTGCCAATTGTAGGCGATTGGTTTGTAAATATATATTGCTCAATAAATTTAAAATAGATGTATTGTTTGAATCAGCTTTCAAATAATTTTCAAAATGAGTTATTGCACTATCTATTTCATTTTTTTGTAATAATTCAAATCCTTTCAAATCTTCATCAGACGGTCTTTTTATAACAGCACTCAATACTTTCCCTTGAGCTTCTGCTTTATACAAAGTAGCCGAAGAAGGCAACCATAGTTCTTTCTTTATATCTTCCAATGGTAGTAAGGCAATATGCATAACTAAACAATCCCATTTTTTTTGATTTCGTTCAGGATAACGAACATAATCAACTATTACATTTTTATTTTCTGTAAAATAATGATTAAGTAAATGAGCGGCATTACTTAAAATCAAAATTGTATCTGTATTTTTATATTTAGGCAGTTCATTCTTTTTAAACCAATCAGCACATTGTTTTAAACTATTATAATAATAATCTACTTCATAATTTCCGTAAGCTCCTCTTACACCCCCTACTGTTTGGTTGTAATAAGTTACAGTATTAGGGAAGGTTGATGCAGTGAAATAAATAGGTTCTAACAATAGAAAAAAAAGTAAACCAATTCCAATTAATTTAACTTTCATTTTTTCAAAAAATTGAATCAATTGGTTCCATCCAAATGCAGCGACAACTATAGCACTTGGAAAAATAAACAATACATGTCGCCAAGCATGATACACATTTGCTTTTGTATAAATAATATAAAGCAATGGAAAAGCTGCTGTAAAAAAGACAAAATATAAAGTGTGTGCATTCTTGGTTATCCTATATTGCCATAAAAAAATAATTCCTAAAGCTAAACCGGATAAAACCGCAAACGTATTCGTAATAAAAAAACTTTTTAATAAATAAGTGCTTGGCAAATCACCCGAAAATACTTTTTCGCCTTCATAAATTTGTCTTAGGTTGATTTTGAAATTGCTCATTTCACTTAAAGCTGTAAGTGGGTTACTTATTGGATTTTGTAAAGCATAAGGCCATAATATACTTCCGGCAAAATAGGATAGAATAGCCGTTATTAAAATTGGTTTTACAAATGAACTTATTTCAACTTTTTCATGTTGAAAATATTTTTTAACAATAAAATAAATAGCTGCAAAAACAAATAAATAAGGTATCAATAAAATTCCACCCACCCGAATATTAATAGTTGCTCCAATGCTTAAAATAACCCATAAATATTCTAATTTATTTAGCTTATGGATTTTTTCAAACATTCGAATGATAAAATAAATTGCCATAATATAGGTTGCTGCGAAAGGAATATCTTTCGGATTATTCATTGAATGTCCTAAAAAAAATGGTGATAAAAACAAAAGCCATATTGCAATTATACCCGCTTGTTCCCCTGCAATTATTTTAGTAATCTTGGCTACAAAATAAATTGCTAAAAAACCCATCCATGCAGTTAAAATATGTCTTGTTGTATATTCTTCAAAAGGAGAAATTTTATTAACAACTGCACACAGCAAATCAAATAATCCTCCATAATATTGGACTACATTATCACGATTATAATCATAAATATTCAATTTTCTTAATTCTTCCGATGTTCTGAAAACAGAATGATCCGAACCGAAGGATGCAAAGTATTTTAAAATCGCTTTACCATATTCATTCATATCTACTTCATCACCGCTTATGCCATACGAAAAACTCATAATTGTCATTGAAATAAAAACAGCAATCAAACTAAAAATAAAAATTTTAGTTAGCAATGTTTGATTTAAATTTTGCTGCACTTTCGTGTTCGTTTGATTAATTACTTCCTCTGTGTGCGTGTATTTTTCGTTTGGTTTTGACTTTACCATATAGTTTATTTCAAGTCAAATGTAAATAAAAATGAATTTAGTTTCAAAATGAGTGGGAATTATATTAATTCAGTTTCAAAAAAGGAAGTTACATTTTAGAATAAGTAAATAATAATTTAACTTATAGAAATAAAATTATTTGTATGAAAGCATTTAACTTCGTAGTTGAAAAATTTTAAACGATGAAATACACAAAAATAGATAGTCAACTTTATAAATTTAATCGTGAACGATTTATAAAAAAAATGAAACCTAATTCCATAGCCATTTTTCAAGCAAATCAAATAGTGCCTGAAAATGGAGATGCAATATATGCTCACAAAGCGAATAGTGATGTTATTTGGCTAAGCGGTATCGTGCAAGAAAAAAGTATGGTTATTTTATATCCAAATAATCCGGACAAATCATATCGAGAAGTTTTAGTTATTTTAAGACCGAATGAATTACTTGAAAAATGGGAAGGCCACAAATTGACAAAAGATGAAGCTACTGCCATTTCGGGAATTAAAACAGTTGTATTTTTAGATCAAATTGATAGTTTATTACGTGCATGGGTTCATCATGCTGAATTTATATACCTTGACACAAATGAGAATGATCGAATGGATGTAAGTCTGCCTCGTTTAGATTTATATTATGTTTATGAATTTAAAAAACAATTTCCACTTCATAAATATGAACGTGCAGCACTTATCATGAAAGAGTTAAGGGCTATCAAATCAAAACATGAAGTGGCTGTTTTACAAAAAGCAATCGACATTACACATAAAGCATTTTTGAGAGTTTGTAAATTTATCAAGCCCGGCGTTTTCGAGCATGAAATTGAAGCAGAAATCATCTATGAATTTTTACGCAATAGGGCAACTCGACAAGCCTATGGCTCTATAATAGCAAGTGGCGACAGAGCACGTATCTTACATTATGTTGAAAATAATCAAGAATGTAAAAATGGAGAATTAATATTAATGGATTTTGGTGCGGAATATGGAAATTATTGTGCTGATTTAACACGCACTATACCCGTAAACGGAAAGTTCACAAAACGACAAAAAGAAATTTATGATGCATGTTTGCATGTTCATAAATATACTCAAAAAAATTTAAAACCCGGAAAAACATGGATTGATATTCAAGATAGTGCCGAAGTCGAAATGAATAAACAACTTTTAAAAATCGGGTTATTAAAAAAAGAAGATTTAAAAAATGATGCACCGGGCAATCGTGCTTGTAAAAAATATTTTTATCATGGTTTAGGTCATCATTTAGGCATTGATGTTCACGATCTAGGAACACGCAATACTCCTATCAAAGAAGGTATGGTATTCACAATAGAACCGGGCATATATATAGAGGAAGAAGCAGTAGGAGTTCGTATTGAAAACAATTATTGGGTAACAAAAACCGGTTGTCAGGACTTATTTAAAGGCATACCAATCACGACAGATGAAATAGAGAAAGCAATGAAGATATAATGAATATCCGTTTTCAATTAAAATATTTTATTGCCTTACTGTTTTTTAATTTTTATAGCGCATTGCTTAATGCTCAAAGTATTCAAGATATTTTAAGTTCATCATTCAATGCCTTATCAAAAGATACGTGTTTGACAAATGCATCTATTAGCTTTTGCTTATTAAATCAAAAGAATGGTAAAATAATTTATTCAAAAAATAAAGATAAATTATTAGCTCCGGCCTCCACATTAAAAACATTTACTACCGCAACTGCTTTAGAAGTTTTAGGAGAAAACTTTCAATATAAAACCAAAATTGTTTTTAAAGGTGAAATAAAAAATAAAATAGCTTATGGAACACTCCTTATTTTTGGTTCAGGAGACCCAAGTTTAGGTAGTGACCGATTTGAATCAACTAAACCCAATACTGTTTTTAAACAAATTGAACTTGCATTACAAAACAAAGGAATTGATAAAATTATAGGCGATATACAAGTTGATAAAAAAATTTTCATAGATGAATCTATCAATAAAGGGTGGTTAGATGAAGACATCGGGAACTACTATGGTGCAGGGATTTATCCTTTAAATTGGCGTGAAAATAAATTTGAAATTAATTTAGCTCCAACGAAAAACTCTTTCATAGTATCCAGCAATACCGCAGGTTATAATAATGAAAAAGACTTTTGTATTGAACTTGTTCATAAAGATGGTGCGAGTACCGAAGAGGCATTTGCATATATCGAAACAGAAAAAACATGTAAATACAATATCAAGGGAGTGCTTTCTAATAAATTGCCTATTCAAAATATGCAATTAGCACGACTTAATCCGGAAAATGATTTCATTAAAGAATTAATTTCTTATTTAAAAAAACAAAAGAAGTTTGAAGAAACCCTTATTAAAAAAAGTAATCAGGAAATGGAAATTACCACTATCCTTTCTCCCCCTTTATCAAAATTAGTTTATTGGTGTAATCAAAAAAGCATTAATCTATATGCAGAATCATTTTGTAAAACCTTAGCTGTGCATTTTTTCAAGCAAGGTTCATGGAAGTTAGGAATATCCGTAATGTCAAGATACGCTAAATCATTAGGATTATCTGCTGAAAATATTTCACTTAAAGATGGAAGTGGCTTAGCTCCTGAGAATCGTATTACAACGTATATCCTCTCATCACTACTTTATCATACTAAAAATAAAAGTTTTTTTTCAACTTTTTATGAAAGCCTACCAAGCATTAATGGTTTGATTATGAAAAGTGGATACATAGGGGGCACTCGTTCGTATGCAGGTTACATCAATTTAAAAGATAACATAGAAGGCGTTTTTGCATTTATTATACATGGATATACCTGTAGTCCTAAACAAGTAAAAATTAAAATGTTTCAATTATTAGATAAAATTAAATCAACTCAAAATTCAAAATAAAACCTTACAAGTACATTATCAAATCAGCACCTAAAAAAGGAATATTTTTAATGTACATAATCGAAAAACCTTTATACATTTGTAAAAATTTTTTCTATCTGAGAAATGAGTAATACATATACTGACCTTGTCAATCAGACTTTTCATTTTCCACAAGAAGGATTTAATGTAAAAGATAATTATTTACAATTTAACAACCTAGATATTAAAAAATTAATAGACAAATATGGCACTCCGTTTAAACTAACTTATCTGCCAAAAATCGGAATGCAAGTAGCGAAAGCAAAAAAAATGTTTCATGATGCCATTAAAAAACACAAATACGATGGTGAATATTTTTATTGTTATTGCACAAAAAGCTCCCATTTTAGTTTTATTGTTGAAGAAACCATCAAACACGGTGTACATTTAGAAACTTCTTTTGCTTATGATATTGAAATCATTCGCAGTCTCTATCAGCAAAAAAAAATAAATAAAGATATTTTTATCATTTGTAATGGTTTTAAAACAAAAGCATATACTAAAAACATTGCCCAACTTATAAATTCCGGCTTTGAAAATGTCATTCCAATTTTAGATAATAAAATGGAATTAGATGATTATAAAAAATCTATCCGAGCAAAACATCCAATAAAAATCGGTATTCGTATAGCTGCAGAAGAAGAGCCTACGTTTGATTTTTATACCTCCAGACTTGGAATCAGAAACCGTGATGTTTTAGAGTTTTATGTTGATAAGCTAAAAGGCAATGAACGTTTTCAACTAAAGATGCTGCATTTCTTCATGAATAAAGGTATCAAAGATGATATCTATTATTGGAGTGAACTTAATAAAGTCTTAAACTTATATTGCCAGCTAAAAAAAATTGCTCCTGAATTAGACAGCTTAAATATTGGAGGAGGATTCCCAATTAAACACTCATTGGGATTTGAATATGACTACAATTACATGGTCAATGAAATAGTGAGTACAATTAAAAATGTTTGCAAAAAAAATAAAGTTCCGGTTCCTAATATTTTTACAGAATTTGGTTCTTTTACAGTCGGTGAATCCGGTGCAGTAATATATAGCGTTTTACATGAAAAAATGCAAAACGACAGAGAGATTTGGTATATGATAGACAGTTCATTTATTACTACACTACCTGATACATGGGGCATTGGAGAGAAATTTTTAATGTTACCAATAAATAAATGGGACGAGGAATATCAAGAAGTACATTTAGGTGGACTCACTTGTGATAGTCATGATTTTTACACATCGGAAGAACATATCAATGCTGTTTTCTTACCCAAAACTAATAATCAAACAAATAAAGAACCTCTTTATATCGGGTTTTTCCATACCGGTGCATATCAAGATCAATTGAGTGGATACGGTGGAATCAAACATTGTATGATTCCTTCTCCAAAGCACGTCATTATCGAATATGATAAAAACGGGAAATTGATTGATTGGCTTTATGCAAAAGAACAATCCTCTCAAAGTATGTTAAAGATTTTAGGATACAAATGATTTTTATTTTTATAAAATCCTTTAACTTTACTTAAATAAATCCTTTCACCATGAGCTCAAAATTATTATTTGCAGCAATAGTAGCTATTTCGATTTTTTTATCTGCTTACATCCTTGGGAACGCATATAAATATAAATACAAGCAAACAGAAGTTGTTGCGGTTACCGGTGCTGCCGATACAAATTTCGTATCTGATTTAAGTGTTTGGACCGGCTCCTTTTCTAGGATTTCTTATAATATGCAAGAGGCTTTTTCTTCATTAAAAAAAGATGAAAATATCATTTTAGAATACATACATTCTAAAGGTTTATCAAAAGAAGAAATGAATATATCTTCTATTTCAACTGATAAATTATTTGACTATACTTATGATGAAAATGGCCGTCAAACCGGTAGTGTATTTAGAGGTTATAAACTTTCTGAATCCATTACTATTGAATCAAAAGACTTAGTTAAAGTTGATAAAATTTCAAGAGAAATTACAGAACTGATACAACAAGGTGTTGAACTTACCTCTTCCTCCCCCGATTATTTTTATACAAGATTAGGTGATTTAAAAATTGGCTTACTCGCAAAAGCATCGGCTGATGGTGAAAAACGTGCTGAAACAATAGCGCATAATGCCAAAACTTCAATCGGTTCATTAAAAAAAGCAACAATGGGTGTTTTTCAAATCACAGGGCAAAACGAAAATGAAGACTACTCTTATGGTGGAGCATTCAATACTAAAAGTATTAATAAAACAGCTACTATAACTGTAAAAATGGAATTTGAACTAAAATAATTTTCTTAATTTATTCTATCCATTACTTCGATTTAATTCATTTTCTTTTAAAAATTTCAAAAGTATAATCAAACGGATTCTTCTCATCTTTAGTGTGCTTTTCACTTTTGACAAGTTCCCATTCATTTAAATTAATTTCATCAAAAAAAGCATCTCCGTCTTCAATATAGGTATGTACTTTGGTTCTATAAATAAAATCTGCCCTATTTACAAATTGTTTAAATATTTCATCTCCGCCAATTATAAAAACTTCATCTTTATTATTGCAATATGCTAAGGCATCTTCAATTGTTTGAAATGCAATCACACCATCTACCTTAAAAGAATTATTTCTGGTAATCACAATATTTTCTCTTTTAGGAAGTGGCTTGCCAATTGAGTCAAATGTTTTCCTTCCCATTATGATAGTATGCTCCAGTGTCAATTGCTTAAAATATTGAAGATCTGCCGGCAAATGCCAAGGTAATTGATTATTGACGCCTATTACGTTATTTTCAGAGACAGCAACGAGTAATGAAATTTTCATTTGTTTTCTTTTTAAAAATTAAACAGCCACTTCACCTTTTATATGCGGATGATACTGATACCCCTTTAATTCAAAGTCTTCATAAGTAAAGTCCTCAATGTTTTTAATCTTAGAATTTATCTTCATTTTGGGTAAAGGATATGGCGTACGAGTCAATTGTAATTTCACTTGCTCAATATGATTGGAGTAAATATGAACATCTCCGAAAGTGTGTACAAAATCTCCTAATTTTAAATTACAAACTTGAGCCAACATCATAGTTAAAAGAGCATAAGACGCTATATTAAACGGCACTCCTAAAAATACATCTGCACTCCTTTGATAAAGTTGACAACTTAGTTTACCATCTGCAACATAAAACTGAAACATTGTATGACAAGGCATCAGAGCCATTTTATCTAAATCACCTACATTCCACGCACTCACTATAATCCGACGACTGTCCGAATTATTTTTCAATTGTTCAATAACATTTTTTAATTGATCATGCGCTCTGCCTTCTTTATCTTCCCAAGCTCGCCATTGCTTTCCATATACAGGTCCCAAATTCCCATCAGCATCAGCCCATTCATCCCAAATTCTCACGCCATGTTCTTTTAAGTACGCAATATTTGTATCTCCTTTTATAAACCAAAGCAACTCATAGATTATAGATTTTAAATGTAATTTTTTAGTTGTAACTAAAGGGAACCCATCACTCAATGAAAATCGCATTTGATAACCAAAAGTGCTAATTGTTCCGGTGCCGGTGCGGTCGGTTTTCTCCGTTCCATTATCTAAAATATGTTGTAGTAAATCTAAATATTGTTGCATACTGTAAAACTAATCTATAATGGATATTTTTTAATTTTAGAAAGCGTGTTTTTCCTAACTTTCTTTTCACATTTCTCAAATCAATTTTAATAATACCAATTAAAAAATACGACTCTAATACTTTTAACTATTTATGGTACTTTTGTTTATTAAATAAAAAAATGAAAATAGGAATAGTTTGCTATCCGACTTTTGGAGGCAGTGGTGTATTAGCAACAGAATTAGGCAAAGCGCTTGCAGATAAAGGCTATATTGTACACTTCATTTCATATCAACAACCTGTACGCTTAGACGCATTTCATCCCAATATATTTTATCATGAGGTAACTGTCCCGGTTTATCCTTTGTTTGACTTCCCACCTTATGAATCTGCTTTATCCTCTACATTGGTTGATGTAATTGCCAATGAAAAATTAGATATTTTACATGTTCATTATGCCATTCCTCATGCATCTTCCGCTTTTTTGGCAAATCAAATATTAAAACAATCCGGCAAAAATATACCATACATCACAACGCTACATGGTACGGACATAACCTTAGTAGGAAAAGATAAAATTTATGAATCTGTCGTTACATTTTCCATTAATGAATCTGATGCTATTACAGCCGTTTCGGAAAATTTAAAAAAAGAAACATTGAGTTATTTTAAAATAACTAAAGACATTCAAGTCATTCCAAATTTTGTGGACATTAAACGTTTTACTCATTTAAATAAAGAGCATTTCAAAAAAATGATTGTCCCTAATGGTGAAAAAATATTAACTCATGTCTCCAATTTTAGAAAAGTCAAAAGAGTTGAAGATGCAATAAAAACCTTTTACAGGGTAAAACAACAAATACCATGTAAATTACTTATGATAGGCGATGGCCCTGAAAGACAAGCAGCTGAAGCATTGTGTCGCGAATTAGGTACTTGTGATGATATTCGTTTCTTAGGGAAACAAGAAAAATTAGAAGAGATTTTATCCATAACAGATTTATTCCTATTGCCAAGTGCTTATGAAAGTTTTGGATTAGCTGCATTAGAAGCTATGGGATGTCAAGTACCTGTTATTTCAAGTAATGCAGGTGGAATTCCTGAGATTAATATTCATGGCGTTACCGGTTATCTTGCTGATGTTGGAGATGTTGATGCTATGGCTAATTATTGTATTGAACTATTAAGCGATAATGATAAACTTTCTCTATTTAAGCAAAATGCTTTGAAGCAAGCTCAAAATTATAATATTGAAAAAATTATTCCATATTACGAATCACTTTACCAATCACTTATTAAATAATTTTTTGAATGGAAAAAACAAGATGTTATTGGCCTCAAAATGATAGCTTAATGATAAAATATCATGATGAAGAGTGGGGTGTTCCCGTTCATGATGATTTAAAACATTTTGAATTTATCGTATTGGATGCTTTTCAAGCCGGGCTTAGTTGGAGAACAATTTTACACAAGAGGGAGCATTTCAAAAATGCTTTTGACAATTTTGATTATAAAAAAATTTCAAAATATACTGAAACCAAAGTCCAACAATTACTGAACAACAAAAACATTATTCGCAATCAATTAAAAATAAGAGCAACAATAAGCAATGCAAAAGCCTTCATGGAAATACAAAAAGAATTTGGGAGTTTTGATAAATATGTATGGCAATTTGTAAACAAGACAACTATCATCAATCAATATCATGAACATCAAGATATTCCGGCAATATCACCAGAAAGTGATAAATTAAGTAAGGACTTAAACAAGCGAGGTTTTAAGTTTGTGGGTTCAACAATTATATATGCTTACATGCAAGCCGCCGGTTTGGTCAATGACCATTTGACATCTTGTTTTTGTTATAAACGCTCATAATTGTTAAATATTTTTTCCTTGCAAAGCTTCTGCAATTGCTATATCCATAATACGCTCAGCAAAAGGTTTTGTAATATTATTTAAATGTTCATTGGCTGCTGATATTTTATTTCTGTCTTTAGACTCCATTGCTTGTTTTAATTCTTCCATCCCTTTTTGGCTTGCTAAAATTTCAGACTCGTTGATGTACTTTTTATTTTTTTCAATAAAGTTCTCTGTAAGTTGCAGTGTGTTTTCGGCTTCTGTAATAGCCTCAACCAATGCTCTGTTTTGAATGTCTTCTTTGGCGTGTGTGATAGAATCTAAAAGCATTTTTTCGACTTCTTCATCTGTTAATCCGTATTGAGGCTTAACTTCTATTTCTTGTGCGATTCCGGTTCTTAGCTCAGTTGCTTTTACTTGCAAAATACCATCAGCATTTATTATAAATTGAATTTCTACTTTTGGCAAACCGGCAGGCATTGCGGGGATTCCACTCAAAATAAATTGTGCTAATTTACGATTGTCCTTAACTAAATCGCGCTCCCCCTGGTAAATCGAAATTATTATACCGGTTTGACCATCTTTTTGTGTTGTATATTGTCTTGCAGCCTTATAAGGTATTTTATTGTTTCTTGGTATTAATACATCCATCAGGCCACCCATGGTTTCAATGCCTAAACTAAGCGGTGTAACATCCAGTAACAAAATATCTTTATTATTTCCGGCAAGAATATCAGCCTGCACAGCAGCTCCTAATGCAACTACTTCATCGGGATTTACATGATCATATATTTCTGTTTTGAAAAATTCTTTTACTATTTGTTTCACCAATGGCACCCTAGTACTACCGCCTACCATAACAACTCCATCAATATCACTAATTTCTAAACCACTGTCCTGCATTGCTTTTTTACATGAATCAATTGTTTCTTCAACAAAAGGCATAATCATTTTTTCAAATTCTGCTTTACTGATTTTTACTTCAATGTTATTGACAGCAGAAGTATATAATTGTTGCTGGCTTAATACTTTTTTTGCCTCTTCTGCTTTCAAACGTATGTGCTGAGCAAGTTCCTTATTTTCATGCAAATCATTTTCTGATAATTGTAATTGCTTCATAAAAAGTTTTGCTATCTCATGGTCAAAATCATCACCTCCCAAATAAGTATTGCCATGAGTGCTCATCACATCAAATATTCCTGAATGCAGTTGTAATATTGAAATATCAAAAGTCCCGCCTCCTAAATCATAAACAGCAATTTTTTTATCGGTATTTAAATTTTCACCAATACCATAAGCAAGGCTTGCTGCTGTTGGTTCGTTAATAATTCTCAACACATCAAGCCCGGCAAGTTTACCTGCATCACGTGTCGCTTGTCTTTGAGCATCGTTAAAATAAGCCGGTACTGTAATCACACATTTATTTACCGGTGTTTTTAAAATATGCTCTGCTCTGTTTTTTAATTCTTTTAAAATGAATGATGATAGTTCTATTGGTGTGTAAAAATGATCATCTACCTGAATTTTTACTAAGCTATCTTCATCATTGTCTATAATTTTATATGAATATTTAATTTGTTTTTCTTTCACATCTTGATATGACTTCCCCATCAATCTTTTCACACTGTAAATTGTATTCGATGCATCTGTTTCTAAAAAAATTTTTGCTTGATTGCCTATATGAATTTCTTTATTTTTTCCAAAATGAATAACTGAAGGTACCAAAAATTCATTATCTATATCTTTTAGCGCAATTGGTTTTTTACTATCCGGATGTATGATTGAAATTAAACTATTAGTCGTCCCTAAATCAATACCAATAATGGTTTCACTAGCTTGCAAGGTTCCGGTAGCAATATTAATCGGAATTTTAGCCATATCCTTTTTAAATTTTGAAAAGCAAAATTAAAACAAATAAATACTTGCCTAATTGTGAGAATGGGAAATTTTTATTGTAGATTTTTATATGAAATTGATTTATTTTACACGAATGATTTTTTATGAAACATTTTAATTTTATTTTTCTAATCATATTAATTTATGGAAATTTTACGACAGCTCAAAGTTTAGTAAGAGGCCCATACTTAAATATGACTACACCTAATAGTACAACATTACGATGGAGAACGGATGCTCTTACCAATAGCGTTGTTCATTATGGTACTGATAAAAATAATCTAAATCAAGTTATTTCTTTAGCAAATTTTGTCAATGATCATATTGTAACTATTTCAGGTTTACTACCCGAAACACAATATTACTATGATATAGGCTATACCAATGTAGTACTTCAAGGTGATACACAAAATTATTTTATAACAGCTCCAATCGCTGATCAAAATTATAACAAACCTATCCGTTTTTGGGCTGTTGGTGATATGTCAAAAGGAAACCCTTTACAAATTGAAATGATAAATGCTTTTCACAAAAACATTGATAATAATTTCATAGACGGCTTTGTAATGCTGGGTGATAATGCTTATGAAAATGGATATGATATGGACTATCAATTGAAATTTTTTGATTATTATAAAAATTATATTAAAAATAAAACACTATGGCCTGTATTAGGAAATCATGATTATGCCAACAACTATAATTTAAGAATCAATCATCAATTAGCCTATTTTGATATTTTTTCATTACCTCAAAATGCTGAAATGGGCGGTGTCGCTTCCAATACTGAAATGTATTATTCTTTTGATTATGGAAACATCCATTTTATAATGCTTGATTCTTATGGGTTGGAAAACGTAGGAGGAAATTACTATGCATTATATGATACAGCATTCTCCCCTCAATATTTATGGTTGAAAAACGACTTGCAAAATAATACAATGCCATGGACTATTGTCTGCTTTCATCATCCTCCTTATTGTATGGGAAACCATAATTCGGATATTGAACAAGACTTAGTTAATATTCGAACAAATATTAACCCCCTATTGGAAAAATTTAATGTTGATTTGGTTTTGTGTGGTCATTGTCACACTTATCAACGTAGCAATATGATTAAAAACCATTTTGGCTTAGAACCAACTTTTGACAGTACTATTCACATTGTACAACATACAAATGGCAGATATGATGGGAGCCCCAATTCTTGCATGTATATAAAAAACAATCATTCTCAAAAAGATACCGGCACCATATATGTTGTTATAGGCAGTGGCAGTGCCTATCCGCAAGCACCTAATCCTGCATGGCCTCACAATGCTATGGTATATTCTAATTATCTAAATAATGGTTCATTATATGTAACTGTGGAAGGGAATGAGTTACAAGCAAAATGGATAAGCATTGACTCAAGTCAGTATATCAAAGACCAATTCACCATTCTTAAAAATGCCAATCAACTAAAAACAATATACAAAACTCTACCTGATACAATAAGTTTAAATGCAAGCTGGAAACAAGGTAAATATAATTGGAGTACCGGAGATACTACTCGTGCAATTCAGTTTTTTGCCACAAAAGATACTTTGATTTATGTAACAGATTTGTATAATTGTATAATAGATACTTTTGAAATAAAAGATACAGTTTTTCCCACAACTTTAACTGAAATAGAAAAAATAAATGCAATCATATATCCAAATCCTACGAAAGGTGAAATTTATATAGAACTACCGGCAAATGGAGTATATAAGTATTTTATTTTTGATGAATTTGGGAAAGAGATTATAAGCAACCCATTTGAAGTGAAAAATAAAACTTATAAAATAAAATTACGTTCTCGTATTACCCCCGGAATTTATTTTTTACAACTTTCTGACAATAAAAACAGACGATATGTTCAAAAAATAATATTAAAAGAGCCTTAATATTGACTATATTTAGGATATTTGCACGTTTTAATTTTTTAATTGATGTCTAAAATTACATTTGTTAATAACCCACGTCCATTTAAAACATTATTAAATGAGCGTATTGAACATTATTTTCAATCAAACAATATTAAGCAAACCGGTAATTGGAAATTGTATAGTAAAACTATTATTTTGCTTACAACTTTATTTTCAATTTATGCTATTATTCTTTTTGCATCTTTGCCTCTATGGGCAAATTTGATTTTATGGGGAATTATGGGCTTTTTTCAAGCTACTATAGGGTTTAATGTTATGCATGATGCTGCACATGGGAGTTATAGTGAAAATGATAAACTGAATAACTTTATCGCTTTTGTAGGTGGCGACTTAATGGGTGGCAGCACTTTTATGTGGAAAATAAAACATAATATTTTACATCATACTTATACGAATATTGATGAATTAGATGACGACATTGCTAAATATCCTATGTTTCGATTACACCCTCAACAAAAAAAATTATGGTTTCATCGTTTTCAGCATCTTTATTCTTTGTTTCTTTATTTTTTCACAACAATAAATTGGATTCTTTTTGATGATTATTGGAAAATAGCTTCAAAAAAAATACACAATACAGAAATAAGAGCTATGAAACCTAAGGAGCATCTTGAATTTTGGTTAGGTAAACTAATCAATCTATCTTTATTTTTAATTATACCTATTTTCATTTTAGGATTTTGGAAAGCTGTTATCGGCTTTTTAATTATGCACGGTGTACTTGGTATTACCTTAGCTTTAGTATTCCAAATGGCACATGCAGTTGAAGAAGCTGAATTTCCTGTTCCAAATGACAAAAACAAAATAGAAAATGAATGGGCTCTACATCAAGTTAGAACAACTGTAAATTTCTCTATGAAAAGTAAAATCATTTCATGGTTAGTTGGTGGATTAAACTTTCAAGTTGAGCATCATTTATTTCCAAAAATTTCACATATCCATTATCCTGAAATCAGTAAAATCGTTCAAGCAACTTGCAAAGATTTAAATATCAAATACAATTATTTTAAAACATTTGGGCAGGCTTTAGCATCTCATTTTGTTTACTTAAAGAAAATGGGGGTTAATTAAAAAAGTCATTCTAATACCTAATTACTCTTACTGAAATTTTTTCTTACTTTTTTAGTTTGAAATGAAATAAAGTCAGTATTCAAAGTTATTCTGTGCCATTACTACTTATTTTTTTATTTGGACGTGAATTTGTTCTATTGGTTTTAAAATAAATAAAAACCATGAATTTAAATAACTTCACAATAAAAGCACAAGAAGCTATAGCAAAAGCTCAACAATTGGCTTTTAATCAACATCATTCTCAAATTGAAACTGCGCATTTATTAAAAGCCTTATTAGATGATGAGAATAACACTAATGAATTTCTTTTGAAAAAAAATGATGCAAATGTTTCATTTATAGAACAAAAATTAAATCAAATAATTTCTAAATTACCTACTGTATCAAATGAAGGTGGGCAAAGTATCTCAAGAGAATTAAATCAAGTTTTATTAAAAGCAGGTTCATTCCTCTCAGAATTTAAAGATGAATTCGTAAGTCCTGAACATCTTTTATTAGCCTTATTAAGCTCAAATGATAACGTTGCTAACTTATTAAAAGATGCAGGCTTAAACGAAAAAAATTTAAAAAAGAGTATAATAGAAATTCGAAAAGGAGATACTATAAAATCACAAACAAGCGAAAGCAACTATCAATCTCTTAAAAAATATGCCAAAAACTTAAATGAATTAGCTAAAGAAGGAAAATTAGACCCGGTAATTGGAAGAGATGAAGAAATCAGAAGAACCTTGCACATATTATCTCGTCGTTCAAAAAACAACCCTATTTTAGTAGGAGAACCCGGTGTAGGTAAAACTGCCATTGTTGAAGGGTTAGCTCATAGAATAATCAATGGCGATGTTCCTGAAAACCTTAAAAGCAAAGTTATATATGCTTTAGATATGGGGCAGCTTATAGCCGGTGCAAAGTATAAAGGAGAGTTTGAAGAACGTTTAAAATCAGTCATCAAAGAAGTAGCGGACAGCAATGGCGAAATCATCTTGTTTATAGATGAAATTCATACACTTGTTGGTGCAGGAGGTGGTGGTGAAGGGGCTATGGATGCTGCTAATATTTTAAAACCGGCATTAGCACGGGGTGAGCTTAGGGCAATTGGTGCTACTACTTTAAATGAATATCAGAAATACTTTGAAAAAGATAAAGCCCTTGAAAGACGTTTCCAGCGAGTAATGATAGATGAGCCAAGTATCGAAGATGCTATATCTATACTAAGAGGTCTAAAAGATCGCTATGAAAATCATCATCATGTCCAAATAAAAGACGAAGCCATTATCGCTGCTGTTGAGCTTTCATCAAGATATATCTCAGATAGATATTTGCCCGATAAGGCTATTGATTTGATAGATGAAAGTGCGGCTAAACTAAAATTAGAAATGAATTCCATGCCGGAAGAGTTAGATGAAATTGAAAGAAAACTAAGGCAACTCGAAATTGAAAGAGAAGCCATTAAAAGGGAAAATGATGACAAAAAACTCAATGAATTGGCTAAAGAAATTGCTAATCTTACTGAACAAAGAGATTCATTTAAAATAAGATGGCAGCATGAAAAAAAACAAATTGATTCTATACAACAAATAAAATCAAACATAGAGCAATTAAAACAAGAGGCGGATAGCGCAGAAAGGAATGGCGATTTTGGAAAAGTAGCTGAAATTCGTTATGGAAAAATTAAAGACCAAGAAAATGAATTAGCAAAACTTACTAAAGAACTTGAAAAAGATTCAAGTAGCCACAAACGTCTTTTAAAAGAAGAAGTAGATGCAGAAGATATTGCCGAAAATGTTGCACGAGCAACAGGAATCCCTGTTTCCAGGATGTTACAAACCGAGAGAGAAAAACTTCTTCATTTAGAAGAACATCTTCATCAAAGAGTTGTTGGGCAAGACGAAGCAATCATAGCTGTTGCAGATGCTATCAGACGAAGTAGAGCCGGATTACAAGATGCTAAAAAACCTATTGGCTCATTTATCTTTTTAGGAACGACCGGCGTTGGCAAAACCGAATTAGCCAAAGCTCTTGCTGAATTTTTATTCGATGATGAAAGCATGATGACCCGAATTGACATGAGTGAATATCAAGAAAAACATAGTGTGAGCCGGTTGGTAGGGGCACCTCCCGGATATGTTGGATACGACGAAGGAGGACAATTAACCGAAGCCGTGAGAAGAAAACCATATAGTGTTATTTTATTTGATGAAATTGAAAAAGCACATCCTGATGTTTTTAATATTTTGCTACAAGTATTAGACGATGGTCGATTGACCGACAATAAAGGCCGAGTAGTTAATTTCAAAAACACCCTCATTATCATGACTTCAAACATGGGAAGCCATATCATTCAAGAAAATTTTGAAAATGTAAATGAAAAAAATGTTGAAGATATTACCGAAAAAACCAAAGTGGAAGTAATGAACCTTTTAAGGCAAAACATAAGACCAGAGTTTTTGAACAGAATCGATGAAATAATTATGTTTAAACCACTTTTGAAAAAAGAAATAAAAGGAATCATAAAAATTCAATTAGACCAATTAATCGATAAACTTAAAGAACAAAACATTCAATTAGTCTTCAGCAATTATGCCCTAGACTTCTTATCTGAAAATGGGTTCGATCCACAATTTGGCGCAAGACCCCTTAAAAGACTTATTCAAAAAGAAGTTATCAACCTTTTGAGTAAAAAAATAATAGCCGGTGAAATCAATAAAGACAAACCGGTGATTGTAGATGTTTTTGATGGTGTAGTTGTTCTTAGAAATGAAATATAGATAGGAGTAGTTTCGTATTTTTATACTAAAAGGGAGTTTTCTGTAAAATGTAGCAGATAGCTCCCTTTTAATTTGGCTAAAATAAAATATTTGTCAAAGAAAGTATAATTTAATAACTTTGAAGATTGCCTTTTCAAAACAAAAGGAAGGGCATACTCTTAAAAAGTATGGCTGTTTCACACATTGTAAAATATATTTACAACAATAGTTCAGACGAGGTTATCCGAAAAGGGAAAAAAATATTTTTATCTCAAGGCGTAAAACTTATAAAAAAAGACGAACTGACAAATCAATTGTTTTTCAGAGTTAAAAACGATCAATACTATAATCAATACAATGTAACTATTTCAAAATATCATGATGAAAATGCAATCTCAACACGTTGCCAATGCCCTTATAACATGGGAGAAGTTTGTCGTCATGAAGCAGCTGCTCTTTTTTATCTGAACGATTTAATACAAAATCAACAGCTGAGCGACACTCCTGTGCACTTCAATCAATCTCATACCATTATTCGAATGCCGAGTATTGATTTAAAATCTCTAAGACTTTTTACCTCTTTCAGAAATTTTGAAGAAGCCGAAAAAATTGCTAAATCAAATCTTGCAAAAATCGAATATGCAGCAAATGAAAAAGTAATTGCCCACATAGACGTTGACAATAAATCATTCCATGTTATTTTAAAACGAAACGATGATAAATCATTTGATACATCTTGCAATTGTGATGAGAGTAAATATGCAATGTGTAAACACAAAACGGCTCTCTTTTTACAATTACTCAACAATCATGGACCTTATTACTTTGACACTATTCGAAATTGGGATCATCAAAAAAATAAACTATTAGCATTATATGGATATTCTTTAGATGATAACCTTAATGGAAAATTTGAGTTTTTTTATCAAGATGAAAAGCCATTTTTAAAAGTATTAGACCCAAGTATAAAAAAAATATCAAGCCCTGTCAAAAAAGAGCAAATCCTTTCAAATTCAGAACCGGTCAATGTTGCAAAAGATTATAAAAATGGTTTAGGTGTTGTAATCAACCTGCAAGAAAACGACTACCCGTATTTCAGCATTGATTTGATAGAAGCCGAATTGAGTCTTGATAAAACTGAAATGATTGGTAATATTTCAAAGATTGATGTGACAAAATTTGTCGATCCCGAGCAATATAGGATAAGTGATAGAGAATTGATACCTTTAATTCGTAAATTACAAAAACAAGAAATTTATCGTTTTATTGCCAATAATTCTCCATTTGGTGATATTTGGGAAAATATTGTACAATCAAATAATTCATGGACTCAAGAATCAATCCAATTACTGTTTGAATACTTACAACCTAAATTATTAAAAATTTTTTCAATTCTTTCAAAAAATAATTTCATCTATATCTTACCCAAAAACAAACCATATAAGACAAGTTCTTTACAAAAAATTGATTCTATTCATTTGGCAGTTGATACTACTTTTAAAATTAGAAAAAATAAAAAACATATCAAACTTGAAATTCAGCTTAATGCAAATGAGCAAGAATATAGCGTTGATCAAAATGAATTAGAAACAAATATTCTCTTTATAATAAAAAACCAAGTTTTCCTTTTACAAACTCCTCATCATTCTTTTGCAGTAGAACAAAATAAAACATTACGCACATTTGCATTTAACGAATGGGGAGCATTATTCGCTCAAAGGTTTATCCCTCTAAGCAAACAATTTACAGTTGATTTTGACAAGCAATTGATAGAACAAAAAAATGATGTCAAGCCAAAACCTAGTATCTATTTAAGTGAACAAGGTTCTTATTTTATCATGAAACCTCTATTTCATTATGAAGAAGAACAGGTTGAATGGAATAAAGAAACTTATGTATATGCAAGCAAAAATGAAAAAGCGCTTATCATTAAAAGAGACAAAGAACAAGAAGAAACCATTATCAATACCATACAATCTCTACATATTCATTTAAGAAAACCCGAGTTTGAAAATCATTTTGCAATACATTCTAAACATGCGTTTCAGAAAAACTGGTTTTTTCAGTTTTTTGAAAAAATGAAAGAAGAAAATATTGATTTGCTTGGATATGACAAATTACAAAATTTTAAAATTCATAAAGCAAAACCAAGTACTAAAATCAATATCTCATCCCAACTTGATTGGTTTGATACAGAAATAGAAATTGACTTTGATGGCACAAATGCATCTATATTTGATATACAAAAAGCAATATCTAATAAAGAAAATTACATACCATTAAGCGACGGTACTTACGGTTTACTGCCTGAAGAATGGCTTTCTAAGTTTTCATTGCTATTTAAAATGGCAAATATTGAAAACAAAAAACTAAAAATAAGTAAAAGAAATTTTAGTATCATCGATGAGTTGTATGATTTAATAGAAGATGAAGACATACGAAATGAATTAGATGAAAAGAAAAATAATTTACTAAAATACCATCATGATGAGTTTCATCATATTTCGATACCGACAGAATTAAATGCACAATTAAGACCTTATCAAATAGCGGGTTATCGTTGGCTTACTTATTTAGATAAAGTAAAATGGGGGGGGCTTTTAGCCGATGACATGGGGCTTGGAAAAACGATTCAAACATTGACGTTTTTACAATATTTTAAAAATGAAAATAAAAAATTAAAAACATTAGTCGCTTGTCCAACCACTCTCCTCTTTAATTGGGAACGAGAGATTCAAAAATTCACCCCACAACTACGTTTTCATTTATATCATGGCCCTTCAAGAAATAATAAAATTGAAAGTTTAAATAATGTCGATATCATTATATCCTCTTATGGGACTGTACGCAGTGATATTGCTCAATTTCAAAAGATAGAATTCGATTATGTAATTTTAGATGAATCTCAAACAATAAAAAACCCAAACAGTAAAATAGCAAAGGCTGTACAATTATTGCAAACCCAAAACAGAATTGCTTTAAGCGGTACGCCTATGCAGAACAATACGTTTGATATTTATTCTCAAATGAATTTTTTAAATCCCGGAATACTTGGAAATAAAGAGTTTTTCAAAGAGTCTTTTGCAAAAGCCATAGATAAATTTCAAGATGATGAAACAAAACAACATTTACGAAAACTCATTTATCCTTTCCTACTTAGAAGAACAAAAGAACAAGTCGCAAAAGATTTGCCGGAAAAAACAGAAATGACCATCATTTGTGAAATGGGAAAAGAGCAAAAATTAATTTACGACACTTATAAAAATTTATATCGTTCTCAAATTTTAGGAACAATAGAAAAACAAGGTATTGAACGATCCCACTTTGCTATTCTACAAGGCTTAATGAAACTACGACAAATTTGTGACTCACCGGCTATACTCAATGAAGAAACAAAATATGAAAATCACAGTATAAAAATTGATGAACTCATCAGGGAGATATCTGAAAACATAGGGAACCATAAAGTTCTTATCTTTTCGCAGTTTCTTGGAATGTTGGCACTTATCAAACAAAAACTCATAGAGCATGAAATTCAATTCCAATATTTTGATGGTAGCTATACTGCAATTCAAAGAGAAAAGGCCATACAAGATTTTCAGGAAAATGAAAATTGTAGGGCGTTTTTAATTTCATTAAAAGCTGGTGGGATGGGGTTAAACTTAACGGCTGCCGATTATGTATATATTGTTGACCCTTGGTGGAATCCGGCTGTAGAACAACAAGCTATAGACCGCACTCACCGTATAGGTCAAACCAAAAATATTTTTGCCTATAGGCTTATTTGTAAAGATACTGTAGAAGAAAAAATCATGAATTTGAAAGAGAAAAAAAATACTTTAGTCAAAGATATTGTTGCCGATGATGCACACATGATAAAACAGCTTACTAAAGAAGATATCCAATATTTATTCAGTTAACTTTTAAAATAAAATAAAATGAAAAACAACCTTGAAAGACTTATAAAACAAAAAGTTTCTTTTTCATCTGAATATGTAAAAGCAGATGTTGGGTTAATTTACATTTCTTCTTTATTAAACAATCAACATTTTAAATACTTTAAAAAATTTGATATAACTCCACAACAATATAATATTTTAAGAATATTAAGGGGGCAATTTCCAAAGTCTATTAATATCAATGCGATTAAAGAAAGAATGTTAGATCAAATGAGCGATGTATCGCGTATAATTACAAGGTTGGAAAAAAATCAACTGATACATAAAGGTATCAATATTTTAGATAAACGGAATGCAGAAATTTCAATAACCGAAGCCGGTTTGCTTCTTCTTGAAAAAATTGATAAAGATTTGGATCAGACAAACGATTTAATATCGAAATTGAATAAAGAACAAGTACAACAGCTCAATGAATTAATAGATATCATGCTTGAGTAAATTGTTTTTTTCTAAAATAATTTATAGCTTCTTTTAAACATCTTAATTTTTGTATTTTGAAAAAAATCATTCTACTTTCATGTTTTAAATTTAAAATTTAAAATATGAAAAATAATTCTTTGTTTAGGAAAAAATCCATTCAACAGATATTACACGAAGCGAATAGTGGTCAGGGAGATGCTGAAAATATTCAATTACATAAGGTATTAGGCGTAAAAGATTTAACTTTTTTTGGTATAGCAGCTGTGATAGGTGCAGGTATTTTTAGTAGTATCGGTAAAGCTTGTTATGATGGTGGACCCGCTGTAATTTTTCTATATATATTCACTGCCATAGCATGTGGTTTTGCTGCACTATGTTATGCTGAATTTGCAAGTACAGTGCCGGTTTCAGGGAGTGCCTACACATATTCTTATGTTGCATTTGGCGAATTATTTGCATGGATTATTGGTTGGGATTTATTGATAGAATATGCAATAGGAAATATTGCAGTTGCTATCTCATGGAGTGATTATTTCACACATCTATTAAACGGTGCCGGTGTACACATTGCCGATTGGCTGACGATGGATTACAGTACAGCTCATCATGGTTATATAGAAGCCGCACAATTATTATCTACAAATCAATCTCTCCAAAATCTTGACCCTTCGTTAATAGAGAAATACAATGCATGGACACAAGCACCATCACTATTAGGGTTAAAGTTGATTTTTGATTTACCGGCATTTGGTATTGTGGCTCTTATCACATACATTGTTTTTATTGGAATAAAAGAAAGTCGTGCTATGAGCAATCTTTTAGTGATTATAAAATTAGCCGTAATATTTCTTGTTATTGTGTTGGGTGCTTATTATGTTGAGCCTGAAAATTGGAGTCCCTTTGCACCAAATGGTTTCATGGGAATTATGAAAGGTGTATCGGCTGTTTTTTTTGCCTATATAGGGTTTGATGCTATTTCAACGACAGCGGAAGAATGTAAAGACCCTCAAAGAGATATGCCTCGTGCTATGATTTACGCTTTATTAATTTGTACTATTCTCTATGTACTATTGTCTTTAGTTTTAACCGGAATGGTTTCTTATAAAACGTTAAATGTAGGCGATCCGCTTGCTGCAATTTTTGTTTCGCGAGGTATGGGTTTTATAGCAACTATCGTAGCAGTAAGCGCCATAGTTGCAACAGCCAGTGTTTTACTTGTATTTCAGATGGGGCAACCTCGGATTTGGATGAGTATGAGTCGTGACGGACTTTTACCTAAGGTATTTTCTAAATTACATCCTAAATATAAAACACCTTCTTTTTCAACTATATTGACCGGTATGCTGGTGGCCGGTCCGGCATTATTTTTAAATTTAGACATAGTTCTATCTCTGACAAGTATCGGGACATTGTTTGCCTTTGTATTGGTATGTGCCGGTGTTTTAGTTCTTCAAAAACAAAAGGACAAGCCGCAAAGCAAATTCAAAGTGCCTTATATCAACGGACAATATATTTATCCTATTTTGCTTATTGGTTCTATTTTTATTATTTACTACCAAGTCCCTACACATTTCACGGAAGATATTTGGACAATTGAAAATTGGCCTATGATTTTATTTTGGATTATAGCAATCATCATGGCATTTATTACATATATAAAAAAATTTTCATTAATTCCGATACTCGGCATGATGAGTTGTTTTTATTTAATGGCCCAAGAAACCCATCTTGTTTGGATACGTTTTATGGTATGGCTTTTATTAGGATTGATTATTTACTTTCTTTATAGTAAAAAGAGCAGTAAACTTAATACAAGAATATAAGTTTTTTTGCTGTTAATAATTTAAAAAAAGGAATAAAAAAGATACCTTTGTCTTTTATTATGTTTTCGGATAAATACAAACTAACAGTATTGATTTTTCTTTCGATATCGTTTCTGATTTATTCATTTTATTTATATAAAGTACCTTCTCATCAAAAAGATAATTTTAAAGAATTAGAGATAGAGGGAAAAAAGGTGTGGCAACAAAAAAACTGCACTTCTTGCCATCAATTATATGGATTAGGTGGTCATCTTGGCCCGGACTTGACCAATATAACAGAAAGAAGAACTAAACCGCAAATTGAGGCTTTTTTAAAAAACGGAGTTAAACAAATGCCTAATTTTAATTTATCACAACATGAAATGGATGCTTTGTTTGCCTTTTTATCAGCAGTAGATAAATCAGGTAACGGAGATCCCAGATCATATAAATTACATTTAGATGGAACTATATCGCAATAAACTATCAATCCCATTTTTTATCTTATCATTATGTTTATTAATGACCGGATTAATCTTTGGTTTCATAGGCTCTTTGCAATATATCATTCCTGAGTTTTTGAAAGAAAGTTTATCATTTGCAAAAGTCAGACCCTTACATGTTTCTTCTGTTGTATTTTGGATTTTGATAACCGCAATGGGAAGTATCATTACATATATTCAAGAATACAATGCACAATCCATAAAATATCCAATACTTTTAAAAGTTCAATTTTGGGTATTTGCCATAACGATTATATCTATCTTAATCACCTATTTTTTAGGAGTATTTGGCGGTAGAGAATATTGGGAGTTTCATCCATATTTTGCATTTCCTATTATATTAGGCTGGATATTATTTGCATTCAATATTTTTTCTTCTATTAAAACTTTTAAAAAGCAACCGGTTTATATCTGGATGTGGTTAACAGGTATTATCTTTTTTTTATTTACTTATACGGAATCTAATCTGTGGCAAATTTCTTGGTTTGGCGAAGAAATTATACATGATATGACCATTCAATGGAAGTCTTATGGTTCCTTGGTCGGCTCTTGGAATATGTTGATTTACGGTACTTCTATCTACTTAATGGATAAAATTTCCGGTAATCAAAAATACAGTCATTCTAATATTGCATTTGCATTATACTTTTTGGGCTTATTAAATGGTATGTTTAATTGGGGGCATCATATTTATACGCTACCGACACATCATATAATTAAACATATTGCTTATGTTATTAGCATGACAGAATTAATTTTGATTGCTCGTATTATTTATCTATGGAAAGAATCATTATCTACTGCTAAAAAACACGCTCATTTATTGCCTTACAGATTTATTATCGCTGCTGATATTTGGGTATTTATTACATTAATTCTTGCAATTTTAATGTCTATCCCTGCATTAAATGTTTATATGCATGGCACACATACTGTAGTGGCACATACTATGGGAGCTACTATCGGAATTAATACTATGCTTTTACTTTCTTATATTTTTGATTTTATCAGTAAAACTACAATCAATAATAAGCTATTCAAAATAGGCTATATAATTATTCAAATTTCATTACCTATATTTTTCTTGAGTTTATTATCTGCCGGTATTTATAAAGGGATATGGCAAATGGAAAAACATACATTGATTTATGGTAACATGATAAATAATTTAAAACCTGCATTTATTCTGTTTGCAAGCTCCGGACTTTTTTTAGTTCTTGGCTTTTTTATTATCATTTTCATTGCATTAAAAAGTTTATTTTCACTTTATTCAATAAAAAACTAAATATGATTACTGTTACAAAAATATTTCGATTTGAGATGGGGCATGCTATACATGGATATGAAGGGATGTGTAAATACATCCACGGGCACTCTTACGTATTGCACGTCAGCGTAAAGTCTTTAAGTGAAAATATTGAGCCTATACAAAGCCCGGGGTTTGTTATTGATTTTAAATTATTAAAAAAAATAGTCAATGAAAAAATCATTCAGAAGTTAGACCATACTTTAGTATTAAGTAGTCAATATTTAAAAGAACATCCAAACGCAGGTACAGGTCAAAACCTTTTAATTTGGGATTATGAACCAAGCGCTGAGAATATTTTATTTTTTATTAAAAATGAAATTAAAGATGTTTTATCTCCACATTTTCAAATAGTACGTTTACGTCTTTGGGAAACATCGGAATCTTATGCAGAATGGGAAAATGATTAATTTAAAAAAAGGTAGCATTAACGATTCTATCATTTTTTATTTTTAAAATATTCTTCTATTAGTTTAGTTTTTGCATTGCCAATGAGTTTAACCAGCTCATCATAGCTTGCATGTTTCATTTTCTCAATAGATTTAAAATGGTTTAATAAAAGTTGCGCAGTATTTTCCCCAATTCCTCTGATTGATTCTAACTCATTTTTAATTATTCCTTTGCTTCTTGTTTTTCTATGAAATGTAATTCCAAAGCGATGCACTTCATCTCTTATCTTTTTTAAAAGGTTTAAGGATTCACTTTGATAAGGTAATTTTATTGAATCCTTATCTTCGGGAAAAAAGACTTCTTCTACATTTTTTGCTAAACCAATAATGGTTGTTTTGCCTCTCAAGCCTAACGATTCGATACTTTGTATTGCATAACTGAGCTGTCCTTTACCTCCATCAATAATAATTAATTGTGGAATGGTTTTTTTCTCATCCAAGACTCGTTTATATCTTCGGGAAACAATTTCTTTCATACTTTCAAAATCATTTATTCCTTCCACTGATTTGATATGAAAATGCCTATATTCTTTTTTATAAGGTAAGGCATTTTTAAAACATACCATTGCTGCCACAGGATAAGCCCCCTGAAAATTACTATTATCAAAACATTCGATATGGTAAGGTGTTTGAGGTAATTTTAAATCATCTTGCAACTTTTTAAGAAGTGCGATGTTTTGTTCTTCTGATTTTTTTTCAAGTAATAATGTTTTTTTTCTTTTTTGTTCGTTGAAAGCAAACGTTGCATTCTGTAAGGACAGGTCTAAAAGTTTCATTTTATCACCTGATTTCGGAACAACTATTTTAACTCCATTATTATATTCAAAATAAAAAGGAGCTACAATTTCTGATACATTCGAATGGTATTTTTCTTTAAAATAATCCAGTGCTGACTTTAAAATATCTTCATCATTTTCATCTAATTTTTTCTCAAAATTTATTGTGTGTGTATGAATGATGCTACCGTTTGAAATAGCTAAATAATTAACTACAGCAATATCTTCTGTGCTTAAAATACTACACACATCAAAACTTTTTAATTTAGGATTTACAACAACCGATTTGCTTTGAAATGCTTTTATATATTCTAATTTCCTTTTTACAATCTCGGCTTTTTCAAATTCTAAATTCTTAACAAAGATTGCCATTTCTTGTTTATAGTATTTTGTTATATCATTCAGTTTTCCTTTAAATATTTTTCTTAGTTGTTCTACGTTCCAATGGTATTCTTCAGCTGTTTGTAAATTAGCACAAGGAGCTTTGCAGTTCCCCAAATGATATTCAAGACATGGTTTGAATTTTTGTTTTTCGATATTGGATCTTGATAAGTTTAAATTGCAAGAACGAAAAGGCAGCGTTTGTTTTACTAATTCTAATATCTCTCTTACTTTTTCTACAGATGTAAAGGGACCTAAATATTCAGAACCGTCTTTTAAAACTCTTCGTGTTAAAAAGATACGAGGAAATGGTTCGTTTTTTATGACAATATAAGGGTAGCTTTTATCATCTTTCAACATCATGTTATACTTTGGCTGGTATTGTTTGATGAGTGAATTTTCTAATAAAAATGCATCTTGTTCAGAGTTTACAATTGAGATTTCAATATGGTGTATCTCATTAACTAATTTATGTGTTTTGAAGTTTACTTGGTTTTTATTAAAGTATGAACTTACTCTTTTATATAAATCTTTTGCTTTGCCAACATAAATAATTATTCCATCTGTATTATAATACTTGTAAATTCCCGGTTTATGAGGAATGGAGGGTGCTAAATTTAAAAATTCATCTTTTGTCACATGACAAAGTTACATCGAATCTTTCGTAGCAGTGATTATGTTATATTGAATCACTGTTTTGCTCGGGTCTGATAATGGCTTTTTATTATACTCTTGAATTTGTATCGTTTTATCTACGACATACAATATTTTTTTTTCTTCTTTTGACATAAAACCATGTTTTAATGTTTCCCAGTAAATTGAATTGATTTTATTATCTGATACGGTTGCTTTAATATTTAATTTTTGAACTAAATTGTTTTTATCAAGGCTTGTATAAATGAGTGTCATCAATGGGTCTAAAGTATCTTGTATAATAGAAATTGAATACGTCTTGTCAAATTTTTTATCATAAAGATTAGCTTCTGTAAAAAGCGAGTGCATATAATTCCAATCCATATTATTTGCGTTTAATACACTTGAATCTTTTTTATTTTCTTTATACTCTATTTTTAAAAATTGATTATTTGAGTTTTGGATTGGGATAAAATAATCTTTATAAATTAATTCCATATCGGGATAGTTCATCATTGAATCTCCCTCTTGAATTGGCTTGGTTTTACAAGCATAAAAAAAAGTAAGAATGAAAAGTAAATATAAAAAACGCATTTGTCTAATTTTTAAAAATTAAGATACTTTATAATGTAATTGTTGCAAAATACTAATTGCCTTTGTTTTATAATCACCCTGTAAAAGAATTTGATTATCTTTTACGACGCCTCCGGTACCACATTTTGTTTTTAAAATTTTTCCCAGCGCTTCGGCATCTTCTGTTTTACCTATGAATCCATCAATAATTGTTACAATTTTTCCGGCACGATGTTTAGTGTCCAATTTTATTTTTAGTTTTTGCATATTAGGTTCCGGTGTTGTAACATCTTCTTCATTCTCAGATTTCATAAAATCCGGATTCGTGCTAAAAACAAAAGGATTATTTGATTGCTTTTTTTTCATCATTTAATTTAAATGTTTTCAAGTTCGTTTGGTACTAACAAAAGTAAAGCATCTTTTATCAATTCGATATCACAAATTCCATCACATGGATGTGCCTCTCCATCTGTTTGAAAGTATTTTAATTTTTTCCCTTTTAAGGTAATTTTTTTTGTTTTAAAATAAATACAATTTCGATTCCGGTGAAGATTACTTTTCCAGCCATCTATCACGAAGGGAATGCTTTTTAATAAATTCATTTTTTTCACGATCACTACATCAAAAAGTCCATCTTTTAATGAGGCATTAGGTGCAATTTGAAAGCCATAACCAAACTCTTTACCATTAGCAACATTTAATAAAAAGGCACTTTGGACTATATTTTTTTCTTCACTCTCAATTTCATATTCATCATTTTTATATGATAAATAATGTTTTAATACGTGTAAAAAATACATTTTAAGTCCTCTGCTTTTGGTATGTCGAATGGATTCGCACACGTGAGCATCAAAGCCGACACCGGCATTACTTATAAAATATCTTTCGTTGGCTTTCCCTAAATCAATTGAAATAAATTTTCCTGACTTTAATAATTTAACGGCTGCCGTTATTTGAATGGGGATTTTGCAATGTCTTGCCAATCCATTGCCTGAGCCGGTTGGAATGATGGCAAAGGGGTAATTTTTGTTAGATAACACTTGTATTACTTCATTGACTGTCCCGTCACCACCGACTGCAACGATTATTTGGTCCTTTTGCTGAATAGCTTGCTTACATAAATCTACGGCATGACCTGCATATTCAGTAAAGTGTAAAGAATAATTTGTCAAATGAGCTTGAATAGCTTGTAGTAATTCATTCTTTTTATTAGAATCAATACGGCTGTTGATAATAAAAAAGAAATGAGTATTCATATTTTTTTATTTCACGGCTTTCAAACTTAAATCCATACTGTGTGCATGATGAATAATAGCACCTACGGAAATATAATCAACCATTGTAGAGGCATATTGTTCTATTGTTTCTAATGTTATACCGCCACTGGCTTCTGTTTCCATTTTTTTATCAATTAATTCGATTGCTTTTCGAAGATTTTCCGGTGTGAAATTATCGAGCATAATTCTATCAACTCCACCATGCTTTACAATTCTATGAACATCATCTAAATTTCTTGCTTCGATTTCAATTTTTAATTTTAAATTTTTATCTCTTAAATATTGGTTTGTTTTATCTATTGCTTTTTCGATTCCTCCGCAATAGTCTATGTGATTATCTTTGAGCATAATCATATCATACAAACCCATACGATGATTATAACCACCTCCAATTCGTACTGCTTGTTTTTCAAACCATCTAAAATTTGGTGTAGTTTTCCTGGTATCAAGAATTTTTGCAGGATAATTTTTAATTTTTTCGACATATTGATGCGTAAGTGATGCAATACCACTCATTCTTTGCATTATATTAAGCACCAATCTTTCTGCTTTTAATATAGTATGTACTTTGGCTTCAACTTCAAAGGCAATTTCGCCATTTTTAACCTCTGCTCCATCTTGTATAATGGTGTTGAATTTTATAGAGGGTTCTACAATTTTAAAAATATCTTCAGCTATTTTAACTCCGGCAATAATTCCGTTTTCTTTCACTTTTAAAATTGCTTTTCCCATTTCATCTTCCGGGATACATGCTAAGGTTGAATGATCGCCATCGGCAATATCTTCATTTAAAGCGCTTAAAATAAATTGTTTAAAATCCATATTATTTTTATCGAGCATTATTTATTATATTTTTTCTATGCGTATTTCTTTCAACACATAAGTTGCATTGCGAATCACAAAAAAGAGATAAACTTGAAATTGAGTGCTATTTGTTTTTAATGTGCAAATATAATATAAAGCTTGATTAGACTGAGAAAAGCCTTTATTGACATCTTCAATATATTTGGGTTCTATTTTAGAGAAAAAATTCTGAATAACAATTTCAGCTTGGTTTTTGCTATATGAATTTGTTTTATCTAAAATGAATACATTTACATATTTGTCAAAATATACACTCATCTCCTTAGCATTTCCCTTCAATATCCCACTTTCAATTTTCTTCAGGAACTCTTGAGAATACCCACTTTTTGAAAATGTTGTCAGAAAAATACTTAAAATAAATACTTTAAGGTAAAATAGGCTTTTTTCTATTTTAAAGTTTTTTATCAAAATATGTTTCTTTTTCAAATACAAATTTGCATTAATTTCGCAAATATGTCAAATAAAGGTTTTTTAATTATTATAGACGGGTGGGGGCATGGTCAAAAAAAAGAGGCTGATGCCATACAACATGCCAACATTCCATATATCAAATCATTATATAGCAAATATCCTCATTCTGAATTAGTTACATGGGGTGAAGACGTTGGTTTGCCTGACGGACAAATGGGAAATAGTGAGGTTGGTCATTTGAATATAGGAGCCGGAAGAATTGTATATCAAGAACTTCAAAGAATAAATGTTGCCATCAGAAATGGGGATTTTGAAAAAAATGCTGAATTTCAAAATTTATTTCATTATGCTGAAAAAGAACATAAAACAATTCACTTAATAGGTTTGGTCAGTGATGGCGGGGTCCATTCTCACATCAATCATTTAAAATCTATTTGTAGTATGTTGTCTAAAAATCCTGAATTAAGAGTATTAATACATGCCTTTACAGACGGTAGAGACACAGATCCCAAAAGCGGAATTGGATTTTTGAACGAATTAGAACAACATATTAAAGGTACAAATGCTCAAATAGCTACCATCACCGGTCGATATTACGGAATGGACAGAGACAAACGTTGGGAACGTGTAAAAATTGCTTATGATGCTCTTGTATATGGAATAGGTGAAGAAAGCACTGACTTTACTGCTACCATCAATGCTCGATATGAAAAAGGAGAAACAGATGAATTCTTAACTCCAATTATTATGAAGAAAGATAATAAAAAAGTAGGTTCTATATCAGAAAACGATGTTGTGTTTTGCTTTAACTTCAGAACAGATCGTTGCAGAGAAATAAGTATGGCGCTTTCTCAAACCGATTTTGTTGATTTAGAAATGAAAAAACTCCCACTTTATTATGTAACGATGACAGAGTATGATAAAACATTTAAAAATGTACATGTTCTATTTGAAAATGATGATTTAAAAAACACTCTTGGAGAAGTACTTGAAAAGAGTCATAAAAAACAAATTCGTATTGCCGAAACAGAAAAATACCCTCATGTAACATTTTTCTTTAGTGGTGGCCGTGAAAATCCTTTTGAAGGTGAGAATAGAATTTTATGTCCTTCACCAAGAGATGTAGCTACTTATGACTTGAAACCTGAAATGAGTGCCAGAGATATTACAAACGCAATTATTCCTGAATTACAAAATGAAACTGCAGATTTTATATGTTTGAATTTTGCCAATACAGATATGGTTGGTCACACCGGTGTTTGGGATGCAGTAATTAAAGCAGCAGAAACGGTGGATGAATGTGTTTCAAAAATTATCCCAATTGCTTTAGAAAAAGGTTATACTATCTTCTTGACAGCCGACCATGGTAATAGTGATTATATGATTAATGAGGATGGTACTCCCAATACTGCACATACCAAAAATCCGGTTCCTTTTTTTATTATTTCAAATGATTACAAAGAGGGAGTAAAGAATGGACGACTTGCTGATATAGCACCGACTATTTTACATTTTATGGGAATAGAAATACCTAAAGAAATGACAGGAAAAGTATTAGCTGACAATTAAATTTAGAAAAAAATAAAAGGCGATAAAATCACCTTTTATTTTTTTTATTCATTATAATTTATTTTATGATAAAGGTGGTATTCTCAATACTTGGCCTGGATATATTTCATCTTCATTTTTAATCATAGGTACGTTGGCTTCAAAAATCAGCTTGTATTTTGTCCCATCATTATAATGATGTTGTGCAATTTTCCATAAACTATCTCCTTTTTCTACGGTATAGTAAACGCTCTCCTCTGTTTGACCAGGAGATGAAGAGGCTACCGTCATATTATTTTCAACTTCTCTAACACCAGCGATATTGCCGGCAGTAAGTGCCACTTTCTCGTAATCGGCTTGTGTAGCACACTCTCCGGTAAGTGTCAGTTTACCACTACCATCTAATGTAAAGTCAAAATTATTGATGTTCAAACTAACTTTTTCGATGTATTGCTTTATAGCATCTTTTTGCCTTTGTGCAATGACATCTGCTTGTACGTTTGGTTCTTTAGCTTGTTCTTCTTCATGACTTTTGAAGATTTTTTTTCCGGCATCTTTAATAAATGAAAAAATTCCCATATTTTTTATGTTATTTAGTGAATTTCAAAGGTAAAATATCTTTTAAATTTTATTGTTATTCAATTACAAATTTTATAAGCTCATCATTTCTTTGAACCTTACCGATTGTCTTCTTGATATTTCGACTTCTTCACTACCATGTAATGTAATTTTCAGATTCCCACTTTCATTAGTATCAATTTTTTGAATATGTTGTAAATTGATTATATATTTTCTATTAGCTCTAAAAAATACGCGAGTATCTAAGCGGTCTTCCAGAGAGTTTAACGATTTTAGTATTAATGGTTTTTCATTACCAAAATATACTTTCGCATAATTCCCAACTGATTCAAACATACGAATTTCTTTTAGTTTTACAAACCAACACTTTTCACCATCTTTTACAAACACTTGAGAGTCTTCTGTGAGTTTATGCTGTATTATGTTTTTAACCTGCTCATATTTTTGAATTATTTTTTGAATAGTTTCGGCTAAACGAGTATTATCAATAGGCTTTAGTAAATAGTCTAAGGCATTATATTCAAATGCTTTTAAAGCAAATTCATCATAAGCTGTTGTAAAAATTACCAATGGTGAGTAATCAAGCATTTCTAATAAATCAAAACCTGTTTTACCTCCGGGCATTTGAATATCTAAAAAAATCAAATCAGGGCTATGTTGGTTTATTTTTGAAACGGCTTCTTTTACATTCACGGCTTCATCTACGATATCAATTTCTTCATATTGTTGTAAAAGTTTTTTAAGTTCATTTCTTGCAAGCCTTTCGTCGTCTATGATGATTGTTTTTATTTTCATTTTTAGAATTTTAATCAGTAGGAATTTTAATATTTACAATTGCTTTATCTGTTTGTTTTATAAAATCAAAATTTGCATTATCTCTATAAATCAGTTTTAGTCGTTGTTTTGTACTGCTTAAACCAAATCCTAAGCTTTGAGTTTCTGAATTCGTTTTTGCGTTTTTTTCAATATCATTTTCAATTTGAATATATAAAAACTTTTCTTGTAAAAAAGCTTTTAAAGAAATCTCTCCTCCTTCTTCCTTATGCGAAATACCATGTTTAATAGCATTCTCTATCAGTGTTTGAAGCATCATCGTCGGTATATTAACCGTTAAACATTTTTCATCTATATCTTTAGTAAAAATAAGCCTTTCTTCAAATCTTATTTTTTCCAAACTTAAATAATCTTCAACAAAATTTAATTCATTTTGAAATAAATCAAGGGCATTTTGTTTGGTTATAATAGCCCTTAAAATATTTGACATTTTAGTGATTGCATCCCTTGCCTGTTCGGGGTTTTCATTTATCAATGCTCTTATATTATTGAGCGTATTAAATATAAAGTGAGGTTGTAAATTAGCTCTTAAAGATTTTAATTCTATATCTTTCATCATACTATCTATCTTTAATGATTCTATTTGTGCTTTTCTGCTTTTTTCTATATACATCCAAGAGAAATAAAAAAAATTCCAAAGTGCAAACAGCAAAAACATGGAAATAAAGGCTCCCCATAAAATAGAGAAAGTAATGGATGGAGATGGTAGCGTGTTTATGAAAAATAATATTGAAAAATATACAACGTTATAGATAATTGACAAAAGAGAGGATGAAATAATCACATAGAAAATTATTTTTTCGGTAGAAAATGTTATCCATTTATTTTTTCTGATAAAATTTCTATAAACATGACTTAATACAAAACCTAAAACACCCAGCATTATATCCAACGTAATTATTTCTGTAGAAAATTCTTTGGTTAGAAAAGCTATATATATACTTAGAAATATAAAAAAGCTCCACCCGAAAAGTTGAAATATGATATACTTTGACAGTTTCACTTTCGCAAAAATAATTTATCATAGTCGATATTAAAGGAACTTTATTTTGAATGGATATGATTGTTTGTTTTCCCAAGGTCTATTTTCTATCGTATTAGGATTGCTAAAGTTTTAATAGTTTAAATAGCTGATTTTGGTTTTCTGTTTTTATTTCCAGAATGTACATTCCGCTTGGTGATGAGCTTAAATCAATATGCACTTGCGGATTGGATATTGCTATTTTTTGGAAAATAAGATTTCCATAAATGTCTGAAATTTTTATAGAATAAATTCCATGATGGTGTTGTTGGATGATGTCAAAATATCCATAAGATGGATTGGGTCGTATTTTAAAATTGAAATTTTCATCAACGTTAGATGTGTTGGTTATATAAGTTGTGTCGCATAGTGTCGTGTCACTGCAGCTTGGATTGAAATAGACCACTGCATAATAGCTACCACTTTCGTTGGGAATAAATTGAGCATCGGTTGCTCCACTGATTGGCATGTTCGTTTCGCAATCAAACCATTGATATGAAAATCCTAATGGAAAAACTTGAAGTGTATCTCCTATTTTAGCGATATTGACTGCGCCGTTATGAGTGATGGTAAGCTGAACGCTGATGTTGCTATCACATTGGTTGATGTCAGAAAACATTTGTACAAACTGTGTGGAGCTATCATATTGAGTACCCCACAAATTGAGTGAATGGCAATGTGTAATAGTCGTATCATAATAAGTGCCACAAAATCTAAATTTTTCAATATACATTGATTGAGAAACAGGTGTTGTTAAATCGTAAACGGCAGCGCCCGGATCAAAATCTTGTGTGCCTTGAAAGTAACCAGTGCAAAAAATATGGTTATTGAAATCTATTGAAATTGATTTTTGAATGATATACCCTGTATTATTATTTCCGAAAGATTTTGCATTGATAAAAACGCCATTGGCATCAAATTTTGAAACAAAAGATCGTCCTCCTGTTAAGGTATAAATCGCATTATTATCAGGATTAAAATCGACTAAATTCGAGTAGTATAATCCTATCAAATAAAAATTACCGAAAGAATCTGATGCGATTTGATTTAAAGTTTCAGTTGAAGTCCCACCAAATGTTCTTGTCCATTGATATTGACCTGATGAATCTACTTTTGAAAAAAAGATATCTGTTGCTCCATTTGATGCTCGAATATCATTCGTGACACCTAAGTCAAAATCGACTGAATCGGCATAATAACCGCCATAATATATATTCCCAAACTTGTCGGCTTGCAAGTCACTGATGGCAATATTAGAATTTAAGTTTAATGCTGAAATAGATTTTGCCCATTTAAAATTCCCTGTCGCATTGAGTTTAATCATATACAAATTGATATCGCTTGTTCCGGTTAAGTAATAAATTCCAGCATCCGGATCGGCATCGATCGTATTCATAAATTTTCCGATTAAGTAAATATTATGCTGGAAGTCCACAATTGTACGCACTCCATTATTTACGGAGCCTTCAATTTGTTTTGACCAAACGTATTCTCCATTTGCATTTAGCTTCAACAAAAAAGTATTATCCACATTCGCTGTCATCTGCTGTACTCCATTATTGGGGTCAAAATCGACTGTGCCATTAAAATATCCGGTTATCAAAAGTGCCGCATCTTGATTCAGCCAAAATGAAGGATTGCTTGCATATCCTATGGAATCGGTAATTTGTTTTGCCCAAATAAAATTCCCATTACTATCTAATTTTTCAATAAATAAAGCATCTAAATTATTTTGATTAGCATTAGTCATATAAAATGCTCCGGGTCCAGGATCAAAATCGATGGTTCCATTATATGCTCCCAATAAATAAACATTATTATTCGAGTCCACTTTTAAATCGATGATTCGATTATTTGCATACTGGCTAAAAATTAATTTAGCCCAAATAAAATCCCCATCAGTATTGTACTTTGCAATATAGGCATTACTATTACCAACGCCGGGTGTGAGATTAAACACGCCCGGACCAAAATCAAAATCTACAGTACCACCCAAAAGAGTTCCTGTCGAAATAATATTCCCCGATTGGTCATTTATAATTTTTAAACCTTGTGTGGTAAACGTGTTTACATTTTTTGCCCATAAAAATGTTTGTGCATTGACTTGAGTATAAAACGCCAAAAAGGTAAGAATGATAAAAATTCTATTCATATAATTGGTATTAAACTAATGAATATAGAGTAATACATCCGAACCCGTTCCTATTGAGTATAAATCCCAATTAGCCCCTCCAATTGTTCCAGACTGAGGAGTTCCACAAAATTGTTGATTTATAATTGTTCCGCCATTATAATCAAAACTTAATGCTAGATCTGGTACACTTGCACATAGACTTGGATATACTTGAGAAGCACTATTACCTGCACTAATTCCAATCATATCCGACATCAAGCAATTAGAACTTCCTGAGCATGAAATGCCAAACTTCTTAATACTATATACATCTAATGGACCTATATTAGTTGAATTTTTTACATATAAAGTTTGAGCATTTATAATTAAAGAAAATGTAGAACCTACAATAAAATGAATAATTTTTTTCATATCATATTATTTATTTTAAAACTTCAAAGTTATATAATTATTATCTAACCTAGTAATAAAAAATAGGTTAATTAAAATTGTGTAAAACTTATTAAGGATATGCAATAAAATAGTAATTTATTCGGTCATAAAATTGTTTTGAAAAATCATCGATAGTAAAACAAGGCTTTTTATTTAACCAGTTTTTCATAGTAGATATTTTTAACCCACACGAATTAAGTAATTTAAAAATTTTTTCGGGATTACTTTCATAAAATTCAGAAGCACCTAATCCATGTTCAAAAATTATATAAGGTTTATTTTTTCGTATGGTTTCTATCGCTCCTTCTAATACCAATAATTCTCCCCCTTCCACATCTATTTTAATAATATCTATTTTGCAAGAGTTTGGAATAATATTATCCATTTTTTTGCATACGACCGTTATTTGCTCATCTATTTCATACTTTCTGTCATACTTTCTTTTTTTTATGCCACTATACGATGGATTAGAAACAACGTAGTTAAAAGTAGTTTCACCTGAGTTGTTGCTTAAAGCTATTTGTTTTACTTTAATTTTCTTATTGGAATTATATTTTTTACAAAGTTCACTATAAAGGATAGGAATAGGCTCAAAACCCCAATGGTATCCACTTGTTGATTTTTTAATAAACAAATCGAGTACTTCGCCTTTGTGGCAACCAACGTCTATACAATTACTATCTATTTTACATACCTTGTTTATTACCAATTTTGTTTGGTAGTCGTACTTTTGATTTTTTGTAATCCTAACTGGAATTTTTTTTTAAATGAATTTTAACTTATCTATCATTTATTTTTTGAACTTTTATAATTTTAATTTTATTATCCGAAGTGTATATTTTGAGAATATAAAGTCCCTTTGAAATTTGTAACATCCTTTAGCAAAACGCTATTGATTACTTACTTTAATGACAACTTGCCCTTCGTTGCTTTTTACTTTAATAAAATAATTTCCAATATGATTTTGCTTGATGGATATATGTTTTGTATTGATTCCTGTTTGTACTTTCCAATCATCTCTAAACAATAATCGTCCCAAAATATCAAAAGCCTCGATTTGTAAAGATTCATTTTCTTTTGATTCTAATTGTAAATAGTACTCTCCTTTATTCGGATTTGGATACAAAACACAATCCATTTTTTTTCCAAAATAATCATAAGTATTTTGAGCTAAACTTAATAGTTTCAAAGCTCCATAAGCATTTATTTTACCATGTCCCCAATTATTATTTCCTTCGGGTGGTAAAGCTCCCGTATGCACATCTTTAATTGCCGTTGAAAAAATAATATCTTTAGTTTCTTGAACAGAGAGTGTTGGTTTGGCTTGCAACATTAAGGCTACAATGCCCGAAGCAGCAGGGGCAGATGCCGATGTGCCACTAAATTCAGCGAAGTAAAATTTCTTATTCAGATTTGGGTCTTGATAAAAACAATTAGTTAGTTGGCTATTGCTTCCCACTTCAGTATAAGCCGTATCATACGAACTAATAGCAGTGCAAATTGTTAAGCCGGGTGCTGTAATGTCTGGTTTGATGCGACCGTCAGCCATGGGCCCTCTACTCGAAAAAGGCACTAATTTATTTTGAGGTACATAGCCAGAATATGTCCATGAATTATTATTAATGTCTGTAAATCCTACTTTCGATGCATAAGCACCAATTAATAAAACAGAGTCCGCAGCACCCATATCACTCACTGTGCTGATTGTATTTCCATTCACTGCCCATGCTTGATTTAGGCTATCAAAGTTGCATTGATACTGATGAATATATCCAAAATAATAATATTCATTCCATGCATGAATCGAGCCGTCATTGCCTGTTATCGCCACTCCAACACTGTCTATTCCTTTGTTATAAATATCAATTGTCATTCTTGGTTTCCCATTTGCTGCAGCCGTTGTATTGATAAATTGGACAAAACAAGTATCGGTGCCATTCACATTCATTAAAGTGTTGTCGTGTGTTGCATTATCCAAACAATATGAGATGGTGTTTCCGGGTGTATTATTGCTATAAAGCGTAACAGTGCCACAAAAACTTTTTCCGGGCTCACCCCAAATATCTACCCACGTTCTTTGATAAACATTTGAAGAAAATTTTAAAAATGTTTGAATAGAGGTATCTGATGGAGTAAATGTTTTTGACAAATGAATATTTTGTTGCCCATCATTTCCTGCACTCATAACAATAATTTTTCCGGGACCCGAAAGGTTATTACATGCTTGATTAAACAAAGTGGTACCATCATGCGGCCCTGACTGCGAGCCCCAGCTAATATTGACTACACATGGCTTTCCGACAGAAGTAGCATAGCTAAAAATATAATTAACCGCATCAATAAAATCGGAGAAACTTCCTTGTAACCATTGTTGAGCGATGGTATCTCTTCTGACTCCAACAAACACCATTTCAGATTGATAGGCTATTCCTCTCAGTTTTGCGTTATTTCCATTTGCACCACCAAATCCGGAGCCGGCTGCCATACCGGCTACCGCAGTTCCATGTGTTTGCTCTGGATTATCTGTTCCTTGTTGGCGAATCAAATTACTATCTACAATTTCATTTCCATAAATATATCCGGGTGGTGGAGTGCCTTGACCATTCAACTCCCATACTCTACTAATTCGGTATTTATCATGTAAAGTGTCATACATGGTTGGGTGGTTATAATCAAACCCAAAATCAATAATACCCATAATCACACCTTCTCCATTATAAATCATCGGTAAATTAATTCCTTTATGTACAGAGTCCACCCTGGTTGTTTTGCGAGCCATATCCAATTGAGGGCATGCCGGCTCATCCATTTGAATTTCTATGATATCGTTTATTTGTGTTAAAGCAAGCATTTTGTCAAAAGGAATTTGTACGGTCCAAATATTACCTGCCTTTGTACCAATAATACCTCCAATATTTCGAATAGACTTTTCTACATTATCACTTTTCACTTTGATAAGATTACTCACATAAATGACTCCATTATGTTGTTTATATAAAAAATCTTTTGGTGGTGTTTTTTTATCAATTGATTTTTCAAAAGCTAATAAATAGCTTTTCGTTAATGGACTTAAATGAATTTTTGAATTTTCCTTTTGAGAAAAAACATTCATAAAACATAACGAAAGTGTAATAAACAGTAAAATACTTTTTTTCATTTTAAAAAAATTATATACTCAAATATACATTTTTATATTTGTTAGTTATAAAAAAAGGGTTTGCAGCTAATTGAAATTTTGTATTAAAAAACGTAAATCAAATTTTATATTGAATGTGGATAGGGTGACAAAATGTTTAACTTATCAATTTCCTAATTCACATTTTGTATTTGCAATTTATCTAAAAAAATAAAATATATAGTAAAGCAATTTGATTTTTGAAGGTTAAGCAAATAATTTTTTTGTAAATAAATTTACTCTAATTCATTTTCTTTATCGTCTTTTTTTTTATCTACAAAAAAAGATTTTATAGTTCTCCAAATATTTTTAAAAAACAAGCTGATACCTAAGGCGCCGGCCACAAGTAATTGTATTATTAAACTGCTGCTCCCGGGATCTATATAAAGTAAATTCATCATTAATTTGAATACGAAAGTAATACTCAATCTATAAAATTTGAAATTTGTTTTTTAGTATTTACTTTAAATTTATTGAATTTTATTAATATTTTTTGAGATAATAAATTGTAGTTCCTATTTTAAGTATCATTTCATTTCCATCATTTCTCAGCATTTGAGCTTTGTATTTATTAGTTTCGGTTGCGATATTCATACTTACTCCTTCTATAAAAATCGTAACCGGGCTACTACTTTGTTTATTCATACTGTAAACAATGAGAGTTCCACTTAATAGATTATCTAAATTGATTTCATTTAATTCAATGGATTTTATATAATACTTTTTAGTATCAAATTGTTCATCTGTTTTTTTATAAACTATCCAATTTCCCAAAAGGCTTTTGGTTGAAGTAAGAATTTGTTTGGGTTCATTTTGGTAATTATTCATTGGAATGATAGGTTCGGAAGATTCAACATAAGGTACAAAACGATGTGAGTATTTTCCGTGTTTGAGCTTCAACATTTTCGTTTCAGCCTTATCAATTAAAAATGTTTCTCCTTTGATATAAATTTTATTTTCTTTAATCTCAGCATCATCAAAATAGGTTTTACCAATTACAGGCCTTACTAGCATAAACCCATCATCTCTAATTTCCAAATAAATAGTGTCTTTAAAATTATTTACAATATTATTTTTATCTGTTCGGCTTGCCTCTATCCACTTACCTGAAATATCTTTAAAGGTATATTCATCTTGTGCAAGTGTAAATAAAGGAATTAGAATAAGTAAACAGAGTAACTTTTTCATAATTATTTTTTTTCAAATTTATTGAAAAAAAGCTAAACCCTTAATTAGTAAAATCAGAATTACTTCATTTCAAAAGATTCCATAAATTTAGTGGTAAAGTTACCATCTTGGAAGTCTTCATTATCCATCAATTGCAAATGGAAAGGAATAGTCGTTTTTATACCTTCTATTACATATTCACTGAGCGCCCTTCTCATCGTATTAATAGCTTCCTCTCTGGTTTGAGCGACTGCAATAATTTTTGCTATCATTGAATCATAATATGGCGGTATGGTATAACCGGCATAGATATGAGAATCTACGCGTACTCCGTGTCCTCCGGGCGTATGCAATACATTAATCTTTCCAGGTGATGGTCTAAAGTCATTATATGGGTCTTCTGCATTAATACGACATTCAATTGCGTGCATGGTCGGTTCATAATTTTTTCCTGATATTGGCACGCCTGCAGCTATTTTTATTTGTTCTTTTATGAGGTCATAATTAATGACTTCTTCCGTTACGCAATGTTCTACTTGAATACGAGTGTTCATTTCCATGAAGTAGAAATTACGATGTTTATCTACAAGAAACTCTATTGTACCTACACCTTCATAATTTATGGCTGATGCTGCTTTAATTGCAGCTTTTCCCATTTTTTTTCTAAGTTCGGGAGTCATAAAAGGGGAAGGGCTTTCTTCCAATAATTTTTGATGTCGGCGTTGTATTGAACAATCTCTTTCACTTAAATGGCAAACAGTTCCATATTGATCTCCCGCAATTTGAATTTCTATATGGCGAGGTTCTTCAACAAACTTCTCCATATAGATACCATCATTTTTAAAAGAGTTTGCCGCTTCGATCTTGGCAGATTCATAAGCTTTTTCCATTTCTTCCTCTTTCCATACTACTCTCATCCCTTTTCCTCCCCCACCTGCTGTCGCTTTAATCATTACCGGATAACCCATTTTTTTGGCTTCTTTTTTTGCTTGTTCTACACTTTCAAGCAGTCCTGCACTTCCTGGCACAACGGGGACTCCTGCTTTTATCATGGTATCTTTTGCAGTAATTTTATCTCCCATTTTACTAATCATTTCCGGAGTAGGTCCAATAAATTTAATATTGTATTGGCTGCATATTTCAGCAAATTTTGCATTTTCAGCTAAAAAACCATAACCGGGGTGTATAGCATCTGCATTTGTTATTTCAGCAGCTGCCATTATATGGGGTATATTTAAGTAAGAATCCGCTCCTGCCGGTTTCCCTATACAAACTGCTTCATCAGCAAATCGTACATGTAAGCTATCTTTATCTGCTGTGGAGTATATCGCAACTGTAGGTATTCCCATTTCTCTACAAGTTCTTATAACTCTAAGAGCAATTTCACCTCGATTTGCTATTAATATTTTTTTAAACATATTTTACAAATTCTGTATTGAATTTTCCTTTTTTATAATTATAAAAAAAGATTTCTATTTTGGTTGAATTAAAAATAAAGGTTGGTCGTATTCAACCGGGCTTGTGTCGTCAACTAATACTTTCACAATTGTACCGCTTATTTCACTTTCAATTTCATTAAATAGCTTCATTGCTTCAACTATACATAAAACGGTACCTACTTTTATTTCATCTCCTACATTCACGAATGGTGGCTTATCGGGACCTGAAGAACGATAAAATGTTCCTATCATTGGAGATTTAATAGTTACTAAATTATCGGTTGTTACTTCTTGTGTAACAGCCGGTGTAGCAGGAGTAGCAACAGGCACTGAAGACGGTGGTACAGGAGCAGGAGCAACCATAGGTGTAGCAATGGTGGTCGGCATTGGAGCAGGAACAATTGCTTGAGAACTCAAGCCTTGTTTTATTGTAATTTTAAAATCTCCTTTTTCAAGTTTTAATTCATTGACATTTGACTGATTAACGGCTTGTAATAATTGATTAATTTCATCAATATTAAAAATTGCGTTTGGAGTATCTATAGTAGTTGCTTTTAATCTAACCGGTTTTTTGGATGGTGAAGTTTTAGTGGGAGTTGCTTTTTTTTGGATTGTATTTTTTTTAACTGCCATTTTTATTTTTATTTGAGTTTATAAAGAAAATCCCAAACTTTTATGTTTGGAAAAAATTAATTTTTTACACGTTCAACATATTCGCCTGATTTGGTGTTTACTCTTATCATATCCCCTTCATTAACAAATAAGGGAACATTCACAGTAGCCCCGGTTTCAACTGTCGCGGGTTTCAGTGTTCGTGTAGCGGTATCACCTTTAAGCCCGGGTTCACTATAAGTAACGAGTAACTCTATTTTTTCTGGTAATTCAACTCCGATTGTCATTTCATTTTCGCCATTAATTAATACACTTACCTCAAGTCCGTCTTTTAGAAATTGTGGTGCGTTTACAAGATTTTCAGGGACTGTAATCTGTTCAAAAGTTTCATTGTCCATAAAGTTATATCCCGATTCGTCGCTATATAGATACTGAAAAGGTTTTTTTTCAACTCGCACCGGATAGATGGTTTCTCCACTATTCCATGTTTGTTCTATAGTTTTCGAATTATCAACTCCTTTTAACTTTGCCCATACTTTTGCTGCTGCCCTTGCTGTTTTATTTTGACCAAATTCTACCACACTATATAAGTTTCCGTCTATTTTCAGGATTAATCCTGTTCGCATATCTGCTGTTGTTGCCATTGATTATTATTTTTTTAATGTAAATGGCAAATATAAAATCAAAAATTAAAAATTAATACTACCTAATACCATTTTTATTCTAAATATTATTTTTATTAATATAGATTTATTTGCAAATTTAATTTACTCATTATTTATACAATTTATTCATTTTTAATGATTTATTATATAAATATATCTTTTAGAGTGGCTTTTTTTATAATAAGACAAAAAAAATCATTGATTGATAGGTGGTTAAATACATATCAATCCTTGGCAATAAATTGAAATGTAGTATAAAAAGTGACTCAGAGATTGCTCATTTATAATTTGGTGCATCAAAAGTAAAATCAACAACTGAGAGGATTTCTTATAAACATTCATTTCATACTAAATGATAATCAAAATGTAGAATCATTCATAAAAAGAGAACTACATAAGTGAAATAATTACTAGGATATTTTTATTCAAATTACGAATTAGTAATTTAGAGGAAATTGAACAAAAAATTAATAAAATTTTAATTGATAATTGGATTTTCATATCCTGTTTAAAATTACTTTAGCAATCTAAATTCAGGAATTATCAGTGTAACAAAATCAATGAATTCCTTTTCAAATAATTTATAAATAATGCTTAGTATTATAAAAGGAGCCATTATTCCAGAAGCTATTAAAGATGAAACGCTACCTGAATTGTTGCAACCATCATTCCTAAAATTCGCCGATAAAACAGCTCTTATTTTTGGGAAAGATTCTATTACTTATAGCATTATGGATTCATGGTCAAATTTTATTGCCAAGTATTTAATAGACTTGGGTGTAAAACCCGGAGATACAGTAGGTGTATGGTATCCTCGAAGTATGGAACTTCCGGTTATTATTTTAGGAATTTTAAAAGCCGGAGCGGCTTATGTGCCATTGGATAGTGACATGCCTTTGGAGCGTATTCAGAAAGTGTTTACGGATATCCAGGTAAAAACCTATTTTTCAGACAGAGATGCACAAATTCATTGCTCGCCGATACAGCCGCCTCAGTACAACCGACAACCATTTCCCGCTTCACCAGTTCAGAATAGTCCTGATAATTGGGCTTATGTATTATTTACTTCGGGTAGTACCGGAAATCCTAAAGGAATTCCGATTAGTCATCGCAATATTTGTCATTTAATTCGTGCCGAACAACACACGATTCAGATTCGGCCAGAAGATACCGTTTATCAAGGTTTTTCGGTAACTTTTGATATGTGGTGCGAAGAAGTTTGGATTAGTATGTTTGCAGGCGCTACCATCTGGGTGGCTGATGCCGTTACTGTAAAGGCTTTAGATGAATTGGGTGAAGTGTGGAAGAAAAATGGTATTACAGTATTGCATGCGGTACCGAGTGTTTTGGCTTTGGTAGATGAAATACCTTCTATCCGATTTGTCAACTCCGGTGGGGAAGCCTGCACAAGAGCCGTTATTGACAAGTGGGGAACGCCGGAAAGAGTTTTTATCAATAGTTATGGTCCTACGGAGACAACCGTAAGTTCGAATATGTCTTTTTGTAAGAAAGGAGATGAAATTACTATTGGTCCACCTTTACCCAATTATCACCTCGCAGTAGTGGACGAAAATATGAATATCGTTCCGAGAGGAGAGCAAGGTGAAATGGTCATTGTAAGCCCGGGAGTAGCTCAAGGCTATTTTAATCTGCCGGAATTAACGAAACAGAAATTTTTAAAAAATCCATTTCCGGAGCAACTTCCGGGAGAACATTTGTACAAAACGGGAGACAGTGTCATTATTCGTGAAGATGGATTTATTGAATTTCACGGCAGAATTGACGACCAGGTAAAATTAAGAGGTTTTAGAATTGAGTTAGGAGAGATTGAAAGTCGATTAGCAGCAATAGAAGGAGTAACAACATCGGCCGTAGCGATTAGAAAAGACGGAAATGAGCAAGAACAATTGGTAGGTTATGTAGTTTGGAATAAAAACAAAGAATCTTTTAATGAAGAAAACATCCGAAAGCAATTGGCCAAATTCTTAGCTCCCTATATGGTTCCGGTAGTAATTGTTCAAATAAACGAAATGCCGCGTATGCCGAGTGGAAAAATTAATCGTAAAATTCTTCCTGTCCCAGAAATTTTCTTGACATCAGGTGGTTCGGAACAAAAAGAGTTGCATATTGCTGCAACAGACAGTGTTTCGGAAAAAGTGATAAAGGTTTTATCCTTTGTGTTTAAAGGCAAAGAAATAAACCAAACGAAAGATTTCTTTACCGACCTGAGTGGACATTCTCTTCTGGCAGCCATCACGGTTTCACATCTTCGGAAAGATGCTCAAATGCCCTTTGCTTCTTTAAAAGATATTTACGAACATCGTCCTATAAGTGCTTTTATTGAAACCTTAGAGCAAAAAGAAAAAACACATCAATCTCAAAAAGTGCAGGAGCCATTTTATATAGCACCTGACTGGCATTATTACTTGTGCAATTTTGCCCAGACCTTGTGTTTGATACTAATTTATGGCTTGTTAGCTATTGAAATTATCATTCCTTATTTGGGTTACTATTATTTTCTGGTTGAAGGTTATTCTCATTTGATGGCTATTTTAGCCGCAACCTCTTTGTACATTATTGTCCCCATATTTCTTACATTCTTTTCGCTGGTACTTAAATGGGGAATTGTTGGAAGGTTGAAGGAAGGTAATTATCCTCTTTGGGGCAGAACTTATTTCAAATGGTGGTTATGGAAAACTTTCCGTCGTTTGTTACCATCACAATATATTATAGACACGCCACTGTTTCCACGATATCTAAGATTGCTCGGAGTAAAAGTTCACGGTTCTGCGCAGTTGAGTGGCTTGTCTATTGGTGCAGAAGATTTGGTAATTATTGGAAAGAATGTGAGTACCAGTTCGGGATGTGTTATTGATAATGCCGGAGTTGAAAACGGAATGTTGAAGTTGAGAAAAGTCTTAATTGGAGATAATGCTTATCTGGGAACATCATCTGTAGTTTGTGGAGATACTGTTATTGAAGAAAACGGTGTGCTTCAGGATTTGGGATGCCTTAAACCGGGTGATAGAATTGGTCGTAATGAAATATGGGATGGAAGTCCTGCTACTAAAATAAAAATAGTAGAAGATAATGATTTACCTAAAATCAACCTTGCTTCCAATAGCAAAAGAAATCTGCATGCTTTAAAATATTTAGCATCTCAATTAATTTTCCCTTTGGTAGCAGTTTTGCCATTAACACCAACCCTTTATGTACTTTATGTTTTGGACGAAAATGCCGATTGGTACGACTTCACTTATTTATGGCAAACGCCGTTTTTGTCTATGAGCTATCTGATTGTTTTTATTCTGTTCATTTCATTACTGAGCAGGATATTACAATATAAAATGAAAGAGGGTGATTATTCGATTTATAGTTTTACTTATTACCGCAAATGGATGAAAGATCAGTTGATGAATCTTTCTTTGATTGTATTGCATCCTTTATATGCCTCCGTCTATATTTCGATTTATTACAAAATGCTGGGAGCGAAAGTGGGGAAAAATTCCGAGATATCTACTGCCAGTGATGTTTCCCATAATTTATTAGAAATTGGGAACGGTTCTTTTATTGCAGATGCCGTAATTCTCGGAGAACACGATGTCCGCAACGAAACCTTATATTTAAAACGCACCAAAATTGGTAACAATAGTTTTGTAGGGAATAGTGGTGTAATTCCACAGGGTTATCATTTAAGCGATAATACTTTAATAGGTGTTCTATCCAAAGCACCCGAAGAGCAAAAACTTAAAGATAATCCTAAAATGGACTGGTTTGGTTCTCCTCCCATTGCCCTTCCTTCACGCCAGCACTGGGAAGGGTTTGACAATTCCAGAACCTATAATCCCCCTTTAAATCTAAAAATATACCGGGCTATTGTCGAAGGTCTTCGAATCATTTTGCCACAAACATTTGTAATTTGTACGGCCGTACTATTGGTGGCTTATGCTCATAATTTATTAGAAAATTCAATCGGAAAATTGTTACTCTACATTCCTTTTTATTACCTGTTTTTTATGGGTATTCCCTTGTTCTTAATCACAGTGATTTTAAAATGGATTTTTGTGGGAGTGTATAAAAAAGCTGCTTATCCTATGTATAGCTTAAAAGTATGGATTAGTGAGGCTATTACCGGCTTTCACGAAACACTCTCTGTCCCGTTTCTTTTGGATCCTTTAAGAGGTACGATGTGGCTACCTATTGCAATGCGTTTGATGGGAGTTAAAATTGGAAAAAGAACTTGGCTGAACACAACCGATATTACAGAGTTTGACATGGTCAGCATTGGAGATCATACTGTTTTGAATGAAGATTGTGGACCACAAACCCATCTTTTTGAAGACAGAATAATGAAAATCGGTTCTGTAGATTTTGGTAAAAACTGTACTGTAGGTTCCCGAAGCATTGTTTTATATGATAGCGTGATTGAAGATAATGTAAATATCGCCAGTCTTTCTTTGGTAATGAAAGGAGAACATCTGCCTACGAACACCAGCTGGGCAGGCAGTCCGACAATGCCACAATAATTGAATGAAAAATGAAAGAAGAAGTTCATATACGCATACTGGATTTTGAAAAGGATATAAAAATTCTGGACCAATTCATGCAAGAATTGCATGAGTCTGAAAAAGAATTAAATCCCAGAACTGCAAATTGGAAAAGAATTCGAAAGCATTATTTGAACTACGTAAAAGAATGTTTGAACGAAAATGATGGAGTGATCTTACTGGCAGAGCAATATAAAAAGTCTGTGGGTTTCTTGTTTGGCTATGTAGATGAGCCTGATGACAGCGATTTTGAGGGCGGTAGTGGCAATGATCTTTACGTGTCGGAAGGGTATGTAGTGCCAGAGTATAGAAACAAAGGTATCTACACCTTGCTCAATAGTGCATTTGAAGCCCACTATAAGGATTATGATATCAGAAGAATATATCGTTACACCTTGGTAGTCAACGAGCCTATGAACCACTGGCTTAAACGGCAAGGATATTCACCTATTCGAATGGTGTATGAAAAATGGTTAAAGTAATTTTACAGACAAATTTCAGGATATAATTTTATTTGTGTTTCGTGCTGAAGAGTAGCTAAAGTGAGTTGATAGTTTTCTTTAAATTTAAGGTCATAAAGAAAGACTTTATTTTTACTGAATTCTATGCAATTTCTTGTAGTATCGATTTCGTTTAAACAGACATCAGAAATTCCTTTACCTAGGGCTTTAAGTAATGCTTCTTTTCTAGTCCATATTTTATAAAAAGTTTGAAGTGGGGATTTGCTGTTTTTAACCCAATCTTTTTCTTCCAAACTTAGATAATCATCCATCAATCCGATATCAATTTCATTTACATAAGCAACATCTATTCCTACTTGTGCAGTTCTGCTAATAGCTAAGACAATCAAAATTTCATCGTGAGTCCAGCTGAAGTGGAGGTTACTATTCGTCGAAGTTGGTTTTCCCCCTGAATAAAATGATGTCTTTTCGAGTAGGTTTTCTATTCCATAAAATTCTTTGCCAACCTTATTCAACAACAGACGGGCGATGATTTTGTTCTTCCTGATTTTTTCATCCTCATAGTTAAAAATACTGTTCCAATTAATTTTTGGGAATCGGATCTCCAATTTCTCCTGTTGAAAATCTTTGCAGTTTGAAGCTATACAATAGAATACATCCGCTTCCATAATTTTATGATGCAATTTAAAGATATTTGATTAGGTTATATTTTTTATCATTTTATCTAATAATTTTCCAATAGTTTTCGGTTGTTTTCTAAGCAAAAAAAAGCAATACGTAAATTATATAGAGTTAATTATTCTATTTGAAATTAAAAAAATAAAAATTATTACTTCGTATTATAATAATTTTAAGTACAACCTTACTTTTTAATTATTTAATGTATAATTTGGATTTAATTCATCAATAAAATATTTACGCAACGTTGCAATATATTAAAAGCAATTTCGGCCATCATATTTTCTTTATCTAAAGTAGGATTAACCTCTGTGATTTCGAAACAACATATTTTATGATTTTGCATAAGGCTTGCCAATAAATCTTCTGCTTCTCTTTCTTTTAATCCGTTTGCGACCGGCGTTCCCGTACCTCTTGAAATACTACTATCTAAACTATCCACATCAAATGAAACATATATGTCATCACAATGTTGTAAGGTGAGCAGGGTTTGTCTTACAACATGTTCTACTCCTTTTTTTCTTACTTCTGAAACAGGAATAATTTTAATACCTAACTTTTTCAGAATATGGTCTTCTTCTTTTTCAGTATCTCTTAAAGCGATATAAACTAAGTCTTGTGGTAATATTTTAGGGTTTATGTTTCCAAGGTTTTTTAATTCCTCCCATAGCTTAATTGTTTCTGCGTTCGGTTTATGAATCATACAATCTTTATTATCTTTACCCATTGAAATGGCTAAAGGCATACCATGCATATTTCCACTTGGTGTTGTATAAGGAGAATGAAAATCAGCATGTGCATCAATCCAAACAACACCCAGCCTATTTTTAGGATTTGCCATTTTAATTCCTGCAATTGTTCCTCCTGCACTACTATGATCTCCTGAAAGGACTAATGGGAACAATCCTGATTTTAAATTTTCTTCTACTGTTTTAGCTACTCGCTCATATATTGTTTTAATACCTTTGATTCTTTTTGCATAAGGGCTCTCTACAGGTTCGTATAATAAATTATTTTCTGTTTCAACTATATCACTTGGAAAGTTTACAAAAAAATTGCTCATAAAATCTAAAGCTGCAATTTTTAATGCGTCAATTCCTAAACTTGCACCACGGGTTCCAGCTCCAATTTCAGATTTTACTTCTATGATTTTTATATTCTTCATCATTTTGCAAATTTACTTCTATTTTTTTTGTTTATGTTACAACTCCTTATCTCTTTTGTATTTACATCCGGTTCACTCGTTTAAATTTTTTCATTAATTATAAAAAAACAGTTTATTTTATAAATCATATAATCAATCTCATAAACTCAAATTATTGTTTTGCAAATTTCACATAGGCTTTTTCATAAAATAAGTTCATCTTTGTATTGATAATATCATGAAGAAATGTATAATTATTGATGATGAGAATAAAGCAAGACTTTTGCTTAAAAATATGCTGGCTGATGTGTGTCCTGAATTAAATGTTATGGCAACTTGTGATGATTTACCAAGTGGTATTAAAGCAATTAAAAAGTACAATCCCGATTTAGTTTTTTTAGATATTGAAATGCCTGGACATAGTGGATTAGAAATACTTGAATATTTTGAAGATGATGAAATTAATTTTGAAATTATTTTTTGTACCGGGTATAAAGAATATGCCATTCAAGCGTTTAAATTATCTGCAATAGATTATTTACTTAAGCCGATAAATCCACAAATTCTAAAGGAATCTGTTGAACGTTTTTTAAAGAAAAACCAAAATGTACGAGTGCAAGAATATAGAGCTCTTCAAGGCAATATGATGACACACTCTGACTTTGGTGACAAATGCATTGTCGTTAATCTTTCAAATAGTACTCGTTTTATTAAAATAAAAGAAATTATTATGCTGAGAGCTGATGGCTCATATTGCGAAATATATCTTGCGAATAATGAAAAATTACTAACAAGTAAAAATTTAAAATATTTTGAAGATTTATTGAATGAGATTCCTTATTTTTTCAGATGCCACAAGTCTTACATAGTGAATCTTAAAACTGTTTCAGAATATAATAAAAGCGAAAATCAACTGATTCTTCAAAACAAATTAACAAGTTTAATCAGCGCTGACAAATCAGAGGTTTTTATTGAAAAAATGAAATTATTGCAATAATGCCGAAAAGAAATATAAAACTATTTGTCAAAAGTTTTTTTGTATTCTTTTTATGTCTTTGTTTTTTTCAAATTCATTCTCAAATTTTTCCTAATTACTTAATTCAATCAAAATCGAACGGGCTACAGTCAAGTACGGTTTATGATATTCATGTTGCAAAAAATGGATTGCTTTATATTGCACATTCCAAAGGTCTTTCCAGTTATGACGGTCTTTCTTTTAGGGACTATTTCAATAAAGATTTCCCTTATACCGAAATTACTAATATAATGGAAACAGTCGATAGTACTATTTTTTGCAAATCTTTTAATAATTATATTTTCCGATTAGGCAATAACGATTCTTTATCAGTCGAAAATTGGCTACCGACGCAAACGGGGTTTTCTTTTAGTTCTGTATATAAAAATACAATCATTGGAATTACAAATGACAGAGTTATTTATTATAGCCCTTCTCAAAAAAAATCAAAATATACTCAAATTCAAAATTTACCTACTGCAACCGAATATAAGAATATAATTTTTTCCGGTTATGCAAAAACAGAAAAGGTCTATGGTTTCGTTTTTGTTGATTCTTTTTTTAATTGTTATTTTTCAAAAATCGACACTAATTTTTTTAGCAAAATTCATTTTAGCAATGGTCGAGTTTTTATGGAGCAGGGTATTTTCCCGACTAAAATTATAGATTATTGGAATTTAAAAATTTTAAACTTTAATGAGCTTTCACCAAATGAAAAAATTAATAATATTACTTACTTTGATGATAAAATTTGGATTTGTACAACCGACGGAATTTATTATAATCAAAAAAATAATAGTCAATTCGTAAAAATACTAAATGGGTTTAATGTCAGTAAAATTGTAAAAACCAAGGACAATGTTTTTATTGCAAGCACAATTGGAAATGGGTTAGTATGTATTCCTAATCTTAAAGTGGTAAAGCTATCCAATATACCCAATAAGCTAAATAAAATACAAGGGTATCGAGATAAATTAATTATTGGTACACAATCCGGCAATACCATTATTTATGATTATCATAATCAAAAAATTGAAAAGGAATTTGATGGAGGTTTGCAAAAAAAGGTAGATGTATTAATTTATGACACCAATAATAATACTTTAATTACATCCGGCATTACGACTATTTTTTATAATAAAAATTCATCTTTCACTCATCAAATTGTTTTAAAAGATTATTGTTTTACAACTAAGGGAATAATACTTGCAAGCACAAATGGTTTATATTATTACACTCGCCAAAACGATAGACCATGGTGGTTGCAAAGTGAAAATACACTACTAAAGCATCAATATTTGTATCATTTACCTTATATAGATGAACCAATTTATTCTGTTGTTTATGACTCATTGAATGATAAATTTTATTTTAAAACATTTCAGGGAATTTTTGAATTAAATCAATATGATAAAAAGCCTAAACAATTACCGGAATTAAATTGTGTATTAAAAGATTTAGTTTTTTATAACCATCAATTATTTTTAATAACAAAAGATAAAGGTATATTAAATTGGAATGGCAAAGAATATTTACCTGCATTTCAAAATGTCTCAAATGGTATTTTTTATAAAGCCAAAGTTTTTCAAAATAAATTATGGGTTTTAGCTGAAGATGGGCTCTATAGTTATGATTTAAATAAATGGATTAAATATGACAATCGCTATGGAATTGATGCAGATAATATCAGTGATTTTTATATAACAGATGATGAAATTTTCTTAAACAACGGAGAAAATATTATCCATTTTTCTTCAAATATCATTAATGAAATTACAATCAATCCCTCTCTCATCATACGTAAAGTATCAAATAACATTAATTCAAAAAACATATTACAAAATGAGGGACTCCCGCTACTTCAAAACTCCATCTGCTTCGACTTTGATTTAATTAATTATTCCAATGGAAACAATTCTCATATAGCTTATAGTATTAATAATGAAGGGATCATTCATCTCCAAAATAGCTCTCGCCAACTACTTCTAAATCATCTAATGCCAAATAAATATGAAATAAATTTTTATATTGTTCAGGACAATAAAACTCCTAAAATACCGTCTTATACTTTTACGTTTACAATAAAACCTCCCTTTTATAAAACATGGTGGTTTATAGCTTTACTTGTCCTAGTATTTATAAGCATTGTATTCTTAATCAGTCAAAATATTTTACATAGATGGCAAAAAGAAGCTAAACTTAAACAAGCTAAATTACTATTAGAAAAAGAACTTGATAAAAGTATATTAAGCAGCATTAAAGCTCAAATGAATCCTCATTTTTTGTTCAATGCCCTAAATACTATACAAAGTTATATTTACATGAATGACAAATACAATGCAAGTATTTTTATCAGTAAATTTTCAGACCTCACAAGAAGTATCCTTGATTTAAGTAACAAAGAAAACATTAGCATTGAAGAAGAAATAAAATCATTGACTTTATACTTAGACTTAGAAAAAATGCGTTTTGAAGAATCGTTCGATTATAAAATTATAGTTGATAAAAATATTAATCTAAATTATGTCAAAATACCTACAATGCTGATTCAACCTTATGTGGAAAATGCTATTAAACATGGCTTATTACACAAAAAAACAGATAGAAGATTGATAATTAAATTTGAAAAAGAAGAAAACAAACTCATTATTAGTATTGACGATAACGGTATTGGCAGAGTAAGAAGTCGTGAATTAAATAAAATAAAATACAAAAAGCATCAATCATTTGCAATGGAAGCAAATAGCAAAAGATTAGAAATATTAAAAAATAAATTCAACGACATATCATTTCACGTTATTGATAAATATTCTCCTCTTGAAGAACCAATTGGTACTTTAGTAAATATTACACTCCCTATTAAATCTTTTTCATAAATTAAAATATGAGTTTCACAAACTCAAATAAGTAGCAAATAAACTAATGCCAAAAAGGGTTTTAAGTATAAATATTTTTGTAGAAAATAAAGTAAAAACATGAAAAAAATATTTACCTTTTTTGCTATTTTATTTGTAGCTTATATGCACTCAAAAGGTGCAGAACTCGTTGGTGTTGGGCAATATTATCCAACACTCAAATCTGCTTTTGATGATATTAATAATGGTACATTAACAGGCAATATTGAATTACAAATTACAAGCGATATTACCGAAATTGGTATCGCAGAATTATTTGAAAGTGGATATGGAGGATTTAGTAGTTACAGCTCTGTAAAAATTTACCCTGTTGGCGCAGGAAATTATACAATTAATGGAAGTATTAAATTAAAAAATGCAGATAATGTAACTATTGACGGTAGAGTTAATCAAATAGGTAATACGCCATCTTTAACTATAAATTCTACTAATTCTTATGCAATTAATTTAGTAGATGCAGAACACATCAAAGTAAAATATTGTACATTGATCGGTTCTTATACCGTTCTTTCATTAACTGCCGGACAATGGACAGGCTCTAATTATTGTAAATTCAATAATATTACTTTTAAATATCAAAATAAAAATCAAAGCAATAATGCTCTATTCGAATCATCGCCTTTTTTATTGAATGGACTTAACCACCACCATGACACTATTCAAGATTGTAATTTTGATGGTTTTTTATCATATAACGACCCGATAAACGTTTTTAAATATCCTCATGCCATTTTGCTAAAAGATGGAAACTACGCATGGTACATCGAAGGGAATAGCTTTTATGATAGTGGATTCAGCGTTTCCACTCAAAATACTTCTGCAAGAGCTATAGCGGTCAGAAGAGGTACAAATCCTGCCTTCCCATCTTCGAAAATTATAAATAATTATATAGGCGGTACAGCTCCGTTTTGTGGAGGTACTTCACTTGATATAACAAGTACGGGAAATGGAGAAATAAAATTTGTTGGAATTTATATAGAGGGAGGCACTTCTGATTCTGCAATTGTTTCAAATAATACCATTAAGAACATTCGTTTTTTCGACAACAAACATAGTGTTCCTTTAGAAAATTCTCTTAATAGAATAAGCTTTACCGGAATACACACTGCCTTTGGGTCTGCAAGTATCACAAATAATATCATAGGCTCTTTGAACGACGCAAATAGTATTACACAAACTTCTATCAGCGGTCAGGATACTATCATTGGTATTTACAATGGTAGTGTAGAAAATGTTTATATTCATAATAACCAAATAGGGAGTATTAATGCAACAACTAATAATGGTTCTGAGAATACAAATATTATAGGTATTTATAAAAAAAGCGGAGCCGGCAAACAATATATCTCTAATAATACAATTGGAGGAGTTTATGGGCTAAGCTATAATTCAAATAATACCGGTCATTCTGAAACAATCGGAATTTTGGCAATAGATGGTGATTCAACTTTTGTTATAAACAATTCTATCTCAAATTTAACTAACAATAGTATTGGAAATAGTGGTGGTGTATATGGTATTATGCTTGTTGGAACAACAAAAAACACAATTACCAATAACACTATTTCTAATTTAAGCACATTATCGAGAAACGTATCTAAACCTTGTGCAGCCGGTATCTTTACTTATTACGCCAGAATGTATAAAAACAAAATATTCAATATTCAAAGTACTACTACAGAAAACGTAAATGTAGAAGCTACCGGTATTGTAACAACCAACTTGGGAATCCCGCCGTTATCTGAAGCTTATCAAAATTTCATATATGATATTACAACACAAGCTACCGGTGCACAAGCAATCGCTTCAGGAATTACCGGTCAGATATTTGAATATTTTGTAAATAATATCATTGCTTTAGGCAACTCCAGTAGAAGAGTATATGCAATTAATGCCATGACGCGCAATTGTATATTTAATACCGTTCACATTTCAGGAAAAAGCAATTTTGAATCATCTTGCGCTCGCTTTACATTGAACTATATACCTTCAATGAAAAACAATATTCTAATAAATGAAAAATCAAATATTTCAGGCAATTCATTGAAACACTTTGCTATGATAAACAACCACGTTCAATTTAATGATGTTAACTCAAACTATAATATTTATTATATACCAAATATTGATTCCGGTGGGGCTTACGGGCGATTCAATGGGATTGAATATGATAATTTCGCAACTTTTAAATCAATAAAAACCACTGATTCGAATTCTGTTAATTTTGACCCTATGTTAGTAAATGCAGGTAGTCCAAATCCTTTAGACTATTATCCATCAAATCCACTCATTGGAGATAATAGTGTAAGTTTTAATACAGATTATTTTGATAATATTAGAAATATTAACTTTTGGGCAGGAGCTATCCAAAGTTCAAGTCCATTACCACTTAATTGGGAACAATTTACAGCTCAGGACAAAGACTTATATGTAGAATTAAATTGGATTACCTTGAATGAAAAAAATTGCTCTCATTTTAATGTACAAAGTAGTATGGATGGTATAAACTGGGACAATTTAAAATACGTAACTGCTCAAAATAATGAATTCAATATATATACCGAAAAAGATTTCACTTCTTTTACAGGCAGTAAATTTTATAGAATTCAACAAGTAGATCTTGATGGAAAAATTAATTATTCCTCTGTACAAAAAATCAATCGCAAACAAACAGAAACATTTATTTTATATCCAAACCCTACTATAGATAATATGTATATACATACTCAAACAAATGCCATTGTTGAAATTTATTCAACTGAAGGGAAACATTTATTTACGCAAAATATTTCTCCTTCGAAAAACCAACTCAATCTAACTCAATTAATAAAAGGGAATTATATTATCCGAATAAAGGATGATTATAAAACTTTTACTACTCGATTTACAAAACAATAAATAAAAGAGCCTAACAAATCAATCTAATAAAAGCTGCCTTTAAAGGCAGCTTTTACTTTTAAAATTTGATTAGAAAAAAATAATTGTTTTATTTCCCTTTTGTTTTAATAATCAAAATGATTTTTTAATTATTCATTCCAATGAAAATGCACTGTTTTCTTCACTTTCTCATGTAAACTCATATAAACCGGACATGTCATTGCTGCTTTTTCAAGAATCGTTTTTTCTTTTTCAGTATAAGTAAATTCTTTTGGGAAAAAAATATCTACTTTAACTTCTCCTATCCGTCTCAAAGGATCAGCTACCATAATTTTTTCAATAGTAACTCGTGTTTGCTCAAGCTTAATATTATATGTATTAGCACTAATACCCATTAATGTAAGCATACAAGATCCTAAAGCTGTTGCAACCATATCGGTTGGACTAAAGCGTTCAGCTTTACCATGATTATCTAAAGGAGCATCTGTTTGTATAACCGATTTACTAAATTGGTGAGTAGCTTCTGTCCTCAGATCTCCCAAATAAATGATTTCTGCAGTCATTATTTTATTTTTTTGTAAAATTATATTAGTTTTGATATTCTGTGAAAAAGTTTCTAATCATATTATTCACCATTATCTTTATTTCTTTCTCTCTACATTCACAACAAAAAATAAATGTGGACTCTTTGAGAGCTGCAAATAAGATGAGGATAGACTCCATAAAAGCTGTTAATCAAGTAAGGAGAGATTCTTTAGAAAACTTAAGGAAATTGAAAGAAAAGAAAAGAAAAGAGCAAAATAAGAAAAAGAAAAAAAACAAAGAGCTTGAAGTATTTTATCAAGAAGATCCAAAAGATTCAGCATCTTTAGCAAGAGAAATTCGCTTAGATTCGATAAAAGCGGCCAGACTAATAGAAGCAGAAAAAAGAAAACAAGCATTGCAAGAAAAACAAAAAGCCATTAAAGCTTCTAGAAAAAAAATAATTCAACCACTAACGCAAGAAATGAGTGTAGGTTATCGTTTAAACAGTGATGGTTGGTCATTTTTTATCAATAGAGGATTTATAAAAAATGATGCAGAACCTCCACATACAACTTTTTTATTTTTTGACCTTTCAGAAAAAAGGCACCCCAAAGAGTCACGTAGTTTGAATGAAAATTTCACTATTCTTAATCCCAATGAAATGAAACCTACTTATTATAAGTATGGAAAAATTAATAATTTCTATCAGTTTAAGATTGGGTATGGCAATATGAAACCTATTAGCGGAAAACTTGATAATAAAAGTATAGTAATTAATTGGAATTACGCTGCCGGGCTATCAATGGGTATTTTAAAACCCTATTATTTAGATTTATTGGTACCTGAAGGAAATGTTTATGTTCGAAAATTTGAAAAGTATTCTGAAAAAACCAAAGATTACTTTTTAGATTTAAATAATCAAGGTACCATTGTTGGAGGGGCAAGCTTTACCAAAGGTATCGGTGAAATAAAAATTCAACCCGGTTTCACTGCCCGTTCCGGTTTTTATTTTGATTATAGTGCAACCAGAAAATTTTTCTTAGGTATAGAACTTGGTGCAAGTGCTGAAGTTTATTTTAAAGAAATTCCTATCATGGCAAATGCCAAAAATTCTTTTTACTTCTTAAATCTTTATGCAGATTTTAGACTTGGAAAAAGATGGGAATAAATTCATTTCATCCTAAGGTAAAGTTGCTTTAAAAGCATTGTAAGCTGTTACATCCTCTGATTGAGAAATATTTCCACCACTGCAAGAAAGAGAATTTGTTTCATTATTAATATTATCCACTCGGTTATCAGGATTAGGATGAGTACTCAAAAATGCCGGCACTTGCATTCCACCTTGTTGAATTATTTTTTGAAAAAATTCAGAAGCTCCATTTGCTCTATAAAGCGTAGGGCACAAATAAATTACCGAATATTTATCTGCTTCTTTTTCATTTTCCCGACTAAAGGATAAACTCACTAATCCTTGGGCAATATCAGTTAATGTATTTTGGTTTTTACCTAAAACAATAGAAACAAGTGTTGATAGTCCATATTGTTTAGTCATTGCTTCGGTTGTATGTCTTTTATCGGCGTGTGCAATTTCATGCCCTAAAACACCGGCTAATGATGTGGCATTATCTAAATATTTTATTAAACCGGTATATAGATAAATATAGCCACCCGGCGTACAAAAAGCATTTTGAATACTATCGTTTTGAATGATAAATAACTCCCAAGCAAATTCATTTTTATAAGTCACTTTATCACCATCTAAAATTTTATTTTTCATTTCCTCTAAATAGTTGTAAGCTGCTTGATATTTATTTTTGTCCAATATAGGATATTGTACGGGATCAGCTTCTATTTCTTGTTTCACTTTTAAGCCTAACTCTTTATCATCGTTAAGTGAGAAAAAGTTTAATCCGTTTTCATCTTTGTTACATGATGTAAGCCACAACAAAACGGATAATCCAAATAAGAAAAATATGTTTTTCATAATGTAAAAGTTTAAGTAGTTTATAAAGTATTTATTAATTTAATATTATAAAAGATTTATTAAATGTTTCATTCGAATTATAGTATTTTCTTTTCCTAATAATTCAGCAATTTGGAAAACAGAAGGTCCGAATTTAGCCCCTACTAACATTATTCTAAATAGCATTTGCAATTCGCCTATTTTAATATTTAAGTTGGTGGCTAATTCTTTAAATTGTGTTTCTAGTTGAGTTGCTGTCCATGTTTCATTTTTTTCAAACGAAGAAATAATCTCATTAAAAAAAATCAATTTAGCATCATTCCATTTTGTTTTTATTGCATCAATATCATAAGATGCCGGCATTTGAAAAAAGAAATTTCCTTGATGAATAAAATCATTTAGTAAGTGACACCTATCTTTTATAAGTGTAATTACTGATAATAGTTTTTCATCAGATTCTATTTGAATGTTTTTTTCTTCAAAAATATTTTTTATAAATGGTAACAATCTGTCAGCCGTAGTTCTTTTAATCCATTCATGATTTATCCATTTAGCTTTTTCAAAATCAAATTTTGCCCCTCCTTTATGTACCTTTTCGATAGAAAATTTTTCTATTAATTCTTCTTTTGTAAAAATTTCTTGTTCATCTCCTGCACTCCATCCCAATAACACTAACATATTGATAAATGCCTCAGGCATAAATCCAATTTCTTTAAAGCCTATTGATAATTCTTGTGTCTGGGGGTTTGTCCAATTCATAGCAAAAACAGGGAATCCAAGTCTATCCCCATCGCGTTTGCTCAGTTTCCCATAACCATCAGGTTTTAAAATTAAGGGTAGGTGTGCCCATTGGGGCATTTCATTTTTCCACCCCAGATATTCCCATAATAAAATATGAATGGGTGCACTTGGCAACCATTCTTCTCCTCTAAAAGCATGAGTAATTTTCATTAAATAATCATCTACTACAACTGCTAAATGATAAGTGGGCATTCCATCTGCTTTCAAAAGAACCTTATCATCTAATAAGTTACTATCATTTGAAATTTCACCTCTTATCATATCCTGAAATTGAATTGTTTTATTTTCAGGAATTAAAAGACGTATCACAGATGGTGTATTATTTTCAAGCAACTCCTTTGTTTCTTCATTAGAAAGACTTAAAGAATTTTTCATTTTCAATCTAAGCTTATGGTCATATTGAGGAGAAGGATTTGTGTCACTTTTATATTTCTCTCTCATTGCTTCAAGCTCAGCAGGTGTATCAAAAGCATAATACGCATAACCATTTTCAACTAACTGTTGGGCATATATTTTATAAATATTTTTTCGTTCACTTTGGCGATATGGCCCAACGTTTCCGTCATGAAATGGAGACTCATCCGGTGAGATACCACACCAGTTTAAACAATCTAATATATATTCTTCCGCACCATCTACAAAACGTGTTTGGTCAGTATCTTCTATTCTTAAAACAAATTTTCCCTGATATTTTTTGGCAAATAAATAACTAAAAAGTGCAGTCCTAACTCCGCCAATGTGTAATCCTCCTGTGGGGCTTGGGGCAAATCTTGTTCTTACATCCATATTGTTTTTTTTGCAAAAGTAATTTTATTTAAATTGAAAAAAATTACTTAATTGGAATTTTATTTTAATAAAATTTGAATGTTTCAAATATATTTGTACTACACACCATGCGTTTTTTATTTGTTTTATTTACAATTTTATTTTGTAGAGAAATCTATGCTCAATCAAACAAAGATTCTTTAGCAAAACATGTATTCGCTTTATCACAACAATACACTTCAAAAAACGTAACACCTAATTTAAATTTATTAAAAGTAGCAGATTATATCAAAGCAAATTTTGAGATTTATACACGTAGAGTATATACGCAGCGTTTTGATTTTGGCAATAATATTTATAAAAATATCATCGCTTCTGTTGGGCCTGATACCGGTTATCGAATTATAGTAGGTGCCAGTTATGATTTTTGGGGTAATAAGCCTAGTGCAGATGCTAATGCAAGTGGAGTATCTGTTCTGATTGAATTGGCAAGATTATTATCTAAAATAAAAAACCTCCCATACCGAATTGATTTCATTGCTTTCGCAAAAGGAGCAAACAACTCATCTAATATTGAACAAACAGGTAGCTATTTACATGCAAAATCTTTAAATGAAAATAATATTAAAGTATTAGGCATGATTAATTTATATAGCCTAGGTAATTTCTCTTCCGAAAAAAAATCGCAATCCTATCCTAAATTAATTTATAAATTACTACATGGTACCAAAGGCGACTTCATTAGTTTATACTTGAAACCTCAAGGTGGTTTATTTGCTAATGTATTCAGAGATTTTTGTAAGTTATATGCACGAAATATACGATTAGTTATTTTTAAACCTTTTTTTAAATTAAATACATTAGCTAAAGGAGACCAAGAGAGTTATCAAAAATTTGGTTACTCTGCAATAAAAATTTCCAACACGAGCGCCTATAGAAATAAAAATTATTTACAAGATACTGATATCCCTGAAACATTGGATTACGAAAAAATGTCAATAGTTACTAATATGATTTATGAGAGCTTAAAACGTTATAAGCAATGAGAAACTATTTAATAAAAACGCCTATATTATTAAAAGCAATTTACAATCGTTGTATTTGGCATATTAAAGACAATGCAAACAGTGTATATATTACGTTTGACGATGGGCCACATCCAAAAGCAACTCCTTTTATTTTAGAGCAATTAAAAAAAATCAATGCCAAAGCAACCTTCTTTTGTATCGGTAAAAATGTAAAAGAATACCCTGACATTTTTCAAAGAATCATTGATGAAGGACACTCCGTTGGGAATCATACTTATGATCATCTGAATGGATGGAAGACTAATAATTTTACCTATTTTAAAAATATAAACAAAGCCCATCAACTAATTAAATCTAATATTTTTAGACCTCCTTATGGACGTATTACCCATGCTCAAGCCATAGGAATTGAGAAACTCTTTCCTAAAATGAAAATCATAATGTGGGACGTTCTGAGTGGCGATTTTGATACAGATTTATCTCCTGAAAAATGTTACCAAAATGTAATAGAAACCGCCACTCCGGGTTCGATTATCGTATTTCATGATAGTGATAAAGCTTGGGCTCGCTTAGAATATGTATTACCTAAATTTTTGGAATACGGAGTATTAAACAAATGGAAGTTTAAAAAAATTAATTTATAGATGTAAATGACAAAACTATTTTTCCCTTATGATTTTTATTGACACACACACTCACCTTTATGATGAACAATTTAATGAGGATAGAATAAATATTATTAATCAAGCCATTGAAAATAATGTTCAAAAAATGTATATGCCTAATTGTGACTCTAATACTATTCAAGGCATGCTTGAACTTGAAAAGTTATTCCCGAGCAATTGTTTTGCAATGATGGGTTTACATCCTTGTTATGTAAAAGAAAATTATAAAACTGAACTAAAGTTAATACAAGATTGGTTGACAAAAAGAGATTTTTCTGCGGTCGGGGAAATTGGGTTAGATTATTATTGGGACACCACTTATAAAAAAGAACAAATTGAAAGTTTTAGAACTCAAATTGAATTGGCATTACATTACAAACGTCCTATCGTCATTCACATGAGAGAATCAACCAATGATACGGTAAATATTGTTAGAGAATATAGCTCACAAGGATTACTCGCCGTTTTTCATTGTTTTACCGGTAGCTACGAAACTGCTCAACAAATAATCAGTATGGGGCATTATTTAGGTATTGGAGGAGTGCTTACATATAAAAATGCACATCTGCCTGAAGTTATTAAAAAAATCGATTTGAAGCATATCCTTTTAGAAACTGATTCTCCTTATTTATCACCAACACCTTATAGAGGAAAAAGAAATGAATCAAGCTATCTTATTCATATTGCTCAAAAACTAGCTGATGTAAAAGAAATAAGTATCGAGGAGTTAGCAGCAATTACTACAAAAAATGCTGATATCTTTTTTAGAGATTAGAAATAATAAATAAAAAAGCTATTCTTTTATATTGACGTTTATTATTTCCCTATCGGGAGATTTTATATTCATATTTCCTTCTCCGCTCATTTATAGATTAGCCTTCTGTGCGTCATTTGATTCTATTTCAACTCCATTTTCTCCAAGATTAATTTTTGCATTATTTATTTCTTTTTCTCCATTTAATGCTATTATATCTTTTAAATTATTATTTTCTTCTGAGTGTGAGATGCTGAAACAAGATGAGCAAAAAAGCTATTGGTAAAACAATTGAATCTTTTTTCATAGTCATTTATTTTTGTAAATAAAATTTTTTATATTTAAAGTGAGTATAGTAAATTTATCTAATTAAACAAACTATTTAAAATTTCAAGAAATGAAACATTATTTATTTTCAATTTTATTACTTTTTAGTATTAATGGATATTCAAGCAAAGCACTAATCATACGTGAAGTTAATAAAGGCGAGTTGCCGGTAAATATTACATTTAATTATCCCCAAACAACGCAATCTAAATATGTAGAGATAGATTTTTCTCAGTTAGACGACAATTCAACTTTTCACTTTGAATTATTTGGTTCTAATTTTTTAGACTTTAAATTTTCAAAATTTTATCAATACAAAGTAGGTTCTAGTTCTTGGTATGCTAAAAGTATTTATGGTGAGGGGGATGCGATATTTAGCTTTTTCGACGGGTATATTAATGGTATTATCGTTGATGATTTTGGTAAAAAATATATGCTTCAACAAATAAACAAGACTAATTTTTATAAAATATCTGAAGTGAATGTTGAGGCTCTTAATGAAACAAATGATGGATCCCCGGATTATATAATTCCTGATACTAAAAATAAAAAAAGCAGGGCTAATGCAGATGTTTGTGACATTGCAACTACTTGCCCTGATAGTAGTGAAATTGATTTAATGGTATTAGGAACAGCTGCTGCGATTACAAATGGTGGTGGTAATGTACCTGCATTTACTTCAAATGTTACAACTGCCGTTACACAAATGAATACGTCATACAATAATAGCGGTGGAACTAATTTAATTTTCAATCTTGTACATTGCGATTCTTATGCTTTTGTTGAAACCGGTAATGCCGGAAATGATTTATCATCAATTAGCAATGACCCTGCTATTCAAGCTCTCAGAGACACCTATTATGCCGATTTAGTAGGCTTGTGGGCAGGCACTAATAGCTATTCCGGAATATGCGGTATCGGTTATTTAAACACATTCCCCACAAATTATTCAAGTAGTGCCGCTTTTACGGTTACTGATTATAGTTGTGGTATGACGAATCTGTCCTATGCTCATGAGTGTGGCCATAATATGGGGCTTCGTCATGACCGATATGTTGACAATGCAAACTCGCCATGTGCTCATCACCATGGATATACTAATGCAGTAGTAATCCCATTGGGAAATCCATTAGATGGAAGATGGAGAACAATTATGGCTTATAATAATGAATGTGCCGCAAACGGATTTAATTGTACTCGTATAGCTCGTTGGTCAAATCCAAATTTAAATTATCTTGGCGATCCGACAGGTGTTGTGATAGGAGACCCTAAATCTGCTTATGAAATTTTTGGTTTCGAGCGTTTTAGATGTGTTGTGCAAAATTTCAGAATTGCTCCAATTCCAACACCCGTAAATTTAATTTCTTTCAATACTTTGAAACAAAATAATGATATTTATTTAACTTGGGAAACTGCACAAGAAGAAAACATGAAAGGTTATGAAGTAGAAATGAAAAGCGCTTTAATCAATGATTTTTCTACTATCCATTTTGAAAAAAGTGAAAATAATAAAGGCGTGTCCAAGTATCATCACACACTTAACAATTTAGAAAACGGCACATATTATTTTCGTTTAAAAATGATTGATTTAGATGGCAATTATAAATATAGCCAAATAATAAAAGAAGAAATCAATAACAATACTTTTTCTCATTCAATTTATCCAAATCCGGTCGAAAATGAAATGAATATTATTATAAATTCGCCAAGCGTTCAAGCAATGAATATTACAGTTTATGATTTATTATGTAATAAAATCTTAAACATTTATAATAAAAAAATAAATATTGGTGAAACTAAAATTACAGTTAATACATCAAACTTACCTAAAGGTATTTATTTCTGTAAGTTTGAAGGAAGTTTGCATCAATCACAAATGAAATTTGTGGTGAAATAGACAAAAATGGGTCACTTTATTTTTTGACTTTGATACTTGATAATATTTTTTTTACAGTTTTGTAAGGTCTATATAAACGGAAGCTAGCTCTGCCGGAGAGCAACTTGTCAGGGATAATATAGAGACCTGACGAAAATGTCTAATCAATGGGCTGTATCGTCATGAAAAAAGTTTACACTTTTTAGTTAAAAATCCTATTACAAATTTACACATTTTATTTAATCCTAATTTCCATTTACATTTGTCGAACTAGATGAAGCGGAAACGGGCACTGCTGAGGAGCAACTCGTTAGGAATAATCCAGTCAGTTGTAAGAACTAATAATTGGGTAGTAAGTAAGCCTGATAATTACTTATAATGCTTAGGTGTATATCCATTATAATTAAACCCAATTACGTATTAGAAAAAAGCACTAATGTATGAACCATAATTTCTAATGCATAACATTGTTTTTTAAAGAATATTTCCATTGGAAACACAATGTCCAAAAGAGTTTAAGCATGGTGTCAAATTCAAAATTCAATCTTAATACGTAATTTTGGATAATATGTTATTTTATATACATACCAGATGTTCTATATTTTAAAATAATCCTTTTCATCCATTCACATTCACAAAAATTGAATTTTATTTATTTAAAAAAAGCAAGCTCATAACATGAAAATATCATAGTTTATGATTTTTTCGGCTTCCATTTTTTTAAAATTTTTGTACTTAAAATCATAACATCTTCTTTAGGGCGGTCGCTGGCATCACGACTAACATCGGAAATTTCATCTACAATTTCTTGTCCTTCGACAGTTTGTCCAAAAACAGTATATCCACCATCTAAATGTGGAGTACCACCAACTGTTTTATAAGCATTTCTCATTTCTTCGGTATATTTAATTCCGGTATTGGACTCCATTGAATTCAGTTGATCATCATTAAATATTTTTCCTACTACAATATAAAATTGGCAAGCGCTGGACGCTTTGTCTGGATTATTATCACGTGCTGCCGCTAAAGCCCCTTTTTTGTGAAAGTGAGTAGGTATCATAATTTCAGCCGGAATTTTATATCCAATGTCTCCATTTCCTAAAAACTGTCCAACTAAGGCATCCTTACTATTTGGATCTCCCCCTTGTATCATAAATTGAGGAATAACACGATGAAACAATAAACTGTCATAAAAATTTTCTTTCACCAATTTTAAAAAATTTTCACTATGCTGTGATACATCAGAAAATACTTCCAATACAATAGTCCCTTTGTTTGTTTTCATCTCTACAAAAGTATTATTGTTCTTTTTAGCAAAGAGAGTACTATTAAATGCGAATAAGGTTAAAATAAATAAAGTTATTTTTTTCATACTGTAAAAATAGGTATAAATATGAAATACACATTTAATCGTTTTTTATTTATTTAATTACCTTTGCCAACAATTATAAATCATTGCATCTTTTCAATGAATGTTTTTTATAGTACCGACAAGCTTCCGACATTAAAAAATCCGGCTATTACGATAGGAACCTTTGACGGAGTGCATACCGGCCATCGCTTTGTGATTGACACCCTTGTCAAAAAAGCAAGAGAAATAAACGGAGAGTCCGTGATTATTACATTTGAGCCACATCCACGATTGGTCATTTCGTCCAATAAAAATGAAGTTTTTATTTTAAATACGCTTGAAGAAAAAATTAAAAATTTAGAAACAACCGGAATTGAACATGTTGTGGTAGTTAAGTTTGATATGGCTTTTGCATCCATGACGGCCGAAGAATATATTGAACAATTTTTAGTAAAATATTTTCATCCTAAAATCATTATGATAGGTCAAGACCATCAATTTGGAAAAGGAAGGAAAGGAGATATACAACTATTAAAAACCTATCAGTCTAAATATCACTATCAGGTTGAAGAAATTCCTCTACAAGTTATAGAACAAAAAAAAATATCTTCAACCCAAGTAAGGCAAGCCCTCAAAACCGGAGAAGTTGCTTATGCTCATCATTTATTAGGTTCATTTTACACCTTAAACGGTAAGGTTTGCGAAGGAAGAAAATTAGGTCGCGAACTTGGTTTTCCAACTGCTAATTTATGCGAGGTTAATCCTCATAAGTTAATCCCTACTTATGGTGTCTATGCTGTAAAAGTGGAATGGAACGGAAAATTGCTAAACGGTATGATGAATATCGGAACCAACCCAACTGTAACAAGTGACTTAACCCCAAAGTTTGAAGTTAATATTTTTGATTTTAATCAAAATTTATATAACGAAACGATTAATGTCTTTTTTGTTGAACGCCTTCGTGATGAATTAAAATTTCAATCTGTGGAAGAAATGGTTGATGCCATTCATAAAGATAAAAAAGATGCTTTGAAGATATTCTCATCCTTAAAATAATCTATCAGAGTTTATATAAAATGAGAAGTTTTGATTTATTGAAACTAAATAGGTGTTTCTTCCTCGTGATAAATTGATGAAAAAGTTCCAAGCACTCTATTTCCTTGTACTATTTTTTGTTCTAAATAAAGTTGACGAATATCTTCTTGTTTCACCCTTCTATAAATTGGATATAGTGTACCCCCCACTTCACCGGCTTTTACTTCCGGATTGTATTGATAGTTTGCATCTACCCACGTTCCTCGCGGATACATTATCCCCGGTACTCCTTTTCCTCTTATATCTATAATATCCGGATGCGGCAATCCTAATGTGTGACCATATTCATGAGCAGCGGTTGTGCTGTTTTTATATAAATTTTCATTTAGAAAATAGCCTGTGTTACAACCTAATCCATCTACATAAGAAATATTACCGCGTGCAAAATTTTCAATACGAAAATAATTATATCTGGCATCACGATTACTTATAATTTCTATAGGTTCTATAGCCGGTTTTAAAAAAACTCGAATATCAAACAGAACCAAAAAAGGTTTGTTTTCTAACCATTCTAATGCTTTAGGTTCGTTCCACATTTCATTTATTTCTTCTTCCATGTTTTTTCTTATCTCTTCGCTGATTGCATTACCATAAAGAAAAAAATGCGAAACAATTTTTATAATCTGCTTATTGGTATCAAGCTCTATTATTCCCATGATATATAAAAATAAAAAAGAAGTTCAAATTGAACTTCTTTTTTAAAATTATTTATAGAAATATTATTTTTTCTTTGCGTATCTTTTATTGAATTTATCAATACGTCCTGCTGTATCTAATAAAACATTTTTACCGGTGTAAAAAGGGTGTGATGTATTAGAAACCTCTATTTTTATAACGGGATATTCATTTCCATCTTCCCATTTAATAGTTTCGTTTGATTTTGCAGTTGAGCGAGATAAAAAAGTGTAATCATTACTCATGTCTTTAAAGACAACTAATCTGTAATTTTCGGGATGTATTCCTTTTTTCATTTTCTTTTTGTTTTTAGTGCATGATACTAACCATGCGGTGAAAAATTTTTTAAGAATGGCAAAGGTAAGTTATTTTTTCAAAATAATATTATTTTTTTTCTTTTATTAAAAAAAATCAAATGTGGCTATAAAATTACTTTTGGGTTTACCTTTGAAAAAATGGGGTTCCTAAATTCTTATTTCATAGCAAGTAGCAAAACACATGCTGAACCTTCGTATTCGCCCCAACAGTTGTTAATGTTAGTTTATTACACATGTGTAGAACTGAATTGGCAAGTGAATTATTTTTCTCATAAAGGAATCCATGCAAGTACCCACAGACATAGTGACGAAGTTAAAATATTAATTTCGGATTCGCAATTTGAAATTATAGCATTATCAAAAAAAAATCGCACGCATTATCAATCTTTAAATAATTTAACCATACACGACTTTCTACATGAGCTGCAAAAAGTCAAAGAACTTTATTCAATCGAGACACTACAAAATTTATACAACGAAATAGCTCCTTATTTGAGCGATATTCATGATGAAAAATTTTTAATATCTCCAGCGAAAAAACAACATTCTCTCATCCCACATTTTTGGATTTTTTTAAAACCTAATGAAGGATATTTTTTCACTCCCATCATTCTATATTTAAATATTTTAGTTTTTATACTCATGCTATTGGATGGAGCCGATGTGATGTCGCCCGGCTCGAAAGTTTTAATCAAATGGGGGGCTAATTATACCATACTTACACGGAACGGTGAATGGTGGCGTTTATTGACGGCTTGCTTTGTTCATATTGGTATTTTACATCTGCTGACAAATATGTTCACTTTTATTTTTATAAGCTTAATTATTGAGCCCCTGATTGGAAAATGGTATTATTTAATAGTTTATCTTTTTAGTGGAGTTATCGGTAGTTTAGCAAGTTTATGGTGGCACGATGTTACTATAAGTGCCGGTGCATCAGGAGCTATATTTGGCTTATTTGGTTCTTATGTTGCTTTATTGACATCCGATTTGATAGAAAAATCTCAAAGAAAGCAACTTTTATTAAGCGCAATCGTATTTTTAATACTGAGCTTAGGCAATGGCATGAAAGAAGGGGTTGACAATATAGCGCATATAGGAGGATTGATAAGTGGATTTGTTCTGACTTTATGCATTTTACCATTCATAAAAAAACATAAAGAAAAAACTAATAATAATATTGTTTAAGCCCCTTATAATAAAAATTGGCTATCCTCTATATCAGACAGCCAATTTAATTTATAAGTATGAGTAGAAAAGATTAAATTACTTAGCTATAAGGATTTTATCGCTCAACTTAAATTGTTTTCCATGCAAACTGAGTATATATTGACCATTTGCAATCGAATTAGTTGGGAGAATGAAGGCATTTAATCCTTGTTTTAAACTGATATTTTTTGTGTAAACAATTCGCCCGGCAAAATCAGTCAAGTTTAAAATAGCATCTCCTTTTTCTTTTGAATCTAAAATGATATTTACATCATTTTGAGTAGGGTTTGGGAATATTGAATATTGTGTAACAGTTGATAAGTCATTGATTAGAGTAGGTATTATCAATCTTTTTCTGAAAGTGAAAGTTCCGCTTGCTCCTACATAATTCAAAAATTGCATTTGATAAATTGAACCTGTTGTTGTTTTAATAAAATATGAATTAGAGTCCGGTATAACATATCCACCTCCGGCAAATGTTTTCCAATTATATCCTATTACGGAAATTTCTTTCGACCATGGATTAGTGTATGTTCCATAATTTTGATAAGCAGTATCTACATCTACATTTTCAGCATGTGCAAAAGAAGCCAAATTATTTCCAAGCACTCCCACAACATTATATGGCATTGTTACTTGACCTTGTGTAGCTAAAGTATTGTATTTTGTAAATAAAATATCCCAATCTAATTTATTAGGTTCTCTTAAAGTATCAAGACCTAAATTCATTTCAAAGTGAGCAAATAATGCATTAGAGTATTTAGGCGATTTACTGATTGAGTATGAAACATCATTATTAGTAAAAAGATTCCCTAATCTGAAATAATAAGTCATAGAGCCTGTTTCTAATGAGTCTATCATTATTTTGTAAACCACAGAATCGGCTTTTATAATAAAAATACTGTCCCCTACAAATTGGTGAGTTTGTGGGTTATAAGTTCCCCACCCAAAATTAAAAAGGTTAGGGCTTTCGATATCATTTAAAGCACCTTGTGACCAAAGTTTATCATAATTAAAGCAGGGAGTTGCGTTATTAGTATCAGCCATAGTTACAGTAGCCCATTGAGATTTGTCTTTATGGATATTATATACTTTTACAAATGCATTTCCGGTATTATGATTTGCCCAAATTGAAGCACTGTCACCGGTGTTCATACTAAAAGCCAAATGCCAATTTTTATTATTTTCTTTTTTAACCATACCATTGTCCAGACTATAATACACGTCATTAATAGTGCCGGCATCCATTTTAACTGAGTCGATAATCCATGTTTGTGCTTTTAATTGGAATGTAGAAATTATTAAAATTGCTAATGATAAAATTTGTTTTTTCATATTTAAATATTTTAAGAGAATTGAATGTGTGCAAAAATAGCAGAGAATAAATCTCTTTTGGGTGATAAGAAAAATTATGACAATAAAATGACAATGAAAGTTGCTAATCACTATATGATATACATAAAAAAAGTGGCCACTTTATAAAGTAGCCACTTCATTTGAAAAAAATAATAGAACTTATTTTGTAAATTGAGGAATTAGATTATTTGCCAATGAAATCATTTTATTAATTCCATCTTCCGGTAAATTTCCTTTTTTAAATTCATTTAATAAATCCGGCATTTTATTTTCCATTTCCAATAAGAAAGCTTCTTCAAACTGTCTGATATATTTAGTTGGCACATTATTCAATAAACCATTAGTACCTAAATAAATTATTGCAATTTGTTTTTCTACTGAATATGGGGAAAATTGTCCTTGTTTTAATATTTCCACGTTACGAGCTCCTTTGTCTAAAACAGATTTAGTAGCAGCATCTAAATCTCCACCAAATTTAGAGAAAGCCTCCATTTCACGATAAAGAGCTTGGTCTAATTTTAATGTACCTGCTACTTTTTTCATTGATTTGATTTGAGCACTACCTCCCACACGGCTTACAGAAATCCCTACGTTAATGGCAGGTCGGATACCGGCATTAAATAAGTTTGACTCTAAGAAAATTTGGCCGTCTGTGATAGAGATTACATTGGTTGGAATATAAGCCGATACGTCACCTGCTTGTGTTTCGATAATCGGCAAGGCAGTCAAAGACCCACCACCTTTCACTTTCCCTTTCAAGCTGTCAGGTAAGTCATTCATTTTAGCAGCGATTTCATCTTTATTAATCACTTTTGCAGCACGTTCTAATAAACGGCTATGCAAATAGAAAACATCACCCGGATATGCTTCACGTCCCGGTGGGCGACGTAGTAATAAAGATACTTCACGATAAGCGACGGCTTGTTTACTCAAATCATCATAAACAATTAAAGCCGGACGGCCTGTATCTCTAAAATACTCTCCAATAGCCGCTCCTGCGAATGGTGCATAGAACTGAAGAGGAGCCGGATCAGAAGCAGAAGCTGCAACTATAATAGTGTAATCCATAGCACCATTATCTTGCAATGTTTTCATGATTTGAGCAATCGTACTTGCTTTTTGTCCAATTGCTACATATATACAATATACAGGTTTTCCTGCTTTGTAAAATTCTTTTTGATTGATGATGGTATCAATACAGATTGCTGTCTTCCCGGTTTGACGATCTCCGATCACCAATTCCCTTTGTCCACGCCCAATTGGAATCATGGCATCAATAGCCTTAATTCCGGTTTGTAAGGGTTCTTTAACGGGTTCTCTAAAAATTACACCGGGTGCTTTTCTTTCAATTGGCATTTCAAAAAGTTCCCCTGTGATAGGTCCTTTACCATCAATGGGTTCACCCAATGTATTAATTACACGGCCAACCATCCCTTCACCTACTTTTATAGAGGCAATACGACCTGTACGACGTACTTTATTTCCTTCTTTAATTCCACTTCCTTCTCCCATCAATACCACCCCTACATTATCTTCTTCTAAATTAAGTGCAATGGCTTGCACTCCATTTTCAAACTCAACTAATTCTCCGGAGCGTACTCCATTTAAACCATAAATACGAGCGATACCATCTCCGACTTGTAGTACGGTACCTGATTCTTCTAATTCTGCACTTGAGTTAAAATTACCAAGTTGTTGCCTTAAAATGGCTGAAATTTCGTCCGGTTTTATACTTATCATATATACTGATTTTTTTTGCGGTGCAAAGGTAATATAAAAGAATTAAAAATTATATAAATCAATGACATAAATCTTTCTCAAGAGTGAGTTCATCAATAAGTTTGTTGAAATTCTTGCTTTTTATCCATTTTTTGAATTTCTTTTTCAACAAAATCATTCATACCATCTATTTATTTTTGGGAAACATTGATTAGCTTCAACAATAGTATTCATAACGTTTATAAAGACTTTTAGTCTAATAAATGTCTATTACTCTTCAATTTGTCGTTTTGCTGTTATCAGTAGTGTTTTCTTTCGTTCCTTTGTCTTGATACAAAGGAACCTAAAAATCAAGGCTGTATTGAATGTTGCTAAAAAATCGTCTGAACCATGATTTTTATGATTTAAAGATGAACAGGATTTTTTATTTTATAAAGATAAGTAATTCATTCTTCATTTTTCATTCGTAATTTTTAATTTTTAACTTTTAATTTTTAACTCACTCCACCACCACCTTCCTCACTTGCCCGCTGCACCGTATATAATACACCCCTTTGCTGCACCTACTCACATCTATTTCGTTTTCTTTTGTGCTGATGATAAGCTGACCTTGAATATTGTATAATTCTTTCATTTTCCCTTTACCATTCACAATTATCAATTTACTACTTACAGGATTGGGATATACCTCCAATTCTTCATTTTTCATTGATACTTCATCATTATTTAGTGGCCAACAAGGCTGCCCACTTGCACCGAGGTTATAATCAGGCATGTTGGGAGGGGACATCAATACAAAAAAAACAGAAGTATCTAAGCGAAAACATTTACGACAAAATTGACAGCCAATACCCTTAATATCCGGCTTATCTATTACACTCATTTGTTTCAACTGCCCCCCCCAATTCCCAATATAAATTCTACCATCCATACCCAAAAGTAATTGACTATAATATTGAAAATTATAACTTGTATCGGGGCCATGCTGCACCCTATACCATGCTATATTACTATCTGGTTCATTGAGCTCATATTGGTAAATATTCCAATCTCTAGATATATAAACAAATTGCCCATTGGGCGAAAAACAAACACCATGAGTAATACTATCTAATTGTCCTGTATTGTCTAATGGGGGATAAGTGGTGCTGTCTATGGGTATATTAATAATTTTAGGATTGCTTAACTCGCCAGTACATCTATCAAAATCTGCCAAAAACAATTTATTCAACCTCCATCCTTTTACAGCAGCAAATTTGGTACCATCTTTGCTAAACGCATATTGACCATACAAATCGTCCTGACTTAGGTATTTTGGTTCTGCAAAGTCTTGTACCCAAGGTCCCTCTATGGTATCTGCTTTTACCAAAAAACGGTAAATACGGTTGGTATCATATTCCCCTTGTTTCAACAACCACCAGTCCACGCCATTGCTATGTCTGCATGCCTGCATCATCACCTTATGTATGGCTACTCCTTGTAATAGTTTCTTACGTTTTGCTATTACCTTACCTAACCCATTATTTGCGCTAATATCTACTATACTATACTCTAATCTATCATAAGCAAATATTCCTGAGTTTGGAATATTATAATAATACGTATAAGCACTATCGCTAATAGAGCTTATAAACACATAATACTGACCATTATTCCCTCTCGGTAATATAAGAGATCCTTGAGTACAAAATGAAGCAGGATAAAAATTGTGATTATAAATTTTAGGGTCAACCAAGCTATCTCCATTTTCCATTATCGCACCCGTAGTGTCGTGTATGAGCATACCCGTAGTAGAAAATAATAATTCACCAGTAGCACTATCACATATATTACTAGCGCCATCAGCATAGTAATAGGGAAACTCAGCAGCACCCGAAGAATCGTATTGTACATTCATTGATGGCCTATTTGCACCATTAAACTGTACATACATTGCTCGCCAACATCCTAAAACCCACTTACTACCCATTAAGTTCTGTGCAGTAATATTTAGACTTTTTCCAATAATTAATAGTATTAAAAATATCGTTCTCATAATTTCATAATATTTAATTTGCCAATTATTTCTTTATCCCCAAATTTTATTTTGTAGTAATACATACCTATAACCACATCTTTCAGTGGTATCTGCACTTTTGTATTGTTTTTGTCTAATTGTGTTTGCAGTATTAATTGCCCAAGGTTATTTGTCTCAACCATGATTTTTTTTAATTGAAAAAGTTATCCAATCCTACACTCAAAATATTTCATTTTTTATTTCAAATATAAACCTTCATTTTGAAATTTTATAATCATTAACAAAAGGGAGAAAGAAAGATATCAGCGAAATAAAACAAAACGTACATAAAAAAACAATTCCATTACCTAAAAGGGCAATGGAATTGCTTTTTGAAGAATATCAAATGAATTATCGAATATTATGAACGTATTCGTTTTTCAAAAATTGTTTTTTAATGTCGTATAAATCACGTGCTATACTGGCATCGAAGATATTATTATTGGCTTCCAATATAAACCCACCTAAAAGTTTTTCTTCAATTTGTGTGTGCAACTCGATTTTCATATCAGGGAATTGAGCTGCAATTTTTTGATTCAATAACGATTTCATTTCATCATCCAACGGAGTAGCAGTGGTGATTTTTACATCTGTAATGCGATTATGTTTTTTATATTGTTGAATAAACGCATTGACGATTTCACCTAAAAACGATTCTCTTCCCTTTTGAATAATAAGATTTAAAAACGCATCTGTTATTTGATTTAATTTACCTTCTGTTATCGCTTTCAAAACAGAAGCTTTTTTATCTGCTTTTATTATAGGGCTTTTCATCATCAGGGCAAAATCTCTACTTTGGGTAAAAAGAGATTGTATGGTTTGCACATCCTGAAAGATGCTATCCAATTGATTTTTCTCTAAAGCAATATCCATCAATGCTTTGGCATAAACAGAAGCTAATCGTGGGTTTTGCATAAATTAATTTAATTTTATTTCGTTAGCTAAAGTTTTAATATACTCGTTTTGTTCTGCTTTATTACTTAGTTCTTTACGAATTACTTTTTCAGCTACTTCAATTACCAAATTACCGATTTGATTTTTAATATCTATCATAGCGGCATTTTTTTGGAATTCAATTTGCTGACTGGTTTCTTGCATTATTTTAGCTGCCTCTTCTTTTGCTTGTTCTTTCGCCTCATTAATTATTTTTTCTTTGGTTTCTTTTGCCTCTTTGAGTAATAATGTTCTTTCTTCTCTTGCTTGATTTAAAAGTGTTTCGTGTTCACTTTTCATATTCGCCATTTCATTTCTTACTTTTTCAGCAGCAGAAATACTATCGGCAATTGTTCTTTCTCTTTCATTCATTGCATCTAAAATCGGTTTCCATGCAAATTTTTTAAGCAAAAAGATTACGGTAACAAAGGCTATCAATGTCCAAAAAAAGAGTCCAAATTCAGGTGTTAATAAATCCATATTGGTATATTTTTTTTATTTACTTGTTTTAATTTTTTTTAAAAAAACTACACGCTCCGCCCTTTGCATTGCGTGTAGTTTTGATTTTTTTTGCGAAGTGAATCCTTCTTTTTAACTACGAAATCGTAGTAAAAAAACTACATTACAATAGCAAGGATACCGGCAATTACTCCAAATAGAGCAACCCCTTCCACAAGAGCAGCAGCTAAGATCATGTTTGAACGGATATCTCCTGAAACTTCCGGTTGACGAGCTATAGATTCTAAAGCTGATCTACCGATTTGACCTACACCGATACCTGCGCCTAAAGCTGCGATACCGGCACCTACTGCACCACCTGCTGATGCGATTCCTTCGAGTAAAACTGTTAATAGTGACATAATATATATTGGGTTTTAAAAAACGTGATTAATGATGTTCGCCTTGAGCATGTGCATCATGATGATGCTCTTCTATGGCTTGTCCAATGAATACTGCGGTTAAATTGGTGAAAATAAAAGCCTGAATCGCTGCAACCAACAACTCAAGGAAAAACATAAATATTGAAAAGCCTACAGAAACCGGAATAAATGAAACTCCAGCCACTGCACTCAATTCGGCAAAAATAAATATTAATAAAATAATGCTTAAAATAATGGTATGCCCCGCAAATATATTGGCAAAAAGACGTATTGCCAACGCTACGGGCTTAATCATTAAATTACTCAATATTTCTATCGGAACTAAAATAAATTTTACACCTAAAGGAACTCCCGGAGGATTTAACATGTGTCCCCAAAAGTGTTTATTTGATTTGGCTAACATTACAAAGTAAAACACTAAAGCCAAAACTAAGGTAACTGCAATGTTTCCTGTCAGATTAAAACCAAACGGTAATAAACCCAACATATTATTAACCCATATAAAGAAAAAGATAGTTAATAAAAACGGCATATAATAAGCATATTTATTACCTAAAAAAGGCTTAGCTACATTGTCTTGTATAAATTCAATTATTGGTTCTAAAGCATTTTGAAATCCGGATGGGGCTTTATGAGGTCCATGTTGTTGGTATTTTTTGGCTACTTTCGTTAATATGATTAATAGTAAAGCTATTGAAATAAATAGGGACAACACATTTTTCTTAATACTGATATCTATAAAAGAAGAACCGTCTTGTGTTCTTATTCTTTGAATAGAACTTTTAGGGTCTAAATACATTTCATAACCATTAAAGGCTTCATGACCATGTTCAAACTTTGATGACATGAATACATCTAACTTTCCATGAGTGGTATTGTAAAGAATAACCGGTAAAGGAACTGCTATCGGATGTCCTCCTAAATCAAACAAATGCCAATCATAAGAGTCGCTTACGTGACCGAATATATGCCCTTTAATGTCTAATTTCTTTTTTCCGCCATCTGCTTCTGTGTGTGTAGGGGCAGTTTCTTCATTGGCAACTGCTTGATATGCGATAAAAAAAGTATATAAAACAGCTAAAAGTATTGATTTTATTGCTATTTGTCGGATTTTTCTCATTCCTTATAAAAAATTCGTGTGCAAAGGTAATATGTATTTTTGATAGAAAAAAGTTTGACATCTATTATATTTGCAAAAAAACGGATAAAAGATTATTTTTTATTTGTTTTAAGACATCCAGCTTTTTATATAAATATGAAAAAAATTATTTCTATCGTCGGTGCACGACCGCAATTCATCAAACACGCACCTATGCAATTGGAATTGCAAAAAAAATTTGACGCCAAAACCATTCATACCGGGCAGCACTACGACGAAAATATGAGTGCCGTTTTTTTTAATGAGTTAGGAATTCCAAAACCGGATTATCTTTTTAGTATTGGAGGAAGCAAACCACAAGGTGAGCAGACCGGTATTATGATGACTGAAATAGAAAAAGTATGTATGGTTGAAAAACCGGATGCTTTATTAATATATGGAGATACTAATTCAACTTTAGCCGGAGCTTTAGTCGCGGCTAAGATGCACATTCCTATTATACATATAGAAGCCGGGCTTAGGAGTTTTAATCGTATGATGCCAGAGGAGGTAAACCGTATTGTAGCAGATGTCTTCTCTTACATATTATTTTGCCCCACAGATTTTGCAATTGAAAATTTAAAAAAAGAAGGGATTTCTCATCATAAAATTTTTAAAAGTGGCGATGTCATGTGCGATATGATTAAACTTATAGAGCCTAAAGTCAATCGCTTAGTACAAGAAGATTATTATTTTGTGACAATTCATCGTCCGTATAATACCGACAATGATGACAGATTGAAAGAGATTTTAACCACTTTAAATTCCTTAGATAAGAAAGTTGTTTTTTCAATTCATCCCAGAACCCTTAACCGACTTCAAACTTTTAACATGAAAGAGTCCGATTTTGGCAATATACAATTCATTCCTCCCGTTGGTTACACAGATAGTGTATCTTATCAAAAATACGCAACCTGTATTATTACTGATAGTGGCGGCATCCAAAAAGAAGCTTATATTTTAAAGAAAAAATGTATAACCTTACGTAGTGAAACAGAATGGGTTGAAACCTTAAAAAATGGTTGGAATCATTTAGTATTTGAAAACTTAAACGAGCTTAAAACACTTGTCCACACTACACCCGGAGAATACATCGAAAATGTTTATGGCGATGGACATGCTGCAAAAGAAATTACCAACTTAATTTTTCAAAATCTTTAAAACTTTTTAAAACAGCTTTTTATTTATTGTACTAAACAAATAAAAAAACCTACCCTGAACTCTTTAAAATAAGTATGAAAAAAATTCTTATCATCACAGAAAGAACCCTGCACAACGCACCGAGAGTAATAAGAGAGATAGACGCATTAATTAACGATTTTAAAATTTATACAGTCGGAATTACCCCTCCTAATCAAAAAATAGAAAAACATTTCCCATTTGAATTAATTAAAAACTCTGTATTCGTCAGAGGTACTTTACTTTTGAAAAGAAAATTCTTAAAAAACAGAACACCAAATAAATTAATTTACAAAGGGAAACTTCAAAAAATAGAAAACATTATTCAAGAGGTCAAACCCCATATCGTTATTATTCACGAGCCTATTAATCTGTCCTATTTAAGTGAATTAAAACCAAAATATAATTTCAAATTAGTTTTAAACGCACATGAATATTACCCTTTAGAATACGAAGAACTACCAAACTGGAAGGAAACAATGCAACCTTTCTATGAGGGAGTTTATAGACAATTTTTACCAAAAGTGGATTTATTTATAAACGTATGTGATAGTATTCGAAAAAAATGTTTAAACGAATTTAATAAAGACAGTATTGTTATTACCAATGCAAGTTCATACACCCCTATTGCTACAAAACTATGCAAACAAACTCCAATTAAAATCATACATCACGGAAATGCCATCCCCGGAAGAAAAATCGAAGATATGATTCAAATGATGGATTACTTAAATGAAAACTACGAGCTGTATTTAATGCTCAGTGACAACAAAAGTGAATATTTTAACTCCCTCGTAGAATTAGCTAAGCAAAGAAAAAATATTTTCATTTTAGAACCTGTACCTTTTAAAAAAATTATCGAAACCATCAACCAATATGATATCGGTCTTTATATTTTACCTCCAACCAATTTCAATAATTCCATAGCACTACCCAATAAATTTTTTGAATTTTTGCAAGCAAAACTCTGTATTGCCATAGGCCCTTCCCCTGAAATGAAATCATTAGTAGAGCAATATCAATTAGGAATTATTGCAAATGACTTTCAACCTAAATCGCTTGCAGAAAAATTACTATCCCTCAATATTAACGATATTAACCAATTCAAAAAGAACGCAGAAGAAGTATCAAAAAATTTATGTGCGGAGCAAAATAATAAAGTTCTTTTAGATGAAATTTCAAGACTATAAAAAGCTTAAATACTTAATAACATAAAACACGATTATTTAACAAACATTAAAAATTTAATCTTTACTTTTGTGCTCAATAAATTTCAAACTCAATGTGTGGAATAGCAGGCTTAATTGCAACAAATCAAAATGAAATAACAAAAGAAAAAATAAAGAGAATGACAGATGTCATAGCGCATCGAGGACCGGATGGCGAAGGGCAATGGATATCTGAAAATGGCAAAGTTGGCTTAGGTCACAGACGACTTTCCATCATCGACTTGAGCCAAGAAGCAAGCCAACCGATGCATTATATGGATAGATACACCATAGTATTTAATGGTGAAATATATAACTTCATAGAGCTTCGAGAAAATCTTAAAAAAGACGGATATTCATTCCAAACACAAAGCGATACCGAAGTAATGATGGCAATGTATGATAAATACAAAGAAAAAGCTCTTCATTACTTAGACGGTATGTTTGCCTTTGTTTTGTATGATAAAAAAGAAAATATTGCTTTTTGTGCCCGAGACAGATTTGGCGAAAAACCTTTCTTTTACAATTATAAAAAAGGTGAATTTTTCTCTTTTGGTAGTGAAATGAAATGTTTATGGGCCGGAGGAACACCTAAAACAATAAACAATAGAATGTTATTCAATTATCTTTCATTTGGTTACTTAGATAATCCCGATGACTTAACTGAAACATTCTATGAAAACTGCACACGATTACAACACAGTCATTATATACTAATTGATATCAATTCTTTAGAAATTAAAATTCAAAAATATTATGATATCGAATGGCAAAACATTAATCATAATATTACATTAGAAGAAGCCAAAAATAAATTTCACGAAATTTTTTATACTTCTGTCAGTCGAAGACTTAGAAGTGATGTTCCCGTTGGAAGCAGCTTAAGTGGCGGATTAGACTCTTCTCTCGTTGTAACAGTAGTTGATGAGCTAAAAAAAGGTACAAACCAAAAACAATCAACCTTTAGTGCCGTTTTTCCCGGATTCAAAAAAGATGAAAGGAAATATATGGATTATGTAATTGAAAAAACCAATGTAACTCCAAGTTTTATCACTCCAACAGATGAAGGATTGATTCAAGATATTGAAGCCCTGTCATATCACCAAGAAGAGCCTTATGGAAGTGCAAGTATATACGCCCAATTTTGTGTAATGAAACTTGCAAAACAAAATAATGTTACAGTTTTGTTAGATGGACAAGGTGCTGATGAGATTCTTGCCGGCTATCATTTTTACTACAACTCATTTTTTAATGAATTAAAAAATTCAAACCCGACGGAATATAAAAAACAATTAGAAATTTATAAAAATCTGCATCAAGGTAATTCCATAAACGGCATTACTAAAAAAACTTTAGGAGACAGAGTGAGAGCCATCTCCCCTTCTTTGGTAAAGCCAATAAAAGGATTGAAAAATCAATTTAAGCAAATGACGAATCCTGTCTTTGATAGCGATTTTTACGGAACATACAGTAAAGAAGTTTTTGAGACAAAAGGAAATACATACAGCACTCTCAACGAAAGTCTCTACAATAGCACTTATCGTTCTGGCTCTATACAACAACTTCTGAGATATGCAGACAGAAACAGTATGGCACATAGTAGAGAAGTGCGTTTGCCTTTCTTATCACATGAGTTAGTTGAGTTTTTATTTACATTACCAGCCCATTATAAAATTCATGATGGTTGGACAAAATGGATTATGCGTGAAACATTTGATATTTTACCGGACCCGATTCGATGGAGAAAAGATAAAATCGGATATGAACCTCCACAAAAAAGCTGGATGGAAAATAAAGAAGTTATTCAAAAAATAAAAACCGGTAGAAGTAAATTAGTTGATAATAGAATCTTAAATAAAAAAATATTACAACGAGACGTTAAAGCTGAAGATGCATGTATGATAGATGATAATAGTTGGGGACATTTATTAGCTGATTACTTATTATAGAATGAGCCTAAAACAAAAAATCCATACTTATACTTTTAATGATGTAGGTATTTCTTATGGACCTTCTGTTCATTTCTTAGAACTTTGGAATTGTTTTCAAAAGATGTATGCAGACCAATACGAAGTAAATGGCTACTATCCATCTTGGACAGATAAAAACATAATCACAAAAACTTCTTTTCAGGTAAAAAAAATAAAAGTTGCTAATATCCCTTTAATAAGGCAAGTGATTATTGACTTTATTTTTGCCTTTATCATTTTTAAAAACAGAAAAGATATAAACTATATCCGACTTTCAAATTTTTCATTTTTTTTATTGATAGCAATAAAGCTATTTAATATTAAATATTATTTAGAATTAAACGGTATTATAGCAAAAGACAATCTTTCATTTAAAAAAGGTAAATTCTATACATTAATCAGTAATTTTCAAGAAAAGTTTTTAATCCGAAATGCAGTAGCTTGTATCTCGGTAAGTGATGGCATAACGGAGTTTGCCAAAAGCATTCCGGCAAAAAAAGTTATCACATTAGCCAATGGTATATCTCCTGATTTTTTTAACATTCAACAAAAAGAAAATATCACGAATGATATTGTATATGTCGGAACTTTTACCCCCTGGGATGGTGCCATTCATATTGTCGAATTAGCTACTAAAAACCCTCATGTTCAATTCCACATGATTGGAGAAGGACCTTATAGAAAAGAGGTTGAAAAAAATGCACCAAAGAACATGATTTTTTACGGATATAAACCATACAACGAACTCAAAACTACTTATCAAAATTTTGACGCAGGCATTGTTTTATACCCAACTGCTAGAAATGACATGAAACTTTCTTCGCTTAAAACATTAGAGTATGTTGCCTCAGGATTACCCGTTTTTACAACACGTGTTCCCGGTCAAGAATTTATTGAAGAAAAAGAAATAGGAATCTGTACCGAAATTAATAAAGCTAACGATAACTTTATATTATTTTTAGAAAAACTACCTATGTATAAATCCAATGTCAATACGTTTAGAATTAAAAACAGAAATGAATTGAGTTGGGAAAGAGTTGCATTGCATACAGAAAAATTAATAAATACTACTTGGTAATGAAAAAATCAATAAATAATATAAAACGAATTTTCTTTCTTGCTTTTATTATTTTATCTCTATTATTTTTTACAAAAATCAATGCCGCTCCAATACAAATCAATATAAAAAAATTTGGAGCCAAAGGTGATGGAAAAACCAATGACCATCAAGCTTTCATCAATGCTGCAAATTATATAAATCAAATAGGACAAAACGTAACATTGATAATTCCGTATGGCACTTATCTAATAGGACAGCAAATCCCCGATAATACTTGGCTATTAAAAGGTATTGATGCAATTAGTTTAAATAATTGTAGTGATATCAATATTATAGGCCAAACACAAAACGGGAAAAAGCCGATTCTTAAATATATTGACAATTTATATTTTGGCGCTTTCCAACAAACAAACGGTTCTTTCACCCCCCAGTGTACACCTGCATCAAACCAAATGAATAAAAGAATTTCATGCTACATTGGTTCAACTTTTAACTTTGACAAATGCAACAATATAACCGTTAAAAATTTAGAATTAGACGGGAATCAAAATGGCATGATTATAGGCGGTTTTTATGGTGATAAAGGAAGGCAGCTTGGACATAGAGGATTTCAACTTATTAACTGTAATCAAATCAATATTTCCAATATGAACATCCATCATTTCGGATTGGATGGTATAACGATAACAAGCAGTAACTATATTAATATTGACAATATACAAGCCAATTACAACGGACGCCAAGGGCTGTCATGGGTAGATGGCGATAATATCACCTGTACAAATTCACAATTTAACTATACAGGTCGCTCTCGAATATTTAGTGCTCCGGGTGCAGGAATCGATATTGAACCGGAAGGTAAAAAGAATTTAAATAATGGTTCGTTTATTAACTGTAAATTTATTGGGAATGCAGGTTGTGGCGTACTCAACTATCGAAACAATTACCTTGGAAACAACATGATTTTTACTAACTGTACCATAGCCGGACTTTACAATTGGGCTTTGTGGGTGCAAGGCACAAAATTCAAATTTAATAATTGTAAAATATATGGACATATAGCACATGCTGTTTCAAAAAATGATGCGAAATCAACAGATGATTTTACGACCTTCGATAATTGTTACTTTTCAAATGTTTACAACCAAAATAAAACAGTTGCTCCAAGTAAATATCTTTTTGACTGGAATAATGTCAAAATCAGAATATTGAACTCAACAATAGAAACTTATGATATGGCGTTCTTTTGGCTGAATGATTTAGACAAAACGCCCGGAATGCAAAGCCAAATTTACAATTCAAAATTCACAACCAATAATACCCAAACTGTTCTATCCTCTATTAATTCGGGAGCTGCTGTAATTCAAAACAGTGTTTTCAATTATACTAAAGGCATTTCACTATCTACTGAACCAAGTATGTTTAAAGGAAATTCTTTAAATGCTATGGATAATACACAAGTAAATAAACTTTTGAAAAGTACAAATTATCAACAACTTTCTGCAGACAATCCTAATCTTTTTCAATGCAAATAAAAAAAACAAATAATATATGAGCTCCATTTCCGGTTTTATTGATTTCTCTAAAAAATCTAATATCGATATCCTTACTAAAATAAATAATACATTAGCCTATCGTGGACCTGACGAAGAAGGTACGATTTTTGAAGAAAATGAATTAGCCCAAATTGGTCTTGGAAACAGGAGATTAAAAATTATAGAAGCAAATGAACATGGCAAACTACCGTTACAATACAAACATTATTCCTTAGTAGCTGATGCCGAAATTTTGAATTACCAAGAAATCAAAACCGAACTTATTTCATTAGGACATACCTTTCAAAGTAATGCCGATACAGAAGTTATTATTCATGCTTTTGACCAATGGGGGATTGACTGCATAAACCGATTTATTGGACCATTTGCATTCGTTATTTACAATCATTTTGAAAACACAATTCATCTCGTTAGAGATCGTGCCGGTGTAAAACCTCTTTTTTATTATTATCATAATGATTTATTTTTATTTGCCTCCGGTTTAAAAACATTTCACGAACATCCTTCTTTTGTAAAAGAAATCAATAATAATTCAATTGCCCTTTTCTTACAATATGGATACATACCGGGCCCACATTGTATATACAATTATGCAAACAAATTAAAGCAAGCACATTACATGGTGTTTGACCTTAAAACCAAAGAACAAAAAATTATACAATACTGGAATGTTTATGATTATTACAACAAACCAAAATTGAGCATAGATTTCAATGAAGCAAAATCAGAAACAGAAAAACTTTTGCTTTCTGCTTGTAATTATAGAATGGTAGGAGACAAACCCATTGGACTTTTTTTAAGTGGCGGTTATGACAGTACCGCCGTTACAGCTCTACTTCAAAAAGACAGAACCGAAAAACTCAAAACTTTTACGATAGGGTTTAATGAAGCAAAATTTAACGAAGCAGAATATGCTAAGAAAGTGGCTAATCATCTCGGTACAGACCATACCGAATACTATTGTACCGAAAAAGAAGCACTGGATATAGTACCTAATTTACCCTATTACTACGATGAACCCTTTGCAGATGGAAGTGCAATACCAACAACTTTAGTCAGTAAAGTAGCAAAACTAAAAGTATCGGCAGCACTAAGCTCTGATGCCGGTGATGAAGTGTTTGCCGGATATAACCGATATGATTACATTATGAAGTTTGGTGGAAAAATAAAATCCATTCCTTATATAATTCGAAAAGGCATGGCAGCCGCCATGAGTGCCATTGATGCAGATAGTATCCCTATTTTAAGAAACAAATATTTGTTTCACAGCCGATATGAAAAAGTAAAACAATTTTTAAAACAAGCTGATGACTACCACATGAATCAAGTACTCAGCAAACAATTTTTATTAGAAGACGTACAAAATATTTTATTACATCCGATTACAAAATTGGAAACCGATTTTGATTCAAAAGAATTAAAAAAAGAAAATTACTCAACCCTTAACTATATCATGGCTATCGATTATGAAACTTATCTCGTCGATGCCGGTATGCAAAAAGTAGATAGAGCCACCATGACTCATGGATTGAAAGGCCGAGAGCCCTTTCTTGATCATCGTATTATTGAATGGGCTGCTACTTTACCAACCAATTTTAAATACAATAATGGTATTAAAAAATATATTCTAAGAGAAATAGTACACCAATATGTACCAAAAGAAATTATGGAAAGGCCTAAAATGGGTTTTGGCATTCCAATAGCACAATGGCTCACAGTTGATTTAAAATATTTAGTTGATCAATATTTTAGCGAGTCTTATTTGAAAAGTCAAGCTATTTTTAAAATAAAAGAAACTCAAAAAATCATTCACGATTTTTATAACGGGAAAAAAGAACGTGCAGAAAAAATATGGTACCTTTTGATGTTTCAAATGTGGTATGACAAATGGATGAAATAAAAACAAGTCCAATAATTATAACGTAAAAATATTTTTGTTAATAAGTCCATTAAATTAATATCCAATAACGTTCTATTCAGAAATTTGTAATATCCTAAAAAAACAAAAAAAAATAATAAAAATATGTGTGGTATCACGGGACTTATAGACTTTAGACATAGATCTAATTCGGCTATATTAGAAAAAATGAACAATGCTATGGTTCACAGAGGCCCCGACGGGTTTGACACATTTTTACATAATAGCGATATAGCTCAAGTAGGATTGGGGCATAGGCGACTAAGCATTATTGAATTAAGTGAACTCGGTAAACAACCTATGCACTATAAACACCTCACCATTGTTTTTAATGGAGAAATATACAATCATGAAGAAATAAGAAAAGAACTAGAAACTTTAGGTCATCAATTTAAAAGTCATTCTGATACAGAAGTGATTTTACATTCAATTGACCAATGGGGCATTGATGCAGTTCATCGGTTTATTGGTATGTTTGCTTTTGCTATTTATAACCAAATTGAACAAACAATCATTTTGGCAAGAGACCGTGCCGGCGTAAAACCTTTATTTTATTATTTACACAACGATTTGTTTTTATTTGGTTCCGAATTAAAATCACTTTTGCAACATCCTCTATTTCATAAAGAAATTAATAATAATGCCATATTTTATTATTTACAATATGGTTATGTCCCAACCCCATATTGTATTTTTAATAATACTTTTAAATTAGAACCCGGTCATTTTTTACATTTTGACCTTAAAACAAAAATTAAAAAAACACATCAATATTGGAGCGTATATCATGCATACAACAAACCAAAACTAACTATTGATTTTAATGAAGCAAAAATCGAAACAGAAAAACTTCTTCAATCTGCTTGTAATTATCGAATGGTAAGTGATGTGCCGGTTGGTGTATTTTTAAGTGGTGGTTATGACAGCACTGCCGTTACAGCCTTATTACAAAAAGATAGAACAGAAAAGCTCAAAACATTTACTATAGGCTTTTATGATAAAAATTTAAACGAAGCAGAATATGCTAAACAAGTAGCAAATTACTTAGGTACCGAACATACAGAATATTATTGTACAGAAAAAGAGGCACTGGAAATTGTGCCTACACTTCCTTTTTATTACGATGAACCTTTCGCTGATAGCAGTGCAATACCCACAAGTTTGGTTAGCAAAATAGCAAAACAAAAAGTCACCGTTGCATTAAGTGCCGATGCCGGAGATGAGATATTTGCAGGATACAATCGTTATGACTACATCATGAAATTCGGCGGAAAAATAAAATCTATCCCTTTTGTAATAAGAAAAAATTTAGCAAAAGTTATGGGTGCTGTTGATGCAGATTATATCCCGATTTTAAGAAACAAATACTTATTTCACAACCGTTATGAAAAAGTAAAACAATTCTTAAAACAAGCCGACGATTACAACATGAATCAAGTCCTTAGCAAGCAATTTTTGGAAGAAGATATTTCTGAAATACTTATTCACCCCGTACAAAAATTAATTACTGCTTTTGATTCAAAAGAATTGAATGATGAAAATTATTCAACATTAAACTATATCATGGCTATTGATTATAACACCTACCTCGTAGATGATATTCTTCAAAAAGTAGATAGAGCTACAATGGCTCACAGCCTTGAAGGTCGAGAACCATTTCTTGACCACCGTATTATTGAATGGGCTGCTACTTTACCAACCGATTTTAAATACAATAATGGTATTAAAAAATATATCCTTAGAGAAATTGTGCATCAGTACGTGCCAAAAGAAATGATGGAAAGGCCTAAAATGGGCTTTGCCATTCCAATAGCACAATGGCTTACAGTTGATTTAAAATACTTAGTTGATCAATATTTTAGCGAGTCTTATTTAAAAAGCCAAGCTATTTTTAAGATAAAAGAAACACAAAAAATCATTCATAACTTTTACAACGGGAAAAAAGAACGTGCAGAAAAAATATGGTACCTTTTGATGTTTCAAATGTGGTATGATAAATGGATGAAATAAAAATAGCCTTTATTTAAATCATTTCTTTTTTATATTAATTATTTTCATAATATTCTTTTATCTTTATACTTTATGAAGAAAAAATATCTATATATATTTTCATCAATATTATCTGTATTCTTTTTTTCGTGTAAAGAACAAAATGTCGATAAAAAGCCGATCATAATTGGTGATTCATCCCTCATAGTTACAGAAAGAGATAGTCAATATCTTCAAAATTTCACAGAAGATATTGAACCAAATAAGAAAAAAAATTCTGAAGCTCATATTAGTCAAATGATGGTTCAAATAGATAGTTTAAATACTTCTAAAAAAATTGAAAATGAACCTGAGACAAATGAAAAGCTTAAAGGGTTCACTATCCATTTTGAGCAATGTGATGTAGTGTTTGAAGGCATTTCAGCACATGCAATCAATCTTTCTCAAAACGAGAGAAGTACGAATAGCGTTTCTTATTTATTAGATTTAGGAAATGTTCTTGAGACGAAATTAGAAGTTTCAAATTTAAGTGATGTAAATGTTGAACAAAGAATATTCGTCAAATTAGCTGTTGAGCAAAGTGATGAACGATACATTTTAAATGATTTGGGTAAATATAGTACACAATGGTTCCCTTTAGCCGGAAAGAACAATCGATTTATTTCCGTCGGTACCAATAGTCTCCAATTCTCAGAAGTTGATCATGAAAAAATTAAAAATGCCTTAGATAGAGAATTAAGAAAAAAGAAAAAGGATAAACAAGAAATCAAACGTTGGTTAGATTTGATACGAAATACTAAATCATATAATGATGCTCCATGCACTATAGTTCCGGTAGGTGCACAATGGAAAATCATAGGGAAATTAAATAATCAAACAGTCCGCAAGCTTATACAATTTGACATCGCACATTAATTTATTTTACATAAGTGAGATGCAAAAATATGGTCACCTCCTTTTTCAAAAGCATTGAGCGACCTTTGTTCATTTACAAAAAAATGATTCCCGACCAATGAATCTACTACATGTTCATTCTCATCCGCAAATACACTACACGTTAAATAATAAACCGATTTTTTTGTATAACCGGAAATATTTTTTAAGATTTCGGTTTGTAGTTTTTTAAATTCAGCTAATTTTTCTTTTGAAAAAAAATAATATTGCTCCGGACTTCTGCTCCAAGTTCCGGAACCGCTACAAGGTGCGTCTATCAATACCGAATCATAATATTCATATTGTTTCAATGGCAAGCGGGCATCATGAACAAAAATTTTATTCGGTGTTAAATGGTAAAAATCGAAACGTTTTTTTAATCGCTCTATAATTGTTTTTCTTATATCCGAAACATCTAATTGAATATGATTATTTTTATCATAAATCAATAAAGATTTTCCGCCACTTGCTGCACAACAGTCCCACCATTTTTCATTATTTTTTGTTTCAAAAACGGTTGTACACATTTGCGATGAATAATCTTGAATGACATACTCATCTGTTTCTCCCAATACTTCTTGTAATTTTATATTTTTTTGAAACGAAAAACAAGTTGGGCTTAATTCATTAAACGGCACTTTAGCTTGATAAAGTTTATTTTTAATATGATGCGCATTTTTTCTTATCCTTATAAAAACTGCAGCCGGCCTGAATAAATATTTAATATATTCTTCTTCATCAATTTCCTTTGTTAATTCAAAAGGAATCGAGAAATTTATTTTGTATTCGTTTATTAATATTTCTTTCTTCTCATCAAAATTTAAAAAGTAGCCTTCACTAATTTTTGAATTCGTTTTTTGGAAAAAAATTTCAGGTAATTCGGCAGATAAAAAACTGCCCAAAATTATTTGCTCTCTTATGCTTAAATGGGTTTGATTTTTCCCTAACCTATAAAATCCATATAATAAAGCAGTGATAAATTTTCTATCTCTTGCTCCAAATTTTTTATTGATTTTAAAATATTGTTTTAAAAATAATACTAATGGCTGTTGAGGTTTATATAATCCAATAATTTCTGTTACAGATGAAATATAAGCCTCTACAAACATTTTATAGCTCTAATAAAAGTTTTGCAGGGTCTTGCGCTGCCAAAAGCATCGTTGGATTTTCTAAAAGTTCTTTTACTCTTACTAAAAAACCGACACTTTCTCTTCCATCAATTATGCGATGATCGTAACTGAGTGCAACGTACATCATCGGCCTAATTACTACTTGTCCATTAACAGCAATTGGTCTTTCTTGAATTTTGTGCATTCCCAAAATGGCTGATTGCGGTATATTGATAATGGGTGTGCTTAATAAAGACCCAAATACACCTCCGTTTGTAATTGTAAATGTGCCACCGGTCATTTCTTCGATTGATAATTTATTATCTCTTGCTTTAGTAGCTAATTCAACAACAGCTTTTTCGATTTCTGCCATGCTTAAGCTTTCTGCATTTCGAATAACAGGAACAACCAAACCCTTAGGTGCACTCACTGCAATTGAAACATCACAATAATCATGATACACAATTTCATCTCCATCAATATATGCATTTACCGCTTTCCATTCTTGCAATGCAATACATACTGCTTTTGTAAAAAAGCTCATAAACCCAAGCCCTACTTGATGTTTTTCTTTGAAAGCATCTTTATATTTTGCCCTTAAATCCATGATAGCTGACATATCTACTTCATTAAAAGTAGTCAGCATAGCGGTTGCATTTTTAGCTTCTACTAATCTTCTACTGATTGTTTTTCTAAGGTTACTCATTTTTTCTCTTTTTTCTTCGCGAGAGAAAAGAGTAGTAGCCGGTAATGTACCCGGTTTTTGCATAGATGATAAAACATCATTTTTTGTAATTCTACCTAAAGGACCGGAACCTTGAATTTTATGCGCATCTAATTTTTGCTCTGCTATTATATTTTGAGCAAGAGGAGTGGCTTTTATATCCGTTACTACAGGAGAAAGTTTTGTAGTCTGTTCTTGACTTTTCGTTTCTGTCTGATTTGAAATTGGCTTTGTTTCTTCCACATTTGATTTAGATAATTCAGCAGGTCTTTCTGCAGTTTCATCTATCTCGCAGGTTATATCACCTATTTGTAAAGTATCACCTTCTTTTGCTATTATTTTTAAAATTCCTGCTTGCTCAGCGTTTAGTTCAAAAGTGGCTTTTTCACTTTCTAATTCACATAACACTTCATCACGTTCAACCCATTCTCCATCAGATTTTAACCATTTTACTAATGAAACCTCATTTATACTTTCACCAACCGGAGGTACTTTAATAACAATCATGATATGTTTTTTATTTTTATAAAATTAGTTGTTTTTGCGGAGACGGCGAGATTCGAACTCGCGATACGGTTGCCCATATACACACTTTCCAGGCGTGCTCCTTCAACCACTCGGACACGTCTCCATTTTATGAATGCGAATGTATGAATAATTAAAAGATTTTTCATATCCATTTTAGGATTTTAATCTTTCATTTATCAAAAAATTAATTATTCGTCTTTTTTTGGCGATCAAACCACACCAATAATGCAGGAAGTAAGGTTAAATTGGTCAACATTGCCAAAATTAAAGTTAATGCCGTTAGATACCCCAAAGCTTTTGTCCCGTCAAATTGAGAAACTAAAAACACAATAAATCCTGCCGACAAAATCAATGATGTATATATAATACTTATTCCGGTTTCTTGAATGGTATTTTGGACTGTTTTATGAATATCATAATTATAAAGGCTTAAATCCTGCTTATAATTAACCAAGAAACGTATCGTTACATCAATTGCAATACCCAATGCTATACTAAACACCAATACGGTAGATGGTTTTAAAGGTATATTGGCAAAACCCATAATACCTGCCGTAATAAGTAAAGGTATGATATTGACAATAATAGAAATAACTACTATACGCCACGATTTAAATAGCACTGCCATACATACTACTATCATCAATAAAGCTAACAACAAACTATCTCTTAAACTATTAATAATAAATTTACTACCCTCTAAAAAAACAACACTCGTGCCGGTATAGGTAATTTCATATTTTGAAGTGTCAAAAATGGAGGTTGCTATTTTATTTACTGAATCTAAAAGTACAGGTAATTTAACTGAGCCTACATCCTCAATTCCTACACTTATTCGTATTATCTGTTTATTGCTGTCTAAAAATGAAGTTGCCAATTGAGAAAATTGTGATTTTCCCGTTTCAGATTTTCTTTTTAAATAAGGCAATAAAAAAGATATATCAAATGAATTAGGCACATCATAACTTGTACTATCACCATCGTAAAAAGCTTGTCTTGCAAATTTAATCGCTTCAACAAAAGACAGTGGTTTTGAAAATTCAGAAAACCCGCGAAGTTCTTCTGTAAATTCATTTACTTTTTGAATAGCTGCAAGCGAGCTGGCACCGTTTTTCTTTTTGGTATCAATCATAATTTCCAAGGGCATGACACCGTGGAAGTTTTTTTCAAAATATTTTAAATCTTTGTAAAGTGCATTTTCTTTAGGTAAATCATCTACGAGATGACCTTCGCTATACAATTTCGAGATTCCAATAATTGAAATTATTACAGTTATTATTGTAAATACGTAAACAAATTTTCGATGATAGGTTACCCAATATTCAAATTTTAATAATACAGAAGTGAGATATTTATTCTCAAGATACTTCGTATGTCTTGTTTTAGGAGGCGGTAAGAAACTAAAAATTGCCGGTATCGAAAAAATAGAAAGTGCGAAAACCACCAAAATACTTATTCCGGCGACAAAACCAAACTCTTTTAATACTTGACTTTTTGTAAAGTAAAAAACACCAAAGCCTATTGCTGCCGTTAAATTAGTAAAAAGCGTAACTATTCCCATCCTTTCTACCATTGCAATCAATGATTCTTGTTTATTATTACTAAGTGCATATTGCGTATGATATTTATTTAAGAAATAAATACAATTGGGTATCCCAATTACAACAATCAATGGGGCAATCAAAGCAGTCAGAATAGTAATTCTATAACCGGCTAATTCTATTAACCCTACTGCCCAAATCACTCCCGAAAAAACAACAATCATCGAAAAAAGCATTGCTGTAAATGACCTGAAAAATAATATCAAAATCAATGAGGTTAATACTAATGATGCAATTAAAATTAAATTCATTTCCATTCGTAAACTTTCTGCAAATTCAGTCCTTATATATGGCAATCCGGAATAATGAATTTCTAAATTATTTTGTTTGGCAAATGCATCCGTTATTGTTTTAATATTCTTCATAATTTTCACACGTTCTTTTGTGCGAATTTTAACTCCATCTAAATAAATAGCACTTAAGTATGAATTAGATTTTAGGTTATATAAAATACCTGAATAAAATGGAAGATTCTTAAAGTTTAAAACAGCGCTATCAAAATTATTTTTTTTATTAAAAATCAATTCAGTGATTAATTTAGACGAGCTATCTGTTTCGTTTTTTTTGATTTGAATAGCTGACGGAATAGCCAAAACACTCAATACACCATCAGATGATTTTATTTTTTCTTGCCATTCTGAAAAAGATTTGAAAAAAGTCGGCTCAAATACATTATCCTTATCAAAACCAACAACCATCATATTCCCATCCTGTCCAAATGTTTTTAAGAATTTTTCATACTTAATAAACTCAGGGTTATCTTCGGGTATTGCACTTGCCATGTCATAACGCATTTTCACTTGCATTGCAAAATAGCCCATAACAGCAGTTAGGATAGCTAAAATGATTAAAATAGGAATTCTATATCTTAAAATAAAATGTGCTAATTTTTTCCAAAACATGGTGCAAATATATCGTGTGTTTAAAATAATCATTTTAAGAAAATAATTTTCTTTGTTTGATTGCGTTATTAATTCGATGTATTTTTGATTTTATGAGAAAAAATTTTTTCATTTTTTTATTTTTATTGACCTTTTCATTAAGAGCACAAGAAGTCCCAATTGGGAGTTGGCAAAGCTATTTTGCTTATAATACAGCTACTACTGTTGAATTAGTGGGTGATAAAATTTTTTCTGCAAGTGAACATTTACGTTCTTATTCATTATCAAGTGGGGAATTTGAATCCTATTCAAAAGTAAATGGGCTTAGTGATGTCGGCATCTCCATTCTACGTTATGACGCTACAACAAACTATTTGGTCATCATATATAACAATGGCAATATTGACTTAATGCAAGGATTAAATTTTTATAATATTCCTGACATTAAAAATTTAAAAATAACCGGTAGTAAAAAAATTAATCATGTCTATTTTAATAATGGATATGTGTATCTCAGTACTGACTTTGGAATAATAGTTTTAGACCCAATTAAAAAAGAAATTAAAGAAACGTATGTTTTACAATCAAATGCACAAATATTGAGTGTAAACTCATTAACCATTTATAATGGTTATTTCTATGCAGCCACTTCAGCCGGCATTTTCAAAGCTGAACAAAACAATCCCGTATTACAAAATTTTGCAAATTGGCATGCAATCAACAATCAGGCGTTTCGTTTTATTTTCACCCATCACAATCAACTTTATGCTTGTACTTCGGATTCACTATACAAAGTACTAAACGATCAATTACAATTTATTTATGTGAGTAATATTGGAATTTTGAATGTTCGAAGTGGTGCAAATGATTTTTATTTATGTGAATCGGATAATTTAACCAGGCGAATAAATATTTTCAACGAAAATGCGCAATTAATAGACTCAGCTATAAATATAAATCCTCGCGATGTGGTTGAAGTATCCCCACAACAAATTTGGGAAGCAGACTATTGGGAAGGGTTGATAAAATTAGAAAACAGACATGACAAAGTTATTATAAAACCCAACGCTGTTTATTCCAATTCTTGTTACAATCTTAAAATTCAGAATAATGATTTATATGTTTTAGCAGGTGGCGAAAATAATTGGATATACACATACAATGGAGACGGGTTTTCAAAGTATAACTTAAACGATTGGACAGTTTATAATCGAACAGTTGGTACCAGCAGTATGGATTCTATCTATGATGTTATGGATTTAGTTGTAGATTCAAAAACCAAATATATTTATGCTACATCATTCTTTAGCGGCTTACTTGAGCTTCATCCTGATAATTCATCTGTTGTTTATAAAAACAATGGATACATTCAACCGACCATCGGCGATTCTAATGCTTATCGTTTAGTTGCATTACAATTTGACGATAATAATAATTTATGGATGACAAATTATGGTGCTCCGGATCAATTAGTAGTAAAAAAGAATGATGGAACTTGGCAAAAATTTTCATTTCCATTCAACTTTAATGAAAAATCTGTCAGCCAATTTGTAATTGATAATGCTAATCAAAAATGGGTAGTTGCCCCTAGAGGTGTTGGTTTATTTGTATTGAATGACAATAACACGATTGACAATAAAAATGATGATAAAATAAAATTATTACAAACCGGTCTCGGACATGGCAACCTTCCAACCAATGAAGTGAATTGCATCACAAAAGATTTAAACGGCAAACTTTGGGTCGGTACAGCAGATGGTATTGCTATTTTTAACTGTCCTGAAAATATCATGAGTGCAGGAGGTTGTGATGCAGAATTGAAAGTTGTAAAATACGACTTAAATGCAGGTTTATTATTTCAAAGAGAGAATGTCAAAACTATTTGTGTAGATGGAGCTAATAACAAATGGATAGGTACTAACAATGGAATATGGCTTATAAGTGATGATGCCGAAAAAATTATTTATCATTTCAATGAAAACAACAGCCCTTTACCAAGCAATGAAATCAATAAAATTGTTGTTCATCCTAAAACAGGTGATGTATTTATTGCAACAAATAAAGGACTTGTATCCTTCAGAGGGCAAGCTACCGAAGGAAGTCAAAACAATAATGACATATTAGTATTTCCCAATCCGGTACCAAGTGGCTATGAAGGACTCATTGCCGTCAAAGGGCTTGTCAGCAATGCAGATGTTCGTATTACTGACGTTGCAGGACAGCTTGTTTATAGAACCAAGGCTCAAGGAGGACAAGCAACATGGAATGGAAAGAATTATGTAGGGAAAAGACCTAAAACAGGTGTTTATTATATTTTTGTCAGTGACAATAATGGTACTGAAAAAAAAGTCGGTAAATTTATTTACAATGAATAAATACCAAATTTGAATTAAGTTGATAATTTATACTCTGCCCAATTAAAATCTTCAGGATAAGTAATTTTAATGTTTTCTTTGAGACCTTCGCATAGAAAAATTGAATTATTATTGCTTTCAAAAACCGAAGCATCATCTGTAAAATTAGAATGAGGAGCCACTTTATATGCTTCTTTAATCTTTTCGGAGACAAAAACTTGCGGTGTTTGAACTGCTTTATATAAATTTCTATCAACCATAAAATTTTTATGACTATCTACATATCGAATACTATCGGACATATCTATAACAGGAATGGCACACCCATGGGCTAAAGTAGTTTTATATAAATAATCTATAAAAGATGCAGTGATAAATGGCCTTACCGCATCATGAATAAAAACAACTGAATCATCCGGTACATGGATTAGACCATTACTTACAGATTCAAATCGAGAGTTGCCGCCAATTACAGCTTTTATTCTATTCACATCAAAGGCAAATTTCAAAAGAGAATGAATATCTACTTTTATATTTTCAGGAATTAAAAGAATAACCTGTAAATCATTATCACTTTCAAGAAAAACATTTAAAGCATAAATAAATAAAGGCTTTCCATGTAGCGACATAAATTGCTTTGGTATTTTCGAATTCATTCGAGAACCTGAACCGGCAGCAACTATTATTGCATATTTTTTCATACTAAAACGTAAAAATAAAACATCTTTTTTATCATAAGCCTTCAAAGAAAAATAATAACTTTGTAATTAAAGTTTTCAATGGAGCGAATACAGAAATTAAAAGAAATGTTGAGCCAATCTCCGAATGATTGTTTCTTACTTCATGCGTTAGGATTAGAGTATATCAAGGAACAAGACATTTCAACAGCACTCACTTTTTTCAAACAAGTTCTTATTCAAGATGAAAAATACGTAGGTACTTATTATCACTTAGCCAAGACTTATGAAAAAATGGGAGATTTTAATAAAGCAATAGAAACCTATCAAAAAGGGATTCTAATCGCAACCCAATTAAAAGACAACCATGCAAAAAATGAATTACAAATGGCTTTAGACGATATTTCTGATGAATAAAACTAATGACCTGAATCTGAATTTACATGAGAATAAATATTATTTACTTGCCCTAAGTGGTGGTGTTGATTCTATGGTATTATGTGATTTACTTTTAAAATCAAATTATAAATTCTCAGTTGCCCATTGCAATTTCAAACTAAGAAAAGAAGAATCAGATGAAGATGAAGAATTTGTTTTGGATTGGTGTAAAAAAAATCAAATCACTTGTCATCATAAATCTTTTAATACACTTGAAATTAAGGAAAACGAAAATATATCCATACAAGAAGTCGCTCGAAAATTAAGATATAATTATTTTTTCACACTATTAGCTGAGCATAATTATGATTATATCATTACAGCACATCATCAAGATGATAATATTGAGACAATGCTTTTCCATTTTTTAAGAGGTACTGGTTTACGAGGTTTATGTGGAATTCCCACTAACCAAAATCAAATTATTAGACCCTTACTTTCTTATTCCAAAGATGATATTTTAAACTACGCATATCAAAACCAAATTCCATTTCGTGAAGATAGCAGTAACAAAAAAAATATTTACACTCGCAATTTTTTAAGAAACGAATTGCTACCTCAAATTGAAAATATATTTCCCAATGTCAGGCAAAATATTATTCAAAACATAAACCGACTTTCAGAAAGTTACGAAATATACAAACAGCAAATAGAAAATTATCGAAATAAGCTTATTGAAAAAAGAGGAGATGAATGGTATATTCCAATTCAAAAGTTAAAAAAACAAAAACCACTTCAAACAATTATTTATGAAATATTAAAACCATTTGGATTTTCTTACCAGCAAGCAGTTCAAGCAATCAAATTGATAGAAAGTGAGTCAGGGAAAATAATAGAAAGCGAACATTACAAACTTTTAAAAGATAGAAGTTTTTTTATTATTACTAAAAAGAATAATAAAGAAAGTCAGTATATAATTTTTGAAAAGAAAAATCAAATAATTGAAACAAACGATTTTAATTTAAAAATCAGTTTATGTTCATCAGAAAATTTTCAACTACAAAAAAACAATTTATTCATACAGGCAGATGCAGACTTAGTACAATCTGATTTGCTTTTACGAAAATGGAAGCAAGGTGATTACTTGTATCCATTAGGAATGAAAAAGAAAAAAAAGATTTCTAGAATTTTAATTGATGAAAAAATTCCTATGAATGAAAAAGAAAAAATCTGGGTTATAGAATCAAACAAAAAAATAATCGGTATTGTCGGGCTAAAGTTAGATGAACGTTTTAAAATCCAAAATAAAACAAAAAATATTTTAATCATAGAAAAACAATAAAAAATGTATAGCGATAAATATTACGAATTAAAAGAATTGTATCATACTTTAAATAACGAAGAAGAAAAGATTGACTGCCTCATTGAGATGGCAGTTGAAATAAGATACCAAGATACCGATGAAGCCTTGGTTCTAACAAAAGAAGCCTTGGATCGCTCTCAAAAAATAAAATACCTTAAAGGCACCGGAAGAGGTTTAAATAACAAAGGAGCTATATGTTGGCTTAAAGGTGATTATAATAAAGGATTGGAAACACTTAGAGAAGCGCTGGTTATTGCAAAAGATAATCATATTGAGGATTTAAAAGCCCGTATTTATAATAATATGGGCAATATTTATCGTGATAAAGGTGATTTGTCAAATGCGTTTAAGTTTTATCAATGGGCACTAGAAATAAATCAAGAATTAGGTGATGAGTTAGCTCAATCAGCCGTGATGATGAGCATATCAAATATCCATTTCGATTTATATGATTATGATAATGCTCTCGAGTATGCAAATAGATGTTTAAAAATATTCCTCAAATACGAAGACCACAAACGGCTTGTTACAATTTATCATAGCTTGGGAAATATCTATTTGAAGAAAGAGGATAAAGAAAATGCTTTGATTAATTTCAAAAAAAGCCTTGAATTGTCTGAACCGAATACCATTGGTAATATGCTTGCCAATAGTGGTATTGGTAAAGTTTACTATAAACAAAAGATATTTGACAAATCCCGTAAGTATCTCAATCAAGCATTAGAACAATCCGAAACGCTTGCCAATATTGAAGGAACTATCATTGCCCACTTTTACTTAGGTAGAATATTTTTTGATGAATGTAATTATAAAGAGGCTCTTTATCATTTTGACATTGCTTATGATTTAGCAAATGAACATTCCAGAAAGCATGACGTAATGAGTATTCATGAAATGTATGCCAAAGTGTATGAAAAAATGGGTGACATAACCGAAGCTTATGAAAATTTGAAAAGATTTGAACAACTTAAAGAAACCATATTTCAACAAAATACTTTTGATAAATTAAGAAATTTACAAATCAGGGGTGAAATCGATTATGCCATTAAAGAAAAAGAATTAGCAGAACAAAATGCCAGACTGAAACAACAATTCATCGCAAACATGAGCCACGAAATAAGAACGCCCATGAATGCAATTGTTGGAATGACAAGGCTTTTAAAAGAAAAAGAACCAAGACCCGATCAATTAAAATATTTAAATGCCATATCTCAAAGCGCAGATAATCTTCTCGTAATTATTAATGACATTCTTGACTTCTCAAAAATCGAAGCCGGTAAAATCAATATCGAACAAATTGATTTTTCATTAAAAGAAATTTTAAAAAATGTTGTTCAACTGCTTCGATTCAAAGCTGAAGAAAAAGGCATTACCATTCGATTTGACATTGGTGAAAACATTCCCGATACCCTCATCGGTGACCCAACAAGAGTTTCTCAAATATTGATGAACCTTGCAGGAAATTCTGTAAAATTTACTGAGAAAGGTGGCGTGCAAATCCTTTGTGAACTTATCCATTCTAACGAAGAAGAAATAAAAATAGCGTTTCATGTAATTGATACAGGTATTGGCATTTCAGAAGAATATGTTCAAAAAATATTTGAAAGCTTTACTCAAGCCGGTACTGATGTGGCAAGAAAATATGGCGGAACAGGATTAGGTCTCACTATAAGTAAGCAACTTGTAGAATTAATGAATGGAACTATCACAGTGAAAAGTCAATTAGGTGAAGGCACCACATTCACATTCACAATTCCTTTCAAGAGTGGTGACAAAACTCATATTGTGCAAAAAGACGCTTTTACCTATTCAGAACAAGATATTGATATTTTAAACAAAACAAAATTATTAATCGTTGACGACAATGAATTTAATACTATTTTGGCTGTAGATACACTTAAATCAATTGCTCCACACATTCAAATCACCGAAGCTGAAAGTGGAATTAAAGCAATTGAAGAAGTGAGCGAGCATGATTTTGATATTGTTTTAATGGATATTCAAATGCCTTTTATGAATGGTATAGAAGCTACTAAATTGATTCGTGACAATGGAAATCCGGCAGTAAGAAATTTAAAAATATTAGCAATGACTGCCAATGTCATGAAAAACGATATTGAAAAATATTTAAAATCTGGAATGAACGATCATATTCCTAAACCCTTTCAAAAAGAAGAATTATTACGCAAAATTTTAAAACATATTGACAAAGAAAAAATAGCCAAAAGAATTTTGAATGTTACAAAACCGGAAACATCAGCACAAGCAGAAACTATTGAAAAGCCTAAAACCATTAATATACCTGCTGATATAAAAATTACCGATCCTTCTTTTCTCATATCATTTGCCGGTAACAATGTAGAAAAACAAAAAAAATATATTAATATATTTATTGACAATGCACCGAAATTACTAACTCAAATTAAAACTGGCTTAGAAGAAAAAAATTATGAGAACGTAAAAATTGCTGCTCATTCTCTTAAAACACAATTAAGATATATGGGAGTTAATGAAGAAATTTCACATGTATATGAGTTAGAACAAATGGCCTCTCATGGTCATAAACATAACGAAATGCAAAACTTATACAACAACTTAATAGTCGTTTGTGAAAAGGCTTTTAATGAATTAAGAACTTTGATTAATTAAACAAAACTCTTTTTATTGTCCTTTAAAAATTGCTTTTCGTTTTTCTAAAAAAGCATTTACACCCTCTTGGTAGTCGTACGTTTGAGATGCTTTCACTTGGGTACCGCCTTCTAATTTTAATTGCTGCTCCAAATTGTTCTGGTAAGATTGATTTAGCAAATACTTAGTAAGTGCAATTCCTTTAGTAGGCATATTGGCAAGTGTTTCAGCTACTTTTTTACTTTCACTGACAAATAATTCATCTTCAAAAAATTTATAAATCATACCCATTTTTTCTGCATCCGCTGCGCTCACTTTATCACCCAACATCATTAAAGCCGATGCTTTTTGAAAGCCAATAACTCTTGGCAAGAAAAATGTACCACCACTATCCGGTATCAATCCTATCTTACTAAATGCCTGAATAAAACTTGCACCGGCTGTAGCCACCACCACATCTCCCGCTAAAGCAATATTAGCTCCGGCTCCGGCAGCTACCCCATTGACAGCACAAACAATCGGTTTTTCAAGGTTTCTCATTTTTAAAATAATCGGATTATAATGTTCTTCCACTATTTGAGCCAACTCAATACCATTATCTTCTATTGCCTCTGCTAAGTCTTGACCTGCACAAAATGCTTTGCCATTTCCGGTAAGATATACACATCGTACTTCTTCATCATGTTGCACTTCATCTAATCTTTTTTGAAGCTCCAATGCCATTTCTCTACAAAAACTATTAAATTTTTCAGGACGATTCAATGTTATATAAGCAACGCCATTTTGTTTTTCAAAAAGTATATAAGACATATAATGATTTTTTTCAAATATAAACATCTCCTTTAAAATATTGCAATTCAAATTTTGTTTTCAAAATTGAATGAATTAAAAAATGGTATTGTGGTAAAAAAGTTATAACCTTCCATTTTGGCTTTCACTCGGTCATTGTTTCAAGCCTTATCTAATATTCAAAGAAGTCATTCGGAAGTTTTAGTATTCTTTTTTTTATAAACATCCCAAATTGTAAAAATTATAGAAATTATGGGGGCTACATATATATTTTTTAAAAAAAAATCATACTTGGGTTCATCCTTTGAGTGTAAAATCAAATCTATCAAGTAAGTTACCATAACTCCGAAAAAGCAGTAAATAAGTAAACTAAAAAAAATAAATTTTGCTTTTCTCATATTTTAAAATTTCGCCTACCTGTTAAAAATGGGCTTCGTCGCAGTAGGTATGGCTTTTGTTTCTTTAGAGGTTTGGTGATACGAATATAAGGAAGATTTTAATAAAATGTTGTAAGAGCTAGTAATTGGGTAATAAGTAAGCCTGATAATTACATATAGTACTTAGGAGTATATCCATTCTAATTATTATTAATAATTAAATTAATAAAAATATTTTTTAGTAACTATTTTATGGTTATTTTTTGAAAGGATAATAAAAGTATATGGGTCTAAATATTGACAATGGAAAATATCGTTGGGTTCATTAATATATTTTATTTTCTCTATTTTAATTTTATCAACAAAGTGTGCAGTAAGTATTTTCCCATTTTTTGTACTTGCAATTATTTTAATATTATTTTCATTGATAGGAAAAAAATCAAAAACTTCATCTATTGTATCTTGTATATTTTCTGAAAATTGAATTTGGTTATATTTTACTTGTTTGCCTTTTTCCCCAAAATCAATTGTTTGGTTTATTTTATTTATCAATATAGGAGTTTCGGATGCTGTTCTGAAAAAACAGAGTTGTGAAAAGTTTCCCGATGGATAATATAATAATTCCAAAGGTTTTGAAATATCAATTTCATTTTTCTTATATTTTGCTATAAAAAATAAACTATCTATCGTATGAAAATTCTCTTCTATTGCTACAGGTAAAAAGATATAATTTTCCGACACAAAAAAATCAGTTATTGTTCTTACTTTATATTTTACTTTTGAATAAATAAAAGAATCTACGATTTTTAATTTTATTTCATAATTGCTAAAGTTTATAGGATTAGATATGAGAGAGACGTTATTTTTAGCAATACAAATATTATATACAAAATTAAGCTTTACATTTTCTTTTTCCTTTGAACGAATAGTATCGGAATGACCAGTGAAAAAATTAAACAATAAATAATAATTGCTCTCGTCATTTGCTATGCTATATATTTTGGTTAAAGGGATTCCAATATTTTTACTTATATCTCGCATTGAACTTTGTGGTACATTAGATGTATTATTACACAATAGTTGATTATAAAAACTATCGTATTTGCTAATTGAAAGTTCCGGGTTAAGAAGTTTTGATGTATCTTGATTATTCATTAAGAAACAACCTGCATCCGAAGCTTTTGAATATAAAAATAAATTTCCTTGAGTCTTAATTACATAATTATAATAATTCTTAAAAACATCAAATTCAATATAGGTTGAATCCATCTCTGAAGGTTTTAACTGTTTATAACCATGATTATTATCCAAAAGGTTTATTAGTTTATTGAGCGAGTCTATTCCATATTTTATAAGAATGGTTATTGTATCTGAGTTTATATAACTAATTGTAGATTTTGATTTCGGAGTAAGCCTGTCACACAGAGATTTATCAATGATACTTTTGATATTTTTAAATACGTGTTCATTTTTTGATAAATAATACGCTCCTATTTCATTATCCGTTACAATTAAAAGTTGGTTAGTTGTATTCGTTTTTTTAAAGTACTCTACAATGGAGAAGCTCATCGCATTGCAATTGACACAATCGGATGAGGTAAGAGCTAAAATATATTGCTTATTTTCGGTAGGCATGGGTTTTTGTGCCATCGTTGTAAGTGATAGCCCAAGTAAAAAAAAGGCTAAAACAATTTGTTTTAAATTTATAAACAGCAGTGTGTAAGAATACACACTGCTGTTTATTTTAATTGATTTTGGAATCCTATTCATTAATGACTTGAAGATTAGAAAATTGGAAAGAATGTTGAGTATCACCATTACTATAAACACCTCCGGATTTGTGGATTAACCCACCGGTAATACGATAATGTGTACCTTTATTATCTGTAATCGTAATTTCCGTAGGGTCTCCTTCCGGTTGTGGAATCACTATTCCATCTTGTTCAATAACAGTGGTTTTCTGGGTATAACAGTCCCAAATGGATTGATCGCATGTAACTGTCATTATTCCTGTTTTAGTATCTATAGTAACATCCTTAGCCGTTCCTTTTACTGTCATTTCCGACTTTATTTCTTTATAAGCTTTTGCATTGAAACAAAAAATAGATATTAATAATGTCAAAAAAATTATCTTTTTCATATTTTAAAATTTCGCCTACCTGTTAAAATGGGCTTCATCGCAGTAGGTATGGCTTTTGTTTCTTTAGAGGTTTGGTGATACGAATATAAAATGACGTTTTTAATATACAATACCCCCCCCGATTTTAACATTACATTAACGTTGTGTGTTTTGTTTAATATTTTATTTTATATATAGAATTATTTTTGTTTCATTATATCCTATTGTGTTTTTTTAATTTGGATTATAGAAATTGGAGCAATGGTGTCTGAATCACGGATGGGGAGGATTACACGGAATACACGAATTACGAATTATGAATTAAAAATTAAAAATTAAGAATTACGCTTTCATTCCGGCCTTATTGAATGTGCGTTAAGAAAATGATGCAGTAAGTCGTCAAAATAAAAACTGTAGAGCGAAGTGCAACGTAGCGAGTTTTTTTATTTTAGACTTATAAGGAAATTTTTAGCAATATTCAATACAGCCTTGATTTTTAGGTTCCTTTGTATCAAGACAAAGGAACGAAAAAAAACGCTAATGATAACAGCAAAACGAAAAACCAAAAAACACTTATCATTATGAAATAAAAAATCATATTCATCATTTAATCATAGAAATCATGGTTCAGACTTTTTCACCCTTGTTGCTCTTATGAACAACAAGTAACAAGGGAATAAATGTGTTGTTGGTGAGAATACTGACATTTAAAAAACTTATGATAGTGAAAGTGAAATATTTTGAACTCTATTTTGGTGTAAATGAAATCAATATGAAGTATTTTTTAATACAAAGAATCTTATACATAGTATTGTTTAAAAATGTTTCATTAACACTTCTACACCTGCAACGAATACAAGTATTGCGGTAATTCGTTTTATAATTAATAAATTAAATTTTAGAGCAAGTCTTGAACCAATTTGCCCGCCTATAAAAACAGCAATACATAACATTATAATTCTTTGTATATTGATGTTCTCATGGAATGTTCCAATTTGTCCTACAATACCCGACAGTGAATTGACCAATATAAATAAACTCGCTGTAGCAGCTATTTTACGAGAACTATCCCATTTCAACAAATTTAAAATCGGTGATAAAAAAATACCTCCACCAATACCTACCAAGCCGGACAAAAATCCAATAGCCCCTCCTAAAGATGCATTTCTCACTATGTTTGAACTTTCTGTATATTCGTTTTCATTTTTTATTTTTTTATCAATCCATAATAAAACAGCCGATACAATCAATGTAATACCAAGCAGTATGAAAAAATGTTGCTCCTTTATTTTCATTTTTGCTCCTAAATAAGCCATTGGAACACTCAAAAAAACAAGCGGTAATATCTTTTTAAAATTAAATTGCCTGTTTTTATAAAAAATAAAAAAACTACCACTCACTACTATTACATTACACAAAAGTGCAATCAATCGAAGTTCTTTAAACGGAAGACCCCAAAATGTCAGAATGGCTAAATAACTTGAACCTCCACCAAAACCAACTGCAGCATAAATCATAGCGACTGTAAAAAACAATATTAAAAGCTCCCAATAAGGCATCATTAATAATTATCAAATATAATCATAATCATGTTTAATATTTTTGGGAATTAATAATTGCTTAATTTATTTTTAATAAACTTCACAATAAAACAAACATTTCAAAATCCTTTTTGCATTTTTGTATTCTTAATTGAAATTATTTTGGCAATGAATTCGATATATAATTCCAGAGGAGTATCGGCACAAAAAGAAGATGTGCATGAAGCTATTAAAAATCTTGATAAGGGGCTATTTCCAAATGCTTTTTGTAAAATACTTCCGGACTATATTGCAAATGACGATGATTATTGTTGCATCATGCACGCCGACACAGCCGGTACTAAATCGGTGTTGGCTTATTTATACTGGAAAGAAACCGGTGATTTATCAGTCTGGAAAGGTATAGCACAAGATGCTATGGTTATGAATATTGATGATATGATATGCGCAGGAGCTACCAATCATTTTATATTATCATCTACCATTGCACGCAATAAAAATTTGATTCCCAAAGAAGTATTGAGTGCTGTCATAAACGGATGTGAAGAATTGATTCAAGAATGGAAAAAATTTGGTATTCACATTCATAATGCAGGTGGTGAAACTGCAGACGTGGGCGATGTTGTTCGCACGATTGATGTTGGTTATACGGCTTTTGCCCGCTTTAAAAAAGAAAACGTAATTAAAATTTCTCCTAAGCCGGGCGATCTCATTATAGGATTAGCCTCTTTTGGAAAAGCCGTATATGAGAGTGAATATAATAGTGGTATCGGATGTAACGGTTTAACCAGCGCAAGACATGATATTTTAAATAAATCTTATTCTAAAAACTTTCCTGAAAGTTATGATGCCAAAATTCCGGATGAGGTAGTGTATATCGGTAATTATCGTTTGACAGATAAACTTGAAAATGGAATGGATATTGGGAAAATGATTTTATCTCCAACACGTACTTATGCACCTATTATCAAAGAAATAGTAGAAAAACATCATTCTTTCATTCACGGAATAGTACATAATACCGGTGGTGCACACACTAAATGTTTAAAATATATTGATTCCAATGTGCAATTAATCAAAGATAATTTATTTACACCCCCATTGATTTTTCAGTTGATACAAAAAGCATCGAATGCCTCTGTTGAAGAAATGTATCAAGTGTTTAATATGGGTACTCGTTTAGAGTTATATGTAAGTAATCAGGCAAGTGCCGATGATATTATTTCAATTGCCAAACAATATGATGTAGAAGCTCAGGTTATAGGCAAAGTTGTTGAAAGCGACAAAAAGAGTGTAATGCTAAATGCTTATAACGGGCAGAAGATTGTTTATTATTAAAGGTAGTTGTATGTAATGCATGAAGAATATTGAATTCACATACTTTTAGTTAAGCTTATAAAATAAAATTAGTTCAAAAGATTACGAATATAATAGGTTGATGTTTTTCTCTATTCATAAAAAGGTATGTCAAATTACGATGAAACTATTTTATTCTTGCTTTAATATTTTAAAGTTCGTTTGTTTATTTTCATATAATATTCTCACAAAATAGACTCCCGTCTGCACTCCATTCATATCGATTTCAAATCGTCCATTTTTATTGGCAATGGTAGGATATAATTCATTCTCCAATATATCAAAATATGAAATTGCACATCATGTAAAGAAGTATTTACTTTAAAAAATCGTTTAGAAGGGTTTGGATAAATCTGAATTACCATTGGATGTGTGAATATCAATAGGCAGCCCCGGATTAAAATCAGTGGAATCAGTAAAATATCCTGAATAGTAAAGATGATAATTTTTATCAAGATGCAAGCCCGACACTTGAATGGAAGAAGAAAAACTTCCTGCTCCAATATTTGTCATTTGATACATATTGCAATTGCACTATTGCCACATCCGGTTCCTCACTTAATTATACTTGTAACATCCAAACAACAAGAATTCGTTGCATTTTTCACGTATAGAGTTTGAGAATTACAATTAAAAAAAATACCAAAAGTTAAAGTGATTAATAAAATAAAAAGTTTCATAAGAAAGGTTGTTTTGTTTTTGTAGAAGTTTTGCAATCAAAATGTAAAGAGTTTTTTCAAATATCACACTCATATCTCTTTATTAGAACGTGGTATTAACGATATTTATTTCGTTTAATATATTTTTATGAGGTAAGTATTTATTTTATCACTGAAATTTCAAATTACAACACTAAACTTATATTTTATTACTCTACATCGTATGATTTAACAAACGATATTTTTAATCAATATTTGATTTTTACTTAGAGAGATAAATTTTATCAAAGTTGATTCTTCTTCATTTCGTTTTCCATTTTTGTTTTGAGTGATTTAGAAAACGAACGAATTTCTTCAGCTAATTCATTTTGATTGGTAGCTCGTTGATAAGTATCCGCCATGGTCATCAGTGTTTGAAAGAAAAAATCATTCATATCATCCACCATCATTTTCTTTGTCCATAAGTCGATACGCAAAGCGGCTGTTTCATTCAAATCCCATACACTCAACATAAAAGCTTTTGCTTCTCTTGCTTCATGCACGCCTCCTTCTGCTGCTTTCCAATATATTTTTTCTGGGACTTTATTTTCATCCAAAACTACGTCTAATTCAATAGTAGAGCCTTTTGTCATTATATTATATTTTTAAGAAAGCAATGTTTTTACTAAGGTTGAAATAGTCTTTCCATCTGCTTTACCGCTTAATTTTTTAGTTGCAACACCCATAACTTTACCAATTTCGGCAGCACTATTGACGCCTAATTCGGCAATGATATTTCTCAATTCTTCTTTTAACTCATCTTCACTTATTTGTGCCGGTAAAAAACGTTCTATCACATTCAATTCTTCGATTTCTTTTTGTGCTAAATCTTCTCTGTTTTGTTTTGTAAAAATTTCCAAAGAATCTTTTCGTTGTTTGGCTAATTTTTGTAACAATTTGATTTCGTCGTCTTGAGTTAAATCTCCTTGTTTCCCATCGGCTGTTTTTGCTAAAAGTATTGCCGATTTAATTGCTCTGAGTGCTCTTAAATCAGCTTCTTTTTTTGCCAACATGGCTGCTTTAATTTCGGTATTGATTGTATTTTCTAAAGACATTGTATTTTTTTATTTTTTGAGAAAAAAATTATTTTCTACTATTCATTTCATCTCTTATTTTGGCTGCTTTTATATAGTCTTCCAATTCTAGAGCTTCATCTAATTGTCTTTGCAAATCTGCTATTGACATTTTTTTCAAATCATTCTCCTCTTTCTCTACAGGTGTACTATGGATTGGCTCATTGGTAGATTTATCCCTCATTGGTATTTTGTCTGACAAATCAATATTATCTAAAATGGATTCGTAAGTATATATAGGGCAATCAAACCGTACAGCTAATGCCAAGGCATCGGAAGTACGTGAGTCTATTTCTATATCTGTATCTTCAAATTTGCAAATTAGTTTAGAATGAAAAATCCCTTCTTCAATTTTAGAAATAAGTACTTCCACCAACTGAATATGAGTTGCGTCCATGATGTTTTTCATTAAATCATGAGTCAATGGGCGACTCGATTTCATATTTTCCAAAACCACTGCTATAGCCTGTGCTTCATTTACACCTATTACTATGGGTAATTTTCTAACGCCATTTACTTCTCCCAACACGACTACATAGGTTTGAGATTGTAGTGAACTCGCAGTAAGTGCAAGAATTTCTAATTCTATTCTATTACTCATTTTCTTATAGGTGCTTCACAAAGTTACTAAAATAATTTTTTAGATTTAAGCAGATTGGCTTGCTTTAAATTTTTTAATCGCTTCTGTCAGTTTTGGTACTATTTCAAAAGCATCTCCCAATACTCCATAATCGGCAGCTTTAAAGAAAGGGGCTTCCGGATCTTTATTAATTACAACGATTGTTTTTGAACTATTCACACCGGCAAGATGTTGTATAGCACCGCTTATTCCAACAGCAATGTACAAGTTAGGTCTTATAGTACCCCCGGTTTGTCCGACGTGTTCGTGGTGTGGTCGCCAATGAGAGTCAGCAACCGGTCTTGAACAAGCTAAAGTAGCACCTATGCTTGTTGCCAAATCTTCTAAAATATTCCAGTTTTCAGGTCCTTTCATTCCACGTCCGCCACTTACTACAAGCTCGGCTTCTGAAAGTGGAACAATGCCTTGTACTTTATTTACACTTTGCACTTTTACTGCAAAATCAGTATTGTCAAAGGCAATATTTTGAGTAATCACTTCAGCTTGATCGGCTGTTTTTTGTACTCCGAAAGAATTTGGAGTTAGGGTAATTACCTTAATCGGAGAAACTACTTTCACATTAGCAAAAGCTTTTCCTGAAAAAACCGCCTTTTTAATGAAAGAATTTTCGTCCGGCAATGAAACAGCTCCTGCTACCAATCCGGCTTTTAGTTTTACAGAAACACGAGGTGCAACTGTTTTAGCAGTGTTATTATTAGAAAAAACAATATAGGTTGCGTTTTGTTCTTGAGCAATTTGAATAATCGCTTTGCTATATGCTTTTGAGTCTAATTGGTTTAATCGGGCATCGCCAACATGAAAAACTTTTTGAGCTCCATAATTACCTAATGTTTCTAAATTATTAGCTTCGCCTAATACAATGGCCGCAACGGGTTGTGAAGTTTGTTTCCCTATAGCTGCAGCATAACTTATTATTTCTTGACTTGCTTTTTTGATTGCTCCATTATTTTGTTCTACAAATACAAGTATCATATTTTTAGTTTTATGTTTTAATTATTAAATAACTTTTGCTTCTTCGTGTAAAAGTTTTACGAGTTCATCCATATTATCAGGACTAATCATTTTTACACCGGATTTTTGAGGCGGCATTTCGTATGAAACAATTTCGGTTAGTGTTTCTGAATTCGATGCCGGTATTACTTTAAGTGGTTTAGTACGAGCAGCCATTATTCCTCTCATATTAGGAATACGTTGTTCAGCAAGGCCTTTCTGGCATGATATTACAAGTGGTAAAGGACAAGTATCGGTTTCTTCTCCGCCTTCTATTTCTCTAACAGCAATAGCTTCACCATTTTGAAGATTAAAATTTGAAACATGACTAATGAAAGGTCTGTCAAGCAGTTCGGCTATCATAGCTCCGATACTGGAATTATTATAATCTATGCTTTCCTTACCTGTCATTACCAATTCATATTGGTTTGCTTTGGCATATTCTGCAATTTGAGAGGCGATAAAAAAACTATCATTACTATCAGCATCAATTCTTACGGCTTCATCTCCACCGATAGCAAGTGCTTTTCTTATAATAGGCTCTACATCGGCTTTTCCAACAGTTATTAAATGAACATCCGATGCCAAACCTGCTTCTTTTAATTCTAATGCTCTTACTAAAGAATACCATTCATCGTAAGGATTTATTATCCATTGGATTCCGGATTCGTTTAATTTTGAGTTATTATCAGTAAAAGCAATTTTGGTTGTGGTATCGGGTGCTTTTGTAAGACAAACAAGTATTTTCATTTTAAATAAAAATTATTTTGGATTGCAAATATAATGCAGTATCCTCTTTTTGTTATGAAATATTCAAAAAATGGTTTAACCCAAATTACCTATTAGAAATTTTTTATTAAGGGTATTTTTTTTATTGAAATGCAAAAGTGGGTATAAAAGCAAAATGTATTAAGGTTTTTAGTTATTGAAATCAATTTAAATCAGTTTTTCATTTAATAAAGATTTTATTGAAAAATGTAGGCTCAGTCTGCCATCTTTTCTTTTTTAGGAATACAAAGTTTTGTAGGTACAAATAGTCCGCATGCATCCCGAATTACCCAAGCTGCCATACTTAATCCAAATTGAGCAGGAATGTATGAGCAAGTGCCATAGTATGAGCGCTTAAAATTGCTACCATCTGTTACTTTTATTGAAGTTTCTATGGGTATTTCATCAGAAAAAACGGTCATAACACCACCATGAATGCCCTCATATCGCAATCTTTTTCTAATATAATAAGCAAAAGGACAAATGGTTGTTTTCGATATATCTGCATATTTAATCATAGTTGGGTCTAACTTTCCGCCGGCGCCCATACTGCTAATTATTTTTATATCATTTTTTTTAGCAGCTTTTATTAACCAGAGTTTTGGTGTTATTGAATCAATGCAATCCAAAATATAATCATACTTTTCACTTTTCACCAAAGACTCTGTTTCATTTGGTGTAATAAAAGCATTAATGGTTTTGAGATTTATTTCAGGATTAATATCTCTTATTCTTTCTTCTAAAATAATGGCTTTGCTGTTACCTATTGTTGATTGCAGTGCCGGTAATTGCCGATTAATGTTTGTTAAGTCAACGGTATCACCATCAACTATGGTTATATTGCCAATTCCTGATCGCACAAGAAATTCAGCTGCAAAACTTCCTACTCCTCCAAGTCCTACAACCAGCACATTTAACGTTAATAACTTTTCAATATTTTCTTTTTTTAACAAAAGTTCTGTTCGTTCAAGCCAACGAGTATCCATATTCATTGAGTACTAATCTTTAAAGTTTTCAAATTTAGAGATTCGTATTAATACTTATTAAAAAAAATGGATGAATATTATCTTAATTGCATGGGTCTCTCCTGAACCCCATAATCACAGCACTGTTGTTAATATCACATAAAACAGGACAAGGCACATGCCCATCAATAATTTGAATAGAATTAGTATCTTCATTATTTGATTTGTCTAAACCGGCTACAATTAATTTTGTCTGATTTGATTTTGAATCAATTCCATATATAACTCTAAAGAATTTTGGTGGAGTGGAAGAGCCTGCTCTATTTTTTATAATATTTATTGCATTAACCAAATCATAAACTGAAGTATCTGATAATTCAAAAAAACCTGCTTTTAAATCATTACTACTTGGTGTTGTTGACGAACCTGGACACAAATTAGTTCTTTTGCGAAATGCAACTGCCATAGTATGCGCATCTGCCGAGGGAACCGTATATGATAACAGCTTAGTCGGAGGAGTGATAACAATACTATTAGGGGGATTAAAATAACTTTTAGCAATAAAAAAACCAATAGTAAAAAATGCTATTGAAGATAAAATGGGTTTAATGATTGAATTTTTCATAAGTTTTTTTAGTGTGAATATAATGAAATATTGCTTTTTTTAAGAAAAATAAAATATTTTTATTCTAAATTAAATATCCTTTAATCGTGCGGTATCAACAGTTTATTATTTTTTTGTTCTTGTTTTTTTCTACTAAATCATATTCTTATCCTTACGATACTGTAGGAATTTATAATGAATTAAAGTCATCAAATTTTTCAAAAAAAACAGAAGCTTTAGTAAAATTAAGTCAATATTTTGGAGAGATAAAAATTCTCCCAAATGCTGCTGATAGTGTTGCCAATGTAGCTGTACTTGAAAGTATGATTAACAATGATAATGATTGGATTTATTATACTTCGCTAAATTATTTGAGCTACGCTACTTTCGTAAATATCAGCAAAGCAGAAAAGTATATAAATTCCATTTTAGATATCGGTGATTTAAACAATAATAAAAAATGTAATTTATATATACAACTCAGTAATTTATATTTGAAATATAACCAATTAGAAAAAGCAGATAACTCTTTACAAAACGCATTTCGATTTATTAATAAAAATGATATCAATCAGGCTAAATACTTATTAAATCTTTATGAATTAAATTTTAAAAAAAATGAAAAGCTGAATGCTTTTAAAAACCTAAACGATGCTATCGTTTTTTCCAAAATTTGTAACAATGACTCTCTGCTTTTTTTATGTTATAAAAAAATGACTATTTTTTATTATACCATTGAAGAATGGGAAAAGGCAAAAAGTAGTATAAGAAAATGTTTTGATATTTTGAAAGTATCTAAAACAAGTTTTAATTTATATGATTCGCTTAATTTGAAAGGAGATTTAATGTTGGTTTATGCCGGCAATAATGAAGATGATATGGCTTTGAAATTATTAAATGAGCTTTATCCAATTAGCAAAGAATATAAACTTGATTACTTAAAAGAATACCTTATTGCTATTCTACGAAAATCATTTTTAAACAATAATAAATTGAGCGAATTATGCAGTTTTTATTGCGATAAATATCCCGATGAATTAATGGCTTTACAACAAAATGACATTAAAACTTTTTATAAAGTACAAGCACTCATTTTTGAAAATAAAGGACAAAAAGATTCAGCAAAACACTATTGGGGTATAGCAGAGAAAGCTACTTTAGAAACTGAATCAAATATTTCAATTGCCAATTTTTACAAAAGGAAAGCTCAATTTTTTTTAAGAAATTCTAATATTGATTCTGCTCTGAATGCCTATATCCATTATTTGGATTTTTCAAAAAAAGCAAACTATTTTCCATTTGTTGCTGATGCTGCCAAACAATTAGATTCTTTATATGCAGTAAAAGGTGATTTTTTTAATGCTTATCAATTTTCTAAAATTTCAAAAGAATTTTCTGATAGTAATCAGTCTTTGACTGAAAAAGACAAAATACTTAGTTTGGAAATTGAAAATATTGATAAATTAAACAAAATTCAAGCAGAACATGATGCTATTCAACAATCGAAAAGTGAAAATTTTCAAGTTATCATTATTGTTATATTTATACTCATTTCATTGGCGACACTCGTTTTAATTAGTAAAATGAAACTTTCTCAAAGTTTTATTAAGACATTTGGATATTTAACCTTTGTTTTATTCTTTGAGTTTATAATTTATTTGTTAGATGGCTATATCCATCATTTAACACATGGTCAACCTTTATACATTATGGCGTTTAAAGTAATCATTATTGGCCTTATGCTTCCTATTCATCATGCTACTGAATATCGAGTTGTTCATTATTTAACAAAAAAGAATTTGATTGAAAAAAAAGAAAGAGTAGGATTTAGGAAACAAATAAAACTAATTTGGAGTGGTATTATGAAATGGATTCGCATACATGATGATCATGAAAATACTCCTAAAAATACGAAGGGAAATGATTAAACATTTCCCTTCGTATTTAATTAATCATTTTTGGTATTAATATTTCAAAGTCATTTCATCAATCAATCTTTTTCCTTTTAATACTTTATCAATAGTCCATAAAATATAGCGTATATCAACACTGATAGTTCTTTTGAATCGTTGGTCAAAAGCAATATCGCCACTCATAGCCTCCCAGTTTCCATCAAAAGCACATCCAATCAATTCGCCGTCTGCATTAATAACCGGACTACCTGAATTACCTCCTGTAATATCATTGTTTGTTATAAAGCAAGTAACTAATCCTCCTAACCTTCTATCTTCATAAGTACCATAATCTCTGTTTTTCAACAAATCAACTATTTCAGATTGAAGGTCGAATTCGCTATCTCCCGGTTTATATTTTTGCAATAAACCGTCTGCTAAAGTATAATAGTTATAAAATATTGCATCTTTTGGTGAGTAAGAACTTACTTTTCCATAAGTGACTCTCATTGTGGAATTAGCATCAGGATACATCAGTTTACCCTTATTTTTTTCAAGTAGTGCTTCTTGATATGCTTTGTTTAAATCTGTCATTTGATATATAAAATCATTGACTTTAGGCTCATAATATTGTTTGTAATTTCTCACAATACTAATTGCATATCTTATGGCAGGGTCATCCAAAAGTGTTTCTATATCTTCAGGATTACAGAGTTGTGAGAATTTTGCACTATCAAAAAGGATTGTATTATTAAAAACATAATCAGCATATTCATCAAATGTTTTTTGCCAATCTTGATCTCCAAATTTTTTAAATATTTCATTGCTATAAATATCTGCATGCTGTGCTTTTGGTATATCTTGATAGAACATTAAATTTAGCGTAGCAAATAAATTTCGGTCTATTTCAAAATCTACATTGGGTAAAATTGTTTTGTACATCGTTTTAAGTTGCGTACAAAGTTTACTCAATGAATCATTGCTTACATTTGCATCAAGTGCATTTGCAAGCGGTTCAAATGATGCAGCCATACGAGTTAGGTTGTTTGCAAAAAGTGCTTCGCGGTAATACACTTGGTGTTTTGCGTAAGGTTGATAATCAGCATAAGCCTTTTGATAATCTGATAATAAATTTCTATAACTTCTTTGGTCATTTGCCCATGATTGAAAATTCTTTTCTTCATTTTGTTTTTGCGATAAAATATTCAAGTTTTTTAATTGTTCTGTTTGTCCTATGAAGTATTTCCAATAGTTAGCAATTTGCGCATAAGTTGTCGCAAATTTCAAATCTACTGCCGGGTCTTTTTGCATGGCTGTTCTCATAATTTCAAGGCGTTTGTCTCTGATTTTTACAATACTCGGATTGGTAAAATTGATTGCCAAATCAACCCCATAAGAAGTTAAATATCGCGTAGTTCTTCCGGGATAACCCATTATCATTGCATAATCGTTATCTTTTACTCCTTTCATTGAGATTGGTAAATGGTGCTTTGGGATATAAGGTCGGTTGTTTTTTGAATAAGGCGCCGGTTTGTTATCATTATTAGCATACACTCTAAACATTGAATAATCACATGTATGTCGAGGCCACATCCAATTGTCCGTATCGCCACCGAATTTCCCTAAACTTTCAGGTGGTGTCGAAACTAATCTTATATCAGTAAATTTTTGATATACAAAAAGGTAATATGCATTTCCGGCATAAAAAGGTTTTACATCACATTCATAAGCGCCATTTTCACTTGCTGCTTTGCTTATCTCTTTTGAAATTTCATCTTGTTTTGTTTCAAAATCTTTACCTTTTGCTTTTCCTATGTATTTTACTACTTTATCAGTAACATCTTCCATTCTCACTAAAAATTTGACACTCAATCCCGGAGCAGGAATTTCTTCATCTAAAGAATTTGCCATGAACCCATTCATCAAATAGTTTTTCTCAACAGTGCTTACTTGTGCAATCGAACCATAGCCACAGTGGTGGTTAGTCAATAGCAGGCCGTTTGATGAAATAATCTCTCCGGTGCATCCACCTCCAAAATGTACTATAGCATCTTTCATAGAACCTTTGTTAATGCTATAAATTTGTTCCGGTGTCAGCTTAAATCCTAAACGTTGCATTGCTTCATAATTTTGTGAAATTAATAAAGGCAACCACATTCCCTCATCTGCACGGCTAAAAAACTGAGATGCTACAAAAAGTAGCAGTAAAAAGATTTTCTTTATCATATTATAATTATTAATAGAATGGCAAAGATAATACCTAAAGGCTTAAATTTAAATGTTTATAATTATAAGCTTTTTAGGTATTATCACCTAACTTAAAACAGTTATATATTTTTTAATTACTTAACAACTCTACTGATTTTTTCCCACAACTGAAAACAAGGTCTAATATACTCAAATTGTGAATAAAACCGTGTCGTTCTTCAAAGTTTTGAATGTATTGTTTTGTATAATGGTGATATGATTGTTTAGGATTAAATGCGGCTCTTAAATCCATTGTTGTTTCAGGCTGCGTTTTTTCATATTTTTCACTCAATGAATATTGCTTTTCTATTTTCAAAATTTTATTAATAAGAGCAATGCTTTCAATATTTAAATCAAATAAAAAGACAAAAGGTTTTTTGAAAAAATCAAAAAAATAATGTTCATAATATTCAAAATAAGGAGATCTTCTATAGCTGGCACAAAGCGTTTTCCAGTGCAGTTGTTGCCATTGTTCCTTATTACATATTTTTACATCTTTCATAATACTGCGTTGATTTCTCCCTCTTTCTAAAGGAACACTTAATGTAATTTTTCCGTTAGGTCCGATGACTTCACAACGGTTGCGAAAAGTAGCTTTTTCAAAATGTTCAAATTGTTCTATAAAAATATTTTCATTTTTAAAAAAAAAGCTATACCAGTCTATACAGGGAAAATATTCACAATCTAATAATGTTCTATTTGTATTCATCGTTGTACTTTTACTTCATGTTTTTAAAAACATCGCTTGCAAATATAATATTCTTGTTTTTGATACAATGGGTGTATGCTCAAAACAAAGACAGTATTGCATCAGTAGAAATTTCGGATCGAATTGAAATAACAAATCAACAAAAACATTTACATACAATGGAATATCCTTTTTTTGATATTGATAAAAAATGGATATTTTATGAGATTAAGTTAAGTGAATTTAAAAACGAAAAGCCCAATGGGTTTTGTTTTATCGAAGTGAAAAAGAAGTCAAATATGCAATACAAACACAAGCCTTTGTTTCAAAAAAGGTTTGAGTTTAGTTCATTTCAGCAGTTTCGTTTAATTGATAGTATTTCTGTTGATAGTGCTTATTTGATGTCCGGTAATTATGAGTTATTAGTGTATTGGATGACCGATTCAAGCAAGGTGCAACATTTAAAGAAAACCGGCTTTCAATTGATGAGTAATGTTAAAGAGAGACCTGAAGATGAGACTTATTATGATTTAAAAATTAAAGAAAAAGGTTCCGAAATTGATTTTAGTAAGACTTTTGTTTCGAAGTATTCAATCGAACAATTGAAAAGAAATATTCTTGCACTCAAACCAATTTCGGTTGGGGTAGAAGAAAAAGTTTTATTAGGTATTGTTGATATTAATGATATTAAATTTTTACAACAATTTTTTTATAATTTCTGGTATAATAGAAATGCATCTAACCCTGAAGATGAATGGAAAAAGTATGCAACAAAGTTAAATGAAGTTGCAAAATTATATGGAACGGCAGGTAGTCCCGGATATCAAACAGACAGAGGTCGCATTTTTCTTAAATATGGTGAGCCTGATAAAAAAGAGCGAATGCCAAATGAAAAAGATGCTTTTCCTTATGAAATTTGGTTTTATCGGACATTGGAAAATAAATCTAATATATCATTCTTGTTTTATCAACCGGGCGCAGTAGGTACTCCTTATTATTTGCTTCATTCTAATTTTGACAAAGAAGTAAGAAACCCTTATTGGGCTGAAGAACTTTTTCGAGAACCCGACAATCCTGACAATAAACTAACTCATCGTGTGTATGAATTTTTTAAATAAATATTTATGACAAAAACTATTTCTATTTTTTTTATTTTAATTATTTCATTTTTGATATTGCAAAGCGGCGGTTGTAATGATGTAAAAGAACCGGAATATAAAGGGATATTGAATACTAAGCTTGAAACATTAAATTTAAGTAATGCCGCTATAAAAATAGATTTGGGCTTTTATAATCCAAATGATTTTGCATTAGATATTAAAGGAACAGATTTAAGTATTTATATCAATGATAAATTTATTGCTTTTGCAGAGCAACCTACTAAAACACAAATTCCTAAGAAATCAGATTTTATTTTCCCGGTAACAGCCCACTTTAATCCAATAGATATGTTGGGAGTTGCATTTAAAAATATTTTTTCCAAATCGGTAAAGGTTTCTGTACAAGGAAGTGCAAAAGTTGGCAAAGGTGGGATTTACATAAGAGTTCCTATTAATTATAGTGATAATGTTCCTGTAAAATTTTAAACCAAAAACTTCGATAACTCATTTGCAATAGTTCTATCGTTGCTTAAACGAGGTACTTTATTTTGTCCGCCTAATTTCCCAAGAGATTTCATATATTGAATAAAAGTATTTTTTGGCATAGCATTCATTTTTAAAGGAGCCAAAATAGAGCCTTTAATTAGGTCATTGTAATAAATATTTTTTTCGCAAAGCGCTTGATTAACTTCCATTGAGAATTGCTGCATATCAGTTGGAACATTTTCAAATTCCACAAACCATTCATGATAACTCGGCTCATTGGCATTGGATATAAAAGGTGCCACAGTAAACTCAACAATAGCTACACTATATTTTTGAGCCACTTGCATCAAAGCATGTTCAACTTCTTCTGCAATTACATGTTCTCCAAAAGCCGATATATAATGCTTTATTCGACCTGTAACAACAATCTTATAGGGATTCAATGAGACAAACTTTATAGTGTCTCCAATACTATAAGCCCACAAACCGGCATTGCTGCTAATAATAAGTGCATAATTTTCATTAAGTTTTACATCAGCAAGAGTCAATCTGGTAGGGCTTTCGTTAAATATTTCATGTACCGGTACAAATTCAAAAAACATTCCGGCATTAATATTGAGCAACAACCCTTCTTCTTTTTGTGAATTTTGGTAAGCAAAAAAACCTTCGCTTGCAGGGAAGGTTTCAATCGTATCTATTTTTCTTCCAATACTATCAAAAAGTTTTTTCTTATATGGCTCAAAAGCAACACCGCCATGTACAATCACTGAAAGATTTTTATATAAATCCCCGATTTTTTGTTTTGATTTCTCTTCTAACTTATCAAAATACATTTGCATCCAAGGAGGAATGCCGCTTATCAAAGTCATATTTAAGTTGATAGTTTCATTGACGATAGCCTCCAATTTTTCTTCCCAATCTTCGATACAATTTGTTAGAAAAGTAGGTGTTCTATTGGTTGTAAGATATGCGGGCACATGATGATTAACTATACCGCTTAGCCTTCCAACTAAAATCCCGTTTATATTTTCTAATTCCGGTGAGCCGGTCAAAAAGATCATTTTCCCTTCTGTAAATTGGGTATTGCCTGTTTCGGAAATATAACATAATAGTGCATTGCGCGCAGCAAGTATATGTTCTTTTATACTCTCTTTAGTGATGGGAATGTATTTTACTCCACTGGTTGTTCCGCTGGTTTTAGCAAAATAAACGGGCTTGCCTTTCCATAAGATATCGAGCTTACCATTTTTGATTTTTTCTATATAAGGTTTTAATGACTCATAATCTCTTATTGGCACTTTATTGACAAAATCAGTATGATTTTTTATCGTTTGAAATTGGTGGTCTTTCCCAAAAACTGTCTGTGATGCATTTTTGATTAAAGAGTAAAAAATTTGCTCTTGATTTATTAGAGCATTAGCGGCATCTTTTTGGATTTTGTTTACGACACTTTGTGCGAATAATTTTCCTATAAACGATTTAACTCCCATTTATTTCTTACACGGCAAATATACTATTTATTAAAAATGACAATAGAATAAAAAGAGTTTCATCATTTCTAATATTTTTTTTAATTTTAAAAATAAAATTAAAAATGCCTTCAGACTTTATATCTACTAATAAAATAAAGCAATTTTTATTTCTCGCTCTTATCGTTTTTTTATTCATTCTATTATTTAAAGAACTTTATTTTTTCTTTCCTGCATTATTGGGTGCAATTACTTTATATGTTATCATGCGTAATTGGATGATTTATTTAAGTGTAAAAAGAAAATTTAAAAAGTGGATAGCTGCTTTATTACTATTGCTCATTTCCTTTATAATATTGGTTCTTCCATCGATATGGTGCTTTGTTTTTATTTTTTCATCAATAAAGCCTATAATCCAAAACCCGTACATCGTTACAAATATCTTAGACAAAATCATATTATATCTAAATGAAGTTTTGCATATAGATATTGTTAATAGCATCAATATTCCCAATGTAAGTTCTTACTTGCTTTCGTTCGCACAAGGAATAATTGGAAATACATTTAATATTATCAGTAATATTTTAATGATGTATTTGTTTTTATATTTTATGTTGTATGAGAGTTTAAAAATAGAATTATGGTTACAAAAAAACATTCCTTTCAAAAAAACAAATTCTCAAAAATTCATTACTTCTTTTAAAAACTTAGTTTACAGTAATGCTATCGGGATACCAATTGTAGCCCTCATACAAGGTTTGATAGGACTTATAGGGTATCTTATTTTCGGTGTAGAAAATTTTCTTTTAATGAGTATCCTTACTGCCATTTGCTCAGTTATTCCAATGGTTGGTGCAATGTTAGTTTGGTTACCTCTTGGGATCTATATAATTGCCATAGGTCATCAAGGAAATGGTATAGGAATTATTTTATGGGGAATACTGATTATAGGCTCGGCTGATAATGTGGCGCGATTTATATTACAAAAGAAAATGGCTGACGTTCATCCTTTAATTACTATTTTTGGAGTAATAGTAGGTGTGAATTTGTTTGGTTTTATAGGCTTAGTTTTCGGTCCTCTTTTGCTCTCTATGTTCTTTTTATTAATCTCCATATATATTGATGAATTTAATTCAAATGAAATTGAGAACCGTACTTAAAAAATATAAAAACATTCTCATTAATATAATTTTCAATCATAGTACTTTTGTCATTCGAGAGATATCATGTTGAAACAACTTCTATTATTTTTTCTTTGTTGCATAAGCTATTCTTTGTATTCGCAAAGTGTAAGCATTTCAGATAGTGAAGATTTAAATTTTCGCAATGATGATTTCAGTGTGATTGGGCTTTATCAAAATGATATTGTCTGTTTTTTACAGAAAGAAAAAGAAGTAAAACTTTTATTTTACTCTTCATCAATGCAAAAAAAGAAAGAAATAAAACTTTCCTTTTTGCCTAATCGCTTTTCCAATCTTCATTTTTATACTAATAACAAAGAGTTAATTGTCCTATATGAAGTAAGTGAATCAAAATCATTAAAACTTTATGCCAGTAAATTGCAAAATTCTAGTGACTTGACTTGGCAGGAACCAATAGTGCTTAGTAAAAAACCTTTAGGTAATTATAAAGATAATTTTTCTTATTCTATAAGTGCAAGCAATAATAATGAAGTTTTTTTAGCTCACACCATTTATTTCGATGAAGGCAGTGTACAATTACAAGCAGTTACTTTTGATATAAATTTAAAAATTACACAAAGCATTAATCAAAGTTTTAAAGATGGTGAAATGAATTATCCCATTGCATCCGCCATATCAAACAAAGGGAATTGTTTTATATTGACAGGTGAAAAAATAAGTAATAAAGAAATTTATGAGCAACTCAAATTGCTTGAATTAAGACCTTTCGCAAATGAATTTACAAGCTTTTCAATCAATACTGAAAAAAATACATTTAGTGATTTACAACTAAATGTAGATAATAAAAACCAAATACTTTATATATCTTCTTTTTTTCATCAAAGCAAATACGCATCGCCAAAAGGTTTCTTTCTTACAACTTTCGATATCGACAATCGAGCATTTTCCACAAGCCGATTTACGAGAATTGCAATACAAAATTCTATTTCAAATTCTGATTTAAAAGAATTGAGTATAAGAAAAATGCTTATTAAAGAAAACGGAAACGTAACAATTATTACCGAAAAATATTATCAGACCTCAAGAATTATCAACTCAATAAACCCTATGATGGGAACAAGTTTTATGATGGCAAATGACAACTCAAGGAGAGTTACAGAATATAATTACGAAGAAATTAATTTATTTAACTTTAAAAATGATGGCAGTTTAGTATGGAGTCAAAACGTATTAAAAGATCAATTTACTTCAGATGATGGGGGGATTTACTCTTCATTTTTCTGTTTTGAATATCCTTTAGGGCAAGTCATTATTTTTAATGATTTGAGTAGCAGGGTGACGAGATTATTGGCTGCCTATACTACGAAAGATGGGAAAGTGTCTATGAAACAAATCCAAACTAATGAAGAAATTGACGAATGGAATATAATGCCCCGCTCAGCTAAACAAATTTCAAAATCAACAATGGTTATACCTTGTATTATGAAAAACCGCCTTTGCTTTTTAAAATTAAACTTTTAAATTTTTCCACTTTGCTTAAAACACTTAAAAGAAACGATATTGCTTCTTATTTCTTCTTAATTCTTTCTGCTTTATTATTTCGTCTTTATACTTTCACCCATTTAGATAAAATACCATTAAATATTGATGATTTTAGCGGTAGTTTTATAACCTTAAATTTGTTATACGCTTTTGCTAAAAACAACTTATTTCTTTTTGTTTTATTTAGTTTTATAATTCAAATATTGTTTGCTCTTTATCTGAATTTTGAAGTAAACAAACAAAAATTAATTCCTAAAAAAGATGTATTAACCGCTTATACTTATTTAATGTTGAGTTCTCTTTTACCTTCATTATCCCTCATTACGATTCATTTTTTTACATCTTTTTTTTTAATCTTACCCTTATGGTTTATTGTTGATTATAATAATGCAAAACAAGACAGTTCACAAAGTTTTAAGATTGGATTTTTCACCGGATTGGCTACTTTTTTATACGCCCCTTCAATTATTTTCATTTTTCTATTTTTATTTTTATTATATCAAGTCCATCATTATCAAATAAAAGATTTTGTTGCCAAACTTTTAGGACTTTTTTCACCGTTTGTAATTTATTTTTCAATATCGTTTTTAAATGACACTTTTGACGAAGCAATCAAAACAGCTCAATTAGACATCCATTTCCCGATTACCATTTCAAACACTTTACCGTCAATCGTTTTTATTTCATTGATTATTATCATTCTATTGTTTTCACTAATCTCTTATTCTATCAATTTATCAAAATATTCTACTGTGGCAAGAAAGAAAATCCAAATGAATATTTTGTTTCTTTTTATTTCTATACTCATAGCCTTAATTTATGACAAATTACCCAACACTGCTTTTTTATTAATCATTAGTCCATTTACCATTTTATTAAGACAAACTTTTCATGTTGGTAAAGAAAAAATGAATAATTTTGCTTTTTGGATTCTTACAATATTAACTGTAGGATTTCAATGGTTTATTTTAAGATAAAAAATTCATTATGAAGTTTGGTATAGTTGTTTTTCCCGGTTCAAATTGCGACAGAGATATGCAACACGCATTACAAAATGATTTGAAACAAGAAGTTATTATGCTTTGGCATAAAGACAAAGATCTATCTACGTTCACGACAGATGATTGCATTGTATTGCCGGGTGGGTTTTCTTATGGTGATTATTTACGCTGTGGAGCATTAGCTCGTTTTAGCCCTATGATGGAAAGCGTAATCGAATTTGCAAATCGTGGGGGAAAAGTATTGGGAGTATGTAATGGATTTCAAATTCTTTGTGAAGCAGGCTTATTACCCGGTGCATTATTGCAAAACGATCATCAAAAATTTATCTGTAAAAATACTTTTATTATCAGTAATAATACCAATACCTCTATTTCAAAAGATGTAATAGGGCAAGCGCTCAACATTCCAATTGCACATGGTGAAGGTCGTTATTATGCATCTTCTGAAACCATTAAAGAACTGGAAGAAAACAATCAAATTATTTTTAAATATTGTGACAGCGAAGGGAAAATAGGAATTGAAAATCCAAATGGTACAACCAATTTTATTGCCGGTATTTGTAACAAAAACAGAAATGTGTTCGGTATGATGCCCCATCCTGAAAGAGCATGTAGCAATATACTTGGCAACACAGATGGTCAAAAAATTTTTATGAGTATTATAAATAATAATTAATGAAAATGAAACACCTTTTATTCATTTTATCTATACTTCTATTTGGGTTTAAAGCGGAATCTCAAATTTCAATTTCTAATACAGATAATGAGTATATAAAATGGGATTTTAATATAAAAAAGGAAAATAACTTAATTACAATTGAAGCAAATTGCAAATTGAAAGACGACTGGCATATTTTTTCATCAAACGAATTTGGAGATGGAACAATAAACCCGACTAAAATAAAAATTGAAAACATCTCAGATAATAAAAATAAAGTTGTTTATAATGAAATGGGGAATTTGATTGATAGTGAAATTGAAGGTATCGGACCTGTAAAATATTTTAAAGGTACAGCCACTTTTCAGATTCAATTTGAAGCCCTCCGAAACACCAATACTTTTAAAGGCGAGATAGATTACCAGATTTGCAATGAAGTAATGTGTCAGGCACCTACAACAAAAATATTTACCGTAACACTAAAATAATACGCATGAAAAGATTCATTCTATTTTTATTTATAATCTTATTTGCGAATTTAGGATTCGCTCAAAATCTTAAAAAAGTACATATTTCAACTTGTACTAAAATTCTCAATGAAACAGAAGCAGAGCTCACTGTTATTGCTAAAATGGATAAAGGTTGGCACTTATATTCATTTGAACCCGGAGGAGACGGAATGTTGATAGCCCCCGAAATTACTTTTGAAAAAAATAATCAAATAACTCCAATCGGTAAAGTAACAGAAAATGGAAAATTAATAGATGAAGATATTAAAGGAGTTGGAGTAGTACATTATTTCAAAGATGAAGTTCGTTATATACAAAAAGTAAAATATAAAAAATTAGATAAAGTAAAAGGTAATATTTATTATCAAACATGCGATGCCGAAGGGTGCTTGCCTCCAACAGACGAAGGTTTTGTGATAGATATGAATGTAACATGTGATGGGGCATCCGTTTCACAAAAAACAGATACTTCCTCAAATACTCAAACCGATTTAGCCGTAACAACAAACGATACTAATAATAATAATGCACAAAACAATGAACAAGTTGTTACAAGCAATGATTCGATTTCATCTACTCCGAATTCCTATGGCTCTTTTGGAACTCCGATAGGCGATTGTGGTGGTGCAAAACAAGAAGAACTATCAATGCTTACTGCTTTATTTTATGGTGTATTAGGCGGTTTCGCAGCTTTATTTTTCCCTTGCACTTTACCAATGATTCCAATGACTATCAGCTTTTTCCTAAAAGGTTCTAATGATAAAAAAACAGGGATAAAGAGAGGAATTCTATACGGATTCAGTATATTTTTAGTTTACTTCTTACTCAGCTTACCTTTCTTATTTTTAGGATGGGGAGGTAATGTTTTAAACTCATTTTCTACAAACGTATGGGTAAACCTTGTCTTTTTTGTAATCTTTATATTTTTTGCTTTTTCATTATTTGGATATTACGATATCAGCCTTCCTTCATCTATCAGTAGCAAAATAGATTCAAAAAGTGGTATTGGTAGCTTTGGAGGCATTTTCTTTATGGCTTTAACATTAGCCATTGTTTCTTTTTCTTGCACAGGGCCTATATTGGGTTTAGTATTAGGAAATATTGAAAACGCTCAATTGATTACTCCGGCAATGGCCGGGTTTGGCATCGGGTTAGGAGCACCTTTTGCATTATTTGCTATGTTCCCTAATTTATTAAAAGCCATGCCAAAATCCGGTGGGTGGCTCAATACACTTAAAGTTGTTTTCGGTTTTATAGAATTAGCCTTCGCTTTAAAATTTTTATCCAATGCCGACTTAGTAAAACAATGGGGCTTCTTAAAAAGAGAATTATTTATTGGACTCTGGATACTAGTTTTAATCTTGATGGCTTTGTATCTTTTAGGACTCTTCCAATTAAAAAAAGATCCCTCTTTCAAAAGTACAAAAACAATGAAAGTTTTAGCAGCCCTCTCTATAATCTTTGCAGGATATTTATCATTGGACTTTTTCGGAAAAGATATTCGCCTTGTGAGCGGATTCCCCCCACCAAAATTTTATAGCTTTTTCCATAAGGAAGAAAAATTATCAAAAGGAAGTAATGAGAGAACGCATGACTTAAAAGGATTAAAAGTGTATTTGTATTTAGAAGATGCTATTGAGGAAGCTAAAAAACAAAACAAACCTTTGATGATAGACTTCACAGGATGGGCTTGCGTAAACTGTCGTAAAATGGAAGAAAACGTATGGACAAATCCTGAAGTGAATAAAATTCTTAATGAAAATTTTATTATTGCTTCACTTTATGTAGATGAACAAATTGCACTCCCGGAAAACGAACAATTTGAAACTCCTTATTTAGATAAAAAAATTGCTAAAACAGTTGGAGATAAATGGTTTGATTTATCACTAAGAGATTTCAAATCAGCAACACAGCCATTCTACGCATTAGTTGATCCCGTAGAACATAGAATATTGAACACTCCTAGAGGTTACACTCCTGATGAAAATGACTATGTGAAGTTTTTACAATGCGGCGTAAGCAATTATAAAACACTTCGCTAATCTCTATTAATAATAAAATCCTTAAATAAAAATTATGACTTTTTAAAAGGTCTTAATGCCTATGATGTTTTATATTGCATAATGTATGAACAATTATGAATTGTTAATAGCTAAGTTAGATGATTTTATAAGAAAGTTTTATGCAAACAAACTTATAAAAGGAATATTAATATTTTCAGCAGCAGCTATTGCATTTTACTTATTAGCAAGCGTTGCTGAATACTTCTTTTATTTCCCTTCATGGTTACGGTATCTTTTACTATTTATATTTATTGGTATCGGTGGGTTTGCACTAATTTATTTAATAATTATCCCGCTTTTGAAAATGCAAAAATTGGGAAATATTATTTCACACGAACAAGCCGCAAACATTGTAGGAACTCATTTCGTCAATATTCAAGATAAATTACTAAATGTACTTCAACTTAAACAAGGTCTGCACAATACAATTAGCAGAGAACTTATTGAAGCCAGCATTGAGCAAAAAACGAAAGAGTTAAATCCTATCCATTTTAAAGCAGCTATTGATTTTGCAAGTAATAAAAAATATTTGCCATACACTATCATTCCTATTTTAGCCTTCTTATATTTATTATTAGCAGCACCTAATGTACTTAAAGAATCAGCCGAACGATTATTAGCTCCTTCTGAAAAATTTATACCCAAAGCACCTTTTACATTTAAACTCATCAATAAAAATTTAGAAATACCACAATTTGATGACATAGAAATTATCGCCCAAACAGAAGGTAAAACAATTCCCGACAATGTGATACTGAAAGCAAACGGACAAGAAATCATGATGCAAAAAAAAGATAAAAACACTTTCAGTCATACCTTCTTTAAAGTTTCAAAAAACATTACATTTTCTTTTTCAGCAGCCGGTTTTGAGAGTCAATCTTTTACTTTAAAAACGTTGAAAAACCCTACGATTAATAAATTCAAAATATGGATAAATTATCCGTCTTACACCGGAAGAAAAAATGAAATTTTGGATAATATCGGCGACATAGTTGCACCTCAAGGAACGACTATCACTTGGGTTTTTAATACTGAAAATGCAGACAATCTGGAATTCTCTTTAGGAAATGGAAATCCGGTCAGTATGAAAAAAAATACAAATGAATTTTCTTATACTTATCGTTTCTTAAATGACACAACTTACAATGTTATTTTATCAAACAAACAAATTTCCCGAAAAGATACAATGCATTATTCCGTATCGGTCATACCCGACATGTCTCCCACTATTAATGTGCAACAATACAACGATTCTCTCACTGATAATTACGTGCTTTTTGTAGGCGATGCCAGCGATGATTATGGTATCCGTAATATTTCATTGAATTATACTATTCAAAAAACAAATGATAAAGGGCAAACTTTAAATATTACAAAATCCGGAAGTATTCCTATTCAATTTGGAGGAGGCAATAGCGCCCATTTTAATCAGTTTTTTGATATAGATCAATTACAACTTGAACCCGGAAATAAATTGACTTATTATTTTACCGCATGTGATAACGATGCCGTAAATGGTAGTAAATGCACCAAAAGTGCTGTATTTAATTATGAAAAATTAAGTGGGAAAAAATTGGATTCCCTAATTCAAAAAAATCAAGAACAAGTAACAAAAGATGTCAATAATGCCGCAAAACAAAATGAAAAATTAGACAAGGAGATTAAACAAATGCAAGATCGTCTCCTTCAGAAAAACGACTTAGACTGGCAAGATAAAAAAGCATTGGAAGAAATGATGCAACGAAATGAAAACATGCAAAAACAAATCGAAAATATTGCTAAGAAATTTGAACAAAACAATAAACAAACCAAAGACAAAGACTATTCAGATGAGCTGAAAGAAAAACAAGAAAACATGGAAAAACTCTTAGACCAATTGAAGAATAATGAATTGAATGAAAGAATGAAAAAAATGGAAGAATTAATGAATATGCTCAACAAAGACAAATTGATGGAACAACTTAAACAAGTAGAACAAGACAATGACCTCATGGAAAAAGATTTAAACCGAGTAGTAGAAATGATGAAACAATTAGAGCGAGATATGCGAATGGAAGATATTGCCAAAAAAGCAAATGAATTAGCCCAAAAACAAGATGAACTCAACAAACAAATGGAAAACGGCTCACTCTCAAATGAAGAATTGAAAAAGAAACAAGATGAGCTTAACAAACAAATGGATGAACTCAAAAAAGATATTGAAGAAATGGAAAAAGTGAATGAGTCTTTGGAAAATAAAATGGATTTATCAGAAATGAAAAAAGAAGAACAAAATGCTGATAATAATATGCAAAATAGTTCTAACCAACTCAAAAGTGGTAATAAATCAAGCGCTTCCAAATCCGGAAAAAATGCAAAAGAAAGTTTAGAAAAATTAGCTCAGCAAATGCAAGATGCTGCAGCCGGCGGAAGTGAAGATCAAATAGAGCAAGACCTAAAATCAACAAGGCAACTTCTACAAAACCTTATCAGAATGTCATTTGCTCAAGAAGACCTTATGAACGATGTCAAAAACACCTCCATCGCTGATCCAAAGTATGTTTTAAATACTCAAAAACAACATAAGCTTAAACAAGATTCAAAAATGATTGCTGATAGCTTATTTTCACTCAGTAAAAGACAACCCAAGCTTTCTGCTTTGGTTAATAAAGAAATTGACGGCGTAAACCGAAACATGGAAAATGCCATTCTTTATCTCGAAGAACGAATATCGCAACAAGCCAATATGCATCAGCAATACGTAATGATGGGGGCTAATAATTTAGCTTTGATGCTCAATGAAATTTTACAACAACTATTACAACAACAAGCTCAACAACAAGAAGGAATGGCAAATTCGTCTTGCAATAAACCCGGAAGCAAAATGGGTAAAAAACCCGGGAAAAAACCCGGACAAGGAGTGGGTATGCAATTGGGCGACATCATTACTCAACAACAAAAATTGGGCGATGCCATGAAACAACTCATGGACAAAATGGGCAAAAAACCCGGACAAGATGGAAAAGAAGGGCAACAAGGAGAAAAAGGGCAAAAACCCGGGCAACAATCCGGTTCCGGTGGTAGCAGCGGACAAGGAGAAGGAGAACAATCACAAAGCGAAGCCGAACAAATGGCGCGTATAGCCGCACAACAAGCCGCACTCCGCAAACAACTCAACGACATCAATAAGCAACTATTAAAAGAAGGCAAAAGCAATCCTAATCTCACTAAAATACAACAGGACATGGATCGCAATGAAACCGATATCGTCAATAAACGATTGACAAATGAAATTTTAAAACGACAATCTGATATTCTTTCTCGTTTGCTTGAAGCAAAAGAGGCTTTAAGACAACAAGACCAAGGAGAAGAACGTGAATCGAACAGTGCAAAAGAATTAAACCGAGAAATCCCTCAACAATTGAAAGATATTTTGAAAAATAAACAATCTGTGATTGAGTATTACAAAACGGTTCCGGCAGAACTAAAACCTCTATTTAAAAAAATGGTAGAGGATTATTATCAATTAATCAAATAATTTATTGTCAGTTAATGTGTGTATGAAATTTGTAGAGACAAACAAGATTAGAGGCTAAAAAAATCGGTTATTGACTTGCGCCTTTTAGTGCGTTAAAATAATCTTTTTAAAAGCTAATCAGCCGATAATCAAATATGATTTACTACACTATTTTTTAAAGGGATTAGTTGACAATATCGTAATTGGGGATTATACTTTGAATAATGTTGTTATTGCAATAATTGATGAAGGCTCATTACTTTGCGGTAAGAGTTTTTTGGATAAGTTCAGAAAATGGGAAATAGACAAACAAAGCAATGTTTTAATACTTTACAAATGATATATAAAAAATGGATAGTTAAAAATGAAATTTGTATTACCGTTACTTACCCACCAACCCTTTCTTATTCAAATAAATTTTAACTACAACCAATCCTAATAAAAAAAGCCACTCTTTAAAGAGTAGCTTTTCATTATTTTATTGAAAGATAATTAATCTTTTTTACCTTTTACTTTTGCAATTACTTCTTCTGCAATATTGTTTGGAGCCGGTGCGTAATGGCTAAATTCCATCGCATTACTTGCACGACCTGAGGTCAAAGAACGTAATTGAGTAACATATCCAAACATTTCAGATAAAGGTACTTTGGCACGTATTACCTGTCCGCCGGGTTTACTATCCATACCTTCTAAGATACCACGACGACGGTTTAAGTCACCGGTTACGTCCCCCATGTATTGGTCTGGTGTAACAACTTCTACTTTCATAATCGGTTCAAGTAATACCGGTTTTGCCTTCACACCGGCTTCTCTGAATGCTTGTCTTGCACATAATTCAAAGCTCATAGAGTCTGAGTCCACATCATGGTAACTACCATCAAACACACGCACTTTCATGTTTATTACCGGATAGGAAGCCAATACTCCGTTTATCATAGCAGCTTCAAATCCTTTTTGGATAGCCGGTAAAAACTCTTTTGGAATAGAGCCTCCAAATAAATCATTGACAAATTGGAAATTTTTACCTTCATTTTCTTTCAACCAATCTTCGTCGGCAGGTCCCATTTCGAATTGGATATCAGCAAATTTACCACGACCACCGGTTTGTTTTTTCAATACTTCTCTGTGTTCTACTTTAGTTTGGAAAGCTTCTTTATAAGCCACTTGAGGTGCACCTTGGTTGACATCTACTTTAAACTCTCTACGTAAACGGTCAATAATAATTTCCAAATGTAACTCACCCATTCCTCTCAAAATAGTTTGCCCTGTTTCTTCATCTGTATTTACGCGTAAAGTTGGGTCTTCTTCTACTAATTTCGCAATGGCCATACCCATTTTATCGACGTCTGCTTGTGCTTTTGGTTCAATAGCAATAGCAATAACCGGCTCTGGGAATGTCATCATTTCTAATACTATAGGATGTTTTTCATCACATAAAGTATCACCTGTTTTTATATCTTTAAAACCGATAGCAGCACCAATATCGCCTGCTTCAATAAAGTCTAACGGATTTTGTTTATTAGCGTGCATTTGCATGATACGACTAATACGTTCGTTTTTACCTGTACGAGTATTTAGCACATAACTACCTGCATTAAGATGCCCTGAGTATGCACGGAAGAATGCCAAACGTCCAACAAATGGATCAGTCATAATTTTAAAAGCAAGCGCTGAGAATGGTTCTTTTGCATCGGCTTTTCGAGAAACTGTTTCACCGGTATCCGGGTTAGTACCTTGCACATCTTCAATATCAAGCGGACCGGGTAAATAACGGCATATTGCATCTAATGCTTTTTGTACACCTTTATTTTTAAATGAAGAACCACACATCATTGGTATGATAGACATATCAATTACAGCCTTACGAATAGCTTCGTGCATTTCGTCTTCAGTAATAGAATTAGGATCTTCAAAGAATTTTTCTAATAATTTTTCATCATATTCTGCAACAGCTTCTACTAAATGTTGTCTCCATTCATCCACATCGGCTTTCATATCATCCGGAATTGGCACTTCCTTGTAAGTCATTCCATGAGTAGCATCCTCCCATATAATCCCTTTCATGGTAATTAAATCAACTACTCCTTTAAAGCTATCTTCAGCTCCGATAGGTAATTGTAATGGTACTGCATTAGCACCTAACATTTCTTTTACTTGTTTTACAACATTCAAGAAATCGGCACCGCTACGATCCATTTTATTTACAAACCCTATACGAGGTACACGGTATTTATTTGCTTGACGCCATACAGTTTCAGATTGAGGTTCTACTCCTGATACAGCACAGAAAAGCGCTAAAAGTCCGTCTAACACTCGCAAAGAGCGTTCTACTTCTACAGTAAAATCAACGTGACCGGGCGTGTCAATGATATTGAATTTATATTGTTTTGTATTAGGTATTTTTTGCCCTTGAGAAGTCGGAAAGTTCCAAAAACAAGTTGTAGCGGCACTTGTAATCGTAATACCTCTTTCTTGTTCTTGAGCCATCCAGTCCATCGTAGCACTTCCTTCGTGCGTTTCACCCAATTTATGGTTTACACCTGTGTAATATAATATTCTTTCTGTAGTAGTAGTTTTACCGGCATCAATATGAGCGGCAATACCGAAATTTCTTTGATAGCGTAAATCTGCCATGTTTTAATTGTTTAATAGAGTTTTTAGTGTTAAATACTGTAAAAAATATTGTTAGATATTTTTTTGGGTTGCAAAGGTAATATATTTTTTATTATAAAAACTATTGATTTTTTAATAGTTTGTAAAGAAATCTTAAAGTTTTTTTGTTTCGTATAAAAACATTTTCATAAAGGAAATTAGAAATAAATTCGGTTTAGTATTTTTTACAGTAAATATACTAATGTATCATTTGCTTTAAAATTTGTTTTAACTCTTCCATCCCTTCTGTTGCAGGTTTTTGAATTGTATTAAAATCATTATTCCCTTGATTTGGTATTTTTGGATCTATTATAAATTTTAATGAACTTTGAGGGACATAATTCACCAACGAGGCAGCAGGATATACTACCAAGCTACTTCCTATCACGACAAAAATATCACAATCACTTACTAATGATATTGCTGTTTCAAACATTGGAACTGCTTCTCCAAACCAAACAATATGTGGTCGTAATTGTGCTCCGTCTTCAGCTAGTTGCCCTATTTTAATGTCCTCTTTAATCGGATAAATAAGCGATTCGTTTTTTTCACTCCTCATCTTAAAAATTTCTCCATGTAAATGCAAAACATTTTTTGAGCCGGCTCTTTCATGTAAATCGTCAATATTTTGTGTTATGACAAACACTTCAAAATCCTCTTCCAATCTTTTAATGGCTATATGTGCTTCATTTGGATTTGCATTTAAGATTTTTTTTCTTCTTGCATTGTAAAATTTTAATACCATTTCAGGATTTGAATTCCATGCATGAGGAGTTGCTACATCTTCTACCTTATGATTTTCCCAAAGGCCATCACTATCTCTAAATGTTTGGATACCGCTTTCGGCACTCATCCCTGCTCCTGAAAATACGATTAATTTCTTTTTCATTTTTCAAAAATAATGATTGATTTGAATGAAAAAAAGAGTATTTCAAATGCTTATTATATCTTTGTTCTTTATTTTTTAAATATTATGGCACAAGATTTATATCAACACCCGGATTATTATTTAATGGATGAATTATTAAGTGATGAACATAAATTGATACGGGATACCGTAAGAGCATGGATTAAAAAAGAAGTAAGTCCGAACATTGAAGAATGGGCTCAAGAAAATGCTTTTCCTAAACACTTAGTTCCACAAATGGGTGAGCTTGGTTTGTTTGGACCTACTATACCAACCGAATATGGCGGCGGTGGTTTAGACTATATCAGTTATGGTGTAATGATGCAGGAAGTAGAACGTTGTGATAGCGGTATGAGAAGTACTGCCAGTGTGCAAGGCAGTTTAGTAATGTTTCCTATATATGCTTTTGGAAGTGAAGAACAAAAGAAGAAATATTTACCCAAATTAGCTTCCGGAGAATACTTGGGCTGTTTTGGACTTACAGAACCTGATAGTGGAAGTGACCCGAGTAGTATGATTACTAATATCAAAGATGCCGGCGACCATGTAATATTGAACGGTGCTAAAATGTGGATTAGCAATTCGCCTTATTCTGATATTGCGGTAGTTTGGGCAAAAGATGAACAAGGAATTATTAGAGGATTGATAGTGGAACGAGGTATGGAAGGATTTACAACACCTGAGATACATGGCAAATGGAGTTTAAGAGCTAGTTGTACAGGTGAATTGGTTTTTGATAATGTAAAAGTTCCTAAAAAAAATATTTTCCCAAATGTTCAAGGATTAAAAGGACCTTTAAGCTGTTTGAGCAAAGCGCGTTATGGTATTGCTTGGGGTGCTCTGGGAGCGGCTATGGACTGTTATGATAGTGCTTTACGTTATAGTTTAGAAAGAAAACAATTTGGAAAACCAATTGCTTCATTTCAATTACAACAAAAAAAGCTTAGTGAGATGATTACTGAAATTACCAAAGGGCAACTTCTTCTTTGGCGATTAGGAACATTGATGAATGAAAATAGGGCTACACCTGCTCAAATTTCAATGGCAAAACGAAATAGCTGTGAAGTAGCATTAAATATTGCACGCGAAGCGCGTCAAATGCACGGCGGTATGGGAATTACAGGCGAGTACTCTATCATGCGTCACATGATGAACCTTGAAAGCGTTGTTACTTATGAGGGTACACATGATATTCATTTATTGATAACCGGCTTTGACATAACGGGCATAAATGCATTTAAATAATGTATTTTAAAAACTTTTTGTGAAACTATTCTAAATTATTATATTAAATATTTAGTTATTAAAAAATTTTACATTCATCTAAATTCCTAATGCGTAATTTGGATTAAATTTGAATGAGTAATTTGCTATAATTATGAAAAACTTTTTGCTCATATTTGTTGGTGGTGGTATTGGTAGTGCATTAAGGTATTATGTCAGTCTGTTGATTAAATATGAAAGTTCGGTTTTTCCTTATTCAACATTAGCAGTAAATATTATAGGAAGTTTTATTATCGGTATTTTGTTTTCTTTGATTTCAAAAGGGAGTTTGCATCAAAATTTCAATTTACTTTTTGCAGTTGGATTTTGTGGAGGGTTTACAACTTTTTCTACATTCAGTAAAGAAAGTATTTTAATGCTCCTTCAGCATCAATGGAATACTTTTTTCATTTATGCTTTTTTAAGTTTCGTTGGTTGCCTTATTGCAACCTACATTGGATATTTGTTAGCTAAATAAGTTCAATTTATATTTACAAAAATTATTATCATGAAATTTGATAAAACCATTTCAATTGACCAAGTAGGTGTTGAAGAGCGGGTTGCAAGATTTAATACAAGAAGCATCAAAAAAAACAGTAAAGTACAAGGTTTAAAACTTGCATTACAGATGATAGACCTTACTACTTTAGAAGGAAAAGACACGCCGGGTAAAGTAAAACAAATGTGTTACAAAGCACAACATTTGGCTGATCACTTACAAGATGTTCCTACTGTGGCAGCTGTATGTGTATATCCCAATCATGTAAAAACAGCTAAACAGGCTCTTAACGGCAGTTCAATAAAAGTTGCATCCGTTGCGACTGCTTTTCCGAGTGGCAATTCAAGCTTAAAAATAAAATTACAAGACACAAAATTGGCGATAGAGAATGGTGCTGATGAAATAGACATGGTTATCAATAGAGGATTTTTTTTAGAAGGGAAGTACAACCAAGTATTTGATGAGATTGCTCATATTAAAAACGCATGTGAAGGATATGCACGTTTAAAAGTTATATTGGAAACAGGAGAATTAGGCTCTTTAGAAAATGTTCGCAAAGCGAGTGATATTGCAATAAGTGCCGGTGCAGATTTTATAAAAACATCCACCGGTAAAATACAACCTGCAGCTACCATGCCCGTAACATTGGTTATGTTAGATGCTATCAAAGACTACTATGAGCACACTGGAAAAATGATAGGAATGAAACCTGCCGGCGGAATTTCAACCGCTAAAGCAGCGCTGCAATATTTAGTAATGTTATATGAAACTTTGGGTGAAGCATGGATGACCAATGAGTGGTTTCGTTTTGGTGCAAGCAGCCTCGCCAATGATATTATTATGCAATTAGCTAAAGAGCAGTTAGGCGTTTATTACAGCAAAGATTATATTTCAATAGACTAATTCATTATTTCCATAAAAATGTTTATTGCGTATTTAAAAAATTCATGGATATTTATTTTATTACTTGTTGCTTTATCTATTTTTTTCTTCTCAAACTCATCTCTTTTTTATCCGATATTTATTCAGCATATAGACTCGCAAGTTTATATTCATACTGCTCATGAAATTTTATCCGGCAAAATTTTATATAAAGACATTTTCGATCATAAAGGCCCAACAATGCATATTTTGGAGTGTTTGGGATTTTGGTTAAGTACAAAGAATTTTAATGGAATTTGGTGGGTGCAATTATGTGTTTTTTTAATTGGTGTGTTGCCTTTACTTTTTTTATTGAAACAAAAAGGAGGTGTTTTAATTACACTTGGTAGTTTCATTGTTTTTTTATCTTGGATATATCGTTTCAATAGAATAGGCGATAATATTCCTGAAATGTATGCAATAGGTTTTGTGAGTTTATATTTTTATTATTTTCTTCATTTGATTGAACAAGATTCTATCATTAAATCTCATTTAATAGGGATAGGTATAGTGTCTATTTTATTGGCTTTTCTTAAATTAAATTTTGCAATCGTTCTATTTCCATCATTTATTTTTTTAATATATAAAACTTTCTCTCGAACTAAAAATTTCAAATTTTTATTATGGATATTTGTCGGCGTTTTAATAATCTTCATTCCTATTTTTTTATACTTTTCATTTCACCATGCTATTAAGGATGCCTTTTATGCAATTTGGTTGTTTAATTTAAATTATGTTTCCAATCAAACTATTTCTTTCTTCAAAAGCATTAAAGAAATTATTTCATTTCAAATTTATTTTATCTTATTTCTATTCGTTTCAATAATTTTTAAAATCATTTTTTCAAAAAAAGAAATAGCAGTTTGGGTTATTTTACTTACTTCTTTACTTCTTGGTATTTTGGTATTAGTAGGATTGTCTGGGCGTGGCGCCGATTCGATACATTATATGATTCCTGTTGCTCCCATTGTTTTTCTTTTATTTTTTTATTCTATTAATTCAATTCAGAAATCTTTAATGTATTTTTTTTTGATTGGTGTTCTTTATTTTTTTAAGCCTGTAGTTCTTCATTATTTTGATAAAAAAACAACTGATAATCCATATAAAAATATAGTTTCCTATTTAAATAGTCACAAAAGTGAAAATGAAACTTTGTGTGTTCTTGGAAATTTATCTTGTTTATACGAAATGACCAATATGTCCTGCAATACACCTTATTTTTATACTTATCCGATTTTAGCAGATGAACATTCATATATTTATAATCAATTTTTCACGCATTTTAAAAACGTAAAAGCTAATTGGATTGTATTGCAAACACTATACCCTTCATTAAAAAATGAAAATGAAATTCTAAAAGACTATACTTTATTGAATACTTTTGGAAATGAAAAACTATTTAAATTGAAAAAGTAATATTGTAGTTTTCCTTTACAGATGTTAATAAAAATAAAACTTTTCGTTTCAAAATTCATTCTTTGAATTTTATATAAAATATTTAATATTTTTACTCTACTTAAAACCATTTATTTGCTTTGAAAAAGTTTTTATTTTTTTTATTATTCATTTCATTCCATAAAACAAATTTTGCCCAAGAAAAACATCGTCGTGATGGCTATTTTGAAACATTTGTTGAAGTAAAAGATTCGATTGACAGCATTGTTGTTTTTAAATCCACACGTGAAATGATTACTTATCACGAAGGGAAAAAAGTAAAAAAATATATTATTTCTTTAGGAATGGAGCCCGTTGGCAAAAAAGAATTTGAAGGTGACTTAAAAACACCCGAAGGTCATTATATTATTGATAAGCGAAGCCGTCAAAGTGTTTATCATGCGAACTTAAATATTTCCTATCCTTCTGAACAAGATTCAATTTATGCTGCCAAGTTCAATAAAAGTGCAGGTGGCGATATTAAAATTCACGGTTTTCCAAATAGTCATCGAAAAGATCAGGAACGTACGTTTTTAAATACAGACTGGACTGTTGGGTGTATAGCTGTTTCAAATTATGAAGTGGATGAGCTATACAGTTGGGTTATAGAAAATTGCCCTATTGTTATATTCCCTTAATTTGAAATTTTTATTTAAGCCCAAATACTTTTTTTACTTGTGGAACATAATCTAATTTTTCCCAAGTAAATAATTCAACTTTCACTTTCTTTTCATCATTTTTCCCTTTGTTGAACACTTTTGTAACTATTTCATTTTTTCGTCCCATGTGCCCATAAGAGGCAGTTTCAGAATAAATAGGTGCTCTTAATTTCAAACGCTGTTCAATAGCATAAGGTCTCATATCGAAAATCTTTTCTACGATTTTCGCAATCTCTCCATCTGTTTTGTTCACTTTAGAAGTTCCATAAGTGTTGATAAATAAACCACAAGGTTTTGCCACACCGATAGCATAAGATACTTGTACTAACACCTCATCACACAAACCGGCTGCAACTAAATTTTTAGCAATATGACGTGTTGCATAAGCTGCACTTCTATCAACCTTACTTGGGTCTTTCCCACTAAATGCGCCTCCACCATGAGCGCCTTTTCCGCCGTAAGTATCTACAATAATTTTTCTACCTGTCAAGCCTGTATCGCCATGTGGGCCACCGATTACAAATTTTCCTGTAGGATTAATATGATAAGTGATTTTATCATTAAACAATTTTTGCAATGAGGGTTTTAATTGTTTTTTCACACGAGGGATAATGATTTCGATAATATCTTTTTTGATTTTTTGTAGCATTTTAACATCACTTTTATCAAAAGCATCATGCTGTGTAGATACTACAATTGTATCAATTCTTATAGGTTTATTGTTGTCGTCATATTCGATGGTCACTTGGCTTTTTGCATCGGGACGCAAATATTTCATTTCTTTACCGGTGCGTCTTGTTTTAGATAGTTCTTGTAATATTTTATGCGAAATATCTAAAGCCAAAGGCATATAATTATCTGTCTCGCGTGTTGCATATCCAAACATCATTCCTTGATCACCGGCACCTTGTGCATTGGCTTTTGTTTCAAAACTTTCTTTTTTGGCAATCCTATCTACGCCACGATTAATGTCATCGCTTTGTTCATGTATAGCCGAAAGTATTCCACAAGAATTTGCCTCAAACATATACTCCGATTTAGTGTAGCCTATGTTTTGAATTACTTGTCGAGCAATATCTTGCACATCTAAATAAGCTTTTGATTTTACCTCACCTGCTAACACTACTTGACCGGTTGTAACTAATGTTTCACAAGCAACTTTTGAGTTAGGGTCATAAGCCAAAAAATGATCAATCAATGCGTCTGATATTTGATCGGCTACTTTATCTGGGTGTCCTTCTGATACCGATTCGGATGTAAATAAATATGGCATAGTTTTATTTAAATTAATTTAAGTTAAAAAATTTATTTGCAAATGTACAATCTGAATAAGATATAATTGACTTTTAATAATTATTTAAGTTTGAAAGGAATTGTAATTGTTTGATACGATTTTACAACTTTACCATTCAAATAGGCCGGTGTCCATGCCGGCATCATTTCAACTAAACGAATGGCTTCGTCATCACATGCATAACCTATTCCGTTTATCACTTCAGCATTTTTAATTTTCCCATTTTCATTTACTATAAATTTACATACAACATTTCCTTCAACTTTATTTACTCTTGCAATATTAGGATAGCTCATGTTTGCTGATAAAAATTCTTTCATAGCTTTTTCACCTCCCGGATATCCTGCTTGTATAAATTCATACACAATTTCATTTTTTTCTATTTTATCAGGGTTCATAGGGTCTTCTACTATTTCACTTCCTTCTCTACCTTTCCATTTTACGGTTTCAACCAAATGGTCAATATCTTCGGCAAGTTGTCTTAAAAAAGCAGGACCTGCATCGGCTCTTAATATTTTTTTCCCGACTCTGTTTTGAACGACTTCTACAACTAAACTTGGCAAATCGGTAGCCAATACTACATATTTATTTTGAAGTTTTAAAAAATTATTTTTTTCATATTCTTTAAAAATTTTAGCTGCCTGTTCTTTACTGATTTGTCCATCAAATATGCCCAACATTTTTACATTTGCTTTCCCATTATAAATCAATTTACCATCAGGCTTTAACTCTACACTATAAGTAGGGCATTTGCCATAACAAGGTGTTCTTTCTATTTTGATATAAGTCAAATTATTTTTGGCAAATAGTTGTAATGATAAAAAAAGGATTAAAGCAGTTAATAGATGTTTCATATTTTTCAATTATAAACTTAAAAATTAATGTGCGAATTTAAACCAAATTAGGAATTAGATTCTTTGTTTTAAAAAATCTTTTACTTATTAAATTTTTCTTAATTAAAATTTTAAATAAAAAATCAAACCCGTACATTTATACTCTAATTTTCTTTTGATGAAAAAAACAATTTTATTTTTTTTTATTTTAAATTTTTCATATCATTCATATAGTCAAAATTTTAAAAAAGACAGTGCAACGCTCAAGCAAATCTCAAATCATATTTTGAGTAATTATGTTTGCTACGAAGATTTAAGATATTTATGTAAACATATTGGACATCGAATATCCGGTTCGCCTCAAGCCGCACTAGCTGTAGAGTGGGGTAAAGAAACATTAGAAAAAGCAGGATGCGACAAAGTGTATCTTCAAGAAGTAATGGTGCCTCATTGGGTAAGAGGTGAAGAACATGCTGAAATAATAGATTCTAAAGGGAAACGTTACCCGATTAAAATGTTATCAATTGGTAATTCAGTTGGCACAGGACACAAAGGGGTGGAAGCTCCTATCGTTTTAATAAATAATATAGATGAGTTAAACAGAATGAATCCATCAGAAATTCAAGGCAAAATTGTTTTTTTTAATAACTATTTTGATCAAACAAATATCAATACATTTGAAAGCTACGGACCTTGTGTGTATTATCGTTGGGCAGCTCCAAGCAAAGCAGCCAAACTGGGTGCAATTGCAGTTGTGATTCGTTCGGTATCTTCCGCCTTTGATGATGCCCCACACACGGGCTCTCTTTCTTATGATAAAAAATCTCCTGCCATTCCGGCTATTGCTTTATCAAACTTAGGTGCAGACCAACTTCTACAAAAATTACAAAATGAAAAAGGAGTAAAAATGTATATTAGAAATACTTGTAAAATGCTACCTGATGTAAAGTCATACAATGTAGTGGGTGAAATAACCGGAAGTGAAATTCCGGATGAAATCATTACAGTCGGTGGACACCTGGACAGTTGGGATGTGGGTGAAGGTGCTCATGATGATGGAGCAGGTGTAGTACAAAGCATAGAAGTATTAAGGACGTTTAAAAAATTAGGAATTCGACCAAAGAGAACAATTCGTGCCGTTTTGTTTATGAATGAAGAAAATGGTTTGAGAGGTGGAACAAAATATGCAGAATTGGCTGTTGAAAATAAAGAGAAACATTTGATAGCTATTGAGTCTGATGCAGGTGGAGCGACTCCCATTGGTTTTTCAATGACAATGAGCAATGCTCAAAGAAGTAAAATTAAAAGCTGGCAACGTTTATTAATTCCTTATGGAATATATAATTTAGACGGTAATGGAGGTGGTGCCGATATAAGCCCTCTGCATAAAAAATTGGGTACACCGGTGATGGAATTATATCCCGATTCCCAGCAATATTTTGATATGCATCATAGTGAAAATGATGTATTTGAAAAAGTACATCGTCGTGAACTTTGTTTAGGTGCTATTGCAATGAGTGCGATGGTTTATCTTTTGAGTACTTATGGTTTATGATTTCATAGTTAAAAAAGTTGGCTTTTATTTCCAACTTATTTTCAAAACGGATTGTTGCTTATTATGTAAAAAAAAATTATCACTTTAAACTCTTTGTATTTTCAATAAACTCAAAATTTGAGGTTTAAGTATTAATTTTTCATCATAGATAAAAAATAGAAATTCTATAAATTTCTATGTCTTTTATTTTCAGAAAAAACTTAGAAACACAAAAGAATTTTTGGAGCTATAAATATTTACATTTGCACTTATTTAAAAATTAGAAAAATGGCAAAAACAATTTCATCCAAAAAGAAAAAAGATTTTTTTAATGAAAAATCTATGAAGTTCATAAGAGAATATCTTAACAACTCTTCGCCAACAGGATATGAAAGTAGTGGACAAATGATCTGGTTAAACTATTTGAAACCTTATATAGATAAACATTTTGTAGATAATTATGGAACGGTTGTAGGGGTTATTAATCCGGATGCTCCATATAAGGTAGTGATTGAAGCACATGCAGATGAAATCAGTTGGTATGTAAAATATATTACGAATGATGGATTTATTCATGTATGCAGAAACGGTGGTAGCGACCATCAAATTGCACCTTCTAAAAGAGTGAATATTTATACCAAAAAAGGAATAGTGAGAGGTGTATTTGGATGGCCTGCCATACACGTACGAACAGCACAAAATGAAAAAAAACCTGAAATAGAAACAATATGGATTGATGTTAATTGTAAAAACAAAAAAGAGGTAGAAGACTTAGGTATTCACGTCGGTTGTGTTTGTACATTTACAGAAGGCTTTGAAGAAGGTAATAACGGTTATTGGATAGGACGTGCATTTGACAATAGAATGGGAGGAGTGATTATTGCTGAAGTAGCTAGATTATTATCTGAAAATAAGAAAAAACTTCCTTTTGGGCTGTATATTGTCAATGCAGTTCAAGAAGAGGTAGGTCTAAATGGTGCTACAATGATTGCACAAACCATCAAACCCAATGTGGCTATTTGTACTGATGTAACGCATGATACGACAACGCCAATGATGAATAAAGCAGCTCAAGGTGAGGCAACATGTGGAATGGGTCCTGTTTTATCTTTTGCTCCGGCTGTGCATCGTACTCTACTCGATATTATTTTAGATACAGCTACTAAAAATAAAATACTCCATCAATTGCAAGCATCTTCCCGATTTACAGGCACTGACACCGATGCTTTTGCTTTCAGTAATGGCGGAGTGCCGAGTGCATTAATCTCTTTGCCTTTACGATATATGCACACGACCGTTGAAACAATTCATAAAGATGATGTCGAAAATTGCATCCGATTAATGTATGAAACGCTTTTAAAATTAAGCCCTAAAACAAACTATAAATATTTGTAGAATTAATTATTCCTAACTTATATTTTGTAAATGAAAAAAATCCTTTAGATGGTAAATTCCTAAAGGATTTTTTATTTGTGTTTATAAAGTGAATTTGCTCTTATAACATTAGTACATCAACTGTTTTTTACTACTTTTTTTCCAACCTGCATCGCTTTTATAATCAGTAAAAAAGATAATTAAGTCGGTATCACTTTTGTATTTTGTAAAATATATTTTCTTTTTTGCATCACTTTTATAATCAGTAAAGAACCATACGCCATCATTTCCACTTGCATCACTTTTGTATTTTGTTTTATAAACAACCAAATCGGCATCGCTTTTGAAATCAGAAACATAAACTTTTACATTGGCATCGCTTTTGTACTCACATGAATAAACAACTTGTGATTTTGCAAAAAATGAAATTGTAACAAATAGAAATGCTAAAATAATTTTTTTCATATTGATTTTTTTTAGAGTTAAAAATTTAAATAAACTCCTTACAAATTTAATTATTAAACAATAATATTAAAATGAAAAAATGAGTTTTTTAGTTATTTTACTGCATACATAATTTCTTTAACAGCTTTAACCGTTTTTGGAACATCAGGTAAATAAGCTGCTACTAAATTGGCTGCATAATGCATACTGGCATCGGCACTACAAATCCTTCTGATAGGTGCATCCAAATAATCAAAAGCATCTTTTTGTACACGATAAGTAATTTCTGTTGAAATACTTCCATAAGGCCATTGTTCTTCTACAATGACTAATCTATTTGTTTTCTTTACAGATTGTATGATAGTTTCAGCATCTAAGGGTCGTATTGTTCTCAAGTCAATGACTTCTGCACTAATACCTTCTTTGCTTAATTCTTCAGCTGCTGCAAGGGCTACTTTCATTGTTTTATTATAAGAAACAATGGTCACATCTTCTCCTACTCTTTTTACATCTGCTTTTCCAATCGGAATTAAATATTCTTCTTCCGGCACCGGACCAACATCACCATACATGACTTCACTTTCCATAAAAATAACCGGATCATTATCTCTTATTGCACTTTTTAAAAGTCCTTTTGCATCATAAGGATTAGATACAGAAATTACTTTTAATCCGGGTATATTAGCATACCAGCTTTCAAATGCAGTTGAATGTTGTGCTGCAAGTTGACCGGCTGATGCATTAGGTCCTCTAAAAACGATAGGGCATCCGAAATGTCCTCCACTCATAGCAAGCATTTTAGAGGCGTGATTAAAAATTTGATCTAAAGGCAATACAGCAAAATTCCAAGTCATGAATTCAACTATCGGTCTTAGTCCATTACTTGCTGCACCAACAGCAATAGAGGCAAAACCTAATTCTGCAATTGGCGTATCGATTACCCTTTTTGGTCCAAACTCATCCAACATTCCTTGACTTACTTTATAAGCTCCATTGTATTCAGCTACTTCTTCTCCCATTAAAAAAACACTTTGATCTCTCCTCATTTCTTCTTGCATAGCTTCACGCAATGCTTGTCTAAAAGCAATTTCTCTCATTTCTTTATATTTTTTAATTTGTAAAAATAAGATGTTTTAAGTGTATTTTAATGGATAATTGTTTTTTATTTAATTTAAAAATTTAGAAAACTCCAAATTGAATAAACTAAGAAGATTTTATAAAAAAACATTCATTTTTTTTATCTAATTAAAATCAAATCACCCTTTCTCAAATAATTGTTGCCATTATGCAAACATGTATAACGAAGTATGTAAAAATAAGTATCTATATCCATATTTTTACCATTATATTTCCCATCCCATCCTTTTGTTGGGTCTAAGGTACTCCATACTTTATTACCCCATCTATCATATACTTCTAATTGATGTAATTTCATGCCGACAGCGGTTGTTATACGCCATTCATCATTTTTACCATCTCCATTTGGGCTAAATGCATTTGGAATAAATATTTCTTCACAACAAGGTCCGGGGTCTATTTGAATTGAATCCATAATAGTGCAACCATTTGCATCGGTCACTTGAATTTTATATTGCCCGAATTTTAAGTTTGTAGCAATAGCATCTGTTTGAACCGGATTGGTATTCCAGAAATAAGTGTATGGTGGCTCTCCTCCTGTAATATGTACAGTAGCAGTTCCTTCGGTGCCTTTACCAAAACATCCTAAATCTTGTTTTGTTATAAATGATTTTAGAGGATCAATAGGAAGTCCCATTGTAATTAAAGTATCAAAACTACAACCGGCACTATCAATAATAGTAAGAGAATAAGTACCTACGGATATATCATAAAATATTCCTGTTTTATTAGTATTTAAACCCGGTCTGAGTTTATAAGTATAATTGCTTCTTCCGCCAATACCTATTATTTCAAATTTTCCATCGCTCTGTTCATTACATTTAGGGGGGAAAATATTAACATTAGCACCTACTTGTTTGGGTTCGGTAAGAACTAATAATGTATCTGACATACAATTTTTAGAATCTTTAATTGTAATTAAATGATTCCCGGCAGCTATTCCTCCGAAAAATCCACTTCCTTGAAATGGTCCATTATCAATTGAGAAAGTCATTGGAGGTGCACCGCCTGTAACATACAATTGAATTGCACCATTACTATCACCATGACAAATGGGTTGAATATAATCTACATTGGATGATAGGATTTGTAAGTTTTGTAAGATAGTAACAGAGGTAGTCTGGGTACATCCTCTTGAATCTGTAGCTGTAATAGTGTAAGTACCTCCTTGTAGATTTATAAAACTACCCGGTAAATTTTGCAAGCCATTATTTGGATTAATAGAATATGAAATCGCTCCTACACCGCCTTGGGCTACAACATCGATAGTTCCTGAAGAGTCAAAATAACAAGTTATGTCTTGATGATTTACTGACGTAAATTGTATAGCGCTTGGTTCTGTAATGGATATATTTAACAATGAATCTTTACATCCATTATTATCTTCTACAATAACTTTATAATTATTATTGGCGACTAAAGAATAAAAAGCTCCTATTTGGTTTGTTAATCCTAAAGGTTGTAAATAAAAATTATAAGGAGATGTGCCTCCTATTGTACTTGTTATTATAAACCCATCATTTCCTCCATGGCATGTGATATGATTAATTGAATCCAAAACAATACCCAACATCGGAGGTTGTAAAACAACGGCTGTAGTTGTAGCAGTACAACCATTTGCATCGGTTGCCGTCAGTGTATATACTCCTGCACCTAAATTATTAAAAAGTCCATTAGGAGAATTGATAGCTCCAGGGTTACATGTATAATTTATCAAACCTACACCACCGCTTGCATTTGTTTGGATAGTTCCATTATGTTGTGCATTACATAAAACATGTGTAATGGTTGTTCCATTAAAATGTACTTGAGTTGGTTCATTAATTATTTGAGTATTGGTAAGTGTACATCCATTCGCATCAGTGATGGTAATGGTATAAATATTTTGTCCTAGTCCATTGAAAATTCCATTTGCGTTCACAATATTTCCGGGCATTAATTGATACGTTAATGGATTTATCCCTCCCGTAGCATTAATAGTAATAGTTCCATTTATTTGCCCATAACAAATAATATCAGTTGCCACAACATTTGTAATACTTATGGCTGTTGGTTCAAACAAAATTGAAGTTGATGTTGCCGTACATCCATTTGCATCGGTGGCTATAATCGTATAAGTATTTCCATTTAGATTTTGAAATTGCCCTGTATTATTGTTTATATTATTTGGCATTAATGTATAAGTTATTATTCCTACTCCTCCGGTTGCTGTAGCAGTAAGTGTTCCGTTGTTCATTCCATGACATGTTACAGGAGTATTCACAATAGAATTAATAATTACTTGAGTAGGTTGAGGTACAAATATACTGGTTGATACACTACACCCATTTGCGTCTGTTGCAGTAATGGTATAAGTTATATTACCTAGTAATCCATTGAAATTATTTGGCGCTGCAAAAACGCCGGTTGGCGTTATTGTAAAATTATAAGGGGCTGTTCCCCCCACTACCGGACAAGAAATACTTCCATTGGCAACATTAAAACATAAAGAAGGTGTTGCTGTTACATTATCAAAACTAAGTGAGTTTGGTTGTGTTACACTTACTATAGTTGATAATGTACACCCATATATATCAGTACCTGTAATAGTATAAGCCCCGGCTGCTAAACCTGTAAAAACACCATTTGCATTATTAATATTATTAGGCATTAAAAGGTATTGAATTGGAGCATTACCCCCTGTGACAACTAATTGAATTGAACCATTATTCGCATTATTACATAGTGCATTATTTACAATAACATTTGTAATAGTAGGGCTTGGATATGTATTGATTATAGCAGTAGATGTTACTGTACAGCCGGAAGCGTCTTTAACAATTACAGTGTAATTTCCAACACATAAATTACTAATCGTATTAAAGTTTTGAAAATTGATTCCGTCTATACTATAATTATGTATACCATTTCCGTTTGCACTGCTAATTGTCAAACTTGCATCACACCCCGGATTGCATGTTGCATTAGTAGCAGTTATATTATTTATAACCGGCATTGACGGAGGTATCACCTGAACAGTGGAAGTTTGTGTACAACCATTTGCATCTTTTACATTAACAGTATAAGTCCCGGCTATTAAATTATTAAATAAATTATTCAACTGAAATACTCCACCATTAACAGAATAAGTATAATTTGGAGTAGCTCCGCTTGCTGTAACACTGATAGTCCCATCTCCACCCGGTACACAAGTTGGAGGAGTGGTAACAATCTGATTGATGATTAATTGACTTGGCTGAGTTATAATAACTACTATAGTTGCTGTACAATTATTCATATCGGAAGCAACAATTGTATATGTTGCGGCACCCAAACCGATAAATGTTCCTGACAAATTATTTAAATTATTGGGCAATAATGTATAATTAATATTTCCAATTCCACCTGTTGCAGTAGCATGTATGCTACCTGTATTATTTCCAAAACAGCTTACCGGTATATTTACTATATTCGTAAACGTTACTTGGGAAGGCATATTGATTACAAAGGTTGAAGTGACTGTACATCCATTTGCATCTGTAATTGTTATAGTATAAATGTTTGCATTTAAATTATTAAACTGACCTGTGTTATTCGTTATATTTAATGGTTGGATATTATAAGTTAAAATTCCATTTCCTCCATTTGCATATACTGTAGTTCCTCCATCATTGCCATTAAAACACGTCACATCAGTTGTAGCAATATTTGTTATTATTAAAGCAGGTGGTTGTGTCAGTGTAACTATAGAACTTAAAGAACATCCATTCGCATCAATTGCTGTGACTGTATAAACTCCTTGTGGCAAATTATTAAATTGTCCATTGTTATTATTTATTGCTCCGGGGTTTAAAGTGTAATTAATTGGACCAATACCTCCATTAATGGTGACTTGAATACTCCCATTATTGCCACCGGCACAAGAGATATTTGTAATATTAGTTGCAATTTGATTAGGTCCATTTGCTGTTGCAATACTAAATGTACCGGATCCTGTACAATTATTTCCATCTTTAATCACAATTGTGTAAACACCTGTACATAGATTAGAAAATATATTTGAAACTTGAAATGGTCCGGCATTTAATGAATAAGTAAATACTCCATTTCCACCCGATGCCATAATTGTGGCAGAAGCATCACAACCGGGGGTACAAGAAGCAGGAGTTGTAGTAACATTCGTTAATTGTACTTGTGGCGCTTGATTTAAAAATACTGTTGTCGTCGCCAAACAACCATTTGCATCTTTTACTGAAATGGTATATGTGCCGGAAATTAAATTAGTAAAAGTGCCTGTTTGATTTATAACATTTCCGGGCATCAATGTAAACTCAAATCCTCCTACTCCTCCACTAGCCACAGCATTAATAATTCCGTTATTCCCACCATAACAAGTTATTGCCGTTGTTGTTGTATTAATCAAGATTTGGGCTGCTTGGTTAATGTTGAATACTGCACTTATTTCGCAACCATTATCATCGGTAGCTAATAAAGTATAAACTCCAACACCTAAACCAAAAAATGCTCCATTCAGATTTGTAACATTAGGAGGTAATAAAGTATAAACAATCTGTCCGGTTCCTCCGGAAGCAGAACTGGTAACTAAACCATTATTCGCTCCATAACAAGGAATATCACGATTATTTACCGAATCCCATACTAGTTGTGGAGGCTGTGTTAAGATAATATTTGAAGTTGCACTACAACCATTTGCATCCGTTACAGAAACAGTATAATTGTTAGCATATAAATTATTAAACTGTCCGGTTTGGTTATTAATATTTACCGGTAACAATTGATAATTAAGGGCTCCTACTCCTCCGGTTGCTGTTACTGAAATACTTCCGGTATTGTCACCATAACATAAAATATTAGTTATATTCACATTTGTTATGGAAGGAGATGCCGGGTTAGAAATAGTAATGACAGAAGTAGCTGTGCAACCATTTGCATCGATAACACTTATTGTATAATTAGACACACCGATATTTGTAAAAACATTTGCAGCCTGAGGTGCGTTTCCATTTATGCTATACAAATATGGTGTTACTCCTCCTGCGGCAGTAACTGTTATTGTGGCATTATTTCCCGGTACACAAGAAGGAGTTGTTCCAACTAAATTTACAATTGATAAAGCTGTTGGCGACACTAATGAAAATGAAGAGGTAATAGAACAACCATTTGCATCGATTGCTGTTATTGTATATGTTGCAGGTCCAAGATTATTAAACAAACCGGTTTGATTATTAATATTTCCCGGCATTAGTGTATAACTAATTGTCCCTGTCCCTCCTATTGCCGGAGCATTAATAGAACCATTATTTGCATTAAAACATGTTATATTGTTTTGTGTTGGTAAATTCCAATTTAATGCAGCAGGATTTGTAATAACAAAAATAGTCGTTAACGAACAACCGTTTGCATCGGTTGCCGTCACAGTATAATTATTTGCAACAAGTGGTAAAAAATTACCATTGGCATTATTAATATTTCCCGGCATTAATGTATAATTGATTGCGCCATTTCCTCCGGTTGCAGTCACATGAATAGCACCATCTGTCATACCATTACAAGTAATATTATTGTAATTTGCTTGAGCCCAAATCAATGCTGAAGGTTGAACAATGGTAGCTGTGGTAGTGACAATACAATTATTGGCATCTGTAGCCGTAATCGTATAAACATTGACAGGCAAATTATTGAATATACCATTATTATTTACAAGACCAAGTGGATTTATAGTAAATGTTATAGGTGCTACGCCTCCATTAATTGTTGCTGTGATAGAGCCTGTATTTGCACCGGCACAATTTGCCTGGCTGACTACAACGTTTGCAAATGATGGAGCATTTGGATTTATTAAATTGAATACACTCGTTACTGTACAATTATTTGCATCTTTTACAGTAATTGTATAAGAGCCAATATTTAAATTATTAAAAGTATTTGAACCTTGATAAGGCATTCCATTTATTTTATATGAATATGTTGGAGTACCTCCGGTTGCAGATATTGTAATAGAACCATCTAAACCCGGAACACAAGATGGTGATGTTGAAGAAATATTGCTTATTACTAATGGTGGTGGTTGAGTTATCGTAATAACAGTAGAAGCTGTACAACCAACTGCGTCAACTGCTTGAATTGTATAAATTCCTGCATTAAAATTTATAAATTGTCCGGTTATATTGTTAAACCCGCCGGGTGTAATCGTATATGTAATAACTCCGGTTCCGCCACTTGCCGTAACGTTTATAGAACCATTGTTACCACCATTACAGTAGATATTTGTTACGATAGGATTATTAAAAGTAATTGAAGGAGAAATTCCAATAGTAGCTACAGACGATATTGTACACCCATTTGCATCAGTGGCAATCACTGTGTAAGTATTCATAGCCAAATTTGTAAATGCTCCATTATTATTATTTACATTTCCCGGATTAAGATGATAGGTGATTGTCCCTGTACCACCACTAGCAGTAGCATGAATACTTCCTGTGCCTATGCCATTACAAGGAATATTATTTTTTGTAAAATTAGACCAAGTCAATTGAGGAGGAACTACAATATTCACTACGATTGAAGCTGTACAACCATTTGCATCAACAACATTCACCGTATAAATTCCCGGTGCAACTCCCGGAAATTGTCCATTATTGTTAACCAAACCAAGAGGTTGCAAAGTAAATGTATAGGGTGCAACTCCGTTTGTTGCCGTTACATTAATATTACCAACTCCATTATAACATGGTGGAGGAGTTGAATTATTTGTTAGGATTGGCGCATTATTATTTGATAATGTAACAGAAGTGGTTTTGGTACATCCATTTGCGTCTTTTACCGTAATAATATAAGTACCGGTGGTAAGCCCTGTGAAAACCCCTCCGGGTTGAAATGCACCGGCTCCAATCTTGTATGTATAGCTTGGTGTACCTCCGGAAGCTGTGATATTTATGCTACCATTATTTCCAGGATTACATGTGGGGTTAGTAATTGTAGGTGGTGCAAATGCTAAAGGTGCCGGTTGAGTTATAGTTACTGCAGTTGATACTGAACAACCATTTGCATCCACAACTGTTATTGTATAATTCCCCGATGTAATATTATTGAACAACCCTGTATTATTTGTTATAGCACCCGGGTTTAATGTATAACTTAAAGTCGGTGCACCTCCTATTGCTGTAATATTTATGCTTCCTGTATTTCCGCCTGCACATAATACATTTGTTTTTGTAACATTAGAAATACTTACAGGTGGAAATTGTGTAATATTGATTGTAGTGCTGGCACTGCATCCGTTTGCATCAACGGCTACTATTGTATAAATATTGGCTCCAAGGTTATTGAAGTTCCCGGTATTATTATTTATATTTCCCGGTTGTAGATTATAATTGATATTACCTACACCTCCGGCTGCTGTTACTTGAATGGACCCATTATTCATTCCATTACACGTTATATCTGTATGAGATACATTTGCCCATGATAAAGATTGAGCTTGTGTTACAAGTACTACAGCTACTTTAGTACAGTTATTATTATCTTTTGCGGTAACAGTATAAGAGCCTGCTGCTAAGCCGGTAAAAGTTCCGGTACCGTTTGTAATGTTTCCCGGTTGCAAATTGTAGGTAAATGGTGGAACTCCACCGTTTGCTATTGTAATAACTTGCCCCACATTTCCTGCGTTACAAGCAATATGAACAGCCGTAACATTTGACCATCCAATTGCAGGAGGTTGTGTAATAGTTGTTGTTGCTGTTTTTGTACACCCTAATCCGCTTGTAATCGTAACCGTATAAGTACCTGCTGCGAGATTATTATAAGTATGAGGTGAACCATTGGCATTGATACCTCCCGGTTGCAATGTGAAAGTTAAAGGGTTATTGCCTACAGTTCCTGTTGCAAGAATGGAGCCTAAATTTTGTCCGTTACATAAAATATTAGTAGGAGCTAAATTAATAGTAGGTGACGGCTCAACAGTAACTTTTATGGTATCATAAACGGCACTGCAATTCCCGTATGAGCCTTTCACAACATAGGTAGTCGTTACTGTTGGTGTTAAAATTGTATTGAGTTGTGTTGGATTTGCAACTCCTGCTTGGGGTACCCAAGTATAGGTCAATCCGGGGTCAAATATAGCATTAATACTCACACTTGCCCCTTGGCAGATAGTGGTATCATTATTTAATATTTTGAACGTTGGAGGATCTTTTATTAATATTGTTACACTATCGATAATGTTATTGCATTTATCTTTTAATTTAATTATAACTGTTTCAGTTCCTTCGATTAATAAATCATTGATAGGAATGATGTTTATATTTTTTATTGTATCTGTTGGATTATTTGAAAAAATATAATTTGTTTGAATCAAATTATAATCTATTCCATTTTGGGCAGAGCCTGATATGATTAATTTTACGGTATCTATACCGGGGTTTGCCTGCACTATCTGTCTGTGTATTTTTAATTTTGCCGTATCACACCCTTCAAATACTGAAGCAACACCGGCTATAAGTGAATCTGTTTTTACGGATAGTTTTACATTATCCGATTTTAAGCTCCCCGCTTTTAAAAATACGCCTGAATCCAAAATATGGTCGAACCCATCTGCAATAGCTAATTTTAAGTGATAAGTGCTACAAGGCTGAATAGCTGCTTTCGCTGTAAATAAATGTGTAAAGCCTTCGTAGGTTACGGAAGTACCTCCGGTATTGTCTGTATAATAACCTGTAAATGGAGACCCGGGTCCCATATTGGTACAGTTTGCCCAAACTCCTCCGGGGTATAGCATACCACTATTCACTGAATTAATTGCTACAGGAATATTTGTTCCCGGAACTAATGCAATATTTTTTGGAGTAGGGTAGCCCGGCCCTGTAATGAAAAATCCAAAAACATCATTATAGTTACTGCAATTATATTGGGGATATTCTTCTGAACCAAACACGTATTGGAAAAATATAGAATCCCCTTTTGCTGTAAAATCAAATTCCAAAATACACCTATCAAAAGTACTAACACCTGCTAATGCAGTTAAATCAGCATCACCACCTGTCCCTTGATTGGCTGTTGCCGTATTGATTTGTGTGCCATTCACACCATAGTTTGGAACATTTGTTGCTGCCAATCCAGTTGTCAAAACAATACCGCTATCAATTCCTAAATTAGCTGTAGTTACTTTAAAAATACCAGCTTGATTTTGATTACACAAAGTACTAGCATTTGTTATAATAACCCCGGGGCCTACTAACTTTTGAGCTAATTGGTTTGCATTATTGGTGTTTGTAACTGTTATTTGTGCTTTAATTTGAAATATTCCAACAATAAAAAGGCAAAATAGAAATATGTGTTTTTTTAATAAATTCATTTTAGTTCTATAAAAAGTATAACTAAATAAGTTATTTATTTGATGCCTTTTCAATATTGAAGCATAAAGCTAATACAATTTTAGTACCAATTTATTTTTTTTCAAAAATTAAACCCATTCCTCCTTGAAGTAATCTAAATCCTTTTATCTTTTGATTTTCTTTTATAAAGATTATTTTTATTCCGGCTTCTTCATAATGATACTCCTCTTCTGATATTTTTGTTAGTGTAAATGAAGACTGACCGCTTGCTTGCGCTTTTAAGGTGTTTTCTTCTTCAAAGATTATAATCTCCATTCCGAGTTTATCATTTTTATATTTTCCGAGAATTGTATTATCGGTAGATTCTGTATTTGAATTATTTGCATTTTCATTAAATGTGGGAATTGAAATTGGCTTTTCATAATAGGCATTCAATAAGTTAATTGCAATGTCATTTAATGAATAATTAAATCCATTTCCTAAAATGCAAATAGCCAGTTCGTCTTTTTCATTGTAACCCAATATAGACTGAAAACCGTCTATACCTCCGGTGTGTCCATAAAATGATTTGTCATAATACGGAAACTGTAAAATACCATAACCATAACCGTCTTGCAACGTTTTCATTTTGGCTAACATCTCCTTTGAAATCAATTTTGCATTAAATAAGGAATAAATGAAATTACATAAATCTTTTGATGTCGAAACGATATTTCCTGCACCAATAGCAACCGACAAATCAGTCTCTTTTGCTAACTCCCATTTTCCAAAATTATATTCATACGATTCGGCTTCATTGTCTTTCGTATCGATGACCAATCCTACTTTTGTGTCTGTTAATTTCGCTTTTGAACAAATTCTATTTAGTAACTGCTCAGAGTAAGATTGGTTTGAAATTTTTTCTATTATATACGCTAACAAAACATAGTTTGTATTGCTGTAGTTAAATTTGGTTCCGGGTTCAAAATCACTTCCTAATGTTTCAAAAATTTTTATCATATCTTCTTCTGAATGTGTTGAAGATGAATACAGAGAATATTGGTTTAAATTCGTAAAATTTTCAATACCGCTACGATGGTTAAGTAAATATTCAATATTGATTTTATCGGCGTTTTTAATTGTTGGAAAAAATTTATTCAACTTAGTATCAAAACTCAATTTTTTTTCTTCTATCATTTGCAATATCATAACGGCTGTAAACATTTTGGATATAGAGCCAATCCGATAAAGAGTATATACATTTGCTTTCATTTTATTTTCAATATCACTGTATCCAATCGCATTGTCATAAATTATTTCTCCATTATGTTCAAGACAAACACTTGCCATGGCTTTTGAATGCTTATCTAATTGAATAAAATATTGGTTTAATTTTAATGAATCAAATTGTGCATTTGATTCATGTGTAATTAAAATAACAAGTAGAATTGCAAAAATGTTTTTCATAAACCAAATATAAGATATGTTTAATAGTTAATTGAATTTTAAGACATTCTATTTACCTTTGTGTCAATTGTAAGTAAGATATTTTGAAGGAAAAAATAAGTATTTTAGGAAACGGAAGTTGGAGTTCTGCACTAGCAAAAATGCTCACAGACAATGGGCATTCTATTAACTGGTGGATGAGAAGTGAAGAGGCTCAAATGAAATTAAAAAACACAGGTCATAATCCTCATTATTTGACAGGTGTGAAATTCGACACAAAATTACTTTCTATTTACGTTAATATTGAACAATTAATTCAAGAAGGTGAAATTATCCTTATCGGCATACCTTCAGCATATATTATAGAAATTTTAAAATCACTTCCAAAAAATATTTTTAAAGGGAAAAAAATCATATCGGCCATTAAAGGAATTTTGCCGAATGAAAATGTTTTATTGAACGAATATCTTAATACCAATTTTGACGTTTTGGAAGATGACTATGTATGTATAAGTGGTCCATGTCATGCTGAAGAAGTAGCCGCTGAAAAATTATCTTATATCACTTTCGCTTCTTCTAATCTTTCAATGGCAAAAACAATCTCTACTTATTTTGAAAATCATTACATCAAAACAATATGTAGTAATGATGTATATGGTGTGCAATATGCAGCAGTTCTAAAAAATATTTATGCACTTGGTGCCGGCATTGCTCATGGTTTAGATTTTGGCGATAATTTTTTGAGTGTTTACATTACCAATTGCTTTGCTGAAATGCAGCAATTTATTCAAACTATAAGTTCTCGTTACCAACATCATTATAATACGAGTGTTTATTTGGGCGATCTCTTAGTCACTTGCTATTCATTGCACAGTCGCAATAGGACTTTTGGAAATTTTATTGGAAGAGGTTACTCTGTGAATTCAGCAAAATTAGAGTTGAATATGGTTGCAGAGGGCTATTTTGCATCAAAAGGGATTTATGAAATATGTTTAAACTTAAATGTACAACTACCAATTGCTTTCGCTATTTATTCGATACTTTGGGAAAAAACGGATGCGCATCAAGCTTTCAAAAAAATTGAAAATATTTGCCAATAAAATATGACTTATCTTTTGAGGTTTACATTTTGTTTTGCTAAACAATTTAATGACAAGCCCAATTATACAATGTTTCCTTAGCTTGGAATAAAGCAGATTTACCGGCAAATATTGATATGATGATAATATTTTTTAATTATTGAAAATGTTTTAGTACAAGCCGTTAGAACGCTACTTTTACTAAACGAGCCATTGTAGGTTGTGCATATTTACAAGTTCTTGTTCTATTAAAAATGAAAGAATAAAAAATAATCTTAACCAATATAAAAAGAGCAAACTCATATTTTGAGTTTGCTCTTTTTATATTTTTTAATTCAAATATTATTTACTTCTATCGGTAACCCATTTAGCAACTTTAGGTCCTAACTCTTTTTGAGAGCGACCTCCTACAAACACACCAATATGACCACCCGGGAAAGCATATAACTCTTTATCTTTTGAGCCAATTTTAGCGTTTACTGCAATTGTAGATTCATTAGGAATTATATTATCATCTGTAGCATAAATATTTAAGAAAGGCATAGTTACTTTCTTCAAATCTACTTTTCTTCCTCCAAGTTCGAAATCACCCTTAATCAATTTATTATCTCTAAAAAGGTCTTTAATGTATTTACGATACAACTCACCCGAAATATCAGGGCAATCATTTTTCCAATATTCCATTCTTAAAAAGTTCAAAACTTTTTCTTTATCATCTAAACTATCTAATACACTGAAATATTTAGAAATATCGCCACTTGGTTTTAACATGCCAAAACCTGCATTTAATACATCAGCAGGTATTACTCCCATTGTATCAACCATCGCATCTACATCAATATATTTTGTCCATTTATAAAGCATACATTTATCTGTTCTAAAGTCGAAAGGAGCTACATAAACTGTTAATGTATTTAGTTTTTCAGGATAAAGAGCGGCATAAATAGTTGAGAAAGTTCCACCTTGGCAAATACCCATCAAGTTTATTTTTTGCATTTTATGTGCTTTTCTTACATAATCAACTGCTCCATTTAAGTATCCATCAATATAATCTTCCATTGTCAGATATTTATCTGCTTTAGTTGGATACCCCCAATCAATAATATAAACATCTAGTCCTTCATCTAGAAACTTTTTCATTAAAGAGCGATCCGGCTGTAAATCTAGTACATCGTGTCTATTCATCATAGCAAAAGAAACTAATACAGGTATTTTGCATTTTGCAGGGGTTTCTCTGTCATAATGATACACTTTAACTTTATCCATTTGCCAAACTAATGTTTTAGGAGTAGTGGCAACTTTTATTTCATCAATTTGTGAAAGGGTTTCATATCCTTTTTGAAGTTTGGTGAGCGTATTTGTCAACTCTTCAAATATTCCTATTGTTTCCATCTTAAAAATTTTTTAGCAAAATTACATTAAAATTATAGAGATTAAAAATAAAAATTAACTATATAAAATTTTCTACATCATTTTATATTATTCATGGATTATTTACTCTTTAAAAATATTTTTAATTGTATTAATGAAAAAAATAAAATAAGGAATTAATTAAAGTTAATTATACAATTAATATAAAAATAAAAAGGCAGTAAGTAAATTACTGCCTTTTTATATATTAAGCAAAAAGTATTATTTTCTAAGATTAGGGAAAGGAGGAGGTGTATTAGAAGGACCTTCTTCACCCGTACCAGCAGCGCGATAATTTACACTGTTAGCATCTCCACCACCTTGTCCGTATTGGAAGATAAATCTATCTCTGTCGATACCTTGTTTATCAACCATGTAATTGATTACAGAATTTACTCTGTCCCAAGAACGTTGTTGTTCAACTTTAGAACCACTTCCGTTTCCTATTATAACTGCTTTACAGTTAGGATTTGATCTTAAAGCATTAGCTAAACTATTAAGAGATGAAGTAGCGCTTGATGATAATTTAGATGAACCTACTCCGAATATTAATGAACCTGAAGGTACATTTCCACAACCTACCGGAGCCGGAGCGTTTTTACAACATTCTGGGTCTGGGCATTTACCAACACCATCAGCATCAACTGGTTGACATTCTGTTGGAGTAATTAATTGTTTATCTTTATAGTCAGGAACTCCATCACCATCAGTATCAAATGGACAACCATGAGAATCTACAGTTACATTAGCCGGTGTGTTAGGACAACGGTCGAAACAATCTGAGATACCGTCGCCATCAGAGTCTAAGTCACATTTGCTAGATTTAGGAGCTGTTTTAGCTTTTAGTTCATGATATGTATAATCTAGAGGATTTACCCACCATAGTGGAGCTATAGCATTTCCTCCAAGGTTGAAGTTAAGTCCAATAGATGCATAATTAATCATATCATTATTAGAACTGAATGATGCTGAACCAGGAGTATTTTCTTGGTATTTCACACCATCTAAGTAGTCACTACCGGTATAGATGATTCTATCTTCAATTTGTAAGGTCATTAATTTTGACAAACGGAATTGAACACCAAGACCTGCAGTTCCACTTAACGACATTGTAGTTGAACTTCCAGGTTTTTTATAAGTGTTAGATTCAGCTGGAGATTCATAGTTTCCATCTAATAAAGATTTAAGTCTTGTATTGATCGTTTTTCTATTTTCCCAATTTGTTCCTGATAAACCATCCCATGCAGCACCAAAATTATATCTTTGTCCTGAACCATCTAGGGCATCCACCATTACTTTATAAGACAATCCACCAATTCCGGCTAATGCATAATAACTAACTTTATTACGTGCACTATGGAATTTAATATTATTCAAAGCGAATACTGTTTGCAATGAAAATTCATTCATTGTAGTTTTATAGTTATAAGCAACTCTTGGATCTTTTTGCCCTGCATATCCTAAATCGTTCCAAGGATTGTTCCCTTTATTTAAGTATCCTCCATAACCTGGTTGGAAATTAAATCCACTTGCTGTTCCATGCATAAATTGAGCTCTTAAAGATACTAAATATCCTAAAGATTTACGAACTGTGAATCCAAAACCAAGAGGTAATGCTTTATGATGAGTAGCAATACTTTTAGAAACAACGTCACCAAAGATATTTACTTGTCCAAAGTTAACACCAACTTCCCATTGATTATTTCTTTTTGCAGGGAAGTCATATTGACCATTTTCAAAATCTCTGTGTTGTGCTAATCTACTACCCGGAATCATAGTAGAATCACTATACGAGTTCTGCTGCATACCGCCACTGTTTTGCGCCTGTGAGGCTGTTGTTGTAAACAAGGCTACTAACCCTGCTAATAAGTACTTTTTGCTTGTCATAAATTTAATTTTAAATTTTAAAAAATTGATTTTAGCTTTTTATATGGGACAAATATAGATACAGTTTAGTTTATATACAAAATTTATTTTTATTTTTTTTTTATTTTGCCTATATATTTTTTGATGAAACTCTATGTGGTATTGGCTTTCGTCGTTCGTTAATATTTTGAAAATAATTATATTTTTTTTGCAAAAAAGGTAAGTTTTAATGATTATTTTCAAAAATCAACTGTTCTAAAAAGATTAAAATAATTGACAAAACTAATGATACAGTAGTCTTTAAAATGATTATCAGTATATTAGAAATACTCCAAATTTGTAATAAGTAAAAGCAAAAATGATGTATCATCAGTGCAAACAGAATATAGAGTAAAAAATGTTTAACCCCCATTCGATATAAAGTTGGTAATGTATCGCCTAGTTCTTTTATATTTTGTTGAAAAAACAAATTAAGCAAATTGGGTCTTAAATAGCCTAATAATACGCAAGCCGAAGCATGTAAACCGGGAGTGTTACTAAACATATCCATAGTTATACCTACAAGAAAAGAAATCAACATACTTGGAATACGCTTTGTACTGGTTGGTAACATTAAAATTATTAAAGGATAAATCAGTGGTATAAAAATTGGCATACTAGCTATTGTTATGGCAGATTTGATGACTATATTATTTAATATAAACACCTGAAACGCCATAACTAAAAAAAAATATACAATAAATCTTATCGGTTTTGCCATACTTATTCTTTCGCTTTAGATTCTAATTCAATCTGTTCTTGATCAACGCTTGACTTAATTACATATACAAAATGCAAATTAAAAAAATTAGTTGCTGTTACCAATTTATAAGCGGTAGCCGTTTTTTGTTTGACCACATATCCTATAATTATATTTTCCGGAAAAATGGAAGAGAAACCACTTGTTTTGATAGTATCGCCCGGTTTCAGCTTTACAGATTGAGGAATTCCTGTCAACACTAATTCATTCGGTCTTTTTTCTTCCCAAATTACTTTACCAACAGTCCCATCACTTGTCATAGCACTTATATTAAATCGTTCTGACAATACTGAACTTGCTAAACTATAGTGTTCGCTAACATGTGATATTTTCCCAACAATACCATGAGCTCCCACAACAGCCATATTTTTTTCGACTCCGGATTTACTACCAATGTTTAAAGTCAAATAATTTATTTTTTGATCTATTGTATTATTAAGAACCTTAACAGCTTTTAGTTCATAGTAAGTTTTTTGAATTTTTGAAGAGTCAATTTTTATATCTTTTGTAAAACTAGAATCTTTCAAAGTGTTTTGCAAAGTATGAATGCCCAGTTCACTTCTGAGTTTTGCATTTTCATCAGCCAAACTATCATTTATTCTTTTTAATAAAAAATAATTAATAATATCGCTTTGTTTTGAATAAATTGCTCCTGCTATTCCATTTGATGAATTGATTATAGAAGATTGCTGATAATGATTGTTTTTAAAAAGGATAATTAAACATATTGACTCCAATATGATAAATACAAAAAAAGAATAATATTGTTTTATTAACAGAAATAAATTTCTCACAAATTATTCATTTTTTGGATCGAAAATATTATTGCATCAAAAATGGATACTTATGAATGTGTTTTAAAGCCATTCCCGTTCCTCTCACTACACTTCTTAATGGATCATCAGCGATATGAACTGGTAATTTAATTTTTTGAGATATTCTTTTATCTAAGCCTCTAAGTAATGCTCCACCTCCGGTTAAATATAACCCTCTTCTAAAAATATCAGAAGCTAATTCAGGAGGTGTTTTTTCTAAAGCTTTCAAAATGGCTTCTTCAATTTTAAATATAGATTTATCAAGTGCGTCTGCTACTTCTTGATATGTAACCAAGATTTGTTTTGGAATACCGGTGACTAAGTCTCTACCCGGAACCGGCACATCATCAGGCGGATTATCTAAATCTTTCAGGGCACTTCCTAATTGTATTTTGATTTGTTCGGCAGTGCGTTCACCTATAAGCAAACTATGATATCGTCTCATAGCTTCTATAATATCTGCCGTAAAATCATCTCCTGCTACTCGAATACTTTCATCACACACAATTCCGGAAAGAGAAATAATTGAAATCCCGGTTGTCCCACCTCCTATATCAATTACCATATTACCGGTTGGCTCTTCTACATCAATCCCAATACCCAAAGCAGCTGCCATCGGTTCATGAATCATATATACTTCTTTTGCTCCGGCTTGTTCTGCACTATCGCGAACAGCTCTTTTCTCTACTTCGGTGATGGAGGACGGTATGCAAATAACCATTCTCCAACTGGGTGCAAATAAGGCTTTCTTGGGATTGATCAGTTTAATCATTTCTTTTATCATTCCTTCTGCTGCCTGAAAATTGGCAATTACACCATCTTTTAAAGGTCGTATTGTTTTAAGATTTTCATGAACTTTCCCATCCATCATCATTGCACGTTTACCTACCGCAATAATTTTATTAGTTGTTCTGTCAACTGCTACTATTGAAGGCTCATCAACAACTACTTGTTCATTGTGAATAATCAATGTGTTTGCCGTGCCAAGGTCTATGGCTATATCTTGAGTAAATAAGTTAAATAATCCCATGTGATTTTATAATGAGTTCCCCTAAAAATTTTAAGTTTATGCGAAATTAGAAGATATATTTTATTAAATGAAAAATATTTTATAATTATTAAAAGATTATCAATTGATTAGGATATTCAAGATATTTTCTCCTATAAAATTTGCCGAATTGACTGGTTTTGACACTAAAATCTCCTCTCAATTTTTATTAAAAATATTTCCTTCTTAAAATAAATTTTGATGGATTTTAAATGATTATCAATTACAATCTTCTTTTTTATTAACCAAAATATACTTTAGGAATGTGAAAAAACAATCTCGTATAATCGTTAAAAAAATAAAATCACTTGGAATTAATATTTCTTTACAGCAAAAAAATGAAATATGTAATGTAATTTAATTTAAAAAATGAATAACTTCAATATTGACTTCTTTTGCTCTCTCAATTTGAACAAAATGACCTGTTTTAGGATAAAGAACCAACGATGATTTTGGAATTTTTGTTGCACCAATAAAGGCTATCTCTTTACTTGTAACAGGATGCAAAAATCGGTTTGGAATAAGCATATCTTCTTCACCAAAAAAAATCATCGTTTCCTGAGTAATCATTTCTAATTCATCAATTATATTATCTTCTAACATTGAGTCAATTGATTGCTCCAGCATTTTTCTATATTTCAAGCGATCATTTTTTTGTATAATTTCACTTAGTTCATTTATCAATATATCTCCAATTGGATTATGAACAAAAAAGGAAGCTTTAATAGCTTGTTTTACTTGGGCTTCATCAAGGTTTAAAAAATTTCCAAACGTAATAGCACTCTTAAATAACAATCTTTCATTGGGGCTATAATATTCAAAGCCGGCAGGTGCAAACAAAATTAATTTTTTTATAAGCTGAGGTGCTTTTAAGCCGGCTCTCATGGCTACAAGTCCACCCATAGAATGACCTGCAACTGTAACATTTTGAAGATTTAAATTTTTTATAAAATCAATGACAGATTGTGCATAAAAATCCATATTTATTTCTTTCACATCTCTCCCTGAATATCCATTTCCGGGCAAGTCTATGGCAATACATCTAAAATACTTTTGCAACTCGTCAATGTTTTGCAACCACACCCCATGATAGTTTGCTAATCCATGTATAAATATAATGGTTTCTTTTCTTTTTTCTCCTTTTTCTAAATAAGCGATATTGATATTATGTTTTAACTCGACCGATTTTAAATACCTCTGCATTATATACCTTTTAATTTTTTGGCAAATGTAAAGCACAGCCTCTCGATTTTACTTTTTCATTTTAAAATAGTCTATACTTTTGTAACAACTTTATAATAAATGAAAAAGACTCTCCTATTCTTATTTTTAACTTTTCAAATTCAATTGACTTTTTCTCAACAGTTATTTCCCACTATAAAAAAAGAAAAAGAAAGTGAAAATAATAAACCTGCTTATCATATCGAATTAAATGAAGCTGTAATTGTAGCCCCTCAAATGTTTGCAAATGACACTGATCGCTATCATTACAATCAATTAAAATATTATATCAAAACAGTAATGCCTTACGTTAATGCTTCTGCTCAATTATTTAATGAAATAAATATTGCCACGGCTGACTTGAACAAAAAAGCTCGCAAAAAATATATCAAATCAAAAGAAAAAGATATTAAAGCTAATTTTGAAGACAAGTTAGCATCTTTAAACATCACTCAAGGAAGGCTTTTAGTGAAACTTATCAATAGACAATTAAAAACAAATTGTTTTGATATTATAAAAGATTTAAAAAATCCTATTACCGCCACATATTATCAAGCATGGGCAAAGTTAAATGGCATTAACCTCAACGAGCATTATAATCCCGATGACAATCCCGAAATTGAACGAGTAATGAGAAGTTTGGGATATTAAAATGTTCAATTTTAAAATATTCAAAATCTATTCTGATTAAAATATTATTTTTTTACATTTTTGAAATAGGTTTTTGAATTATCCTTATGACCAAAGTTGTTTGAGTTTGTATTCCTTCCATTTTTGCAGTTAAAACATTACAGTTCTCAACTACCCCATAAAAAATTTTATATACTGTATAATACTCAAGTGGAGTTGTTTTAGCATCAAAAAGTTGCATAATATTATATATATGGTTTAAATCATAAAATTGATTTAAAGCACCATATCGAACACCTGTTTCCATGTCTGTAATCAAAGGAAATTCAATTATTGGCTCAACTTCATCTTTATTGAAAAAATGATTTTTATTTTTTAATTTTAAGATACGAATTTCAATTCGATGTCCAATAGGAATTGCAACTACACCATGCACTTGCAAAGTGAGTGTCATGTCAGGTTCTATATTTTCTAAAATAATACTATTCATATTTTAACCCAAAATACGTATTCAAAATTTAGATAAAAAGAAATTATTTAAAAAAGTTTATAGAATTGTGAAAAAACAAAATGGGTTATAATTTTTGAATAATTGAAAACAATTTAAGGCTGAACTTACTTATAATAAAAAATCAAATGCGATATTAAAAATTCAAAGCATGAATCAAAGTTTAAAAAAGAAATATTCTATTAAAATTTTTGTATAAAAAAACCCGAGGAATTATCTCGGGTTTTTCTGTACCACGTACGAGAGTCGAACTCGTCATTCCTCCGTGAAAGGGAGGCGTCTTAACCGATTGACCAACGCGGCATTTTTTATTTTGGACGGCAAAGGTATATAACTTGTTTTAATTTTCAAAATTTTATCCTATAAAACAAAAATATTGATAGTATTCTCAATTGCTTATGTACCTTTGCAACTTTAAAAAATAAAAATTAATAAAATTTAAAAAATCAATTTAACATGAGTACAATCAAAGTAGCCATCAACGGTTTTGGTCGAATTGGACGTTTAGTTTATCGCCAAATTTACAACATGCAAGGGATTGATGTAGTTGCCATCAATGATTTAACAAGCCCTAAAACATTAGCACACCTTTTAAAATATGACTCTGCTCAAGGGCGATTTGACAAAAGTATCTCAGCTACGGAAGACGCCATTATTGTAGATAATGATACTGTAAAAATTTATGCACAAAAAGACCCATCTCAAATCCCATGGGGAGCACATGATGTAGATGTTGTTTTAGAATGTACAGGATTTTTTACAGATAAAGACAAAGCAATGGCACATATCACGGCCGGTGCTAAAAGAGTTGTTATTTCTGCTCCTGCGACCGGAGATCTCAAAACCGTTGTCTTTAATGTAAATCACGAAATTTTAGACGGTACTGAAACTATAATATCATGTGCATCTTGTACTACTAACTGTTTAGCTCCAATGGCTAAAGTTTTAAATGATTCTTTCAATATCGAATTAGGTATTATGACAACTATTCACGCTTACACTAACGATCAAAATACCTTAGATGCTCCTCATCCTAAAAATGATTTACGTCGTGGAAGAGCGGCAGCTGCCAATATCGTTCCAAACTCTACCGGTGCAGCAAAAGCAATAGGACTTGTACTTCCTGAATTAAAAGGAAAATTAGACGGTAGTGCGCAACGTGTACCAACTATTACCGGTTCTTTAACAGAATTAACATCTATCCTTTCTAAAAAAGTTACTGCAGAAGAAGTAAATGCTGCAATGAAAGCCGCAGCTAACGAAAGTTTTGGATATACCGAAGACGAAATTGTTAGCACTGATATTATTGGAACAACGTATGGTTCATTATTCGATGCTACACAAACTAAAGTAATGACTATCGGCGACAAACAATTAGTAAAAACAGTAAGCTGGTACGATAACGAAAATAGCTATGTTAGCCAACTTGTACGCACTTTACATTATTTTGCTTCTAAAATTTCATAACTTTTTTTAATTTTTCAAATTAAATTTCAAAAACCTTTTGCCACAGGCAAAAGGTTTTTTTTATCTCATTAAGTTTTTTTTAAATAATTATTAATTTTCTTTCAATTACATTTGTTGTCTAAAAAATTTATCAAATGAAAAATATATTAATCATTCTTTTGACCTTATTTTCTTTACAGACTTTTGGGCAGGATAAAACGCCAGCAGATAAAGCAAAAAATAAAACAGAAGAAATGCAACATGACTTAGGTTTAACTCCTGAGCAAAATAAAAAAATTTATGACATTAACTTAAAAACCTATACAAGTATTGCTAATTACGAAGCAAAAGAATCAAATGAGCGTTTAAGAAAAAAACAAAAAGACGTAGCCACCGATATTCGTAAAGAGGAATTTAAAAAGGTTTTGACATCTGCACAGTATAAAAAATATGAAGAGTTAAAACACAAAGAAAAAGAGCTTAAAAAACAAAAGAAAAGTGCATTAGAAAAATTAAAATAAATAATAAATAATGACAAATATTACAGAATATAATTTCAAAGGAAAGAAAGCTTTAATTCGCGTGGATTTTAATGTCCCAATAGATGCACAATTTAATATTACTGACGATACTAGAATGAGGGCTGCATTACCAACTATTCAAAAAATATTTAATGATGGCGGCTCTGTAATTTTAATGTCTCATCTTGGTCGTCCAAAAGAAGGTCCTGAAGAAAAATTTTCATTGAAACATCTTATAAACCACCTTTCAGAACTGTTAAATGACGTAACGGTTAAGTTTGCAAATGATTGCGTAGGAGATACTGCAATACAAGCTTCTAATAGTTTACAGCCGGGCGAAGTTCTTCTTTTAGAAAATTTACGATTTTATAAAGAGGAAGAAAAGGGTGATAGTGATTTTGCAAAAAAATTAGCCTCTCTTGGTGATGTATATGTAAATGATGCATTTGGAACAGCACATCGCGCACATGCTTCAACTGCCATTATAGCACAATATTTCAACAAAGAGAACAGAATGTTCGGCTACCTTATGGAAGCTGAAGTAAATAACGCCGAAAAGGTATTACATAATTCAGCAGCCCCTTTCACGGCTATTTTAGGCGGTGCAAAAGTGAGCGACAAAATTCTAATTATTGAAATGCTTTTAAATAAAGCGAATAACCTTATCATTGGTGGTGGCATGGCTTATACGTTCCTTAAAGCACAAGGCTATAATGTAGGTTCATCACTTTGTGAAAATGACAAACTTGATTTGGCAAATGATTTATTAAATACAGCAAAAATGAAAGGGGTTAATTTATACATACCTTTAGATAGTATCGTTGCCGATCAATTCTCAGCTGATGCTCAATCAAAAGAAGTTGAAAATGCTGATATGACAGATGGCTGGATGGGATTGGATATCGGTTCTAAAACAATTGGTTTGTATAGCAATGTTATACTCAATTCTAAAACCATTTTATGGAATGGACCTATGGGCGTTTTTGAATTTGAAAAATTTCAAAACGGAACGAAAGCAATCGCTCAAGCAATTGCCGAAGCAACTAAACAAGGAGCATTTTCACTTATAGGAGGAGGTGACTCTGTTGCTGCAATTAATAAATTTAATTTAGCAAATGAGGTTAGCTATGTAAGTACCGGAGGTGGGGCTTTACTTGAATATTTTGAAGGAAAAGAATTGCCGGGTATTGCTGCAATCAGAGATTAATTAATTTAATAAGAATAAAAACATTAGGTAGCTACATAAGGCTACCTTTTTCTTTTAAAATCCCCCCGTTTCCACGCTTTATAAAACTCATACCACGCCAAAGGACTAAATATTGTCATTGGAGGTTGTTGTCCTGCCCAGTAAGTTTTATCAATCATGATTTTTTGAAACGTACCTTGGTTCTCTCTTCCATCTTTTGGCAAAGTAAATGCCAACATTCGCAAAGTTTGAAATTCAGTATTTTTTCTTGCTACTTCATATTTATCATCCGGTATATCCCACGTTTTAAAAGCTTTTTCAAACTCTTCTTTTGTAAGCGATGGTCGAATTATCGTATTAGGCAAATAAAAAGTATCTTGAACCATTAATTGAATTATAGAATATCTATAGGCACTCAAATCTCGAGGAATAATATATCTTTTTTTTCGAAATCCTACACAACTAAATTCTAAAGTGTCGCCTTTATCAGCAATAAGCGTAAAAATTCCTCGTTCATTGCTGGTAGTTCCCATATCTTTATTATGAATTACTACATTCACAAAAGGGAGATAACGCAAACTATCTGCACTCATTATTACACCTGTTAGTTCTACTTTGTTTTCAAATCCGTATTGTGCTTTTGAAATAAAGAAACTCGATAATAGAAAAAACAGTAATAAGATAATTTTATTCACAAGCTCAAAATTAAGTATAAATATCCGTATGCTTATTTCTAATTATCTTTGCATTTTATAATTTAACATACATTTCAAAATGATTACAAAAGAACAAATTTTAGAAGCAATGAAAAACGTGCAAGATCCCGACTTAGGAAAAGATCTTGTTACGCTTAATATGGTAAAAGATATTGAAATTGATGGCAATAATATTTCATTTACTATTGTGTTGACAACACCCGCTTGTCCTTTAAAAGATATGATGAAAACAGCATCCGAAAATGCCATCAAACTATTAGTTTCAAAAGACGCTATCGTTCATATCAACTTTACTGCCAATGTGAACAGTAATCGTAAAGACAGCAAAGTATTTTTACCGAATGTAAAAAATATTATAGCGGTAGGTTCCGGGAAAGGTGGAGTTGGAAAATCTTCTGTTGCAGTCAATCTCGCATTGGCTTTAGCCAGAGATGGTGTAAAAGTCGGCTTATTAGATGCTGATATCTATGGGCCTTCCATTCCGATTATGTTGGGTATAAAAGGTGAAAGACCTATGATGAAAGATGTAAATGGAAAAGGAAAGATAGTTCCTATTGAAGTAATGGGAATTAAAGTAATGAGCATCGGATTTTTGATTGATGACAGGCAAGCCGTTGTATGGAGAGGTCCTATGGCAAGTAGTGCTTTAAAACAATTTATATCTGATGTATTATGGGAAGACTTGGACTATTTGGTCATTGACTTACCTCCGGGAACAGGAGATATTCATTTAACTTTAGTACAAACAATTCCAATCACCGGAGCTGTTATTGTAACTACACCACAAGAAGTAGCAATGGCAGATGCTAAAAAAGCAATCATGATGTTTGATGGACCACAAATTAAAGTTCCTATTTTAGGTATTGTTGAAAACATGTCTTATTTCACACCTCCTGAACTGCCTGAAAACAAATACTATATTTTTGGTAAAGGTGGAGGGCATCGCCTTGCAGAAATGTTTGAAGTACCCTATTTAGGTGAATTACCAATAGCCATGGATATTCGTGAAGGTGGTGATATTGGCAAACCTGCATTTTTGAATGGCGATGTCAATACCATCAGTGCAATAGGTGAAGTTGCTCAACAAGTGGCAAGAAACGTTTCAATCCGAAATGCAAACCTTGATCCGACTAAAGTTGTAGATATTACTCGATAGTATTTTTGTAATAAAAAAGAAATGGAAGTTTGTTTTATTTAAAAATAAACTTCCATTTCTTTTTTGAATTTCAATGCAGCTTCACGAGCTTTGGTGGCAAAGTCTTCTTGATTAGATGCATAAATAATTTGTCTTGAAACATTAATTAAAATTCCGACATCCTCGTTCATTCCATATTGACAAACTTCTTGAAGGCTTCCTCCTTGAGTGCCAACACCGGGTATAAGTAAAAAATGTTTTGGAATCATTTGTCTTATTCGTTGCAGTTGTTCTGTTTGCGTAGCTCCTATCACAAACATCAGATTTTGCTCATTTCCCCATTCTCTTACTTTTTTGATAACTGACTCAAACAAGTAGGTATCATTTTGTTTTAAATATTGAAAATCGAAAGCACCTTCATTTGAAGTCAATCCTAATACAATTGCCCACTTCCCTTCAAATTGGAGAAAAGGAGCCACACTATCTTTGCCCATATAAGGAGCAACCGTTACACTATCAAAATTCATATTTTGAAAAAAAGCTTTTGCATACTGAGTGCTTGTGTTTCCAATATCTCCACGCTTAGCATCAGCAATGGTGAAAATATTTTTGGGAATATAATCAATCGTTTTTTGCATGCTTTGCCAGCCATCCACTCCGTTGGCTTCATAAAACGCCGTATTGATTTTATAGCTCACACATATATCCTTCGTCGAATCAATGATGTGCTTATTAAATTCAAAAACGGGGTCTTTTTCTTTTAATAAAAAACTTGGAATTTTTGAAATGTCGGTGTCAAGACCGATACATAAAAAACTCTTTTTTTCATTAATTTGATTTACAAGGTTAGTCCTGTCCATACACATTTTTTATTGATGTCGAAGTTAATTTTTTTTCATATATTTTCATTAACTTTGTGCGAAATTTTAAATAAAATGCAATCCCTAAAACTTTACTTTTTTACGCTCACATCAATCCTTCTATTGTCAATCACTTCTTGTTCTAAAAAAGACAACACTAACAACAATCAAAATAATAATCAAACACAGACAATAATCGGCACGTGGTATTTCAACGGTGCTACAAATATCAACACTCAAAATAATCAAATTGTCGATACTGAACCAGCTGATACAACTTTTAAAATAGAATTTAGAAATGATGGAACAGGAACTGCGTATGAACCGGCACCAACCGATTTCACCTACTCTTTTAATGTTACAACACTTACAATTACTTATCCCGGTAGCCCGTCACAAACAACTAATGTAATAAACCATACCGGTACTGAAGTTTCATTAGTTTATGAGTTCGTTGATAATGGCATCAATATTAAACGAACTGAAAAACTAAAAAGAATTTAATCTTTACACTACAAATACGATTATTTCTGAGAAGGTAAAGCGCCTCCCATTTCTAATTTACCATCTTTAAAAATAACAAACGTACCATCTCCTTTTTTAAGCTGAACATTCTCTAAACGAAAATGCTTATCTTTCACTGCGGTTTCTGTCATTTCAATATCAACAGCTTTTTCATTCAGCGTGAGTTGTGTATAAATAAACATGGCAATATCACTTCTCATTCCTCTTGGTGAGTATTCTTTTTCATAAATCAATTTTTTATCATCAGATGAAAATATTTTTAACATCACCGGGCTTCTTTTTTTCACAACCGGAATTTTTGATTGCATGTGAGCTCCCCCTGAAGTATTTTGTTCAAATTCAATAGGTGTCGAAATATATTTGAAATTTACAATAAGCATTTTTTCATTTGGATTAAAAAACTTTACAACTGTACTACTCAAAGGAATCATTAAAGCAAAAAATAAAGTCATGATAAAAACAGAAAAAATAGCATTGCCTTTTAAACGATCATTTATCGTCATGGCATTTTCCATTTTAAACTCTTTCTTTTCATTTACAAAATTTAATAGTTTTTCTTTACTATATTGAGTCAAAGTAAACAATTGAATTTTAGCCGCATCATATTTTTTTGAAAACAACGGAGCTCGTTTCCTTAAAAAACGATTGATTGCCCATGTTTTGCCTAATCGGTAATAGCAATCTTCACACCCAAGTAAGGCTACTTTTTCACTATTATTATCTAATATTTTTTGAACATCTTTTGGCATAACACTACCCAAACAAGGTACTTGATATTCCTTTACTTGAACTCCTTCAGGAAATTCATGTTGAGGAAAATAACTACAAGAAAAAACGGTTAAATCTACTTTGTTTACCAATTCCAAATTGTATTGTGGAAATAAAGGGTGACTGATAGCATGTTCATCACAAGAACCTATACATATCGTACAGCCTACACATTTCTCCGGTGATAAAATTGCTTTTCTTTTTCCATCTTTCATCAGCATATCAATTGCTTCATAAGGACAATCATAAGAACACAAATTACACGCATCACACTTATCTAAATCAATAAATACCGGCTCTCTATTTTTTCGTTTTATGATATAAGGAATGATACTTAATATCACACCCGAACCAATGAGAATAATCCAATTTTGATTAATTGAAAATATTTTCATTAAATAGTAACCAAAGTAATAATACCAATCAAACGTTGTGTTGATAGGTAAGTTGGTAGATTCAGCCGGAGGGTCGCTTTTTATCGGAAACAATATTGAAATTATTCCCAATGCAATTATTGTATAAATAATTAATTTTTTAGGCGGGAAAAGTTTTGGCAGTGAAATTTTCATTATATGAATCCAAATAACAATAACCGTTACAAGCGATAATGCAATATGTCCAAAAAGAGCTACTTTAAAAAAGCCGCCTACTGTGCTTAAATCATTCATCAAAAATGCTCCGGCAATAGATGGGTCAAAAATCGGAAGGCTTGAAAACAATCTGGCTGTCAAATAACCTGTTAGTTTAGCTTTTTGATCCCATACCAACATAAAGCCCGTAACACCAATCAATACAACAATTAAAAATGATATAATACCACTAATCCATGATAATAATCTTTTGAATTTTGAAGTAATTAATGTATGCAATAAATGTAAGATAATAAAAATAACGAGTAAGTCAGATGAGTACCGATGAATAGTACGCATCCAGCCGTTAAAATAATTATTCGACATTGCCTCTACCGAATCCCAAGCATGCCTTGGATTGATATTGTAAAATATAAAAATGTAAATACCGGATATACAGGCTATCACAAAAAGAAGGACAGCTATTCCTCCCAATTGATATAATGGATTTAATTCTGTTGTAAATATTTTCCCAAAAAAGGAAGAAAATTTTTGAAAATATTGATGTCCGCTTGCTCTCTCTGTTTTATTATTCTGTGTAAGATTGGGTGTACTCATCGTTATGTTTAGATATTATAAATGTTTTTATAAAAATACTTGTAACTATTGTTATTATTAATAATCCGGCAGATGTAGAGATTATAAATCTCCAATCGATTTTGTACGTTTTAGATATTGGATCAAAACCAAAACATCTTAAATAAAATCCTTTAATAAGCCCGGGTCTTGTACGTTCTGCACTTGCCTCTATCACTGCTAATTCAATGTCTTTTTTAGATGGGTTAATGCCATAAACATATCTTGTAATTTTTCCTGATGGGCTTAATACCACTAAGATAGAAGGATGGTTAAACTCTTTTGTGGAAGGTACATAATCATATTCAAAGCCGATTGAATTCATCAGTAACTTGATTTGCTCAGCATTTGCTGAAACTGTTTTCCAACTATCTCCGTCCATTTTCCATCTAGCTTGATAATCTGCTAAGTCTTCTTTTGTATCTGTACTGTCAAAAGAAAAACTAATCATGTTGAAATCTTTGCCTAAGGTTCCCAAGTCATCAATTGCTTTTTGAAGTCCTCCGCTAATGAGTCCACAAAGTGAATAACACTTTGTATATATAGGTGAAATAATTAATGGCTTATTTCTTATTAAATTTTTAAGCTGCTCTTTGTTTCCATAGGCATCAAACACCTCTATCTCAGCTGGTTTTTGTCCTAAATGCTTCTTTTCATCCGGAAAATTAAAAGAGCATAAAAAAAATAAAAGGATTAGAATTATATATTGATGTTCTTTTTTCAAATTTTATAAAATTTAAAGAACTGATACAGGAGAAAATAAATCCTGCATCAGTTCTTTCTAAAAATAATCAATTTTATTTTACATACCAAGTTGCTGCAAGCCATTTCCAATTTAAGAAGAACAATGCCAAGAACACAAGTAAGAAAATAAAAGTCAAAACTAAAGTTCCGGGTGCTTCAAACCCTTTATGTGATTTTGCAGGTGGTGCCAAAGGTGAAATGGTCAATTGCATATCTTCCGGTCCGTTTACTTTCGGTCCTAAGAATACGGAGAACACGACAATCAAAATCCAAATTAAAGTAGCAGTGAAAGCTATTACTCCTCCAAGCATCATCAAAGCCCAGAAGAAATCTACCGCCGGATTAAAATTATGTGTAAATGGTCCGCCTGAGAAAGTAGAATCCCAATGACGGCGCGGCACCCCTAACTGTCCTAACACTATCATTGATATTGACAATAATGCGATTCCAATAAAGAATAACCAAGGTTGAATTTTTGCCCATTTAAATCCAACAATTTTTCTTCTAAATATCAAAGGAATTAAATAATAAGTTATTCCCATAAAGGTAAGTGTTGTCCCGATTACTACGGTTCCTTTAAAGTGTCCCGGAATAGCTATAGTGTTGTGAACAATGATATTCGTTTGTTCCATTCCAAATATGACTCCGGTTGTACCTCCGATAAATCCGAAACCAATAATTGCTAAAATAATGGCAGAGAATGCGGGATTTCCCCAAGGTGCTTTTGATAACCATTCGAAAAGTCCTTTATTGTATCCCCATCTTCTTTGTGCAGATTCAAATGAAGATGGAACTGCAAAAGCATGTATCATAGATGCAAGCACGGCCAAATACATTGCGTAACTTGTGTTCCAAACTTTCCATGCACTACTAACACCGGGGTCTGTCAATAAGTGGTGAGCTGATGCTAAACAAATAAATAAAATATAAAGTACAAATGCACTTCTTGAAACTTTTTCATTAATAGATGTTCCTCCAACAGCTAAGAATGAAACCATATACCATATCGAAACCATGGCAGCAACATTAATTTGTTGAGATGAGTGACCTAATCCCCACCAAATTAATTTATACATTGCAGGATCAACATTTTCAACAAGTCCTAAAGACCATAAAAAGGTCGGAATATAAATTAATGCTCCTGATGCTAATGTTATAACAGCAATAATAGCAGCGGTCATCAAACCATAAGTGAACAATGGAAGACTATCACCATAAGCATTTTCTCTCCTGGCTATCATTAAGTTCCCAAAGAACAAAGCTACTGCAATCAGTGCCCCTACTGCAAACAAGATAATTCCTAAATAATAGAGCGGATGTGCTTTTAACGGGGTGTAAGATGTCAACATAACATCTGCTTTTCCCATTAAAATAATTGTATTAGAAATAACTAAACCGGCTACCATTAATATAAATGCAACCCAGCCTGTTTTCGGCGAACAAAATCGTGTGTTCAAAACGATAGTTGAGCCAAAATAAAGACCTGCAACTTCAAAGAATATAATCCAAAATATCAAGGCGTTTAACCCATGAAAGGTAACTAAACGATAATACCATTCTGCACCTAATAAGTGAATAGGTTGGTATCTAGTTAAGACTAATAGTAAAGCTGCAACAACAGCTAATAATAATGAGATTACTGCAAATACAGCATTGTATCGAATAAGTTTTTCAGACTGAAGGTCAACTTTAAATCCGGTAATATCACAAGTACGAAACATAATTTAAATTTTTTAAAGATTAATTTTTTAAGGTTTTGATATAAGCAATCAAATAGTCTATTTCTTCATCAGTTAAAGGGAATACAGGCATAGGTGTTTTTTCAAATCCTACTGTTACTTTTTGAGATGGGTTTTTTATTGATTCTATTATGTAACTTTCATCAACAGAAACCGATATTTCTTTTCCACCTTCAATCACTTTTTCTTCTTTTCCAAATAGTCCTTTCCAAGTAGGGGCTAATTGACTTGTGCCATCTATTTTATGGCAAGCAGCACAACCTTTTAAAGTATAAACTTGCTCTCCTTGTAATGCCATTTCGGCTTCAGATAATGCTTCTTTTTTAGTTGTTGCTACAGGATCAGGAGCTTTTTTGAAATTTTCATAGCCATACAATTTCAAATCTTCTTCTTTTTCTATCACTACTATTTTACCTATCATTGTATGGTGGCCTATACCGCAAAATTCATTACATACAATTTTGTATTCTCCTACTTCTGTAGGTTTGAATTCCAAAACATAATCATATCCGGGGTAAACTTGAAAGTTCATATTAACCGGCTGAATGGATAAGCCATGCACAACATCTCTTGAAGATATGTGCATTCTATAAGCTTGATCTTTTTGTAAAATCATTGCGGGGCTCCAACGCCACATTTCTGCTAATAAAAAAACATCTGTATTTGGCTGAGGTCTAACCACAGGTACGCCATTATCAGAACCTACCATATTCCTTTGTATATAGGCACTGCTTAACTTTCCAAACTCTGTAGTACTTGTTTTATAAGTAATACTTGATGGGTTTTGCTTACCATACACGTGCCAAAGTACCATCCATATAAATAGCATGATACATAAGACTAATGCAATAAGCATCCACATTTTTTCATCTTTGGCAACCTTTTTATAGTACCAGCCTTCTTCGGGTCTTAGTAAACTCATATTAAAATTTTTTAAAAATTATTTAATTAATGATTCTTTCAATTCTTCAGGAATTGTAGGCAAATTTGATAATTCCATTACACCCCATAACAAATAGAAAATGGCATAGATAGTAACTCCTAAAAACATGAGTAACATAAAATCGTCCATAATCATTCTGTAAAAGGGAACTCTTTCTTTTTCTTTTTTTTCTTCGTTTTCCATATTTCTTTTTTTTATTTTAAAAAAAGGTTAATTTCTGTACGAAGGTAAAAATTGAAAAATACTCGTCTAAGCACTTTTCATTATAAATATTTAGAAAAGTACGAAAACGTATTTTTTTAAATATTTAAAAATTTTTTTGAGGTTCTAATCTTTCTATTTGAATCTCTTGACCATTAGAAATTTCTTGTAACTTCTGTATATCCAAATAACTGAATTTCTTTGCAATACATTTAATTAATTTTTCTCGTTCAAAATCTTTTAATGTTTTAGATACTTGTTCTTTAGTTGTACCGGCTATACTAGCTATATCTGCTCTACAAAAATTTATTTTAAATGTTTTTTGTTGTGCTTCGTAGTTATAAAACTCTCCAAATAATAATAAAGCTTCGGCAATTTTTTCTCTAACTGTTTTATGCGCTAAATGCAGTGCTTTTTTTTCTATACTTTCAAGTTCTTTGAGTAGTTGATTATGAAGTTGTTGTTTTAGTAATGGGTTACTATCAATAATTTTATTAAAATGATCTAAAGGCACAAAACAATAAGCCGCGTCAGATACCGCTATAACCGTTGTTAAATGTTTTTTATTTGTACTGCTTGTCCTATGACCTAAAATACAGCCTTTACCGGAGAGTTGTAAAATAAGTGGTTTTTGATTTCTATGAACTTCAACTTTAAATACTCCCTTTTTAATGAAGTAAATTCCTTTTACAAAATCTCCTTCTTTGAAAAGCGTTCCTCCTTTTTTTATAGAAAAAATATTTTTCATACGGCTTATAGAATCAATCGCTTCTCGCTCGCAATGATTCATAATGGAACAGTTTCTAACTTTGCAGGTATAGCACTCGTTTTGAACTAAATTCATGCTATAAATTTAATAAATAAATAATTATTGTTTCACTATTCTAGTGCCAATATTTATATAGAGATATTTTAGTTTAAATAAAAAAAAGAAAGCATTATGCTTTCTTTTCACTTTTTTTAACTGTAGTTTTTTTTGTACGACTACTTCTACATTTTCCAAAAGAGCCCTTAAAAATTTTTCCAGTTTTTGTTTTTTTGTCACCTCTTCCCATAATAATTTTTTTAAGGCTACAAATATATAAGTTTATTTTTTAAGTATTTGCTTTTAAATAAAAAAACCGAGCAATATGCTCGGTTTTAAACTTTTCGACTAAAGAATTATTTTTTTCCTTTAGCTACAATAGTGCTTAGTTCTTTACCTGCTTTAAACTTAGCTACTTTTTTAGCAGGGATTTTAATTTCTTTTCCTGTTTGAGGATTACGTCCTACGCGAGCAGCTCTTTTAGAAACTGAGAAAGTTCCAAATCCTACTAAGGTAACTTTATCATCTTTTTTAAGAGCTGTTGCTACTGTGTCGCAAAATGCATCTAATGCAGCGCCAGCTTGTGTTTTTGTGCAATCAGCAGCTTTTGCCATTGCTTCAATTAATTCTGCTTTGTTCATAATTTTTTAATTTTTGGGGTTTGTAAATATTTTTTAGAGTGCTAAAATACTATGTTTTATGAGAAACAAAAATATTTTTTCCTCTGTAATGCCTACAAATAAAGGATTTGCACATGTTATTCACATTGAATGTATGATTAATACTATAATAACTAAAATAATTTTTTAATTTAATTGTGTTTTTTCAGTAAGGTTCTAAATGCTATAAAGCGGTTTCCAAATTTTGAAAATGCTTTTTCTCTTAATGCAGTTGCATGCTCTTCAATATATTTATTATAATCACTTAAATTATTAGTATGATACTGAACTATAAATGTTTTACCACCATCTTCATCTGTCGGTTCTAATAATTCAATAAAAGTATAATCATGAAATAAACCAGTATTTATTACATCTTTGATATGCTCTTCTTTCATCCAGTTTAACCATTCTTGTTCTATACTTTTTTCAATTTTTATTGTAACGTTATATATATACATTTTTATTTTACAATTGATTTTTTAATGTAATGATTCGTTGATAGCTTTCATTAATTCTATTTAATGAAATTGCACCGCTTTGAACTAATTGTTTTATAGTTTTATGAATATTCTCCGGTGTGTATTGAGTTGCCTTTTCTATATTATTACTAAATATCAAAATATCTACTCCGGCATTGATAGCTAATTTTATACTTTCTTCAAATCCATAATGACTACTGATAGCATGCATCTGCATATCATCACTAAATATAACTCCATCAAACTTCATTTTTTTTCTAAGGATATTTGTTACAATCTCTTTTGATAAGGTTGCCGGTTTATTAGTTTTGTCTAACTTTCTATTAATGATATGCCCTGTCATGATTGCTTTTAGCTTATTATTTTCTATCAAAAATTGATAAGGTTGTATTTCTATGGGCTCCCAATAATTCGTAACATCCACTAAACCCTTATGAGAATCGGTGCGGCTATTACCATGACCCGGAAAGTGTTTTCCAACACCTACAATCTTTTGTTTGTTCATAGAATCCAACAATATAGATGCCATTAAAGCAATCGTATCTACATTCGATGAATAACATCTTCCCAATTTTCCTAATACCGGACACATGTCATTATGCACATCTAATACCGGTGCAAAATTTATATTTATGCCGGTTTGATACAAAGCGTTACTAATAACTTGAGCCGTATTGGATACTTTTTGTAAATTACTTTTTTCGCTTAAACTTTTGGCTGATGGCATTTGTTCAAATCCGTATTTTGGTTTTAATCGGTTTACTTTGCCTCCTTCTTGATCTATGGCTATTAACAAAGGAATATCAGATGCAGATTTTAAATCACTTGTGAGCTTTTTAAGATTTTGCTGGGTAGATATGGGATTTAAATTAAATTCAAAAAGCAAAACACCTCCAATTGTTTTGTTTTTTATATGTTGAATAATTTTAGAATTTGGCGTTACAGAGGTTCCTTTCATACCTACCATAATCATTTGCCCGATTTTGATATCTAAGCTATCGAGTTGCGCATTTACTACTAAATTATAAAAAATGAGTATAGTTACTAATTGTAAAATTTTCATCTTACAAAAGTAACTAATTTATAATGATAGCGGTTATTTGAAATGCTATAAGCTTTATTTTTTATATGCTTGATAAGATAGTTTAAATAAGTATTCATTTTGTAATCCTGCTTTTTCTCTTGCAGCTGTTTCTGTTAGATTGAGTTCCTTTAATGCTAAGAAATAAACATACGATTTTGCAAGTTCTTTTATAGTAGCATTGATTGTATTTTGTGGTTTCAAATCTATGTTAGAAAAATCTGTAATATTTTTTCTTAAATTTTTTAATTGATATAAATAAGGAAGAGGGCTTACCGTTTCCACATAATAACAACTCATATTAGAAACCATAATTTGATTTAACTTTAAACGACAACTTGATATAATAATCTCTTCATTTTCTAATTGAAGTATATACGGTTTTTGTTCTGAAGAAAAAAGTTTATCACTCATCTTATAAGCTAATTTTTCTCCCATAATGCCTCCATGTCTCATTAAATCATTAAAAATAGCAAAATCAAAAAGCAATGTTGTTTCTATCCATTCATTTTGAATTTTGCTTTTAATATCAACACTCACAACATCTGTGTCATCAAAAATAATTCTATTTATTTTAAAAACTTCGATATAAAAATTGCTTGTTGTAGCTATCTTTTTCATTTTTATTTTTTTTATAATACAAAGATTATTTAGTCACTACGCATTGAGTTTACGTAATAAAATTTTATTTTTACATTTTAATTTAAGTATGTATAACAAATTTGCCGTTTCGCGTTACAAGCTAATTGATGCTCGTATTACGATGAAACAAAAAAAAGCTCCTTCGTTACAAGATTTAGTTGAGTACGTTTCTGAAAAATTAGAAATTGAAACTTCAAGCTCAACTATTCAAAAAGATATCTATGCCATGCGTTTCGATTCTGGCTTAGGCTTTTTTGCTCCTATTGAATTTGACAGAAAATTGAAAGCATATATATATACTGATCCTTTTTATTCGATCAATAAAATTGCCGTTTCTCCTGAAGACTTACAAGGCTTAGAACTTGCTATTGGAATATTAGAACAGTTTAAAGATGTTCCGGCCATAAAATTATTTGATGATGCTATTAATAAAATAGCCACTTCGATAAAATATAATATTGAGCATAGCGCACCCTCTAAAATCTTATATCTGGATAGGCCTAAACGTTATACCGGTATTGAGTTTTTGAATGATATAGTAGAAGCAATCCGTAATAAGAATGTTTTAAAAATTCAATATAAATCTTTTGTAAAAAAAGAAATAAAAAAACATACCGTTCATCCATATTTTGTTAAAGAATATAACGGGAGAATGTATTTAATCGGTAAAGATATTCATCCGACAAAACCGGCTAAATTTCTTACTTTTTCATTCGACCGAATGAACCAAATTGTAAAACTTAATCAAACATTTAATGAAGAGCATGTAGATACTGACAACTATTTTAACTCCACTATTGGGGTAACTAAAACAGATAAGAACCCTGAAAAAATAATTTTACAAATTGATTCTTTACAAAAAAACTATATTCTATCTCAACCTCTTCATCACTCGCAAAAGATATTGAAAGAAACAAAAAAATATCTTCTAATTGAATTGAATGTTGTAATCAATTATGAGTTAACTTCTTTATTATTGAGCTTTAAAAACAATGTAAAAGTAATCAAACCACAGTCCCTTGTGAGAGAAATCAAAGAGATTGCATCAAATATTTGTAAGCTTTATAAATAAATTTTGCCATAATACTTATTGAATTTGTCTTTACCTTTGCTATATGTCTTGTTCAGGTAATATCACATCAGAGGAAAATCCTCGTATAAAAAAACCCTCTTGGTTGAGAGTTAAATTGCCTATTGGCGAAAATTACAGAAGTGTTAGAAATATCGTTGATGAACATAAGCTCCATACAATATGTGAAAGTGGTAACTGTCCAAACATGGGAGAATGTTGGGGCGCAGGAACTGCGACGTTTATGATTTTAGGAAATATTTGTACACGATCTTGCGGATTTTGTGCTGTTGCAACCGGAAGACCTCACGCTGTAGATTGGGACGAACCTCAACGAGTAGCAGAAGCTATACATCTTATGAAAGTTAAACATGCTGTTATTACAAGTGTGGATAGAGATGAGCTAAAAGATGGTGGCAGTATTATTTGGCAAAATACAATTAAAGCAGTTTATGCTTTAAATCCGGAAACAACTTTAGAAACGCTTATTCCTGATTTTAAAGGAGACAAAGAAAACATACAACGTATTATTGATGCTGCTCCGGAAGTAGTTTCACACAATATTGAAACAACCGAACGCTTGACAAGGCTTGTACGAATACAAGCAAAATATCATCGTAGTATGGAAGTAATTCGTACTCTAAAACAAGGTGGTATGAGAACTAAAAGTGGTATTATGTTAGGCCTTGGTGAAAAAAAGGAAGAAGTCATACAGACATTGAGAGATTTATATGACAATGGCTGTGACGTAGTAACCATAGGACAATATTTACAACCAACTCCAAAACACTTATCGGTTGTACGCTTTATACATCCTGATGAGTTTGCTGAATATAAAGAAATCGGTTATGACATCGGATTAGACTATGTAGAAAGTGGACCGCTTGTGCGATCGTCTTATCATTCTGAAAGGCATTTATTTTCAGGACGTGCTAATCAATTTAATAAAAAATAATTTTTACTTTTTCATCAACAAAACAGTTGCATGAGCAACTACTCCTTCTTCTCTTCCAACAAAGCCGAGTTTTTCAGTAGTTGTTGCTTTTATAGAAATTAATTCAGGTGAGATGTATAAACAAGAAGCCATTGTTTCTTGCATTTGAGGAATGAATGGTTTTATTTTAGGAAGCTGTAAGCAAATCGTGCTATCAATATTTCCGATACTATATCCTTTTTCATTGATAATTTCATTACAACGTTTAAGTAAAATTTTACTATCAATATTCTTATAGGTCATATCCGTGTCCGGAAAATGAGTACCAATATCACCGACTGCTATTGCTCCAAGCATTGCATCACAAATAGCATGTATAAGTACATCAGCATCTGAATGCCCGACAGCGCCTTTATGGTGAGGTATTTTTATTCCTCCTAGCCAAAATTCTCTCCCTGCTTGTAATTGGTGATAATCTATTCCGTAACCTATTCTAAACATGGTTTTTTATTTTTTATATTTATGAAAAAAGCTATCCGATATTTCGCATAGCTTTTTATTAAAATTTATTTTACTTTGTAATTAATTTATTTTTCTTTTCTTTCGTCTTTACCTTTTTCATCTTTATCGTCTTTTTTACTATCAGAACTTCCTTTTTTAGATTTTTTATCATTTTTCTTGGCATCATCCGGTTTAATTATTTTCCCTAAGTCATCAATATCAAACAATAAAGAAAAACGCAATGTATTGGAAAGAGGGTTACGATTAATACCTGAACCGGGTACTACATAAGCTACATTCAAACCAAATACATTATACTTTACTCCAAGTCCTATGGAAAAATATTTTCTATCACCTTTATATTTACTTTCATAAAAGTATCCTGCTCTTGCAAAGAATTGATTTTGATAAGAATATTCTGCACCGATGCCAAGCATTACTTCTTGAAGTTCTTCTTTCATCCCTCCGGGTGCATCGCCAAAGGAACCTAACATACCACTCATAACACTCTTATTGAAAGGATAGGTTTGATATACATTTCCCAAAGAGTCTTCTGTAATTTGTGGTGATGGTACTAAAAGTTTATTTAGGTCTAATCCAACAGTTAATTTATTGAATTCATCTACTTGATAGTTATATGCAAGTCCTATTCCCAAATTAGTAGGGATAAAATCTTTTCTACCTCCTGAATAGCTAATTTTAGTTCCTATATTTGAAATAACTAATCCGGCATTGAGAGATGAGCCTTCAACATCAGAGGCTACATTAAGCGGTTTGGTATAAAATACCCCAAAGTCAACCGCTGCTGCATTTCCTGGTTTGTAAGTTATACCACTTGAATTTCCGGCACCGTTAATTATATTTGAATGAATATATTTTCCGGTAAGTCCTAATGACAAATTATCAGATAGTTTTCTTGAATAACCAATGTCTAAAGCAAATTCTCTTGGTTTTCCGGTACCGGCAGGTTGAGCATCAATTGTTGTATAATTAATATCACCTAATGAAAAATATCGCATACTAGCACTGATAGCCTGATTTTTGTTGTCTTTATCTGATCCGAATCGTGCATATCCTGACAAATAAGCTAAAAATATATCCGGCACTAAATCTTTTAACCATGGAGTATAAGTGATTGAAAGACCGGCATCTTTATCAGACATTGCGAGTTTAGCTACATTCCAATATTGTGCATTGGCATCGGGGCTTAATGCTATACCTATATCCCCCATAGCTCCGGAGCGTGCGTCAGGGCTAATTCTCATAAATGGTACAGCGGTGGTTATGGTATTATAGTTTGAACCACTTTTTTGTCCTCCTAAATTGTTTTGAGCATTTGCAGTTTTTACTGAATTTATGTACACTAAACAACTCAAGAACCAAAATGTTTTCTTTAACATGTATATTATCTTTGTTGATGTAAAAATCTATACGATAGTTTATTTGTTTTTTTTATTAAGAGGGGCAAATATAATGTATTTTTTATTTGTGTTATCGAAGTATGATTAATTTTTCTAGTTTATTTGCTGTTAAACCACTTGATGATTTTACGTAAAGATTGTAAAGATATACGCCATTAGCTAATTTTTCTCCATATTCATCTTTTCCATCCCAATCTATATTATTCACTCTTGTCCCTTCAGAATTTACGATTGTTTTAATATTTTTCACAACCTTCCCACTCAATGTCATGATTTTAATTGTTACAAATAGGTTTTGATTTGGCAAGTTATGTTCAAACATAAATTGTGTATGTGTTGTAAAAGGATTTGGGTAATTATATACATGGTTTAAAAAGCCTTTGGAATTATCTGCAACATAAAAATCAAGTGTAGCGACAGCAGAATTATTCATAATATCCCATGCCTTGATAGTTAAAGTATGTTTGCCTTCGCTTAAATTATCTAATGGAAATTTTACTTTGCCGGAACGATAATCGTCCAAATCAGATTCATAAAAATTATTCAATACATAAGTATTTTGTGGATTTCCGTCAAGTATTGCTGTAATGTCATGCCCTATTGAATTACCTGTATAATTAATTCCATTATCGTCAGATAAATACAACAATAAAGTAGAGTTAGGGGTAGTTACTCCTCCATTGACAAATTTTTCATTATTTAAATACACTTTTATTTTGGGTCCTTCATTATCTACAATAGGGTTTGCTGAGCTACCTCCTATGAAAATGGATTTGTCATACCCATTTGCGTCTTCAATAGTATTATCGGCATAGTAGCTAATTTTTCCATTAGCGATTTCATAATTGATGTCTTTCGGCACAACAAATGTAAATTCAAATTTTCCATTTTTTACAGTTGCTTTTCCTTTATAAATGATATTGTTTTGAACATAGTAGCTTGTTATAGGTGAAAGTGGGTCTATGGTACTAATTTTTTTTCTTTTATCAAAAATGGTGGGATACACAATACCGTTAAAATCAGTTAAAAGAGTTCCATTATTATCTGCTACATGACCGCTGATTGTGTATTTTCCTAATGATTTTAATGTATCGTAAGAAACAGCCACTGACACTCCATTTATGCTATCTGTGAAGATATGATGTTTAGGAAAAGCAAGCGGTAAGCCCGGGTCGCCCAGCAATGCAAATTTTCTAAAATTGGAAGCGGCATAAACATCTACATTATTAACATAACGTAAATTTTTTGATTCACGGTAAGCATCTCCTAATGTCGGATATTTTTGTTGTCCATTTTGCTTAAAACCTGTTTTCATGTAATTAAGATTCATAATACGGTTTTGGTCTGCATAAACAAGTTGTGTAGTGGTCATTAATCCTATCGCACCTCCATTTGGCTTTGTTAAAAGAATTTCTCCAGCTGAGTTGACTGCAGGATTATCAAAAGGTGCAAAATCACATGTTGCTGTTATAAATAATGGAAGTTTGTTAAAATTGGTCATGATATTAACATCATCCATTGAAAAGATTCTTTCTTCGCACCAGCCTAATGGGCCACCATGTCCGTTATAATTCATTAAAAATGTGCCATTAAAAATTTGCTCTCTGACGGCAGTATTAGCTTCAGGCGCTCTTGGTCCTGCGGGGGTTGATTCTATATTAAATCCACCGACATATATTTTATATGGATTATAACTTGGCAAAGAGTCGTTAATGTATTGAGCCATTATTTCTGCATCTCCCAAATGCGTATTTTGGTCACCATTATCTGCATTAAAAGTCATATTATTTTTCCAAGGTCCAAATGAATTTGGGCTATCATAATTTTTTATTTTTTCAATAATTTGAGCTGCTGTGTTGGGGTCTGAAACTGTTAAGCGTCCTATGCCAATATCTAACGTATTGATTTGGGTGAGTGAAAAATTATTTTGATCTTCATGATCATCCAAAAAGCCAAAAAAGTCATCACTACAATATCCTGTAGTTTTATCAATACTTTCTTTTGTTTCAGATGTCGGTACTAAGTTGGTATTGTTTACAATACGGTTTTTATAATCATAAGATGCATCTCCAAACAAGAGTAGGTATTTGGGTATGTTTTGCATACTTGCTTTATCATAAAGCATTTTAACAAAATCTCTCAAAGCACTTACATCTTGGGATCCAGAAGAAAATTCGTTATAAATTTTTTGAGGCGTAACTATAACGTAGCTATATCCTCTTTTTTCTTGATGATATTTTGCAAGTTTTTCAGCTTCATTAATTAATGTTGGATGGCAAATAATTATATAATCTACTGATGAAAGCGCATGTAAATTTTGGTTTGAAATTTTTTCTACAAATTTTGGCGTATTAATTTTTGAACCATCAAAAGCGATAAAGCGATGCAATGTGGAAGATTCTTGGGTAATAGTTGCTATTCCATTTAATAAAGTATTTTCAATTTTAATTGGTTCAAGGTAGTTAGTAATATCCCACACTTCCGTTTTCAGATTAGCATTTTGTATTTGATATTTTGTGATTTTGTTATTCCCAACACTATTCCAGTCAGCAAAAATAAGTTGACCGTCAAAAAATAATTTTCTTCTTGCATTGATCTCTAAATAATCTAAATAAGCCACCGCTGAGCTACTTCCTTTAGTAAAGTTTATATTAACAGATATGGTTGAATTAATAGCCGGTACAGAAAATGTTTTTGTTTCATCTACTATAACCGGATTATAAAAATTAGGACCTGTACTTTGTAAGCTTATATTTATTGGGCTTCCACCATTAGCAGAGATAGATATATTATTTGTTCCTGAAAAAGAAATTGCTCCTACACGAGCTGTTATAGAAACCGGAGATGACTGGTCTATGGCAGCACCGGTGAATGTATAATTTCTACTCAAATATCTCCCGGGTAGGTCACTAAATTCATCTCCCCACCATGTTTTTCCAAACTTACCCAAATTGACTGAATCTTTTTCATAAAATGCAAAATCATTATATGAATCTGATGTATTATTTGATACTAATTGGGTATTTTGTATTTTTATTCTTTTTCCTTCACCTAAATCAAAACTTAAAAAATAATAACTTTCATCTGAATAGATATTAAAGGCATGGGTAAATTTTTTATTGACTGAATCTTTTAAAATAGAATGTGGTCCATTTGCGTAAAATAAAATATAATCACTTTCGTCAAAGTATTCACTGTTAAAATTTACAACTTCAATTGCATTTTCAAATAAGTCATCTATACGAGGCGTTGCATTATTTTCATCAAGCATTTCTCCCCCGTTTCCATATAAGCGGATATTTTTCATTAGAATAGTTGAAGGGTCAATTCCCATGCTTTTTATAAATGAATAATCTATTTTATAAAGCCCTTGTTCTTTTATGGATATTTTATAAAAATTACCACTTGCCAATACAGAATTATTTGCATAAACTCTATTCCCGGTTGTTTTGTTTGCTATTGGGCTTTCTTTTATTGCCAATTCATAGTCCACTATTTTTTCAATACTCTTATCTTCGTTTTGTATAAATTGGGGTACCAATATTGAAGCATAAGGTTGTTTTCTCTCCATTGAAATAAAAGTATGTGGCTCTACTTTATGAGGGAATTTTATTGTATCGGAATATTTAGGGTTTTCAATTTTTATTGCTTTTATGTTCGAAATAGTTACTTGAGGTGTTTGAAAATTTTTTAAATCTCTACGTTCTATTTTGTATATTTCATCACTTGGAATAGTTGTATAGTTTGGTTGTTCTACTGTATTAAATTGATTTTGTTTGTTTAATTGTACAGCTTTTCTATCTTCATTTATTACTTGAGCAAATCCGTTTTGTATTGCTAATAATTGAAGAAAAAGCCATAAATATTTTTTAATATTTTTTTGCATAATATCAAAATCCTTCGTTAATCAAAGATAAGATTAATCTTATTTTAAGTCACAATATATTTTAAACGACAAATGAAATGGAATATTGTTTAATTGGTTGATTTGAATTAATATTTACTTTTCGTTATTTGTTTCTTCAATAGGATTGATGAATAATTTAATTTTTTGTATTCGTTTATTGTCTAATTGTAAGACGATGAAGTCATAATTTTTATAACTTATAATTTCATTTTGTTTTGGAAATTTTCCGGCAATTTCCAAAATCAATCCTGCAACCGAATTGCTTTCTCCTCTTATTTCTTCAAAAGTTTCAAGTGGGATTGAAGTAATTTTACACATATCATTGATTAATAATTTCCCTTCGAGAATAAAATTTGAGTCATCTATTTTTTTATAAAAATTACTATCCTCATCAAATTCATCTCTAATATCACCTACAATTTCCTCCATTATATCTTCTAATGTAACAATTCCCGATGTGCCTCCAAATTCATCAACTACAATAGCCATGTGACTTCGTTTTTGCTGAAATTCTTTTAATAAATCTTCTATCAATTTTGTTTCATGAACAAAGAATGCCGGTCGTATTAATTGATGCCAATCTAAAGAATCCTCATTGATAAACTCAAGCAAATCTTTTGCATGAATAATTCCTTTTATATCATCATAAGATTCTTCATATACTGGATATCTTGAAAAGCCACACTCAGCAACATGATTTTTTACTTGTGTAAAATTCCATTCATAATTTAAACCCGATACATCTAATCTTGTTTTCATTATCTGTTTAGCTGTGATATCGCTAAACTTTAATATCCCTTTAAAAATATTTACTTCCTCTTGAGTGGCTGTATGTTTAACCGTCAACTCTATTGCATGTTCAATTTCTTCATTACTAATATCGTTTTTGGCTTTTTTTGAAAATCTTCTTTCTATAAAGTTAGTAGAATTTACTAAAAAATTACTCAAAGGGCTAAGAACTTTGTCTAAGAAAAGTATGTAGGGAGCTACAAAAAGTCCTAATCTCATATTATGTTGCGTGGCATATACTTTCGGCAAGACTTCTCCAAACAGTACTAAAAAAAACGTAACGACTACAACTTGTAAAATCAAATCAATTAAACCAGCAAAAGCAACGAACTCCTCGGGTAACCAATTTTGGAAATCAAATATGCTGCTGTATAATAAATTGGTTGTGACAATAATTCCGATATTGACAAAATTATTACTGATTAAAATGGTTGCCAATAATCGTTTTGGGTTTTCTAAAAGTTTTAAAACAGTTTGATGGTTATAATCATTTTTTTGTTTTATATAATTAATATCTTTTGCAGATAGTGAAAACAAAGCCACTTCAGAGCCTGAAACCAATGCAGAAATCGTAATTAAAATTACTATTAATATAGTAAAAATAATTTGTGAGTTCAGCCCTAATTGATCATTCAGGAGTGTGGCGTGTAAAAGATTGAAATTCGAGTCGGGGTCCAAGTTCTTTTATTTTTTTGCAAATATAAAATTAAAAAGGCAATGGAGAATCTGTATCGGGATTAAAAGGTAAATCGCTCGAGGATTGATGGTCATCAGGCAAGGTTGTGTCCATTTCATCTGTTGCGTAAGATTTTATTTCATTACTTCCTTTTTTGTCAAGCATTACTAAATTACTTGCTATGATTTCTGTTATAAACCTTCTATTTTTATCTTTATCCTCCCAGGAGCGTGTTCTAAGACTTCCTTCTATCAATACGAGGCTGCTTTTATGAAGATACTTTGCAGCTAATTCAGCCAAACCTCTCCATAAAACTATATTATGCCATTCTGTTTGCGGAATGGTATTTCCTTTTTTATCTTTATATGTTTCGGTCGTAGCTAATGGAAATTTTGCAACCGGTATATTTCCTTCTATATATTGTATCTCCGGATCTTTTCCTAAATTTCCGATTAAAAATACATGATTTACACCTCTCATAATTTAGCAATTTTTAATTTTATTGTTCTATTTACAAACTAAAGATAATTATATTTTTTAAAAAAAGAAATAATTATTTTGGGGAATGTAAAATTTTTTATTTCTGATTTGGCAACTTTTATAATTTCATATTCAATAAATTGTGAACTTATTTGTTTATTTATTTTGCCAAAATAGAAAAACCCATTTATTTTTTGATGGGATAAAACCTGTTTAAAATGCTCAGAAATACGAATAAGTTTCCAATCATTTATTAAATTTTCAGGCAATGATTTTTGATTATTTTCTATCAAAATAGGTGTATATAAATTTTGCCAAATATCTTTCTGTTGTCGTTTTGTAATAAGTATATTTTCTTTATTTTCAAAAATTATAAAATGAAAAAATCGTTCTTTTAGTACATTCTTTTTGGGGCGTGGCGGATATAAATTCACTTTATTTTGTTGATATGCAAAACATTTGTTTTTCACAGGACATTCACTGCATAATGGTTTTTGAGGTTTACAAATTGTCGCGCCAAAATCCATCATTGCTTGATTAAAAGTGGCATTGTTTTTTTTATCTAAAATTTGATTTGCATAATCTTCATATATTTTTTTCTCTTTTAAAGTTTTAAATGGACTATTTATTCCAAAATATCTGCTTAATATTCGTACAACATTTCCATCCACAACAGCATAAGGCAAATTAAAAGCAAATGATACAATTGCAGCAGCCGTATATTTTCCAATTCCTTTTAATGCAATTATTTTTTCATAACTGTTCGGAAATTGCGACTCATAATTTGTTTTAATAAATTGAGCGCTTATCCACATATTTTTACAACGGGTATAATAGCCCAATCCTTGCCATAATCTATATAAGTCATCTAATGAAGCATTTGCAAAATCGTTTAGTGTTGGATATTTTTCTAAAAAAGCTAAATAATATGACTCCCCTTGTTCAACTCTTGTTTGTTGCAAAATAATCTCTCTCAACCATACTCGATAAGCATCTTTTTCACCTCTCCAAACCAAAGCTCTTTTATTACTTTGCTCATTCCATATTTTTAATTTCTTTCTAAAATATAAAGTATCCATTTTTCCAAGTCAATATTACAATTTTCTATTATACCAAATGAGTCAAATGAATAATTTGGGTTTAAATTCGTTTATCACACACCCAAAATATCTGTTCACTTTATCACTTTCAAAAAGCAAACTATCTAAAAGAATTATATTTGCATTAGTGTATTTTAAAATATACTTCAACTTAAAAATTATTAATATGCTGCATTTTAAATATAAAAAAATTAGTTCTGAATTCAAATCGCCTTTTACGACGGCACATGGAAAAAAAACTCATCAAGATGCTTTTTTAGTGGCTATTTCTTTCAATGGATATACCGGTTTTGGAGAAGCGCCTGCAATTTGGTATTATGATGTCACAGTCGAAAAAATGGAAAACGATTTATTAAAAAATATTCATCTTTTACAAACATACGCCTTCAATGAACCTCCACGTTTTTGGCATTTTTGCGAACATCTGTATGAAGACAACCCGTTTTTAGTTTGTGCTTTAGATATAGCATATTGGGATTTATATGCAAAATTCAAACGAAAAAAAATTTATGAGCTATTGAATATTGAATGGGGGAATACACCACTAACTAATTATACTTTAGGTTATGACTCCGTTGAAAATACGCTTAAAAAAATTGATGAAAATCCAATGCCTATCTATAAAATAAAAGTAGGAAATGAAAATGATCTTGAAGTTTTGAGAGCTATAAAAAAATACACCAATGCTATAATTCGCATTGATGCTAATGCCTCATGGAATCTGCAATATGCAAGTGAAATACTGCCGGAACTGGAAGCAATGAATATTGAACTCATTGAGCAACCTTTTGCAAAAGAAAACTTCAAAGACACAAAGCTTTTTGCAGACATGACATCAATTCCTATCATCGCTGATGAAAGTTGTGTTTCTGCTAATGATGTCATTCGATGTATTGGGAATTTTGATGGAATTAATATCAAACTAACCAAATGCGGCGGAATCACTCCTGCTTTCGATATGATAAAAGTAGCCAAAGCGAACAATCTAAAAGTAATGATAGGGAATATGAATGAAACTGAAATTGGAACTTATGCCATTGCTCAACTTCTTCCTATTCTTGATTATGTGGATATGGATGGACCTCTCCTTTTAAACACACCTCCACTTAAAAGATTATCTTATGACAAAGGGGCTGTTCAAATTTTAAGCTAAATATATTTTAAACAGAATGTTGCATTAAATTTAGTTAGATAAATTATAAAATCCTTAAAAATAAATACCATAAAATTTACTGAACGATTAAAGCAAATTCAAAAAACACTATATTGTTAAAATTTTATTTTACAATTAAGATTAAAAGAAATATACCCATTTATAGGTATTTCTCACGCTTTTTGTATTTCTATATTAGCGTTTTAAAATTTAGCTTATGAAAAAGTATCTGTTCTTTTTTATGGCTCTATTGTTTTTTTATAAAGCAGACAGTCAAAATAATTCAAAACTAGATAGTCTTCACCGGATTATTTCTTTAAATAATTCCGATACTATTAATACTAAAGCGTATATCTCTATTGCTGAATACTATCAGACTATACAATTAGACAGTGCATATTATTACGCCAGTAAAGCTATTCAATTAGCCCAAAAGAGAAAACAATATAAAATGGAGGCGTATGCTTACAACGCTTTAGGGTACATCTATTACATCAAAGGAGAATATGAAAACGCTATCAGTGCATTTAAAAATTATTTTATTGCTTCAGAAAAAATAAATGATAAAAGTGCAATGGCTTTTGCAAAAAACAATGAGGGAAATGTGTACATCGAATTAGGTAATTATTTAGAAGCAATAGAAAAATATAATGAGGCATTAGCATTGAGAAAATCAATTAAGGACTCTTCCGGTATAGCTATGAGTTACAATAATATTGGCTTTATATATAAAGATTTAGGCGACTATGAAAAAGCAATTTCAAATTTTTTATACGCTTTGAAAATATACGAAAGTTTGGAAGACAAAAAAGCAATTGGTACAACATATAATTATATTGCTATTGTCTATTGGAAAAAGAAAGATTATTCACTTGCTCATAGTTATTTAGATAAAGCATTCAAAATTCATTTCTTAAATAATGATGAAAGCAATATGGCAATAAGCATGCATACAAAAGGAATTATTTATAATGAAGAAAATAAATATGATAGCGCAAAATATTATTACGAAGATGTAAAAAATATTTATAAAAAACAACAAGATATTCGACAATTAGCAGCCATTTATCAGGCTATTGGTGAGCTTTATCAAAAACAAAATCATTTCGACTCAGCAATTTATTATTTCAGTAAAAGCATAGAAAATAATCACGCCATTCAAAATAAAAGAAGCATAGGTGGACTTTATGTAGAACTAGCTAATGCATTTATAAAAAATAATGAAACAGCAATTTCAAAAATCTATTTGGATAGTGCTTTCCAAATTATTTCTTTAATCCCTAAAAAAGAAAATTGGTTGCTTTACTATCAAACTTTGTCAGACTATGATAATAAAATAGGCGATAACGTAGCCTCTTTAGCTAATTTAAAAAAATCTATTTTATATAAAGACTCCATTCTAAATGAAGAAAACCAAAAAGCAATTGCAGATATGCAAGTAAAATATGATGTAGAAAAAAAAGATCAACAAATTGTTTTACAAAAAACACAAATAGAAAAGAAAAATTACATGCTGTTTAGTATGGTCGCTATTATTGTATTTACATTTCTATTAAGCATATCATATTATAACAGAATAAAAATAAAACAAAAAGCAAAATTACAAGAAGAAGTAATGAAACAACAAGAAATAGCAACAAAAATGGTATTGGAAGCTGAAGAAAGAGAAAGAAAAAGAATTGGTAGTGATTTGCATGATGGCATCGGGCAACTTATGAGTGCTGCGAAAATGAACCTCTCGGCGATAGAGGGGAATATTGATTTTAAGAATATTGACGACAAAAATGCATTTATAAAAACAATATCTTTAGTAGATGAAAGTTGTAGAGAAGTAAGAAATGTAAGTCATTCCATCATGCCTAACGCATTATTGCGAGTTGGTCTATCAAATGCTTTAAAAGAGTTTATAGAGAAATTGGATAATCGTTTATTAAAAATCAACCTACACTCTTATGGCCTTAATGAACGTATAGATTCAAATATAGAAACTGTTTTATACCGTGTTATTCAAGAATGTGTCAATAATGTTATCAAACATTCTAAAGCCAATTCATTGGATATTTCTTTGATAAAAGACGAGGACGGCATTTCAGTTACAATTGAAGATAATGGTATAGGATTTAATGTAGCTGAGGCAAAAAACAAAGGTGGTATAGGCTTAAAAAATATGATTGCCCGTATTAATTTTCTTAAAGGAACTTTAGATATTGACTCTGCCATCGGTAAAGGAACTCTTATTGCCATTCATATACCAATGGTTTAAACTCAAATTATTCATTCTTAATTGGAATTGAAATTTTTATTGATATAAATTAATGAATTTTAAAAATGATAAAATGAATTATGGATTTGAGTAATCAAATGAAATATTATGTTGTTTCTTTAATCGATTAATTTAAATTAAATAACCTTTATATAAATTGATTTTATTATGTAGTTTTGGTCAATTATATTATGTATTATAATCGTAATTATATTCTATTTTCCTTACTATATTTTACCTATATTTTTTTATTTTCATGTAAAGAAAACCAACAAAATAATTCCTCCATAGAAAAAACTATTCCCTTATCTAAAAAAGTTGATTTAGATTTATTACATAAAAAACTAAATGAAAAGTTTGACTCAAATGCAACTTCATTTTTCAATGCTTGGGATGGAGATAGCATCAATCAATTAGCTTTTTTTAAAGAAATTTATAAAGAAGGCACACCTTATTGGTTTAATGAAAGAGGGCTTAATACACAAGCTATCGATTTAATAAACGAAATTAAAGACTTGACTTACGACGGTATTGATACTTCAAGATACAATATTAGCAAGTTAGAAACTATAAGTCAGAATTTAATAACCACAACACCTGACGAACAAATTTTTTCTTATGAAACAAAATTAAGTAGTACACTTTTACTTGCTATTGAAGATTTGATTTTAGGTGCAAAGAAAAACTCAAATAAAGAAATAAAAAATCCAAATGATTCACTTTGGTCAGCTACTGAAATTTTTAAACTAACCGCAAAAAGCAATGATATCCATCAAGCTTTTGAAAAAATAAGGCCGCAACATAAATGGTACCCTATTTTTCGAAATGAATATAAATTACTCAGTCAAAACAATTATGAACTTACTTCATTTAGCGGTCTTAAAGATAGTATAAAAATTGGGGATTCTTCTCTTTCAATAAAACAACTAAAGAAAAAATTATTTATTGAAACAAAATCAAACATTGACACAACCTCTTTCGTTTGGGAACAAAATGCTTTGGACGCATTAAAAAAATATCAATATCAAAATGGTATAAAAGTTAGCGGAAAAATAGATTCAACTACTTTAAATAAATTAAAAGCAAAATCAGATGAAAAATTAAAAAAATTAGCCCTGAATATGGAGCGAATGAGATGGCTAAAACATGATTTCAAACAACCTTATGTCTGGGTTGCCATTCCTCAAATGGTTCTTTATTATTTTGACCATGATTCCATAGAATTTACGATGAATGTTGTTATAGGACGGCCATCGCGACCTACACCGGGAATTGATTCTAAAATAGAAAATATTGTTTTCAGTCCGCCATGGGTAGTTCCACCAACAATCATGCGGGAAGAAGTGGTTCCGGGTATTGCCAGAAGAGGTGGTGCTTACTTGGCACGTAGAGGGTTAAGGGCTTATGATAGAAGAGGAAAACCGGTCCCTTCATCAGCTATTAATTCAAGTAATTTCAGAAATTTTTCAATTAGTCAGGCTCCCGGTTACAACAGCTCATTAGGAGAAGTAAAGTTCAATATGCCAAATCCTTGGTCTATTTATATGCACGACACTCCTCATCGTGAAGATTTTGTAAAATCAAACAGAGCTTTAAGCAGCGGATGTGTTAGACTTCAACGACCAAAAGATTTTGCCACTTTCATTTTAAATGACAATAATTTATATTCTTACAATAAAATAGATTCCATTTGCAAAACGAGAAGAACCATTTTTGTGCCAATTAAGAGGAATATTGATGTGCATTTTGTTTACTTAACCAATGCAGTTGACTCTGCTGATAACGTTCTTTATCTAAAAGATATCTACAAATGGGATTAAGCGATTCTATAAATTTTTATTAAAACAATTGAAGTCTTTTATTTCTTATTATATTCGTTTTATTTAATCAACGAATGAATTTATCAAAGACAATACGCAATATTAAATATGCAAGTCTTTTTGCTCCATTCAAAATCAATTTTTTGATTTATTTACTTATTTTAATTTTTTCATATTCTCTTATTCAGCGGCAAGTAAACGACACTAATTCATTCATTGCTTTGACCATAATAATGGCTAAAACAGTTTTATACTTTTCTTTGTTAATAGTGCTGATTTCTTTTTTATCTGTATTGATTAGTAGCCTATATTTTTATTTTAAATCTAAAAAAAATATCCATGACAATATACAATTCTCTATGGAGAAAACAGATGATGAAGATGACATTCTCTTACTAAAAACAAAATTACCTTATGCACTTAAACCCATTTTAGGTACAGTTTCAATAAAGCTTTTTTATGATGATTATTTATCAACAGAGCCTTTGATTTTATCTAAAAGAATCAAAAAACAATTTATTCCTTTTTTCTCTGGAATAGAAGGAAGTAATAAACTGTTTTTACCATATATCAAAGATTATCATTTTTCTAAAGGGCTTGTTTTCTTTGAAGATATGTTAAGTTTATTTTCAATTGCAATTCCCTATAAAGTCAATAATGAATTTATAAATCTCCCAAAAAAATTAAACCATTCATCTCAAAATATTAACCCTAAAAAGACAGAAGAAGAAAATAAAAAAATTGAACAGTTGCGTAAGGTCGAAGGAGAATTATTTAATTATAAAAAATTTGAAGATGCTGATGATGTAAGAAGAATCGTTTGGAAAATCTATGCCAAAAATAAAGAATTAGTAGTACGAAAACCGGAAATACTAAACCCTTTTGCATCACATATTTATATGTATGCTTCCTTTTTTAACTCATTCGACTTTACGTTATATCATCAGCATAGCATGTTTATGCTCAACTATTTCAAAAATTGTATTTGGACTATTTATGACACCTTAGCAAAAGGAGAAATGGACATTCGATATATATCTGACCAAACTATAAATACAAACAACCAAGAAGCCGATAAAACAAAGTTTTATATTGCACTTTCATCTTGGCATAATACCACTCCTATTCAAGAATATTTCAAACCAAAAATCGGCAGTGTTCTTTGCATCCATTCTTGTACTCCCCTCGAAGGAATAGAACAAATATTAAATAATATAGATAATGAAACACATATTTTTTTTATAAAACTCAATAAGGTTTTCAAATCTTATTATTTTGCTAGTTGGTTAATGAATTTATTTTTTAAAGCTCCTGATGATGAATTTTCCAGCCTAAAATCAAAATGGGTTTTACATCCTCTCAGAAGAAAATTAATCAATAATGAAGAAAAAATAATAAATCTATTGAATAGTCAAGGTATTAAATTTGAAATTATCTAAATGAAATTATTCAAAGAAATATCAATCACTCGCTTTCTTGCAAAAGTTATTTTTATTCTTTTACCGACAATAGCAGTTGTTGGATTTATTCTTTGGAATACAAGTTTATACTTAGCCGTAATGCGTTCTCAATGGTTTAGTCAAACTTTATATTTTTCTTTTGGTTTATTGATTTCATTTTTTTTATATCAATTTCGTTTTCGATTTCTTCCATTATTTTTAGGAGTTGTTTTAGTTTGTTACTCAATTTATAAAGGGTTAGACAATTACGCGTCCGGTGAGTTCGATGCCTTTTTTGTTTTAGTTCAATTTTTGACATTTTCTTATTTGTTTTGTATTGGGTGGCTTATTGGATGGGGATTACAGAGAATTCGGTTTTTCCCTATTATTATTAGCAGTATATTATTTCTGCTTAGTATTTTTTTAATTTCAAAAACAGGTGAAATTACCGTTACAAAACTTTTACAATACTTAACACCAATTGGTTTGTATGTTATCTACATGGTATTTACAAACGAAGCCCTACAAGTAGCTGAACGAACAGACGCTGCATTTTGGTGGCGTTTCAGTAAACGATTGATTTTATTTTCATTACTATTAACTATCGTTTTTTCAAGTGTTATTTATTTAATGTACGATGAGATCAATGCTAAAGTTGCCGAATATGGAGGTAATTCCAAAGAAGGAGAAAATCAATTATTACAAAATGAAAAAGATAATACCGTAAAAAATCGTGAGTCAATGGGATTGGGAACTGCGAACTCAAGAAATAAAAATCCCGAACCCATTTTATGTGCGCATATAGATAATTTTTTGCCCGGAACAGATATTCCTAATCCTTTGTACTTAACTTCATATCATTTTTCAAAATACGATACTGCTACCGAAACATTTGAGCGAGATTCACTCAATCAATTTAATGATGAATTTTTACCTGACCCATCTAAAATCCCTTTGTTTTTCACATTTAAAGACAGTAGTAAAATTCAACATGAATTGAAATTTAAAAACAAAAAAACAGTAGAAATTGAAGTTTACAAAAAAAGACTTTCCTATGATGCATTTGTAGCGCCGAGTACTGCATTTTTCGTTCAACCAATAACTGTCGAAAAAGATTTTCAAAATGAATTTACCTCAGCCTACAGAAGTAAAAGCTATGTATCAGATTTAAATAGTGCTTATTTTATTTATAATTCCACACAACCTGAAATAATTGCATTTCAACAACAACGCTTTGACGTTTTACGAAAAGCAAAAGGATATGAAAATACCAATCCTGACTTTATTAAATATTATACATTTTTTCCGAGTTCTCCAAAATATCATAATATAAAATTACTGGCTGATAGTATTGCTCAAGGGCAACATACTGTGATTGATAAAGTTTTGGCAGTAAAAAATTTTTTCTTAGCTAAAGATGAAGTCGGTGAACAAGTTTTTAAATATTCAGATAACCCCGGTATTCCAGGACTTCCCGGTGCATCTAAATTGATGTATTTTCTTTTTGAAAGCAAAAAAGGTTATTGTGCTTATTATGCGGCAGCTACTGTATTTCTTTTAAGAGCGATGCATATTCCGAGCCGCATCGTTACAGGATTCTTAACGGTAGATAGGAGTGATAAAAACAAAGGCTGGTATTGGTATTATGAAGATCAATCGCATGCTTGGGTTCAAGTATATTTTCCTGATTATGGTTGGATAGATTTTGACACTACCGTCGGTAATGATGAAGCCGAACAATCACCAACACCTGATGGCACTCCTCCTATGCAACCACCCAAAGCTATTTTGGCTGCAAATGGTATTGTTTCAAGTATTGATACACTAAAAAAATTAAGTACTATAAAAGTCAAAGAACTTATTTTTAAAGACGTTGAATATAAGAATATAAACAGCGAAAATATATTTGATTTAAAAATTGCAAACATTTGGAAGGATAGCATTAAAATTCCGCTTTCATCTATGAAAATAAATGATGAAGTTATGATGGTTTCTTATGCTGAACGATTAAAACAATTTACCCCTGAAAAAAATATTGTTGATTTGATTTCCAAATTCTCTTTTCCTATACCTACTGATGAAGTTTATATAAAATCGATAAAAGAAAAATCAAAAGAACTTAATACAACACAAGAAAATGAAGTAACTAAACCTATAACATTCTATATAAAAATATTATTTATAACATTACTCATATTAATTATTATAATTTTATTATTACCAAGCATAGTTTACAATTGGTATAAACAAAAAAGTAAACTAAGTAAAAATGAACAAGTAAAAATTTATTCAACTTATAAAGCCGCAATTATTTTATTGAATCAATTAAAGGTAAATCAAGGTGATGCCACTCCATTGTATTTTGCAAAACATTTTGTGGATCCTTTATTTAACACTCATTTTTCTCAGTTTATGGTTTTATATTTAAAATCAAAATACGCAAAGCAAAGATTAACTCAAGATGAACTTAATTTTGTCAATCAATTTTTTAGCCCTTTCGAGAAAAAGGTAAAGCACCATTTTAAAAAATCTACAAGAGTAATTCGATTTTTAAATATTAATCAATTTATTTCATATTTTCATTTCATCGAACGACAATAAATTATTTTATATGGAACTAACAACAGAGCAATCAAACATGATACATCAAAATAATGATCCTTTCACTAAATTGAATTTGCTGGTGCAAAATATTGAAAAAGTAATTAAAGGAAAGCAAACTCAAATCAAAATGGTCATTACCTGTTTATTGGCCAAAGGTCATATTCTGATGGAAGATAATCCCGGTACCGGAAAAACGGTTTTGGCTAGGACACTTGCAGGCTCTATATCTCATGCTGACAACGAAAATGATTCTGTATTTAAGCGGGTTCAGTTTACACCTGATTTGTTACCTATGGATTTATTAGGCACTCATATTTTTGATGATGTAAAAAAAGAATTTATTTTCAAAAAAGGGCCATTATTTAGTAATGTTTTGCTTGCCGATGAAATCAATCGGGCTTCCCCAAAAGTGCAAAGCGCCTTACTGGAATGTATGTCTGAAAACCAAATTACCATGGGCGAAAAAACATATCGTTTAGAAAAATTATTTTTTACTATTGCAACACAAAACCCCATTGAAATGGAAGGTACTTATCCATTGCCTTCTGCGCAACTCGATCGATTTTTTATGAAAATCTATTTTGGATATGTAGATGAAGAAACAGAATTTGATATTTATAAAAACTATTTAAATATTCATCATAATTTAGAAAATATACAACAGGTCTTAACAAAAAATGAGCTAATTGAATTACAAGAAAAAGCGGAACAAATTTTCATTCACGATGAAATCATTAAAGGAGTTTTAAATATTGTCAGAGCCACTAGAGAACATGAAGGCATTGTTTTAGGTGCATCCACTCGAAGCGGTATTGCTTTTATAAAATGTTTAAAAGCGTTTGCTATGGTACAAGGAAGAACTTTTGTTATTGAAGATGATATTAAAGATATTGCAAACGCTGTACTTGAACACCGTTTAATGTATAAAAACAAAGAATCAAAAGCAACAGTCCTACAACAAATAATTAATCAAGAATTAAAACGATTAGCCAATTTGAAACTATATTAAATTAGTTCTATTCCTCTATATAAATTCTTTTTACTCTTTGAGAAATTCCGGTTAAAATTTCATAAGGAATCGTTTTAGCATTTTGGGCAAAATCTTGAACTAAATAATTTTCTCCAAATATTTCTACCGAATCGCCTTCTTTGGCAAATGGAACAGCACTAATATCCAACATGCACATATCCATACAGACATTTCCTATAATCGGCACTAAAGTATTATGTAACAACATAAACCCCTTGCCATTGCTCAATCTTCTTGGTATTCCATCGGCATAACCTATACAAACCGTACCTATTAAAGTATCTTTGGTAGCTATTCCTTTTCGATTATAACCAATCGTATCACCGGCCTTAATTTTTTTTATTTGAGCTATGCTAGTTTTCAGTTGGCTCACCGGACGCAAGGGATTTTTTATTTGATGTGTACTATCAACTCCATAAAGCCCAAGTCCTAATCTTACCATATCAAATTGTAAATGTGGATGCCGTATAATTGCAGATGAGTTGCAAAGATGTTTTATAAAAGAATAATTTAATTCCTTATTTAAAAACGTAGTCATATTTTCAAATAATTCAGCTTGATGTTTAGTATAAGAATCTAAAGCGGCATCTTCGCTGCCCGCAAGGTGTGAAAAAACAGATACAATTTTTAATTCATGTTGTTGTTTTAATTGATTAGCCAATGATTTTAAATCATTTTCTTCAAAACCTAAACGATGCATTCCGGTATCTAACTTAATATGAATTGGATAATTATTACATTCATTGGCGAATGCAAGTTCTTTCATTTTTTGCAAGGTTCTAAAGTTGTATATTTCAGGTTCTAATTTCCATTCAATAATTTGATTAAACGAATTTTCATCAGCATTCATAACCATTATCGGGAGTTTTATTCCACTTTTTCTTAATAAAATTCCTTCGTCAGTATAAGCGACAGCCAAATAATCAACTCCATCAAATTGCAATTTATTGGCAACTTCAAAGCTTCCTGCTCCATAAGAGAATGCCTTAACCATTGCCATAACTTTTGTACCTTTTCTAAGTAAAGATTGATAGCTTTTAAAATTATGACTTAAAGCTCCTAAATTTATTTCCATTACTGTTTGGTGTATTCTTTCTTGTAAACGCCTTGCAATTTTTTCAAATGTAAATTTCCTAGCTCCCTTTAAAAGAATGCATTCGTTTTGAAAAGAAGAAGAATCTATCTCAGATAAAAATGTTTCTGTATTCTTATAAAAAAAAGATTGTAGGTTTCGATTATCATTAAATAGCTTTTTATTTCTACTAATGACTTCGCCTATCCCAATAAATTTAGTAATATTTTTTTCCTTAATTTGTAAAGCTACTTCTTCATAAAGTTCATTATCACGGCCGCTTTGTAAAATATCCGATAGTATAACGGTTTTCTGTGTGTGTTGATTTTGTTGCATTAAAAAATCCAATGCAACTGAAAAAGAAGATACATCAGAATTATAACTGTCATTGATTAAAGTGCAATGGTTTATTCCTTTAATCAATTCTAAACGCATAGCAATTGATTGTAATTTTTCGAACCGTTGCTGTATAAGGCTTTCATCAATGTTCAAATACAAAAGTGTCAACCAGCAATGAATCCCATTTTCAATGGAAGCATCATCTATGAATGGGATTTGAATACTCAACTCTTCCCCTTCGAAACGAGCCGTGATGGTCGTTTGAACAGATGACTTTTCGATAGAAATAACTTGAAAAATTGCTTCACTTTTTTTACTCCAAGAGAGTAGCTTTATTTCTTTATTTTGATTTTTTTTATAATTATTTGCAAATTGCAATACACAATCATGCAATTCAACATAATCTTTATTATAAATTAAGACATCTGTATTTTTAAACAAAAGTAATTTCTCATTAATCTTATGTCGTATGTTTAAAAACCCTTCATTGTGAGATTCTCCAATATTTGTAAAAATTCCGATATTGGGTTTTATCATTTTTTCTAATTGCTCCATTTCTTGAGGGAGCGATATTCCTGCTTCAAAAATTCCTAATTGAGTACTTTTTTTTAATAACCAAACTGAAATAGGAACTCCTATTTGCGAATTAAAACTTTTAGGGCTTCTCGCTATTTCATAATCACTCTCTAAAAGCTGGTATAACCATTCCTTTACTATCGTTTTCCCATTACTTCCTGTAATACCAATAACAGGAATATGAAATAAAGAACGATAATATGCACTTAATTTTTGTGCAGCATTCAATGTATTTTCAACCTTTATAAACCAGGTATTCGGATATAAATTAATTTCAATTTCATTGCTGATAAAAAATACTCTTACACCTGCATCATAAACAGCTTTAATGTATTGATGTGCATCTCTCCGTTCAGTAATTAAAGGAATAAAAATAGAACGCTGTGCATGTATAATTTTGCGACTGTCAAATAATAACTTTTCGATTATAACATCATCGGCACGCTGAATTAATTGGCCTTTTACAATATTTGCTATTTCAGATGCTTTTATCATTTGTTCAATTAATTCTTTTAATTATCGAAAATACTATCAAAAAAAATAAATCATTTTTTTATTTTAAAAAATAAAAATACATACCGTCAAATTCATGAATTAAATTCCCACTTTGATTAGGGTTGTCTGTTACGAAACATTGTGTCATATCATTCATCTCATTGACAAATCTCGTACTACTACTGTCGTTTGTTTGATAATGAAAACTTTTTTTATGTAATGAAAAATAATAAATCAAAGCCGGCACATAATACTTAAAATTATTCGACTCACTATACACAATATTGATTTCTTTTTGGGTAAATAATTGGTAAATCGTATAAGCCTCTTTATCCATTTGTTTACTCCAATTTAAAGCATCATGCTTATAAGTAACAAAAGACAAAGTCAATATAAAAATTATGCTAAAAGCTATTTGACTTCTTTTAAATTTATTTATTTTATTTAATGCAATTGCAAATGTCAATACCGTTGAAATAGATATAAAGGCAAGTGCCCTTTCAGGTGGATAAGTTTTAGTAAAAATATAAATCAACAAAGGTGATATCAATAATAAAATATTTAAAATAATCATTAAAAGATAATTTTTATTTTTCTCATAAAACAAAGAATAGAAATTAAAAATGATCATTCCATAAAAAAGAAACCATGCGCCGCTCATCATATCAGAATATGCGTGAAAAGGTAAAATATGTAATGTCAAAAGTCGTTGTGTACTTATTGCTGCATTAGTCCCTAATGAAATCCCGGTTCCTAGAAAAAATGGGGATATTAAAACAAAAGAAAAAACAATAGATAATAACAAATAGTAAAATGCATATTTCATAGTATTTTTTTGGGCAATTAAAATATATATTACAACCGCTCCAAAACTTATAACTATAAAATAAAAATGTGAAAGCATACTATAAACACCTAAAGCATTTAAAAAACTTAAAAAAAGAACTTTTTTAAAATTAATATTTGTGTTGAAATACTGAAATAGAAAATAAAAAAGTAAAAATGCAAAAAACATTTCTATCATAACCCCTCGAGCATATAACATGTAAAATACGGATATAGGTAAACAAGCAAAAACTCCCATAATACATAATGCTAAAATTGCTTGTCGAAATATTTTTATAATGATGACAAAAATGAATGCGCTTGTCAACACTCCAAATAAAATAGAAGGTAATCTCAGCACAAATGTGTTATCAGGTAATATTGATAAAAACAACCAACTAATCAAATTGTGAAGTGGATAATTATTATATGCAAACAAAGAATAAATAGGATTATGATTTAAAAAATAATTGTAATTCCATGCTTCATCATATTGAATATAAAAAGAGGTAGCATAATAAATACTACGAATGAATATGGCAACAATTCCTATTGCGAAAAATAATTTTATAGATTTATCTTGCTCAATTATACAATTTACAAATGATTTTATTTTATTGATAAAATATTTTTCTATATTAAAAATTTGATTTAGAAATTGTTTTCGTTTTTTAATTAATAAAACAATAAGAATAATTGAAGTAATTGAAAATAAAATACTTCCTTGCTGTATCCATTTATATTTTTCAATAGTAAAATAATGTTCTCGAATGAGATTATATAAATCTTCTCTTTGTATTTGTTTCAATATAGTTTGAACTAAGTTCTCATATTCTAAATTATTTAAAACAAAAAAAGTACTTGCAAATAATACAAGCATAGACATTAGCAATAAATAAAAAAACCATGCAATTTTTTTTAACATGTCACTTCATTTATTGCTTCCAAAATGATGGCACATGCTTCTCGAATCTCTTTCTCTTGAATAGTAAGCGGAGGCGCAATTCTTAAAGCATTTGATGCAAACAAAAACCAATCAGTAAAAACGCCTTTTGCGATAGAAGTATCAATTATTTTTTTATTCAAATCATAGTTCTCAAAATGAATCGCTATCAATAATCCACAACTATTAACTTTTAAAATAGAGGGGTGATTTAATGATTCAATAAAAATCTGTTCTTTTTTCCTAACTTGTTCATATAATTTTTCTTTTAATAAAAATTGAAAAGCTGCTAAGCCGGCAGCACAAGAAACAGGATGACCGCCAAATGTAGTTATATGACCTAACACCGGATTATGCGTAAACAAATTCATATTTTCTTTTGATGATATAAAAGCTCCAAGTGGCATCCCCCCTCCTATCGCTTTACCAAGCAACAAAATATCGGGGATAATATCAATTTCTAAAAATCGGAATAGAGATCCGGTTCTGCCAAATCCTGTTTGTATTTCATCAAAAATCAGTAAACAACCCATTTCTTGGCATTTTCTCTTTAGTGATTTTAACCATTCAATATTCGGAATTATCACTCCTGCTTCACTCTGAACAGGTTCTAAAATTACGCAGGCTGTTTTTTCGTCTATTGCATCTATTGCATCAAAACTACCATAATCGTATTGAAAAATATCCGGCAACAAAGGCCTATATGCTTGCTGAAAATAATCGCTACCCATCACACTTAAAGCCCCTTGTGTGCTTCCATGATAGGCGTTTTTAAACGAAATTATTTTACTTCTTTTTGTAACTCGTTTAGCTAATTTTAAAGCTCCTTCCGTCGCTTCTGCACCACTATTTGTAAAATAGACACTTTGTAAATTTTCAGGCATAAATTGTGCTAACGCCTTTGCATATTCTATTTGTGGCGATTGAATCAACTCTCCATACACCATTACGTGCATGTATTTTTCTAATTGATCACAAATAGCCTTCTTTACTTCTGAATTGCCATGTCCCACATTACATACACTAATCCCACCTATTAAATCAATATATTTTTTATCTTTTATATCATACAAAAAAACATCTTCTGCTTTTGAAATTTCAATACATAAAGGTGCTTCAGAGGTTTGTGCAAGATGATTTAAAAAAATTTGTCGTGATGTCATTATTTTACAAAATTAAACATTATAAAATCTTTGTAAATATTGATTTATCTAAATTTATTTTCATCCTGTATTTTTGTTTATCTAAAATAAATTGAATGGCTCTTATTCTACCGGTAAAAGGTATTATACCGACAATACCTAAGTCCTGTTTTATAGCTCCCAATTCTACAATAGTAGGTGATGTAAAAATGGGTGAGCAATGTAGTGTATGGTTTAATGCAGTCATTAGAGGCGATGTTAATTCTATTGAAATAGGCAATCAAGTGAATATTCAAGATGGTGCATGTATTCATTGTACTTATCAAAAAACAAAAACCGTTATTGGTAATCATGTTTCTATAGGACATAATGCTATTGTGCATGGATGTACATTGCATGACGATGTCCTTATTGGTATGGGGGCTATTGTAATGGACAATGCTATTGTGAACAGTAATACTATCATCGCTGCCGGCGCTGTTGTTTTAGAAAATATGGTTTGCGAAAGTGGCAGTATTTATGCAGGTGTTCCTGCTAAAAAAGTAAAAGATATTTCTCAAGAGCTCATTCATAATGAAATTCATCGAATTGCTAAAAACTATATAATGTATAGTTCGTGGTTTCAAGAAGGTCAATAATTTTTATCAAAAATCAATTCTCTTTTCTTTGTAGCACAGCAATATATTTATTTTCACTTTGGTATATCATTACGAAATGTTCATTCAATTGAGAAACTAATTGTTGAATACATTCAACATTTTCAAAATCCTTTCTCCAATTTTGAATTAATACATAATCAATTTTTCTATTAATTTGTTTTTCATACAAGGGAATATCTCCACAGGGTGGGTAAGTTCCGGGAATGAGATTAGGTATAGACTCTCTGGGGTTTTTACCGGCTTGCCAATTAACAGGAAAATAATTAATTTCAGCTTCATAATTCATGAGCATAATTAAATGCTTATTTTTCTCTGCTCCTATAAAGTCACTAAAATGAATGAAAGACCCATCTAACTGAAAAAGACTGTCTTTCCCATTTTTAATTCGTTGCCAATCATCAAAATGTAAATTCAATACAACGCTTTTATCTTTTATATATTTATCAGCAGTCATAATTTCTTTACCGATTTTATTCGCTAACAATACATAAGGAAATCTTATAATTAAGAACCCGATTGAAATGGCAAAAGCGCTTATTATGAATATTCGTTTTGATATTTCACTCCAATTTTTTGTTGAAAAAAATAATAATAAAAATAGTGGAGGCAAAAATCCTAAGCGAATATCAATAGAGCCGGCGCCACCAATACTATGAGGACTCGTGATATAAGAAATAAAACTAAAAATGGACATGAATAAGAAAACGACACCAAGTGATTTTCTACTTTGAATATTTACTTTTACTCTGGTAAATAATAAAATGCCAAAAAATAATAATAGTAAAATACCGGATGCCATTGCAGGGTACTTCTCTATATGTCTTGTACTTTGTGACGTCCAAAACTGAAGGAACATTATAAATTTTTTTCGGTAAGACCAAGCATGCGGTTCAGTACCAAAACCCCTTTTTGCCAAAAACAATACTATCAGTAATAAGGATGGTAAAACAATGAGTAATAGCTTTGATAAATCGTAGGTAATTTTTTTAAGATTAAAAGGAATTAATAAATGAAAATTATCGAATAACCATATCAGGAATATAACCATCATTGCATAAATTGCCGGCATACCATGAGCAAAAGTGGTCAACAAGAATAAAATTGAAAGTACAAGTTGAATGACAGGATTTTCAAAATTATTTTTATTTCGGATATAGTAGCCTAAAGTAAAAAACAAAAAAGCTAAGGATAAACAATAATTATAAAAGCCTTGTTGGAAAGGTAGATTAAATAAAAAAGGGAAAAACAAAAAACTTAAAAAGCCATTTTTAGGTTCACTACTTCGTATCAAATATCGAAGCCCTAAAGAAAATAAAATCACATAAATAATTTGTAAAAATTTATCAGCAAGCCACATCGGAAATAGTTGTAACAAAAAACCTAATAACAAATGGCTCATCCAATTTGGATCAATACTTCTATTGATTGTATAGAATTCTTTATAAAAACCCCTTTCATTATTGAATACATAATCGAAAAGAATTTTCGCATTATACGAATGGCTGCCTCCATCACCGGTTATGTAGTAGGTTGGTATTATTACTATACTTAATGCCAAAAGCAATAAAATATAGAAAAAATATTTTTCATGTTTTAACATGGAATAAAGATACTTGCTTTTCTTTAAATGAGCTATTTGTTTTGTATTTTATCGTTTTATCTTCGCAAAAATAAAGTTTCAAAATTTTGATAGAAAAAAAATTAAAGACACAAGAAGAAACAAATGTAATTTTGGTCGGGTGGTTACCACAAGGCAAACCTGAATCGCATATTCAAGAGTATCTTGACGAATTGTCTTTCCTTGCAGAGACCGCCGGTGCAAAGGAAATAAAGCGTTTTTATCAAAAATTAGAACACCCCGATAGTCGTACTTTCTTAGGTAAAGGTAAATTAGAAGAAATTAAAAAATTTATTGAAACGCACAAAGTCGATTTAGTCATTTTCGATGATGAATTATCCGGTTCTCAATTATCAAATATTGAAGAAATTTTAAAAAGAAAAGTAATTGACCGTAGCGATTTGATATTGGATATTTTTGCTACAAGAGCCAAAACGGCTACAGCCAAAGTACAGGTTGAATTGGCACAATATCAATATATTTTACCTCGTTTAAAAGGGATGTGGAAACACTTAGAACGTCAAGGAGGAGGTATTGGGAACAGAGGCCCCGGAGAGACCGAAATTGAAACCGACAGACGTTTAATAAAAGATAAAATTTCTCTTTTAAGAAAACGGCTCCTCGAATTTGACAAACAAGCACAAACCCAAAGAAAAGAAAGAGGTGAATTAATAAGAGTTGCTTTGGTAGGATATACAAATGTTGGAAAATCAACTTTAATGACCGTATTAAGTAAATCAGATGTGTTTGCAGAAAACAAACTTTTTGCTACTCTTGATACAACCACTCGCAAAGTTGTCTTAGAAAGAACGCCCTTTTTATTGAGTGATACCGTTGGGTTTATTAGAAAGTTGCCACACCATTTAGTTGAAAGTTTTAAAAGCACTTTAGATGAAGTAAGAGAAGCCGATATTTTACTTCATGTTGTTGATATTTCTCACCCTCAATATGAAGAGCAAATTGCTACAGTTAATAAAACACTTCATGAAATTAAAGCCGATCAAAAAAAGACAATCTTTGTTTTTAATAAAATGGATATTTATGAAAAAGTTGCTTTTGACGAATGGTTGGAACCTAATATTAAAACGGATTTATTAAACCAATTAAAAAGAAGATGGGAGAACGAAACCCATTGTGAGTGCTTATTTATATCTGCAAGTGAAAAAAGTAATATTGAGGAATTGCGTAAAATTTTATTAGACAAAGTGAAAGAAATGTATGGAATACGCTATCCTTACAAAACTGTTTTTTACGAATAGATTTATAAGGTCTTCCATTTTTGCAAAATAATTTTTACATCTTTCCAAGCATCATAATCTTTAGCGTATAACCATTGAATATGTTCAATGTTTTCATGAGGTACTTCATATCCCTTTATCAGTGGTACAACACTTAAAATAGATTCTTTTAAAATCGGTAATGATTTTTGTTCTGCATAGCCAACAAATGTGTTTTTCCCTATTAAGACATTTATTAATTTTATAAAATAACTTAATTTGTTTTTTACAAACCAGATTAATATTGGCGAAAAAACAATTAAAATAAAAGATGCAACGACATCTACTAAGCGTTTATTACGAATAGCATTGGGCGTATTGATTGTAAATAATTGTTCGGTTGTGTACAAGTCCCCGGCTGTATTTTTACTATTACTGCCGATAATACTATCTGTGCCTATACAATGTATTTTATAATCATATCGATTCCCACAAATCTGCATCGATTCAATTATTTGCTTGAAACTAATATTCTTTTGAGCAAAAATTATTTCTTTAATTTCATATAATATAAGTAAGGATTTTAAGTTTTTAAATATACCCAATTGCTCTTCTGATTTAGTATTGAACGGGCTTATGCTCCCAACCATTTCTTTTTTTACACCGGCTAATTTTAATAACTTATTTATTTCATACACTTCTTCTTCGCTGCCAACTATAACCACTTTATTGTTTGCACTATCTTCGGCAACACTACCGATTTGAAACCACTGCATTACTTTTCGGATACCTAAAATTAAAAGTAATCCTAATAAAGCTCCTAAAACTGTTATACCTCTTGAAAAACGAATTTCTTCATTTAATAATCCATAAAAAGCTAAAGTTATAACAGCGCCGATAAACATTCCCCGAATAACCCTCATTGGCTTATACGGCTTATCATACGCTCCATTGAAGTACAATGACAAAATCCATATCAATACATAAGCACTAAAAAAAGTTGCTAATAATGTTGTAGAATAATGTGTTTCGGTTTTAATGTTTTTTATCCAAACGTATTTCATTATTAATAGAGAACTAAGCAAAATACTACCATCAATCAATGGCATTTTTATAGCGCTCAGCCCTCTCGAAAATAAAGCTAAAATTGCTCGTATGTAGATTGCAATTTGAATAAAAAAAATATACGTATTTTTCTTACTGCTTGTAAAATGTTTTTTGGCAAAAATGATCATTGCCTGATAAAACATTTTGACATAATTCAAACTTCCTTTTTTTGTACTTTCTCCTTTATAATGAATAATGGTGGTATCGGCAAAATATACATTTTGATAGCCTGCTTTTTTAATTTTATAGCTTAAGTCTATATCTTCTCCATACATAAAATAATCTTCATCAAAAGAATGTACTTGAAGAATAACATCTCTTCTACAAAACATAAAACAACCCGCCAAAACATCCACATCATTTGTTTCATTTTCACTCAAATGACCTAAATGATACCCATTAAATGTTTTCGATTTTTTAAATAACGATGAGATACCGCTAATTTTAAAAAAAGCAACTTTAATACTGGGAAAACCTCTTTTTGACTCCGGCAAAAACTGTCCTTGACCATCAATCATTTTACACCCTAAAGCACCTGCGCTTTCGTTTTGTTGCATATAAGCTATACATTTCTCAAAACAATCTTCAGGTACAATTGTATCAGGATTTAAGTATAAAATATATTGTCCTTTGCTAATAGTTACCCCCTGGTTATTTGCCTTTGAAAAGCCAACATTGGTTTTGTTTTCAATAAAAATAATCTCCGGAAATCGCTCTTTGATAAGTTCAACACTACCATCATTTGAATTGTTATCTACCACTATAATTTCCGCAGTAATATTTTTGCAAGCATTTTTTACTGAAAGCAAACAATGCTCCAAAAAATATTTCACATTATAATTAACAATAATGATACTTAACTGCATGTAACTAAAAAAACAAAGTATATTTGTGAGACTCCAAATTTAACCGAAATAATTTGATAAAATGAACGATAAACTTAAAAATACATTATTAACTTCAATTCATGAAGGGGCAAGAATTTTAAAACATTACTTCGAAGGTTCTTTTGAAATTAAAAGCAAAGACACATTAAACAATTTGGTAACTGAAGTAGATAAAAAAGCAGAAGAAGCAATTATCAATACCATCCGTGGTGAATTTCCTTCTCATTTTATTTTAAGTGAAGAAGTGGGAGAATTAAGCAGTGAATCGAATTATAAATGGATTATTGACCCGATTGACGGTACGGTGAATTTTGCACATGGAATACCTATTTGTTGTATCAGTATTGGTTTGGAATTAGATGGCAGAATGATTATGGGAGCAGTATTTAATCCATTTATGAATGAATTATTTTTTGCAGAAAAAGGTAAAGGTGCTTTTTTAAATAATAAGCAAATTCATGTTTCTAATAATAAACAATTAGAGAGTGCTTGTTTAGTTACGGGCTTTCCATATAAATGGGCAAGCGTTGAAGCAGACCCAATTAAAGTTTTTGAAAAATTTATTCGTATGGGATTACCCGTAAGAAGATTAGGTAGTGCGGCTATTGATTTATGTTGGGTGGCTGCCGGTCGTTTTGATGGATTTTGGGAGTATAACTTAAATCCTTGGGATATTGCGGCAGGTTATTTAATCATAGAGGAAGCCGGTGGAAAAATTACCAATTTCAAAGGGGATCCTTATAGTGTTTATGACAAAGAAACCTTAGCCACTAATGGACTTATACATCAGGAGATTCTGCAAGTAATATCAAATCAATAGTTGTATTTATCTAAACTGAAAAGATGTTTTACTCTGCTTGATACATTCTTTCAATAATATCTACTACTTTAAGCCCTTCTAAAGCATTTGTAGTAATGGTCGCTCTGTTTTTCAAAACATCCACTACGTTTTCTATTACGTAATGATGATTGGCAGCACTTCCTTTATAAGCTCCATAGTCGTTTCCGGGGTTAGTTGGTGCTAATTCAGGCATTTCATAATCTTTTACATGACAAACTTCTACTTTGTCCATATATTGTCCTCCAATTTTCACACTGCCATTTTCTGCAATAATAGTCATAGAGCTTTCAAGATTTTTATCCCAAATTGAAGTTGAAAAATTTAAACATCCAATACCGCCATTTACAAATTCAAAATTGATTACGCCACTATCTTCTTTAAATTGAGTTAAATGGCTATGATTGAAGTTCACAAAACGAGATTTTATATTTTGAATATCTCCAAACAACCAATACATCAAATCGATAAAATGAGAGAATTGGGTAAATAAAGTTCCTCCGTCTAACTCTTTATTACCATGCCAGCTATCAGGTTTATAATATCTGTCATCACGGTTCCAATAGCAATTTAGTTGCACCATGAATATTTTACCCAATGTTCCACTTTCTACCAACACTTTAATCCATACACTTGGCGGGCTATAACGGTTTTGCATCACAGCAAAAACTTGTTTATGAACATGTAGTGCTTTAAAAATTACTTTTTCGGCATCTAATTTTCGCAAGGCTACGGGCTTTTCTATTACAATATGTTTGCGTGCATCTAAACATTTCAAAGCATATTCAGCATGAAACCCATTAGGCGTAGCAATATTGATAACATCTGCCTCTTTTGCCGCATCACTTTTTAAAAAGTCGTCAATATGGTTAAAAAAAGGAACATTGTAATTTTCAATTCCTAATTTTGATTTTTCTTTTACATCAACTAAGGCTACTAATTCAGATTCCTCATTGCGTGTGACCATCTCAGCATGTCGTTTACCAATATGACCACATCCGATTACTGCAAATTTTATTTTAGACATTGTTTTCTTATTTGGTTTTTTAAAGACCGTGCGAATTTAGTAGAAATAAATGTATTTTAAAAGTATAAAGTTTTCAGTAACAAAGTTTTTAAATTTTATCAGGGAGAAAATTAACTCAAATTATGTATTAAAAATTTGAGTTTATAAGGTAACAAAAAACTTATAATCGATTTTGTTTCTTTTAACTATTATCATTACTTCTTTGCCTGGGGTACTTTTACTCAATGCTTCTACATAATCATCTACATCAATAATATTAAATGAGCCGATTTTTAAAATAATATCCCCAGAAATGATACCGGCTTTATCTGCTTTGCTATTTGGTAATGTAGTAGCTACTCTGCATCCGTTTTGATTAAAACTGAAATCATGTAAAATACCAATATCGTTTTTCAATTTGGACAAGTATTTAAAATTATCTCCTGTTTGGTTAAAAATCAATTTTGTTTGTTTATCAATTTCAGAGATGATTTTGTAGGTAAAATTTACTACATCAAAAATTCCGTTATAATTAATTTTATCTTCAGTATCTGTATATCTTTTATAATCTTGATTATATCCTGAACTAATATTTAAAACAGGTATATTTTTTTCATAAAACAAACTTATATCATTATAGCTTTTTCCACATGAATCAATTTGTAAAGAAAAACTTGTATTAGCTCTTTGTATGATAGTACCCCAAAAAGGAGAAGTGCCCACTCCGGTAAGAAATAATTGTTTTTTATCATCTATTCGTCCTACCATATCCAAATTAATGTAGCAAGTAATATTATTCAGTAAAAATTCATTTTGTTGTAAAAATCCTTTTACTCCTTGAAAATCAAATTCATTACCTGAAAAAGCAACAAAAACATAATTAAATCTTTTCAGTCCATAAAATTTCACTTGTTCTGCAAGTGACAACAAAGCTGCTACACCACTCGCATTATCATTGGCTCCGGGATATAATACTCCCATATTACCTAAATGGTCATAATGAGCTGCTACGACTACATAAAACGGCGCTTTATTATCTATACAAGCAATAACATTATTAGATACTCCGCTCGTATTTTCATATCCCAAAGTAGCATCAATATCTATCCAATCTTTTTTCAAGTTTGGCAATATATGTTCTTTATATGCTTTATAGTTTAAAAAAGCAACCGGTATGGATATAGGAGTATAATTTTCTATGTTTTGCATATTCAAGTCCTGCGTATTATCCATATCATTTAAAAATATAATAGATGACGCTTCTTGTCCAACACATTTTGTTGCAAATTCATATAATAATTTTTGAGGAGAATTGGTAGAATTGACATTAAGCGTACTGATAGGAACCAACCAAACATTGTTAGGCTCATACACTTTTGGCATTGCCAATCCATTTAATTTATTGCCGTTTGCATAAGGTAAAAAAATAACATCCTGCCCAATACTGATTGATTTATTGGCTATTTTAAAATAAGCATCTTTACCAATAGTCATTCCTCCTTTAAAATTATAAGCCCATTGGTATTTATTTTTATAACCATTAATGCCGATAGATTTAAACCTTCTTTCAATAAAATTAGCACTGAGCGATTCCCCGTTTGTCCCGGAAAGTCGACCTTCATAACGTGGACTACAAAGTTCTTTCACATCTGATTTTATTTTTTCAATAGGTGTAGGACTATTAGATGGTGCCACTTTCCATGCAAATGACGTGAGTGTAAGCATCAAACACCACACCGACAGAAAAATTCTTAACATTTTTTATATTGACTTATGATTTTTTAATTGAAAGTTTGCAAATATAATATATCCTTATTTTACTAAATTTTAAAAATTATAGGTAAAATGCTTTTTAAGCATATTTTTGCAAAAAAATTAAAATGAAAAACACACCCTTTACAAACATTCACATTGGCTTAGGTGCAAAAATGGCTGAATTTGCCGGATATAATATGCCTATTTCCTATTCAGGTATTAACGATGAACATGCAGCTGTACGCAATAGCGTTGGTGTTTTTGATGTAAGTCACATGGGAGAATTTATCCTAAAAGGAGAAGGTGCTTTAGATTTAATTCAACGCACAACCAGCAATGATGCTTCCAAATTAAGCAATGGGAAAATACAATATTCTTGTTTCCCAAATGAAACCGGAGGTATTATTGACGATTTGTTAGTTTATTGTATTGAAGAAAATAATGTGTATATGCTTGTTGTTAATGCTTCCAATATTGAGAAAGATTGGAATTGGCTTGTAAAAAACAATACGCAAAATGTAGAAATGCACAATATTTCAGACAAAACAGGTTTATTGGCTGTTCAAGGGCCTAACGCCGTCAATGCTATGCAAGGGCTGACCGATATGGATTTGGTCAATTTGAAATATTATACCTTTTTAAAAGGAACATTTGCCGGTATTGAAAACGTACTTGTAAGTGCTACGGGTTATACAGGTGCAGGTGGTGTTGAAATTTATTATGAAGACAAAGATGGTGTTGGCGAAATATTATGGAATAAAGTAATGGAAGCCGGTGCTGAATTTAATATAAAACCTTGCGGATTAGGCTGTAGAGATACTTTACGTTTAGAAATGGGATTTTGCTTATATGGTAATGATATTGATGATACTACAAGCCCCATTGAAGCCGGTTTAGGGTGGATAACTAAATTCACTAAAGACTTTACAAACAGAGCTGCTTTAGAAAAACAAAAAACGGAAGGTGTTGAAAAAAAATTAATAGGATTCGAAATGATAGATAAAGGAATACCCCGACATCATTACAAAATAAAATCGCAAGATGGTACTGAATTAGGATATGTAACAAGCGGAACACAAAGCCCCAGTTTGGGAAAAGCCATAGGAATGGGGTATGTAAAAAAAGAATTTGCAGCTATCGGCTCTGAAATTTTTATTGAGGTAAGAGATCGTTTACTGAAAGCGGTAGTCGTTAAACTTCCATTTTACCAACAAGGATAAAAAATATTTTTTTTAAGCGAGAGGGCCTCTTGAGTTTCAAGAGGCTCTCTCGCTTTTATCTCAGCAGGAAATATTAAATTTATGTATTGTCTTAAAATAGGGTTGCATATTATAACAAATGGAAATATTATATAGTCCATTTTAAGACTGCAAATACATACTCTAATCAACAGATACTTTTAATCTTTTGTGCTGTTATTTCTTTTATGGTATTTTTAATAAAATTGCTTACTTTCTCTAATGAATGATGGAATATTTTGGTAAATTTTCTTTTTAAAATTGCCCATACGTTTTTTTCATAAAGCCTATCACCTGAGAAAAAATATTCTGGTATTGAAGGTTGTTTGATGCGGTTGTTGAGATGGGGTGTCTTGAAATATATTTTTAAAACAAACCTATTTCAAGACGTGTCACCAGCTACAAAGCAGGTGGCAACTATTTTATTAAGAAAATTTCATTAGATTTTATTTGACCACTAATTCTTCCTCATACTTTTTTTTCAAGTAATTAAACCTATAATAAGTGACTGTTTTAATTTTCTTCTTGCCTTTGCATTCCTGACATATTCCGCCTGGTATAGTAACATTTTTGTAAGTACTGGGCTTTCGATAACCAGGCGTAGTAACAAGAGTGGTAACATTCGTGATTTTTGAAACATAGCAGTTACAAGCTGTACTCCATACGTTTTCGTATTTAGGTACAGTAGTAGAAGATTGTTTTTCATCAACCCAATCACCTTTCGTTTCCACACTTTCAAAGTGATCTGGCATAACCCCTTTCCCTTTACATTTTTTGCAATCCTCTACTTTTTCTCCAAAACATCTTAGTCTTGTAGGATTATTATTCTTTAATATTACTTTCATCTCAGTGTTGTCTTGCGTACACGTAAAAATAATTTCAGGCGGATCATTATCGTATATCGTATCTGTATTATAAACTGCAGTAATTTTATCAAACACAGGATAAATGAACAAATTCCCATTCGCATCAAAAATTCCAAGCTTTCCGTCTTGGTTTAATATTCTATATTTTTTCCAAGCAATTTTTTCTTTTTCGGTCAATTTATTGCTTTTGTCTATAGGAATTGAATAAATTTTCTGTATAACTGGTCGTTCATCAATTACTTTCTTTTTTGTAACACGAAATAGTTCACTGTTTTCCCCATTGTATTTAGATAAATATAAGCTGTTGTCCAAATAAAATAAAAATTCGAACATATATCCATATTTTTCGTAATCATTATAACTTGCTACTTGTTTCCATTCATTTTCTATGTAATTAAATAGAGTGTTTTCAGTAAAATTATCTGCATATTGCGCAGCATTGTAATGTTCTCTTTGGCGGCAAAAGAGTTCGCCTTTCGTGATAAATACATTATATTCTAAATCATAGGTTGAAAGACGCATAATGGGTGTTTCCATTTCAATCCATGTGGTATCTAACAATTTAATAAATGACACATTTCTATATTTATCTACTTTGCCTAAATAGACTTGATTGTTCTTATCGCAACCGAAAAAAGCAGGGTTAATTGTATCCTTTAATTCTTTCCAAAGAAAACCATCCCAGATAAAGGTTGAATAATCGCTACAGTTTTTGCATTTAGCACCCAACAAATATATTTTTCCTGTTTTATCAACTATAATTTTTCTGTAATGTTCATTTATTTCTAATGATGGGATATTCCCCTTATCCCACTCTCCATTTGTCAACTTATATAATGTGAAAGTGTTTCCACCTTGATAAGCTGAGTATATATTACTATCATTACCCAGAAAAGAATAATTATTTAAGTAATTATTCTTTTCTGGAGAAATCAATTCCCACCCATTTAAATTCAGCTTATAAATGCTGAAGTTGAACCTATTTGAAAGTTCGCTGGCAAAAGCATAAACATTATCCTTATCATCTATTTCGATACGATTAATAAATTTATCATAAATATCAGCAAACCATTCCCATTTTGTTCCATTAAATTTGCCAAATTCGTTGTATTTACCCCCAATACAACATTTATAAGCATAGATATTGTTTTGTCCATCAATGCCAATAAATTTAATGCCCACATCAGAAATCTTAACAAGGTCATCTGAAAATTCTGCAGGTAATAAAATGGTTTTAAAAGTGGTATCGGATGGAGGAATAATAATTTGTTTCTTTGTATTAACCGATAATGAAGCTTGTTTGTAATTCTTACTATTTTTTTTGACCACTTGACTTCTTATCAAGAAGGGATTTAGAATAAATAAAATTAAAAAAATAAAATTATTGTTTTTCATATTTATTAGTTAGTTTGGTTTCTGTCATAAATATATACTTATCTAATGAAAATAAATTTATATAAATAATATTTTAGTAATAAAACCAAAATCATCATTATTCATTCCAAATTTAGTGATTTGTTTTTGATTTTTTCCTGACTTTATCACTTTTTTAGCCCTATTTATATAACATATTAATACAGTGTGTTGTAAATTTTTGAGAAGTGATTTGGGTGGAGCAAAGGCCTAAAATCACTAAATTTGAAGATGTTTGTTCGAAAGAAAAAAATAAATTTGGGACATTTAGTGTTGAAAATATTATAAGTACCTGACAAAATCTGGGTTTAAAATTTATATTGGATGCGGAAAGTAAAAATATTATCATGAATATCCTTTTCAAATCCTTTAAGATTGGTACTTGTTTCGTTCCGTATCCAATCATATTATCCTCCTGACTTGTCCACCCCTGATTTTTAGAAAAACTAATCGACTGAATATTAGTGTGTTGTAATTGAAAATATTGTATT